>JASLGM010000004.1 GCA_030150045.1 Taishania sp.
GAATATATAAACTGGTATAACACAAAAAGAATACACTCTTCATTAGGATATTTAACACCCTTAGAAATGGAAGTGAGAATAAGAAGGAAAATTAACAAAGTGGCTTGAAAAAAATGTCACAAATTTAGTAGGTAGTTCAAACCATATTATCGACATCAAGCTTTTTCATGAATAATCTTTTTCCATCCGATTACGGCGTACAACGCCTATCGTCTGTCTTCGTCCAAAGTTTACTTTGGGAACTCTGGTGTAACAGGCTATACTTTGTATAGAAGAATGCTATCGCATCCTTAAGTCGACGCCACTTTTTAAAAGCCTTTCCATTTTGGAGAGGCTTTTTTTGTTTATATACATTTTTCCCTCAAAAGGGGAATTGGGTTGTTCAATTAATCTACACATTGAATCAACGAACCATATTATCGACATCAAGCTTTTTCATGAATAATCTTTTTCCATCCGATTACGGCGTACAACGTCTATCGTCTGTCTTCGTCCCCAAGTTTACTTTGGGACTCTGGTGTGAGAGGCTATACTTTGTATAGAAGAATGCTATCGCATCCTTAAGTCGACGCCACTTTTTAAAAGCCTTTCCATTTTGGAGAGGCTTTTTTTGTTTATATACATTTTCCCTCAAAAAGGGGAATTGGGTTGTTCAATTAAGCTACACATTGAATCAACCAACCATATTATCGACATCAAGCTTTTTCATGAATAATCTTTTTCCATCCGATTACGGCGTGCAACGCTTATCGTCTGTCTTCGTCCCCAAATTTACTTTGGGACTCTGGTGTGAGAGGCTATACTTTGTATAGAAGAATGCTATCGCATCCTTAAGTCGACGCCACTTTTTATATACTTAGGTAAGTATATAGTCAATTTCTTTTTCAACTGTAACAATTGTTTGAAAACTAATCTCCCGCTAAGGATAGTAGCGACATCCTTTTTTTTTTAAAAGATAAAGCGAATAGCCTGACCTTTCTGGCCAATATTTCTTGGCAGAAAGGAAGCGGCCTAAACATTTTTTTTCTCTTAAATGCATTTGTGATGGAACAGCATAATCGTTATCTTAGACAAAACTATTTGTATGATTATTGTAACGACTAACGATGTTCCAGGAATGGAAATAGGGGAAACTTTAGGGTTGGTGAGAGGAAGAACAGTTCGTGCACGAAACTTCGGCTCAGATTTTATGGCTGGATTAAAGAATATTGTCGGTGGTGAAATCTCCGAATACACAAAGTTAGTGGCGCATTCTCGTGATCAAGCATTGGCTAGAATGGAAGCGGATGCCTTGCGTTTGGGGGCAGATGCAGTGGTTGCTATCCGTTTTGAATCTTCTACCTTGATGCAAGGATCAACAGAGGTAATGTGTTACGGAACGGCTGTAAAGTTTAAAAAAGACTAGATGTCGTTTACTGATATTTTTCTTGGAATTCAGGTCGGAATAGGTATACTAATCGGCCTGGTTTCTCTTGTTTTGTTGATTGTTTTTGGGATTCGTCGAATCAATAGTAAGGGAAATGAAGATTTTATTGAACGAGATAATTAAGGAAATAAAATGGAATTTCTTCAATTAAAACGTGCTGAAAAGGCTGAATTAGATGCTATTTGGCAGATTATTTGTGGTGCTATCCAAAAGCGCGCGCAGGAAGGAAGTAGTCAATGGCAAAATGGATATCCGAATGAAGATGTGTTGAAGCATGACATTGAAATGGGATATGGATGGGTGTGTAAGGATCGCAAAGAAAATCAAATTATAGGTTTTGTTGCGCTAATTTTTGACGGGGAATCTGCCTACGAAAATATTGATGGTTCTTGGTTGACAGATGATAATAATTTCGCTGTTGTGCATCGATTAGCAACTAAATTTCCAACCCGAATTAAAGGAATTGGAACATGGATGCTTCAAAATTTGGAGGAAATTGTTCTTCAAAATGACGTGAAAAGCATTCGTGTAGATACTAATTTTGATAATGGAGCGATGTTGCACGTTTTTCAGAAACTCAATTACACGTATTGTGGCGAAGTTATACTCAAAGGTGGTAAACGTAAGGCATTTGAGAAAATTATTAATCTGAAAAAGAACTAAAAAAGGGTTTGTTGTTTCCTTTATTTAGCATCCTTTTCGGCCTTCAAGCTTTAGTAAACTAAAAAAAAACAGTGCACTTACGGCTGCTCACGTGCTTCCTTTGGTCGCAGTGCTTAGCTCGTGTTTACTTTTTTTTTGTGCGTTTAGCTATCGCCCTCCGTCCGGGCTGATAATTGGTTTTCAAACTAAAGTTTTAGTGTGAAATAATTAGTTTACGGTTGCCGATAATTGCGTCAATATTAATATAATACAAACCATTTGGCAAATCATTTATGTAAATAGATTCATCATTTGTAAGTGTAAATTCTTTCAGTTTTTTACCTAAAGAAGAGTAAATGATTATTTTACCACTATAATTAGAGATTTTAAAGGAATTATTTGCGGGATTAGGATACATTGTGAATGTAGTATCCTTTAACTTTAATGTGGCTAAATCTGAATCTACTATCTGGATGTTATATTGTGCAATAGCTGTGCACAGATTCTCATCCATTACGCTTACATAGACAATCATATCCTCTGATGGAACGAAAGATAATAAATCATGGGTACTTATTTGATGTAATGAATCTGGACTCCAATAATATGTGTTTCCACCGCTTGCTATCAACGTTAAAGTGTCACCAATTAGAAGGATTCCATTTTCATCTGAAGATGCTATGCTTGCATTTGGCAAGGGGAAAATAGTCCAGTTATTTGTCAATTCTATTTCTTTTTCTGGATGACTACTTGTTATTTTTACTTTTAAGTTTGTCCCAAAATTGGATTGTGGAAGAACGACTTGGATGTTATAATTTCCTGTTCTATATGCTTCAAGAGTTCCAATTTCTAATGCATCGTTGAAAGATCCTGCTTCATTGGAAATCCAAGCTGAAAATACATTATCTGTTTCGAAAGAATGATCTAATATTTGGAAGGGTATTGATGTTTCGCTTAACACACACATCTGTAAGTCTTCAGTAAGTAAACTGTTAATTCTTGGAGTTGGAAGTTCAGGAATTGCTAATTGTGGTGTGTATGGTCTACGTTCTCCAAAACCAATACCTAACCACTCTCCGTTTCTTATGTTATCATTAAATGTTGTTTTCTTCCAGTCCGATAGATTTGTTCCTTTATAGTAATTACAAGTTTGTGACGGTGATTGACCTGTAAATGTGTTGTAAGTCAACTGATCTATGCCATTAGTAACTGAGAAAATAAAATTTTGATAATCTGTCTCAATGATTTCAAGTGCTTCTAAATAGGATATTGAATTCGAATCATATTTTATACCAAAAGCAAAAGATTCATTCCCAAAATCGACAACCACGATACTTTTGTTATTTCCAGATCCTGCCCAGTAAGTAATTTCTTCTTCAGTAAACCATAAGGAATGATAAGCGGGTATGATTGGTACGTATGGAAAAGAATGTAATAAAGTTTGTGATATGTCAGTGACTGAATACCAATTATTTTCCTCAATTTCTGTATTGAGCCAATGAAAATAAGTCCAACTCAAATTCGGTTTTTTAATATAGAATTTATCCCAAGAATTATAGGTATAAGTGGTTGTTAAACGATTGTAATTTATAGATTGTATACGATTATCTGCAATTTGGATGTTTATTTTTGGTTCGATTTGATTTAATGCTTCAAGCATTTGTGTAGTTGTTGTATTTTCGTCATCATAACGGAAACCAAATGCATATGTTTGTATATCCGGACTATGATTGAAATCGATAATCAAATAGGCAGTTTTTGCTCCAGTTCCAAAACAGAATTTAACATCGTTTTCTGAGAATTGTGCCCATATATTAGAAGATATCAGCGATAAAATAAGTGGTAAAAAGAAGCGCATTTCCAAGGTTTTTATTTATGACTAAAGTCAAAATAACAGTTTTAAATCAGCTACTTGTGTTAACTTTAGTTTAGTGCAAAAATAGGAAGTTTTTTTCACTTCTTTAGCAGAAAACTAGAGAGAAATCATTTGTAACATCTTTTCAATTGTGTTCCGATTTCTTGATGTAGCGAATGTGTCAAGATGTTGTTCAATTCTTTGGTTAGTCAGTTTTGTTTTGGCAGCTCCTTGTGGAAGGAAATAGTAGGTTGCTGTGTTTGTAATAGAAATTTCTTCTTCTTCGGCTGCAATATTAGTTAATGATATATATCCATTAAAGTTTGGTATTTTTTCAAGAAAAGCAATAAAGACTTTATTTCCAGGTAAGGTATTTCCGAATGGGATGTTAATAAATTCTTTTTTTAACTCTTCTTCTGTTCTTAAAAAGAGGTGAGTATCAATTGCGAAAGAAGTTAATAGTACTTCTCTAAATTTTTCTTCAGTTTCTATTGGGGTAAATTCAGATTGAAGATAAAAATTACCACTTTGGATGTAGCTTTTTACGTTTTTAAATCCTTTTTTAGTTAATTCATCTCTACATGCTTCCATTTTAAGAGTGTTTTTTCCTGCAACATTTATTGCTCTTAAGAAGACAAAATAGGATTTAAGCATTGGGGAAATAAATTACAAGGATACAAATAGTATTTTTAACTGCATTTTTATACGAGCAAAATGTTCGCGTAATGAAGTGAAAAAACCATAAGATTTATTGACATCCTGAGCGTTAAAGGCATTTGTTTTTAAACCTAAATGTTGAGCAATGTAAATAGCCCTTTGATTGTGAAAACGTTGTGAGATGATTGTAAAATCTTCGTTTTTCACCCATTTTCTCATGTTTTTCATTGAAGAATAGGTGTCGAACCCTTTAGGATCATAACATAAGATAGTAGGTGATATTCCTCTTTTAATTAATTCCTCCTTTATGTCCGAAATTTCATTGTAGGTTTCATTTTTATGATCACCAGAGATGACTAAAGAATCAATTTTTTTGGCATCAATTAATGCGACAGCCGCATCAATTCTATGAAAGAAATATGCGTTTTCATTTCCAGATCTAGTAATTTTTGAAGTCCCTAAAATAACACCATATTTAGCATGAGGAATTTCAGTAACAGAAGAAAAAAGATGTGGTTTTGTTTGTTTTGAAATAGATAGATTATTCCAAAGAATAAAAGAAAGAAGTAGTAAAGAAAATAATATAAGCGTTTTTTTTATTCTTTTCATTTCCGTTTATTTATCGAATTGAAGGTCAATCAAAAATAATTTTCTTTCAATCTTAAAGTAAAAACAAATTAATGATTTGCCTTTTTCCCTGCAAAATGTATAATCCATGCAACCCCAAATTTATCTATCAGCATAGCATATAATTCTGCGTAAAATTGTTCGCTTAATGGCATTTCTATTTTCTGAGCACTTTCTGACAAAGTGTTATATAAGCGTTTTGCTTCAACGGCATTCGCTGTGTCTAACATCAAGTATGTACCACTACCATGAGTTGCTTTTTGACCAAATGCTTCTATTGTATCTGACCCCATGAGCATCACATCATTATTAATAAGAATAGATGTGTGCATGATTTTACTTTTGTCTTCTTCCGAAATTTTAAAATCAGGGCTTTCGGGTAAGTCACTATAGCGATGTAAGCCCATGTTTGTGGATTGAAATATGACTTCGTAGAAGCGGAATGCTTCTTCACAATTCCCATTAAAATTTAAATAAGCATGTAATTTTGTTGATAGTCCTTTATTCTCCATAATATCAAATATAAAAAAAAATGGAATTAAATTATCGATTGAAATGTTAATTATCCGTATTCTTCAGAGAAAAAAAAGGGGGTGATTTCTTCCCCCCCCTTAACTAACTTAAAGATGAGTTGTTTAGATTAATTTTTCACGATTCTTTTTACAATTTTATCTGTACCTGTTGAAATCATAACATTGTATGTTCCTGCAGAAAAAGAAGAAAGATCAATCGTTGTATTTTGTCCAGTTGATGACAATAAAACTCGACCTGAAATATCTGTTACTTGGATTTCAGATTTTACGTTTAAGCCACTTATTTTGAAAAGACCATTGGTTGGATTTGGGGCTAAAGTAATTCCGTCGAGAATTGTTTTTTCAACATTTGAATAAGCCACAATATTTATTTTATAATCTTCTGTTTCTCCAAAACCTTGCCCCACTTCACAAGCTTGGTCATCAGTAGCATTCGCTGCAGGAACAGGCGCAACTCTCACTCGCATAAGTGTTTCTCCTAATATTGCTGTTGCAGGAATAGTAATGTTACCAGATACAACACTTCCTGAACCTGTTCCGATAAATGTAAATTCATTTTGATCTAAGGTTCCGTTCTGGTTATAATCGATCCATACAGAAACAGCTTCGGTAGTAAAACCATCACCAACAGTTACTTTAATTGGATAAGTTACGGATGCTTCGAAGTTTCCTATAGAATTATTTGTGTAACTAGAATATCCATCATGACCACATGAAGAAATGTTTTCATAGTTCAAAGAAGGTAATTCTACTTTTGTTATTACATCATCATCACTACAAACTAAAACAGGTGTACAGTAACAGTTGATTGGGTCTTTAATAGTCACCAAAACTTGTGATGTCGTTTTTGTAGCTTGTGAATGACTACAAGTTATTAATGAACGAAGAATGATTTCTTCCGTAATAACTAAAGAGGATGCTTCTCCCAAAAATGGTGTGTTTATATTTGTCCATGTTGTACCATTATCTGTTGAAGATTGTAGTTGTGTGGTGATTCCGTTTGAATTGAAACGTGGTAGAATTTCGAACTCAAATAAATCGCCTTCACACACTTGATTATTATTGTATGACATACTGAAGTTGATGGTATTGATTGCATTACAATCTGGTGCTGCAGTGATATTGAAGGTGTAATCCTCGAATTCACCGTATAACAAACCAGTATTGTTACATCCATCTAAAGGGTTGACGGTTCCAGCTGCTTTTAGAAAAAAGCGTGCAGTGTAATTTCCAGGTGCTATATGTGCAGGGATACGTATCATAGATTGAATTTCATTAAAACCTTGAGAATTTCCAACTAATTGAAATTCATCAGCTGTAAAATTATCATCGTTGTTATAATCGATCCATAAACCAAGTGATTCATTAGCGAAGCCTTGGCCAACTTCTGCAAGAATATGGGTTTCCGTTCCAGCTACAATATTTGTACTCATAATACGGTAATCACCATATCCATTTGGCGAACAAGTGGTGACGTTGTCAATTGTTCCAATTTGTATGCGATTAATCACATCATCATCGGAGCAATCACTAGAAACTGTACAAAGAGATTTATTAACATCTTGATTTCGTTGTCCAAAAACAGAGCTACTTGCAAGAAGTGTTGCAAATAAAGTAGTACTTAACATTGATTTTGTTGTCATGTTCGATAGTTTAGTTAAATCAAAGAAAATAAATAAATGGTGAAATACTGAGTTAAATGTATTAAATGGTTATTGTAGTGAATATTTGATGGGATTATTTGAATTAATTAGGGAAATAATATCATCGAATTATATTTTTTTATGAATTGTTTTTTCGAAAAACTTTCACACAAAAAAAAGGGTGGCTTTCATAGAAAGTCACCCTTTTAATAAATGTAATTTTTACTTTATCCAATTAAATTTCAATCCGACACTAAACCATCTATTCGGCATAGGAACAGCACCAGCTTCTTTATAGGTTGAATTCAAGAGGTTTGAAATATCTGTATAAATTGTAAACTGTTTGATTTTATAATTTAATCGCAGGTCTAGCAGAATATATGCTTTGTTTAACTCTCGTTCTATAAGACGATTGTTTAATTGAAAGCTAAAGCCTTTATAACCATAATTTACTCCAATAATCAATTGATTACGTAATGATTCTAAAACATATTTCGATTGTACATTTTCAACAGATCTAATTTTAGGGTGTAAATAATTATAGCTTACAAAATAACCAAAAGAATGATGTTCTTTAATCTTTATTTGCTGACTTATTCGTGCATTAATGCCGTGAATTTGATTACGACCGATGTTAAAGGGGGAATAAGGAACTCCTGGTTTTTCTCTCACCCAATCAATAAATTGGGATACATCTCGGAAAAAATATCCCGCTTGTACTTTAAGTGAGTTCCAAGCGTATTGAATGTTTGCTTCATATTGCCAAGCATTTTCCGGTCTTAAATCAGGATTTCCTACATTTCCTGGTTTTTGATTAAGATATAAATCTGTGAAAGAAGGAATACGTTGACCTGAACCTGCATTTACTGCAAATTTCCAGCCTGGTAAGAACAAGTATGCTAAGTCAACTCCAGGATAAACTTGCCATCCAAAACTTGAATTGTAGTTGATATATGCACCAGCGTTAGCGACTAGTTTTTTCCAGTAAAAACCTTTATATTCTGCATAAATCCCATGGTTGTTACGGTCGTGTTGACCAATATTTGAACTGTTTATTGACTCAAATCTAGATTCCCAACCAAGTCCAAAATCACCAATTTTTGTATTTACACTTGCATTGATTTCCGCCATCATTGCATTTGAAAAATGCATAGAACGTGCCTTACTAATGTTATGACGAAAATACCTGTAATCATCTTCATTGTATCGATTGCTTAAACGCGGGGAAATTGTAAACCGACCAAATTTGTGTTTTGAAGAAATACTGAAAATAGCTGTTTCTACAATTTCACGTGATTCTTTATCTCCAGGGGCTGCATAAAAGCCATTTGCTCCAAAATCATTAAAGGTATAACCTCCAAGCCATTGGATGGAATGATTAGGGTTGAATTTATAGATTCCGTTGTAAAATAAACGAGTGTTATCTTGGGCTGTATTGTAACGTTGACCGTTGTATGCGTCCTTACTTATAGAAAGTAAATGGCTTTGCTTTTCAGTTCCAAAATTTCCAGTTAATTGAATACCTCCTCCGGCATAAAATCCTTTTCCATCACCAGCTTCTTTTTTTTCAAAAGACGAACCTGCATAGGTATTAACAGAGATAAAAGAAGATGAACTTTGCTTTGTTACAATGTTGATTGCTCCTGTTAATGCATTTACTCCATAAATCCTTGCAGCAGGACCTTTAAGCACTTCTATGCGTTCAATCGCTTCTAAAGGAACAGGAATATTAAGCATGTTGTGTGCCGTTTGTGCATCTAATAGTTTTACGCCATTGAGTAAAACCATGGTTTGTTCGAATGAACCTCCGTCGATACTAACATCGGCTTGCGTACCCATTGGACCTCTTTGACGTAAATCAACACCACCAATATATGATAATAATTCATTGATAGATTTTACAGGCAATCGAGCTATTTCATCTTTTGTAACAACTTGGATGTTACGTGCTGTCTGATTAAATGGAATTTGTAAACGATTTTCTTGAATGACAATCTCTTCTACTCTTGTTGTGTCTTTCTTTTCTTGACCAAACGACCATCCGCTGATCAAAAATGTACTCGTGTAAATGATAATTCTTTTCATATTGTATAAACAATGCTGTTAGGACAATTGCCCAGATTTTTATTTTGCAAATGTTGTATCTTTGCCCTAGTTTTTAGTAGTCCAGTTGTTATAATATGAGTAGTCCAGTTTTTACTGTGTTAGAAAATAATATTCATCTCCAAAGAGAGAAAGAAGAAGCTATTTATTTACAGATAACACAGCAAGTTATCCAATTGATATGCAGTAAAAAATTGACAGTGGGAACTAAATTGCCAGGAAGTAGAGTGATTGCAAATTTGTTAGAAGTACATAGAAAAACTGTTGTAGCAGCTATGGATGAATTGCAAGCACAAGGATGGTTAAGTATTCTTCCTAAGAAAGGAGCTTTTATTGAAAATCCACAGATAAAACTAAATCGATTGGATAGAGTAGATTCAGTTGGTAATCAAAAACTGTTTGCAAATGCAAGCTTCTCTTTTAAAAGGTCCTTTTTTCTAGATTCTCCTTTCGAAGAGCATAAATGTGATTTTGCATTTAATGATGGATTACCCGACATAAGATTGACAAAACTCGATGATCTTTCAAGGTATTATTCTTCCTCTCTTAAACGAAGACAGGTTTCACAACGTATCAATGACTTTTCTTTTAGAGGAAACCAATATTTTTTGGAACAACTCTGTTATTTTTTGAATACTTCACGAGGACTTAAATTGCAGAAAGAAAATCTTTTAGTAACCAGAAGTACTGAAATGTGTTTGTATGTTCTTGCCCATCTACTTGTGGAAGATGGAGACTGTGTTCTTGTCGGTGATAAAAGTTATTTTTCAGCTAACATGATTTTCCAACAAGCTGGGGCAAATATCAAAACTATTCCGGTAGATGAAAATGGAATTCAAGTAGAAGAAATCAAAAAACGGTTCCAAAAAGGAGATATTCGTTTGATATATTTGAGCTCACAACATCATTATCCTACAACAGTTGAAATGTCATCTGAACGTAAAATGGCACTTCAGGATCTTGCTGATCAATATCAATTCGTAATTCTTGAAGATGATTATGACTATGAGTTTCACTACGAAAAAGAACAAGATTTACCAATGGCAAGTAACGATCCTTATGGAAGGGTTATTTACTTAGGTTCCTTTGGAAAATCATTGTTTCCTACTTTTCAGACCGGGTTTATTTGTGGACCTAAAGATTTGATTCACGCAGCTAATAAATTTCTTGGATTATTAGATCCTAAAGGTGATGTTGTAATGGAACAAACATTAGCGGAAATTATTGAAGAGGGCGAAATACACCGACATTTGAAAAAAGCTTTAAAAACATATAGAGAACGAAGAAATAATTTTGTAAGTCTTCTCAAAATACAGTTTCAAGAAGCAATCCAAATTAAAATTCCATCTGGTGGATTAGCTATTTGGATGGAATGGACTGAACCGATTTCATTAATGAAATTGGCTGAACGTTGTCAACGTAAAGGAGTCTTTATTCCTCGTATTTGTATGTATCAGGATCAAAATCATTGCGCATTAAGACTTGGATTTGGACACCTTAATGAATTAGAAATGGACCATGTAGTAAAATGTATGTATCAAGAATATACTTTCCTAATAGAAGAAGTAAATTAAAAAAAAGTAAACAAGGAATTCAGAGAAAATCCAAATCCCTTGACTTACCTATTTAGATCAATCCATTTCTGAATTTTTCGGGAGTCATACCCGTATTCTTTTTGAAAAATGTAATGAAATAAGAAACGCTTTCAAACCCCAAAACACCCGCAATTTCATTGATGTTTCGGTAAGAATGTAGAAGCATTCTTTTCGCCTCCAAAGTTAATTTCCTCCGAATAATTTCTCCAGCTGTTAATCCCGTAGATTCTTTACAAATCTTATTCAAATAATTGGGTGAAACATGTAGAATTGAAGCGTATTCTGAAGGTAATTTTAGTTGTGAAAAATGCTCTTGAATTAAGTGTTCAAATTGCATTATCTTTTCCGTTTTTACACTTCGGTATTGAAAGGCTAAAACCTTTTCTTTTCTACGCTCAATTTCTAAAAGTAGAACCATGAGATAAGAATGAAGCATCGAAAAGCAATCTTTTTTTGCATCCGTAAATTCACTAATCATCAGATTGATAATCCCCTTTATTCGTTCCGAACATACTTTATCCATTTTCAAGATAAATTGATTTTCTGAGTCAATACAAGGGAAAGTATTTGAAATATGTGAAAATGAATGAAGTCTTAAACTAGATGCATTAAAGCAAATGATTGTTCCAGTTATTTTTTTTGTAATTTCTATTTTGTTGATGCAGCCCGCTGGAATGACAATTAAATTCAGCTCATTAAAGGTAAGTTTTGTGAATTCTGAATACACAAAACCACCACCTTTTTCAACCAATATTAAGGTCGGATGTTGTTGAAAATGGGATAAAGAAAATACACACGGAAGGGTGCTCGTATCCGATAGTTCCATTATCCCAAAAGGCGTCTTCTGAAAGTCAAACCAAGTTGAACTGCAAACATGATTTGTTTGCATATTGTCTGTTTTAATTCATAATATAAAAAGAAAAACAAGACCTACTTTGGAGGGTGAAAAATTGAAAAAAGACGTTCGTTAGAAATCCTACAAGTGTAGAAATTAACAAAGGATTTTGTTTCCTTTATTATCTTAAAACAAGAAGTGAAATTGATGACTGGAAAAGTTGCAATGAAAGATTCAATGATTTTTGTAGAAGGACCCGAATTTGGAATTGATGTGTTTCCTTCAGTAGGTTCGTTTTTTCGCAACTCCGACACCAAAAAACAGCTACCATTACAAACAGGAATAGCCTCAAATCGATTGATACAAATGTTTTGAGCAATATAGGTTTGATTGTAGTAAAAAGAAGCCATTGTGAATACCTTCGCAAAGAGATTTGAGAGAACACAAAAAATCAATATGTAAGCCAGTTTTGCGCGCATTTCCTGCAAAAATAAGAATTAATCTTCTTTCAATAACTTATCAAGGTCATTTATTAATCGTTGGTTTTCTTTACTGCTTGTGCCATCATAAACACCTCTAATGATACCGTTTTTATCCACAAGAAATAATCCACCACCATGAATATATCCTCCCGGAGCTAAAGTGTCAGATTGTGCCATAGTGAAATAACTTTCTTTTGCTAAATCATAAATTTCTTGTTGTTCTCCCGTCACGAAATTCCATTTTTTAGTGTCTATTCCCAGTGAAATTACATACGATTTTAATACCGAAGGACGATCATTTTCAGGGTCAATTGTATGTGATAAAAACAACACATCTGCATGGTTTTTATATTTCAAATAAAGCTCCATCATGTGATTCGTCATAATCGGACAAATTGTCGGACAGTTTAAAAAAATGAAATCCGCTACATAAACTTTCCCTTTTGTGTCAGATGAAGAATAGATTAAGCTGTCTTGATTCAAAAAAGAAAACGGAAGGATGGGTAGATATGTAGTATCCAATTTTGATACTTCAAACCGCCCTAATTGTGGAAGTTTAGCTTCACGATGACACGAGAGATTTAAAAAATAAAGGAAACAAAATCCCCACCTCAACATAGCTATATAATTTTTTACAAAGATACTAAATCTAAGTTGACAAAATGGGCGTTCCCTTTCCCAAATTCTTGGAAAAGGTCAGGCTATCCGCTGTATTCCCTACCCAAGGCATAGGGTAGGGAGATGTCGCTCCTATCCTTAACGCGAAATTCGTTTTCAAGAATTATGTTTCCATTGAAAATTGGAATTGAATATTAGTATAAAAAAGATTTTGTACTGATCGAAGTTTAGGATTTGAATTGAATCGGAGTTTACATTTTATAAATTATGTCTTAATTCCAAATCTGTATTTTGAAACCTAAACGTCATAAATCACAAAAGAGAGAAACTAGCGCTTCTCTCTTTTGTAAAACCTAAACTACTACTTATGAAAACTAACTCTTACAATTATCAAAAGTTCAATTATTGTGCCAAAAGTGATTCATAATCAGGATTGGCAGGTTTCATTTTCTGAAAAAATGTTAATCTGAATTTACGCATATTGCGATGAAGAGAAGTCGAGGGTTTTATTGCAAATCTGGATTTGT
>JASLGM010000043.1 GCA_030150045.1 Taishania sp.
GGTACGTCGAGTTTCTTGAAAGTTTAAATTAGTATTATAACTAATTCTAGGCGTTATTTTGATGATGTTTTTGATGATACCTCCCGTTGTTTGTATGGTTATACGTTGTTGTGCACCATACATAAATTGATCAGCAATTCCACCAAAATCTGCTGTACGAATCAAAGAATCTTTAAATGTTGAAATGTTTTGGCCTTCCAATGAATATATGACACCAAATCGTTGAAAGATTTCGCCTTTCATGATGTTTTTCAATGGATAGAATTGTGATGTAGAAAAGTTAAGAACAGGTAGTTTTAATGAAACATTATGCGTCGTGGAGTTTTGTGATAAACTTGTTTTCATGGAGAGTTGGTAGGGCTTACCTGGAAAAAAACGAGTCACATTTAAATCTGACATTAATTGATTATTGAAATAATCTACGTTGTTTAAATCTATGTTGTTTTTTGTGTTATTTGAGGAGGTGAAATTTACTTTTGCATTGAAATTCCATTTTGGATTAGCCTTTGAATCTTGTCTGTGTTCCCAATTTATACGCATATCAGAGCGCTTGTCTGTGTGAGGAAATCCCTGCGTGAAAATATTGTATCGGAAGTCCACATTCCCAGTGTAACCATATATTTTTGCGTATTCTGAATAATTTCGAATACCCCAACTCCCACGTGTATAGCCCGTTAAATAAAAAGAAGTTTGGAAACGTTCGCTTATCGGGAAATAATACCCTAAGTTACTCAATCCCATTCCCCATTGTGAAGTTGGAATAATTTCTGGGAAAAGAATTCCGTGGGTACGTTCTTGATTTTGTTTTTTCTGAGGTAAAATTGCAAAGGGAAGACCTAGTGGAGTGGGAACACCTGCAATAAACAAATTCATCGGACCTGTTGCAATTCTTTTTTCAGGGACTAAAACAGCTTTTTTTAATTGGAAGTGATAATGCGGCTCTTCTAAATCACAAGTGGTGAATTTACCATTGATGAAATGAATTTCTTCATTTGCTTGCCGTTTGGCTTGCCCCATTTGAAGATACATCTCATCTTGCTTTATTCGTACCTCTTCAATATATGCCTTTTTCGTATCAAGATTGTATTTTAATGTATTGGCAACAACTTCATCGCCATTCATATTGAAAATAGGTTTTTCAATTTTATTACCTTCTGAGTCTAATACATAAGTAGCTTTAACTTCTTTTGTGTTGAAATCAAGTACAATATATCCTGCTTTAAGATTCATATCATCTGTTTCCACATAAGCCTCACCATATAGGTGTAACATTTTATTTTTTAAGTCTGCAAAGGTAGAATCACGAGCAGAATACTTAGAAATGTTACCTAAACTTTCATCGTTTACATAAATGGTATCCTGAGCATAAACAGCACTGGAAAACAGGCTTATTAACAATGCCTGGAGAATAATTAAAGATATGGAATAATTTTTGAACAATTAAGCCTCGTATTTTTGTTAAATTAAACGCAAATGACTGCAAAACTAAAAAATAACCGCATCATGTCAGTAATCCGACAAATAAATAAGGCGAGAAATATTGTTTTTTGTTCTATTGGGGCATTTTGGCTCTTCTTTTCACCACAAATAACCTTTGGACAGGAAGGGGCAATCAAGACGGTAGTGATTGACGCAGGTCATGGAGGAAAAGATCCTGGATGTAATGGAGCAAGTAGTAACGAAAAAACGGTATGTCTCAATATGGCACTCGCTTTGGGTGAAATGATCACAAAAAATTACGCTGATGTAAAAGTTGTTTACACTAGAGATAAAGATGTTTTTGTTGAATTGGATGATCGAGCAAAAATTGCAAATAAAAATAAAGCAGATCTTTTTATTTGTATTCATGCGAATGCTGCAAGTCCATCTGCTTACGGATCAGAAACCTATGTATTAGGTTTGCATCGATCAGAAGCTCAACAGAAAATTGCAGAAAGAGAGAATGCGACCATCTACCTAGAGTCAGATGGTGGACAAAAATACAAAGACTATGATATGTCTCCTGATGCAATTATTGCAAGACAGCTTCAATTAAGTGTAAATCTAGATCATTCAATAAATTTCGCAACAAAGGTACAAGGACAATTCAAGAAACTAGGACGACACGATAGAGGAGTAAAACAAGCAGGTTTTCTTGTTCTTTATAAAACAACAATGCCTAGCGTTTTGATTGAAACAGGTTTTTTAACGAATAGAGAAGAAGAAAACTTTCTTGCTAATAAAGAGAACCAAAAGAAAATGGCCGAAGCTATGTTTACTGCTTTTGAAAAGTACAAAGCAGAAATGGAAGGAAGGGCTTATGCTGAAAAATCAAATGGAAAAACGGTGACTGTTGTACCACCAGCAGAAACACAAAAAACGATTATTAATGTAGAAGCCGAAGGAAATGTAGTTTTCCGTGTACAAATCCACACTTCTCCAAAAAAGTTAGCAACATCAAGTGGAATTTTTAAAGGGTTGGAAATTTATGAGTACTTTCAAGATAATCTTTATAAATACACAACAGGGAATTACATAAATGATTTTAAAAGTGCTAATGCATTGAAAAATGAGGTGCGCTCAAACGGGTTTCAACATGCTTTTGTGGTTGCCTTTATCAATGGAGAACGTATTAATTTAGAAAAAGCTATTAAATTAGCAGAAAAATAGACGCTTTGAAAGTAACAAAAGAACTTAAAATTGGAGTTGTTGCTATATTATCCATTGGATTTTTAGTAGCGGGAATAAATTTTTTAAAAGGAAACAGCTTCTTCGGAGGTGATAAGGTGTATTATGCATATTTCTCTAATACAGCGGGAGTTACCAATGCAACTTCAGTGTATGTAAATGGAGTAATCATTGGGAAAGTACTCACTGTAAACCTAACAGATGAAAGCGAAGAAGGTAAACGAGTATTGATAGAATTCAATATTAGTGATAAAAACTTCCGCATACCTAAAGGATCAATTATTCAAGCTGGAGCAGTAGATTTATTATCTAAGGGCTTGGTTATTTTACCGAATTATGAAAAAAAAGAATATTATGAGCCGAACTCATATATTGTTGGTGAAGTGACTGCGGATTTAATGTCAGAAGTGAAGCAATATGCCGACCCAATGGTACAAAAAATTCAAACAGCAATCGGATCTTTAGATAAATTCATTCAATCTGTTTCTACATTTTGGGATTCTACCGCAACTTCTGAAGTTGAAGGAAGTTTGATCGAAATTAAATCTGCAATCCACAAATTAGGAAATGCAGCAACTCAAATTGAAGGATTGGTTGCCTCTGAACGAATCAAATTATCTAAAATCTTTACAAACGTAGAAAGCATTACTTCTAATCTTGAAAAGAGTAATAGTCAAATTGCAAGTATATTAGGGAATGCGAAAACCTTTACAGATGATTTAGTTTCTGCTGATTTTAAAGGAACGATTGATGCTGCTAAAGCAACTTTAAACAAGTTCAACTCTTTATTGGATGATGCAAACAGTGGGAATGGAACACTTGGAAAGCTGTTGAAAGACGAACAATTGTACAATGAGTTAAACATTACCAATAAACGTTTACAAAACTTGGTAGATGATATTTCTGCTCATCCTGAAAGATACATTCACTTCTCTGTTTTTGGAGCTAAAACAAAAGGTGTACCTTTAACAAAAGAAGAAGAAAGACAACTGAAAACGATTTTAAACAATCAAAACAACTAAAAAACAGTAGATGATTACAAGTATATTATTTGCGATTTTATTAATTGGAGGGTTTGGTTTTTTTATAAAAAATGCGCTTACAATTAAGAATAACATTCAACTGGGAAGATCAATAGATCGAACAGACAGAAAAGGAGAAAGAGTAAAAAACATGTTATTAGTAGCATTTGGTCAAAAGAAAATGTTCCAAAGACCCATTCCTGCTATTCTACACCTTTTTATTTACTCTGCATTTGTTATCACTCAAATCGAATTGATTGAAATTTTTGTAGATGGTTTAGCAGGTTCTCATCGTGTTTTTAGACCTGCATTAGGTAGTTTCTATACGTTCATCATTTCATTAATTGAAGTACTTTCAGTACTGGCCTTTATTGCAACACTTGCATTTATGATCCGCAGAAATATCTTGAAAGTACCAAGATTAAACATGAAAGAATTAGCTGGATGGGCAAAAACTGATGCAAACTTGATTTTATGCTTTGAGATGATATTGATTTGCTGTATTTTCATGATGAATGGTGCGGACGAAGTATTGTACAACCGAGGCCTATCTCATGCTGAAAATTTAGGTGATGGATCTTTTGGATTCGCAGTATCTTCTCTAATTGGCCCTGCATTGTTTGGAAATCTATCTGAAGGTGCATTGATAACAATTGAGAGAATAGGGTGGTGGGGGCACATCACAATGGTTTTTGTTTTCATGAACTTACTACCATTCTCTAAACACTTACATATTCTATTAGGATTCCCGAATACGTATTTTGCGAACTTAAATCCTAAGGGACAGTTCAATAATATGGAAGCAGTTACCAACGAAGTGAAAATGATGATGGATCCAACAATTGATCCATTTGCGGCACCTGCGGCTGACGCTTCAGCAGAACCTCAACGTTTCGGAGCAAAAGATGTAACAGACTTGACTTGGAAAAACTTAATGGACGCATATTCATGTACAGAATGTGGACGATGCACATCTTCATGTCCAGCCAACCAAACAGGTAAATTGCTTTCTCCTCGTAAAATCATGATGGATACACGTGATCGTTTAGAAGAGGTAGGGAAAAATCGTGCTAAAAACGGAGCGGAATACGACGATAACAAAAGCTTACTTTTCGATTATATTTCTGAAGAAGAGGTTTGGGCGTGTACTAGCTGTAACGCTTGTGTGCAAGAATGCCCAGTAAATATTGACCCACTTTCTATCATTGTTGATTTAAGAAGATACTTAGTAATGGAGGAATCAAAAATGCCAGTAGAATTGACCGGTATGTTAACAAACATTGAAAATAATGGTGCGCCTTGGCAATTTTCTCCAAATGATCGTATCAACTGGAGAGACGAACAATAAATAAGAACCCAATAGTATAATAAAGCATTCTAAAAATTAAGTATGAGTAATTTGAAAGTTCCAACAATGGCTGAGCTAATGGCTAACGGAGAAACAGCGGATATCTTATTTTGGGTGGGTTGTTCTGGTAGCTTTGACGATCGCGCAAAGAAAATTACCAAAGCAATCGTAAAAATATTAAATCACTGTGATGTGAAATTCGGGGTGCTCGGCGCTGAAGAAAGTTGTACCGGAGATCCTGCAAAAAGAGCAGGAAATGAGTTTACTTTCCAAATGCAAGCAATGATGAACATTCAGGTGTTGGACGGTTACGAAGTGAAAAAAATCGTTACAGGTTGTCCACATTGTTTTAATACACTTAAAAATGAATACCCAGAATTGGGTGGTAAATACGAAGTAATTCACCATACTCAATTGATTCAAGACCTAATCAACACAGGTAAATTAAGCGTTGAAGGTGGGGTGTTCAAAGGAAAGAAAATTACATTCCACGACCCTTGTTACTTAGGAAGGGCAAATGACGTGTACGAAGCTCCTCGCGTTTTAATTGAAAAATTAGATGCAGAATTGGTGGAAATGAAACGTTGTAAAACAAACGGTTTATGCTGCGGTGCCGGTGGTGCTCAGATGTTCAAAGAAGCAGAAAAAGGAAACAAAGAAATCAACGTGGAGCGCGCTGAAGACGCTTTGGAAGTAGCACCAGCTATCATTGCAACGGGATGTCCATTCTGTAATACAATGATGACTGATGGCGTTAAACACTTTGAAAAAGAAGAGGATATTAAAGTGTTGGACGTAGCAGAATTAATTGCAACAGCAGCAGATTTATAAGATATGAATACGCAATTACCCGACCATTCCCGCGTGTGGGTCTACCAAAGTCAAACGGAAATTCCGAACGAGGTACAGACACAAATGGCAAGTGATTTGAATAATTTTATCTCGCAATGGGCTGCCCACGGTGAAGGTCTTTATGGAGATGCATTCATTTTGGAAAACTATTTTGTGGTTCTTACAGTTGACGAAAGTAAGGTAGGCGCTTCGGGCTGTTCCATCGATTCTTCAACTCGATTTGTGAAAGAATTAGAGAAGAAATATAACCTTTCACTCTTAGATCGTTTACATGTTTTGACTGAACATGAGGGAAAGAAAGAAATTGTGCACTTCGCAGATGTGAAAAATATACCCGAGAGAATGATCTACAATCCAATGGTGAAAAATCTAGGTGATTTGAGAAACAATTGGAAGGTTCAAGTGAAGGATTGGGAATTTTAATCTAAACAAATTGTAAAAGGAGTGACAAAGTTGCTCCTTTTCTTTTTGGGCGTTACCTCGAGTTTATAAGGGAAATCTAATTTCAAAACTATTTCCCCATTACAAGGAAAAAGTGTTCACTTCGAAGGTTTCCCAAAAGGGGGAACGGGATCTCCAGCTAGGGCGGCGCGCGGTAGCTAGATGAACAGAAAATGGTGTGAAACTAGCTTTGCGATTGCGACTAAAAGAAGCACGTTGCAAAGCTGTAGCTAAAACCCTTTTTCTGGAATTTACTAAAGCGCAAAGACCGTTAAAGCTGCCAACTATTTATTTTCCACCCTTTCTTTTGGGAAGAATACGGCCGTATTTACAGCTTCGTACATTTGAAAAATGAAAGGAATTAAGACGTTTTTCATAAGCTCGAGGTCGGGCTTTCGTTACTAGTTTACAGTCACCATATTTCCGCCTAAAGCCGTCAAAATGGTGACTGTAAAGCTAACCACTATAATCCCTAACGCGAATTATGGTGCTTAAAATAATTTCAGAAAAGTGAAAGTGTAGTTATCTCAAAAGGACTTTTAATCGCTCTTCGAAAGACTTATGCAGGTCTATAAAATATGCTGTTTGCCATTTCTGAGTACTTATTGCTTGTCTATTTTGCGTTACGACCCAATTCGGATATACTCTAAAACCCCTTTTCCCTTGTTTCTTAGCTGTCGTAATCAAGTTTTTTTCAATCAAGATAGATTTAGGGAAAATAAAAATTCCTTCATTCTGATCTTGAGAAACAGCAATGATAACCATATCAAAACTATCCGATTCGGTATACGGAATAGATTTATTTTCCGGATCTCTTTTCCAAAGTGTGACAAAGAACCCTCTCTTTTTAGGCGTCAGTTTTGCTTTCCTGTATTTGATATGTTTATTGGCAATGTGAATGTTTAAACCTTGATAATCTTGATTTTCTGTATCTTTTTCTAAATCTAAAATCACCGTTTTGAAATGATTTTGTAAAGTCTTTGTTATCGCTGGTTCTACCGTTATATTCATTTCCGATTATTAAGCTTTGTCAAGTGTTCTAAGTGCTTTCTTTATGATGTATTGAGTTTCTTTTGTTTGACTAGCTTTTTGCCATTTCGCACATAAATTTCTAACAAAATCGGGTTGTGTTTTACTTGCATCGTTCAACCAGTTAGCTACACTATTTTGCACATATTTTGCCTTATCAGCTTTAAGTGGTTCCAAAATTGAAATGGCTAGCTCAGGATTTGTTTTTAATGCTTCAATATGATCGCACCAAACACCACGTGGACGAGTAGCTTCTGTAGCAAAACGTCTCACATTTTCATCGTTATCGGCTGTCCATGTAGAGAGAATTGCAATACTTTCAGACAGGTTTTTAATGATTGATGGGCGCACGGTCATCCAACTTATTTCACGTACACCAAAATGAGGATCAGCAGCGAAGGGTTTTAGTTGTTCTAATTTCTGTGCCAAAGAAAGCATCGGATTCCTTCCTATTGGATAAGATGACCAAACACGTACAACATCAGAAGTGTGTTTCTGTAGTAAAACAAGAAAATCTTCTTTGTTTTCCTTGACCGCTTCTTGAAATAAGGTCATCCCAATTGCTTCATTAACGGTATTCACTGTTTTCTTTTTCAACCCATCAATTGCTTCTAGGATGGGATTTAGATAATGTGATTTTTGATGCGCCTTTAATACGTTTTCTAGAATAAGAGTTTGATCTACAGCTAGCCATTCTACTAAGTTTGCTGTTTCTATTTCACCTTTATTCAGTTGAATTAAAATCTTTGGATCGATATCTTTTGTCGATCGGGCTCCTTTTCTCTTTTCCTCTTTCATTTATTGCTCTCTATTCTCGAGTCCATTCATCTGCATTTTTAATTCCTAATTTTGTAGGATCAAAAACGGGATCTTTACCTTCTTTTTTCTGTTTTTTATAGTCTTCAAGTGAAAGGAGCGCGGGTTTACGTAACCAAATGATTGCAATAATATTCAACCAAGCCATTAAACCTACTCCTATGTCTCCTAGGCTCCATGATGTTCCGCCACTAGAAACAGCACCGTAAATAACACTTCCAAAAAAGACAAAACGCATGAACCAAAGTACATTTGAATTTACGTTTTTCTTACTTAAATAATGTAGATTTGATTCAGCAATGAAATAATAGGCTAGGGCAGTTGTGAAGGCAAAAAACAATAAAGCGATAGCAATAAAAGGTTTTCCTAATACATTAAAGTGTTCACTTACGGCGGCTTGTGTAAACTGAGCACCGTGTTCTACTCCTGGTAAGTATTCGACTAAAAATCCACCATCAGGATTGACAACATTGTATTGTCCAGAAAATAGAATGATAAAAGCGGTTGCTGTACAAACGAATAAAGTGTCTATATATACTGAAAATGCTTGTACTAATCCTTGTTTCGCTGGATGAGATGTTGCTGCGGCTGCGGCTGCATGTGGTGCTGTTCCTTGTCCTGCCTCATTGGAATAAATTCCCCGTTTTACACCCATTGCAATTGCCGAACCTACGATTCCTCCAAATGTTTGATCTACACCAAATGCCGACCTTACAATTAGAGAAAGAACATCAGGAATTTCCTTAAAGTTCAAACTGACAATGACAATGGCCATTAATATATATATACCTGCCATGAAAGGGACAACAATCTCAGAGAATCGTCCTATTCTTTTTGCTCCACCGACAACAATAAAACCTAGTAAAACAGCAACTGCAACGCCTATCCATAGTTTATCAATTTGAAATGCGTTGTGCATACTATCTGCAATACTATTGGATTGTACACCAGGGAGAAAAAAAATACAAGCAATCATCGTTGCAATGGCAAATGTCATCGCATATCCTTTTTTACCTAAGCCTTTTTCGATGTAGTAAGCTGGACCTCCTCGATATTCTCCGTTTTTTTCTACTTTGTATATTTGTCCAAGTGTAGCTTCTATATAAGCGGTTGCACTACCGAAAAAAGCGATAACCCACATCCAGAAAACCGCTCCAGGTCCTCCAATTCCTATAGCGGTTGCTACTCCTGCAATATTTCCTGTTCCAACACGACCTGCAATAGCAATCGAAAAAGCTTGAAAAGGAGAAACCCCTTTGTCATTTGAACCTTCTTTGAAAAGCAAACGTAACATGTCTTTCAAATAGCGAACTTGTAAGAAACCTGTTTTGAAAGTAAAATAGAGCCCAACCGAAATACAAAGCGCAATAAATGGTGGTGACCAAATGATATCATTCATAAATGTTATCGTTTGATCAAATGCTGAGGGTTGTAATGACATTGTTTCTAGCTGAAGTTTAAGAAAGGAAAAGTAACAAAAAAATACGATTTAACCGCTAGTTAAAACGATTTAGAAGAATTATAAGTCAAAAAAAACGGGAATCTAAATGATTCCCGTTATAACTGTATGCTTATCGAAAATATTATTTCGCTGCTTTCAATTGTTCCATTGCAATACACAATTTCACTGCTTCTGGAAGGTTGATTGTTCCTCCAGTTACAGATAATTTTGCGAAGTCTACAGCTTCTCCAGTACCTGGCATTTCTTGTTGCGTACCTTTAAAGTTTGTTGCAGACTTTAACAAGATTTCTTTAATTTCTTTCATTGTCAAAGTCGGAAAGTAAGATTTCAAGAACGCTGCTGCTCCGGAAACCATTGGCGCTGCCATTGATGTTCCTTGTAAAGAGCGGTATTTGTTTCCTGGTACCGTATTGTAAATCTCATTTCCTGGAGCGAATACTTCTACACCAACTTGTCCATAGTTAGAGAAATTAGCTGCTAATCCGTTTACTTCTTTCTTTTTATTTGAGTGGTCTTTAGTTGAAGCTCCGATTGTGATGTAATGATCAAGCTTTTTACCATTTTGCCATTCAAATTTGTAAGTTGGGAAGTTTGGTTCAGTATCGATGTCTTTTGCGTCATTTCCTGCAGCGTGTACCATTAATACTCCTTTTTCATCTGCATATTTAATAGCTTCATATACATCTTTAGCTAAAGGAGAATATGATTTTCCGAATGACATATTGATGATAGACGCTCCGTTGTCAACTGCATAGCGAATTGCTAAAGCGATATCTTTATCGAACTCATCTCCATTTGGAACTGCACGTAAAGACATTAATTTAACATCAGCTGCTACACCGTCACCACCAAGACCGTTACCACGTAATGAACCGACAATCCCACCTACGTGTGTACCATGTAATGCATCTGGACCTTGAACGTCGCTATTTCCATAACCTCTATCATTAATATCCATCGGATTGTCACCAACAAATGCTCTATCTTCGTAGTCAGGATTTAAGTTGTAATCCAACATTTGTTTGATTTGCTCTTCTTGACCTTTGATTGCTTCTTCACTAAAGCTACCATCTAAAATAGCTGTTGCAAACTGCTTCAATTGTAAACCTTGAGCATCCTTAGGTTTCCATTTATTAAGGTCTTTCAATGTATAGTTTTGTTTACCGATTTGAGCAGCTACGATTGTAGGAACTTGAGTGATAAACATTTTAATTTGATCAAATTGACCTAAATACGGTTCGTATTCAGCGCGTCTTTCAGCGATTGCTTCGCGTACTTCTTTGAATAAAGCATATTCTGCTGGATCTTCAACTTTATCCGTGTCTTCGTTGAAGTTTTCATACTTAGGAGCTAATTGAGCATAAATACGAGTCATTTCTAAACGTGCGTAATTTTGGTGTTCACCTTTAGCATTTCCTAAGAAGTTCCAACCATTTACGTCATCTATGTACCCGTTTCCATCGTCATCTATTCCATTACCTGCAATTTCTTTGGTATTTACCCAAATTTGCCCTTTTAGATCTTCATGATCAATATCCATTCCAGAGTCGATGATGGCAACAACAACTGTTTTCGATGTTCTTTTTTTAACCATTTTGTATGCAGCCTCTGTTTGCATACCTTGTTTTCCATTGTACCAATTCAATACTTTTTTGTCAACTTGTTGTGCTGCTAAAATATTTGGTAAACCGATTGCAAATAATGCAAAGCTCAGCTGGATAATACGTCTCTTCATTTTCTAAATCAATTTAATTAAAATTGTTAATTTCAAATGTGCAAAAAATTATGAGAATTTACACTATTTATTGTATCGTTTTAGTGTAAATTTGGTAAGAATGGTAAATATATTGTATAAATGGGGAAAATAATTCTTGGGATACTCTTGTTAAGTTGTTCCATACTAACGCCAATACATGCTCAGTTTCAAAAAGCTACTTATGACCTGCTATCTGAAAAAGATAAAAATGAAGTTTCTACTATCGCAATCACGAAAACTCCGCAGACAAGCCAACAAGTCAATAAGCTGAAATTAAAAATTGTGCATGAAAATGCTGATTATTTTTATGTGAAATCAACAGCAAACCAACTCAATGAATATGTGAAAAACGGTTCTTTGTCCCATTTCATTTTCGAACCTTTTCGACCAACGCCCTTGGCAGATTCTGTTAGAGCTTATCATGGCGTAAATGAAGTTCATGCCGGGACAGATTTAAGACAAGGATATACAGGAGCCGATGTTATTATTGGTTTTATTGATACAGGAATTGAATTTGCTCATCCTGACTTTAAAAATATAGACGGAACCACTCGTGTATTACGTATTTGGGATCAAGTAGAAACGGTTGGACCAAGACATCCCTTCTATAACTATGGCGTACTTTGGAAAAGTAATCATATCAATCAAGGTGTATGTACACATAGGGATGGTGAAACACACGGTACAACTGTTGCAGGTGTAGCAACTGGAAATGGATTGGCTAATGGAGAGAATAAAGGTGTCGCACCAGATGCAAACATTATCATGATTCGTTACAAGGGGAGTGGTCCAAGTTGGTCAAATAATGTAGCGGATGGAATTGAATATATTTTCAAAGTTGCTGATTCACTTGGCAAAAAGGCGGTTGTCAATGTGAGTATGGGTTCTTATTTTGGAAGTCACGATGGAAGAGACCCTGCAACGCAACGCACCTTAGATTTAATACGGCAAAAAAAAGGACGAATTGTTGTAACAGCATGTGGTAACTCCGCAAATCTAGGTAAATATCATGTAGGTAGTTCGTTAAAAAATGGACAAGAGAAATTCACTTTCTTTAAGAACAATCCTAATACAATATTTGGGAATAATAAAATCTTTTTTGACGGTTATTCTAGTCAAGATTCTATGCAATTTGAATTCGCTATAAAAGCATTTAGCCCTAATTTTAGAGAGACAGCTTCTACAAGATTTAGATTTATTTCTGCCAATATGGACGGAACGATATTCGATACTTTAAGGAATACAGCAGGACAACGTATTGGTACAATTGAGTTTTCAATATTTAGAGAAGGACCAAATGTAAATTATAGTTTGTTGATGCGTGATGTAGATAGTTTGGACTACAATTTTGGATTTTTTACAAAAGGAAATGGTCGTTGGGATCTTTGGTCAGGCGAAGGACATGGAATGAATGCTATTATTGAAACAATTCCTGATGTGACCGTATTTCCTTTAGCAAATAAATATGTATTCCCAGATTTGGAACAAACTATCGTTAGTGGACTTACTGCACATCCGGAAATTATTTCAGTAGGAAATATTAGAAATCGTCACGGATTTTGGAATATAACAGGAACTTATACAACTGGAAACCCAACGGATAGCCCGGGACAAATAAGTATCAATTCCAGTAAAGGACCTAATCGAGAAGGAAATAATAAACCTGATATCGTTGCTAAAGGCGATTACACTTTAGTACCTGGAACATATCAATTTATTGCTGATGCACCATTAAAAGTAGCTCCAGGAGGAGTACATATCGCTAACGGAGGAACTTCTATGGCAAGTCCAGTTGTTGCTGCAATTGCTGCATTATACTTAGAGAGGTGTGGTGATGGTGATCAAAAAGGTTTTATGAAATTGTTGAAAGAAAAAGCGAAGCCTAATCAATTCATGTCCAATCTACCGAACAACTCTTATGGTTACGGATATGCACATGCGTGGGATATGCTGTTAGCGCAAGAACAATTGTTAGATGTAATTGGCCCTGATGCTTTGTGTGCGAATACAATTTTGTTTACCGATCCTTCGCAAAACTTAACGAATATTATTTGGGATAATAATGAAAATGGTTTAAGCAGAACAATTGATGCTATTGGCGATTATCAATATACCGCAATAAATGAATTCGCATGTAGAGTTGAATCTTCTGTTTTTCAAATAAACAGTACTGGTGGGACGGAAACAGTATTATTACCCATTCAAATCGATGTTACCAATCAAAAATACTTTACAAGTGGCGCTCAACATTACGTTTGGACAGTAAACGGAAATGTGATTCAAAATGTAAGTGGTTCCGAATTAAGTTTCTATGAAAATGGAGGAGCACATTTCGGAATCATCAATTGTTTTGGGTATAATACAAATGAATGTGGATCATATGCTGGAGAAATTACACATGGCTTATCAACCCAAAATTTGAATGAAAATTTAAAAGTATATCCCAATCCTACACGAACAAAGTTATTTATTTCTTCCGATCAAGAAATCATTTCAATTGACTTGGTGGATGGTCTTGGTAAAACTGTAGGCATTGATTTTCAACATGATGCAATAGATGTTTCACATTTGGCAAGAGGAGTATATTTGCTAAAAGTAAACACCAAAGTGAATTTCTCACAAACAAAAATCATAATCGAGTAAAAAGGTGACAAAGATTTTTTATTTTTGGCGTTGAACATTTATTAAAAGTAATGAATTTAACAGGTATTATCTCCATTTCCGGAAAGTCTGGGTTGTATAAAGTGATTGCTCAAGCAAAAAACAGTGTTATTGTAGAATCTTTGGAAGACAAAAAACGCGTTCCTGCTTATGCAACAGATCGTATTTCTGCATTAGAAGATATTAGTATATACACCATCGAAGAAGACAAACCTTTGAAAGAGGTATATCGTGCTATTTACGATAAAGAAAACGGTGGTGCGGCACCTTCACATAAAGAAAGTGAAAAAACATTACGCACTTATTTAGAAGAGATTCTTCCTGACTACGATAAAGAAAGAGTATACGTATCAGACATTAAAAAAATGTTTCAGTGGTATAACATCCTTCAAAAATCAGGAAACTTGGTTTTAGCAGAGGAGCAACCAGCACCTGTAGTTGAAGCTGTAGAAGAAGCAGAAGTAGTAGAAGAGAAACCAAAGAAAAAAGCTCCTGCAAAAAAAACAGCTGCTGAAAAACCAGTAGCTGAGAAAAAGGAGAAAAAAGAACCTGCTGCTAAAAAGGCGCCAGCTAAAAAGAAAAAAACAGAAGAATAATAACAAAAGCCTCGAAATTATCGGGGCTTTTTTATAACTAAAAGTATGGAAATTCATAAACCTAAAAGAACATTCGTTGCTGAAGAATTAATCATTTCAAAATGGGAAGATATTCAGCCTTATTACGAAGACTTAGCCAATAGGGATTTTTCTTCTGAAGAAAACTTCAATCGTTGGTTAATAGACAGAAGTGAATTAGACGCAGTACTAGAAGAAGACGCAGCTTGGAGATATATCAAAATGACATGCGATACTTCCATCCCTGAATTAACAGAGAAGTATACTTTCTTCGTAACGGAAATTCAACCCAAAATGATGCCTTTTGAAGATCTTTTGAATAAAAAGATGGTCAACACACCATTTGCTGATCCAAAAGGTAAAAGTCAAGCATATCAGATATATTACCGTAGTGTAGAAATTGCACTCCAACTATTCAAAGAGGAGAACATTGCAATCGAAGCTAAAATAAATGAAAGATCTCAGGAATTTGGAGCGATTTCAGGAGCACAAACAGTTTCTCATAATGGAGAAGAGTTAACCATGCAAAAGGCAGCTCAACTCTTGAAAGAAAAAGAGGAAGAACTTCGAAAGGAAATGTTCGAAAAAATCGGACAAAGACGAATGGCAGATAAAGAGAATTTGGATAATTTGTTCTCTGAACTTGTGAAATTACGTCACGAAGTAGCCGTGAATGCAGGATTTAAGGATTATAGAGATTATAAATTTGTTGCCTTAGGACGCTTTGATTACACAAAGGAGGATTGTTTTGCTTTTCACAAGGCTATAAAAATGGAAATCGTTCCTCTTGTAAAAAATATTCAGGAGCGAAAATTAAAGAAAATGGGGAAAACCGTTTTCAATCCATGGGATTTAGAATTAGATCCAGACGGATTAACGCCTTTAAAACCCTTTCAGAATGGTGCGGAAATGCTTGATGGAACGATCAATCTGTTAAACGACATTGATGGATATTTCTCAGATTGCCTAGCAACAATGAAAAAAATGGGATATCTAGATTTAGATTCCAAACCAGGGAAAGCTCCAGGTGGATATAACTACCCACTTTATGAAATTGGAGTACCATTTATCTTCATGAATGCCGTGGGGTCACAACGCGATTTAGTAACGATGGTGCACGAAGGTGGACACGCTATTCATTCTTTTTTGTCGCGTGATTTAGAATTAACAGGATATAAAAATTTAACTTCAGAAATTGCTGAATTAGCTTCTATGTCAATGGAGTTGTTAACCATGGAGCAATGGTCCCATTTTTATAATGCTGAAGACGTAATTCGCGCTAAAACAGATCATTTAGAAGACATACTAAAAGTGCTTCCTTGGATTGCACAAATTGATGAATTTCAACATTGGATATACGAAAATCCAACACATACAATCGATGAGCGTAAAGCGACTTGGATTAAATTAAATCAAGAGTATGGAGTAGGATTAACGGATTGGACAGGATACGAAGAAATTCGCGATAATAGCTGGCAAAGACAAATGCACTTATTCGAAGTTCCTTTCTATTACATTGAATATGGAATTGCTCAATTAGGAGCACTTGGCGTTTGGAAAAATAGTTTAACAGATTATCCAAAGGCAATCGCTGATTACAAAGAAGCTCTAAAATTAGGATATACCAAATCCATCCCAGAAATATACGAAACAGCAGGTGTCGCTTTCCGCTTTGACCAAGAACATCTACGGTCTATTGCAGCATTTGTAAGCGAACAACTAGAGGGAATTCAGAAAAAAGATTAAACAAAAAAAAGGCTACCAAACGGTAGCCTTTTTTAATAATATAGATATTATGTTTTACCATTTTAACTTCAATTTCTTTTGAATGGAATCAGGTAGTAAATAGGGTAGATAGCTACTAAAATTATCCAAATAACCTAAAAACTGCCATTCTTTACTGTTCGAAGGATTCAAAATACCAACCGTCCCCATTTGATCTATCTCCGAAAAATAAAACGAAAAAGTATCGTAATCTACAGCAATTTCAATCTTCTTACCAAATGCACTTTTGTAACCTTCCTCCATATACATTAATGTCGTGTACATCGCATTTTCAACTGACTCTACATAGTCATACCCATCATCGCTAACCTCGTAATAAGGGAAATCATAATACATCCAACTCATATCCAAAGTATCCGTCAATAAACGATTTTGATACACCGTGTCTCGCTTCATTTCTTCACGTAAAGAATCCAAATATTGAGCACGATTAATCGAATCCTTTTCAAAGGAAGAACGATTCAATGTCAATTTATATTTTTTGTCCACAAACGTTTTGAAATACTTCACATTATCCAATTCAACCACTTTTGAAGGCTTGCGTGTCGCATACGAAATCATCTGGATTTTGTAACCTTCATATCCTTCATATTGCTCAAAATGCTTGATTAAAGAATCTTTACTTACAATCTCAAAAAAATCAGCACTCACATAATCATTAACGAAAGTGGCGTAGTTACTCGTCTTGATGGAATTATACATTCCAATTAAGCGCTCTTCCTTAGATGTTTGCGCCGTAAGTGAATGCGAAATACAAAGCAAAAGGAGGGAACTCATTAAGGTTTTTATCATAAAAAATAGATTTTCCGCAAAGATAATTTTTTCATGAAAAGGAAGCAGAAAAAGTAAGGGTTTTCTTGGCAGCTTTAACGGTCTACACGCTATAGTAAACAAAAGAAAAAGCGTTTATTGCTGCTTCTCACGAGCTTCCGTTGGTCGCTGTGCTCAGCTAGCATACACAGCATTTTCTTTTTGTTAAGCTAACGCGTTTCGCCCTAGCTGAAAATCGGTTTTCAAACAGAAAAATAAATAAAAGTAAAAACCATACACTCGCGTTAGGGATAAAAGTGGTTAGCCCACAGTCCCCAAGTTTACTAGGGGACGAGGACTAAAAACGGATAGCCCGACCCACTCCAAGTATTTGGAGTGGGGGAACGCCCAAAATAGGAATAACTTACATGATCTTTTTAATCAAATTAAAGTGTTTAAACGGCGCATATTTGAGCGGAATATCGACCCATGTTGGCGTAATAATGATAGCCCGTTGATTGCTAAACGCCTTAAAGCTATAGAAACCATGATAACCGCCCATCCCACTGTTTCCAACGCCTCCAAATGGAACATGGTGGTTCGTTATGTGCATTAATGTGTCATTTATACAGCCACCACCAGAGCTCGTTTTCTGAAATATCTGCATTCCCTCTTTCGGATCTCCAAAATAGTATAACGCAAGAGGTTTTTCGTTGGTTTTAATATGTGAAAGCACCGTTTCCATCTTATCAAATGTCAAAATCGGGAAAATTGGACCGAAAATTTCTTCCTGCATCACGGCATCATCCTTCGTTACATTGTCCAAAATAGTAGGTTGAATGTACCTTTCGCTTACTGAAAAGTCCCCTCCAAAAACCACTTTAGAAGGATCTATCATTTGACTCACACGCTCCGTTGCGCGTGCGTGCACCATTCTCGGATAATGTGCCAACTCCTTAGTGTTTGAGCTGTACATTGAAGTAATATGTTTCTTTAAAGCATCGATAAAAGCTGTTTTCACCGAAGTGTGCACGAAAAAATAATCGGGCGCAATACATGTTTGACCTGCATTAATCAGTTTCCCAAAAACAACTCTTTTTGCAGCCACTTCCACATTCGATTTTGCGTCAATTATGCAAGGACTTTTCCCGCCGAGTTCCAAAATTATAGGAGTCAAATGCTCTGCAGCAGCACGCGCAATGATTTTTCCAACACGCGGACTTCCTGTAAAAAAGATCAAATCATAACGCTTAGAAAGTAATATTTCATTCTCTTCCATAGTTGGTTCAACCACCGCAACATGATCTTCAATAAATACTTCGGAAATGATTTTTTTTATGACATTCACTGTCGCTGGAGTCTCAGGAGCGGGTTTCATTATTACTGAACAACCACTTGAAATAGCACCTATTAATGGGTTGAGCATCAGTTGAAAAGGGTAGTTCCAAGGTGCGATAATTAGGGCAACACCTAAGGGTTCATATAATAACCTTGATTTCGAAGGAAGTACAAAAATTGGGGTCTTTACTTTTTGTGGTTTTACCCATTTCGATATATGTTTTATGTGATAATCAATATCATTTAACACCAAGCTGATTTCCGTCAGATAGGCCTCCTCTTTTGACTTATGTAAATCTTTGTAAAGCGCGTCCGTAATTTCTGTTTCATAACGAAGAATGGTTTCCTTTAATTTCTTCAAACTATTCTTGCGGTATTCCACCGATTTAGCCACTTGATTATATTGGAAATGACGTTGTTTTGCCAAAATTTGATCGATACGATTTTCAAAAACGCTCATAATACATGAATTATTAGTTGATCCATTGTTTGGGGTCATTACCGCAAAACAATCCTTATAAAGATAACAAATAATAACGCTGTTAGCTTTCAAAAAGCTGTTAAATAGCCGTAAAAAAGAACCGTTTTCTGAAAAATCACTGATTGGTAAACCGTTTAAATAAAGAAAAAATGCATCTTTGTAAAAGATCATAAAACAGAAGATATGAACAAGCGAATATTGCTCCTAGGATCAGGAGAATTAGGGAAAGAATTTGTAATTGCCTGTCAACGATTAGGGCAATATGTAATCGCTTGTGATAGCTATTTAGGCGCACCAGCTATGCAAGTTGCCGATGCATACGAAGTATTTGATATGCTTGATGGAGATGCATTAGATGCCGCTGTTGCGAAACACAACCCTGATATAATTGTCCCAGAAATTGAAGCTATTCGCACAGAAAGATTGTACGATTTTGAGAAAAAAGGAATTCAAATTGTTCCCTCTGCACGCGCAGCGAATTTCACCATGAACAGAAAAGCCATTCGCGATTTGGCAGCGAAAGAAGTTGGGGTTCGAACAGCAAATTATCGATATGCAACAAGCTTGGATGAATTGAAAAATGGCGTTTCTTCCGTAGGAATGCCGTGTGTGGTGAAGCCGTTGATGTCATCATCTGGAAAAGGTCAATCGGTAATTAAAACAGAAGCAGATATCGAAAAGGCTTGGAACGCAGCGTTGGAAGGTTCTCGCGGTGATTTAATGGAGGTTATTGTCGAAGGTTTCATCGCATTTGATTACGAAATAACCTTATTGACTGTCACGCAAGAGAACGGAAACACGCTATTTTGCCCGCCTATAGGTCACCGTCAGGAACGTGGAGATTACCAAGAAAGTTGGCAGCCGATGCCCATGAATCCAATACATTTAGAGGAAGCTCAACAAATGGCGAAAGAGGTCACTGCGGCCCTTGGAGGTAATGGAATTTGGGGTGTAGAATTCTTTATTTGTCCTGACGGAGCGGTTTTTTCAGAACTTTCACCTCGACCACATGATACGGGTATGGTGACTTTGGCCGGAACCCAGAATTTCAATGAATTTGAACTTCATGCACGTGCCGTTTTGGGGCTTCCAATTCCTGAAATCGTTTTATTGAAAAATGGTGCAAGCGCCGTTATTTTAGCCGATGATTACATGGATAAACCTATGTTTACAGGTTTAAATGACGCAGCTAATTTCCCTAATACGGATTTCAAAATTTTCGGAAAACCAACAGCTAAACCTTACCGTAGAATGGCTGTGGCATTAGCTTATGGTGATGAAGAAGTGACAAAATTAGTAGAAAAAGCAAAGCTTGTTGCTTCAAAAATAAATGTAATTTCAGAATAAAAAATAGAGTAGGGCGTTCCCCCACCAAATACTTGGTAGGGTCGGGCTTTTCGTTACTAGTCCTCGTCCCCTAGTAAACTTGGGGACTGTGGGCTATCCACTGTAATCCCTAACGCGAAATCGGTTTTCAAAAGAACATCTACATGTTAATATTCAAGTTACATAAATAAAAAAAGGGCTGTTTCGAAAGAAACAGCCCTTTTACTTATATTTTAAACGTATTACAATCCTAAAATAGAAGAAGTACGTTTTCTAGTTTCTACTAATAATTCAGGATTATCATTCAACTGAATTCCAAAGCTTGGAATTAACTCTTTGATTTTTTCTTGCCATTCATTTGATTTGAATTCCTTAGGAAAACATTTCTGAATAACATCTAACATAGCAGCTACACTTGTTGATGCTCCTGGTGAAGCACCTAATAATGCGGCGATACTACCATCTTTTGCATTAACAATCTCGGTTCCGAATTCCAAAGTTCCCTTTCCATCTTTTCCTTTTTTGATGATTTGCACGCGTTGTCCAGCAATTTCTAAATCCCAATCTTCCAATTTAGCGTTGGGGTAGAATTCTTTCAAAACTTCAACACGTTCATCGGGTTTCAACATTACTTGTTGAATCAAATAACGCGTTAACGACATATTGTTCCAACCAGCTTGCATCATAGGAATGATGTTACTCAATTTTATTGAACCAGGTAAATCCCAAAATGTTCCTTCTTTCAAGAATTTTGTTGAAAATCCAGCAAATGGTCCAAATAACAATTCTTTTTTACCGTCAATTACGCGTGAATCTAGGTGAGGAACAGACATTGGTGGTGCACCGATTGCTGCTTTACCATATACTTTTGCTTCATGTTTGCGAATGATCTCTTCATTTTTACAGCGTAACCATTGACCTCCAACAGGGAAACCTCCGTAACCTTCCACTTCCGGAATTCCAGTTTTTAAGAGTAAAGGTAAGGCGCCTCCACCTGCTCCAATGAAGACAAATGAAGTTTCTACTTCAATTTCTTTTCCTGTCGTCAAATCTTTAACTTCAACTTCCCAAACTTTTTTCTCTTTCTCTATTTCTTTAACATCGCAATTGAAATGTACTTCTACATCATCAAATTTACTTAAGTAAGCGATAAGATCAGAAGTTAATTTACCAAAATTCACGTCCGTTCCCAAGTTCATGCGTGTAGCTGAAACAGGAATATTAGGATCACGATCTTGCATCATTAAAGGGAACCATTCTTTTAAAGTTTCGATTTGATCGCTGTACAACATGTCAGAGAAAATAGGTTCTTTCTTCATGGCGTCAAAACGTTTCTTCAAATAGCTTACATTTCCTTCACCATGTACAAAACTGAAATGAGGAACGCTGTTTATGAAAGAAGTATCTTTTAACTTTCCTGTTTCTACTAAATAAGACCAAAGTTGTTTTGAAACCTCGAATTGTTCACTAATGCTTACCGCTTTTTTAGCATCAACTATTCCATTTTTTTCAGGAGTATAATTCAACTCACAGTAGGCTGCGTGTCCTGTTCCTGCGTTATTCCAAGCGGATGAACTTTCTAGTCCTGAAGAATCAAGGCGCTCAAAGATTTGAATTTTTAAAGATGGGTTTAGTTCTTTCAAAATAACCCCTAATGTTGCACTCATTATTCCTGCTCCAATCAAAACAACATCTGTTTTCGATTTTTCAGCCGACTTTTTTTTCATTGCTTGCTAACTTATAAATAAGATATCTGTCTACTAATTACACCAGCCACTTAATCGTTTAATTAACTTAAATGGCTAATTGCAAAAGTAGGATAAAACAATCTTAATTAGTAGAAAAAAATAGTAAAAAATCATAAATTTTCATCGATTAACAAAAAATAATTGAAAACAAGATTTTTCCTTTCTGTTTCAGGATTTTTTCTCCTTTCTTAAACCTAAAAAAGGAATAGCAATGAGTGTAGACACACCGATTAATATCGGGTAAATCATGAAAGGAAGTAACTGTAAAGCTGAAATAGATACACCTGATAGGGAAACAGCAAGGAGTAATTGAGCACCGTACGGAAGCAGACCTTGTACACAACATGTCATCGTATCGACAATAGAAGCACTTCGTTTCATAGGAATATTATTCTTTTCTGCAATTTCTTTAGCTAAAGGACCAACTATAATTATAGAAAGTGTATTGTTCGCTAATAGCATATTGGTGAAACCAGATAAAACGGCAATACTATAACTGGCTTTTATTTTCGAATTGGCTTTTTCTTTAATAAGTATTAGTAATCTATCAAAGCCTCCAAATAAATGGACAAAACCACTTAGACCTCCAAGGAAAAAAGTAATCATACACAATTCTGTTAGTGAAAGAACACCTGTATTTGTACTTGAGAGTAAAACGGAAAAGGTCAGATCGGCCATGAAATAACCAGTCAACAGAAAACCGAAAATTCCTAAGCAAAGTGCTATGAATAAATTGATATTAAAAAAAACTAATACTAGCACAAAAAAATAAGGTGAAACTAAAATTACATCTTCCCATTTGAAAGAAGATTCGGATGTTACATGACTTGTAATATGAGTTGGTGTCACGAGAAAGTAAAATAATAGACTAAGAATAGCTGCAGGAAGAACCAGTAATAAATTGGCTTTAAACTTTTCTTTCATAGCTATACCATGTGTTTTTGTAACCGCAATTGTAGTGTCTGAAATAAAAGAAAGGTTGTCGCCAAACATTGCTCCACCTACAATAGCTCCTAGTAAATAGTAAGTATGTGAGGATTCAATAAAACCAATTTGCCCTGCTAAAGGAGCTAAAGCAACAATTGTTCCAACAGATGTACCAATCGTTATTGATAAAAAACAGGCAAAGAGAAATATACCAACAATAAAGAGTTGCTCTGGTAAGAATTCTTGGATCCAAGAAGTAAGTATTTTTAACGCTCCTATGTCACTGCCCAGCTGACTAAAAATACCCGATAGCATAAAAATAGAAAGCATCGTAACAATAAGTTCATTACCAGCAGCTTTAGAAAACGATTTTAATTTTTCATCAAATGTAAATTCCCGATGTGTGAAAAGGGAAAGCATAAAACTTATGAGTAATAACGGTAGAATAGGAACTGCATAGAAATCCTTTAAACAAACAGCAACAATAAAGTACAAAAGAATAAAGGAAACAATTGGAAATAAAGCACGAAATAATTTCATTTTATAAAGATATAAAAAGCCCTATTATAGAATAGGGCTCACGTTTAGTTTCTGCTGATTACCACAGGTTATTTAAATATGTAGCGTAAGGAGATGCAATACGCTTATAAATAGCAATTTGTTTATGAAAACGAATTTTCACAAAACGATAATTGCTAGCTCTCCATGTCATGTTTAATAGAACTACTCCAAGTAAAATAACAACAAAAGAGATAAGTTGAAAAACACCTAATTTGGTTCCTATAAATAAATAGCCTAAAATGGCAGCAACAATTGGATTGACATATGTATGTGTACTAACACGAGAAGGAGGTTGGTTTTGTAATAACCAAGTGTATGCAATATACGCAATAATTGAACCGAAGAAAATTAGAAAAGTTAATCCGATTAAAGCATCTTGACGTAACGAGGACCAATCCATTGTTTTCCATTCTGATTTAATTGATGCAAATAAAAAAGCTCCTAAACCTGCAACCACCAATTGTTGTGATGCATTGAGTAAAAAGGGTTGATCTGCTTTGTGACTTCTTGAAAACAATGCGCCAATTACCCATGAAATTGAACTTAATGCAAGAATACCATAGGCGATTATTTTTTGTGATAAACCAATCGATGTATCTTGTGTTGCAGCGTGTTTCAGGAAGAAAATAAGTCCTGAAAATCCTAGAATCAAGCCCAATATGAGAAATGGATTTTTGAAATTTACTTTCCATTGTTTTTTGTCGAATAGAATAAACCAAAAAGGTCCTGTTCCGATGGCAACTGCCGCTTCTGTAGCTGAAACATATTGCTCTGCCCAAACGAGTAGACCTGTCCCTCCAGTTAGGATGAGTAAACCTGTAACGGCGTTATAACCCCAGTTTTTCATATTGAATAATTTATCTCCTTTAGATGCACGATAGAGGAGTAATAGTAAACCCGCAATAAAGAATCGCAAACCTGTTAGTATAAAAGGAGGGAAAGATTTCAGTCCGTAGGTGATGGCTATGAATGTGGCGCCCCAGAAGATGTAAATACTGAAGTAGCTACTTATTAATTTAGTTTTATGTGGTGTTATTGTGTTCATTGTTGTAAATAAAAAAAGCCCCGCTTTTCGATAGCGGGGCTTAAGTCAAAAAATAATTGATTTAAAAAAGGCTATCTTTTTTTGGTCCGCTTGCGATAATTTGATACACACATGATTTGTGGGCAATACATCATAAATGTATTTTGACAAGCGTTCATCCAGGTAATACGATGGTGTGTGTTCATACGTTTTGAAATTTAATTAAACAAAAAAAGGCTCCACATACGAGGAGCCTTAAAATCTATAGATAACAAAAAATACTCCTACCGGTAAATAAATCGCATACACACAGCCATGAAATGGTTGCGAGTGCAGTTTAAACGATATGAGTTATTAATTGTGTTCACTTCTCTTTATTTATGTTAGAATACAAAATTACAAATATTCATACTTAGTTAATTAAAATAAATGTTAAAAGTTAAAAACTTCTGGTTTGGTAAGCATCCATTAAAAGCATTTGATAGTTGTATTGCTTTTGGTTTTCAATTATTTTATCAAAGGCTTTGTTTACATTATCACCTGCTTTGAATATGGGTTTTAAAGGGTATTGAAGTGGAGTAAGAAAGTCATCCCAATGAACAGGGACGATTGTTCCTGGTGTAATTTGTTTGATTAAATGTTCAAAATATGATTTTGTATCTTTTTCGTTTGCTTTCCCTAAGCCTGTAATCCCAAGAAAAGCGACATCTATATGAATGTTACGGTAGGCTTTTTCCAAAGGATGAAAACTGGCTTTTAATAAATAGGTTTTTTCTTTATGTTTAATAAGGAAATCGAATGAACCGCCTTCTTTGAATTCATTTAATTTATAAGGCAAAGAATGATTACTTGTAAAAACGTGACCTAAGTCGTTGTTAAAGATATTGGGTTTCGAATGAATAGAAGTGATAGGTTGGATATGAAATTCTCCTATTTGATGACCATTATCTTCGTTAAAGGCTTGTATTTGATTTTCAGGAATTTTGTTTATTTGGGCAAAGTTTTGTGTGCTCAAAGATCCATAAACAATAGCTTGTGTTCTATTGGCAACTTCAGGGGCATCAAGAATATGATCGATATGCGAATGGGAAACAAAAATTCCTTTTAGGTTTTTGAAGTATTTCTCAACTATTGGAGCTACTATAACAGTATCTGTTCCCAATGCAGAGAAAAGCACTTGTTGTTTTGAGGGTCTTGAAAAGTAAGGGTCGAACAAGATTTGTGTTTTACCATCGTCAAAAAGTAGGCAGGTGTTTCCGAAAAACGTAATACTAATTTCGTCTTTTTGGGGTGCTCGTTCTGTGACCGGGAAATAGTTAATATAGAGCTTTGTATCCCCTCCAGGTTGAAGGAAATAATAAAGTACTGCAGAAAGAACAAAAAGTAGAGTGAAAAGATAGTATGCAATTTTTCTCATAATGATAAATAAAAAAGCCTCAGGTTAATACTGAGGCTTGATATAACAGAATCAAGTAAAGTGTTTTTAGAGTAATCTTAAATAAACAACATTATTTGATCGTTTATGTGAATTTCAGCCCGGACGGAGCGTGATAGCTAAATGTTGAAAAAGGGAGTGAGCGCTAGCGTGTAATTGCGACCATGTGGAAGCGCATTACACGCAGCTAGTGAAGCCCTTTTTCGTCATTTACTAAAGCGCGTAGACCGAAATGGCTGCCAAATATTTTTATTAATGTTCTAAAATCAATTTAACGGTTGTCACTGATTTACCATCTGTTTCCACATTGTTTAATGTTGTTGCATAGATGATTCCATTTACGGTTGTGGCACATTTGATCTTCCAGTTTTCTTGTTTTTTAATTTTTTGGAAGGTGAATTCACCATTTACATCAGTTATTGTAGATTTCACGGGTTCAGGATTATCTCCGTCGTAAAGGATAACTTCCACGTCGTCAGCTGTCAAATGAATTTCTGTATTTGCCTCTTTAATAACTACTTGACCGCGGATTCCGCTAATGTCTTTACTGCAAGAGGAAAATGTAGCTAACATACCTAGTATCAAACCGAAAAGCACTGCAAAATATTTCATAAGTGTGTTTTAATTTTATTAATTCTATCACAAATTTACACATTTAACTTGGAAGTTTATTTCCTTATTAAAAGTTTAAGTTTTATTAATCTGGTTTTTGGAGTCCTACTTTTCGATTCAACTTGTAAAGGTCGAGCCTGCGATCTTTTAGGTTTTTTACTGCTCCATGGCTATGGAGTTCTTTGAGTAAGTCGAGATCTACGTCTACGATGAGAATCATTTCTGTGTTTGGTGTTGCTTCAGCCTTAATTCCATTTGTAGGAAAGGAGAAGTCGCAAGGTGTAAACACACCTGATTGGGCATATTGAATGTCCATATTATGTACATTTGGCAGGTTTCCAACACTTCCAGCAATGGCTACGTAACATTCGTTTTCGATAGCTCTTGCTTGTGCGCAGCTTCGAACTCGTGAATATCCGTTTTGTGTATCGGTAAGGAATGGGACAAACAGGATATCCATTCCATCGTCTGCGAGTAGTCTTCCTAATTCAGGGAATTCAACATCGTAACATACTAGAACGCCGATTTTCCCACAATCTGTATCGAAAGATTTCAGTATGTTTCCGCCTCTCATTCCCCATACTTTATCTTCATCAGGTGTGACGTGTATTTTTTCGAACCTTTCAGAGCTACCATCTCTTTTACATATGTATCCGACGTTTAGAAGTTGGTCGTTTACGATTTCGGGCATGCTTCCGGTGATGATATTAATGTTGTAGAATATGGCAAGTTTAGAGAATCGATTTACGATGCTTTCTGTGTATGTTGCTAGTTCACGTATGGCTTCAGATTCGCTTAAGTGGTTGAATGAGGCCATTAATGGTGCATTAAAGAATTCAGGGAATAAGGCAAAGTCACAGCGGTAGGAACTTAGTGCATCAAGGAAGAATTCTACTTGTTGCATCAATTCATCTAAATCCCGATAGGAGCGCATTTGCCATTGAATGAGTCCTAGTTTTACGATTGTTTTTGTTGTTCTGAAATTATCATTTGGTTTTTCGTAATAGATATTATCCCATTCCATAAGTACTGCATATTCACTTGAAGCTGCATCACCTTCTAGGTAACCTTTTATTACACGTACGGGGTGAAAATCGTTTGACATCTGGAAGTTCAAAACGGGGTCAAATATTTCCCTGCTTCTTACTTTTTCCATGTATTTACGAGGTGTAAGTTTTCCTTGGTGTTCTTGATAATTAGGCATTCGTCCTCCAAAAACGATTCGTTTGAGGTTTAATTTTTCGCATAATTCTTTTCGGTAATCGTATAACCTTCTACCGAGTCGCATTCCTCTAAATTCGGATTTAACAAAAATATCAATTCCATAGAGAACGGTTCCATTTGAATTATGTGTATTGAACGTGTAATCTCCTGTGATTTGTTTATAGGTATGGTGTTCGTCAAATCTGTTTTCTTCCACAATAATGGAAAGTACACATCCAGCAATTACGTCATTAACTTTTACAACTACTTGTCCTTCAGGGAATTTATCGATTAGACTTTGGATTTGGTATTTTTCCCAATATGGATCATCAACTGATTCATAAGAGCTAATCATTAAGCTTTTTAATTCTTTATAATCTTCAATGGTTAGTGGTTCTAACTCAACGAGGTGTTTTTCTTCTTCTTCCATAGTTGTTTTGCAATTATCGTGAATTTACGAAAGGAAATAATGATAATAAAGAAAAGGAATAAAGATTTTTCGATTTACTTTAATTTAACAAATATGGTTTGATTTTGTCTTTATATCTATTATTTTACTTTAGTTGTTCTCCTGTTAAAGGATCTATTAGTACAGGTTGTTCATTTGATATTTTTTGATATACACCTGATAATTTTTGTGATTCGATTTCATTTACTTCCACTGAATTCTCTGCAATAATTTCAAGTTCATCTTTTTGAAAGTTAAAATAGATAACATAGTCTTTGTTGCCATTTGGCGAGTAACTTGCACTGTTGTTGTGTAGATTTATTGTATCAACGAAGGAGGTGTTATTATGGTCAGGAAAACCGTTGTTTAAATCAAATGTGAAAGCAATTTTCTTTTGATCAATTTTTTTTACCTGAATGATTCCTACACGTGTGTTTGAGCTTGCAACTGGATTTATTAGTGCATACGTTCCACTTGGATCTATTTCTTTTTTGTTGCTTTCACATGCTAAAAGTAAAGGGAGGATACAGCAAATAATTGGTCGATACATGATTAATGTTCTCAAAAATAAAATGGTGATGCATAAATTTACGTTTGAAAATTACATATAATAAATTCCTGAGATTGTTCTGTTTTGTTATTTATATACGTTTACAAAACAAAAAGCGGTTTCTAATTATTTTTTATTGTTCTGTCTTTCCATTTTAAGGGTGAAATGTATTTAATGATTATCATCAGTACAAATTGTAAAGGAAAGATAAGGTTGTAAAATGGTAGTATAATCATTTTTGACATTTGTTTCTTATTCTTGAAATATAATGAAGAAATAATCGAGTCTAACAAAATTTTAAGACCAAAAATCCATATACTAAATTCTGGGAATAGATAGAAACTAGAACATAAAGTAAACCAGAAAACACCTTGTACAATTGAGGCCATTAACGTGATTTTTTTCAATTCGATGTCATTAATTGCGGGTGTTTTTAAAAACCAACGTAGTCTTTGTTGTAAATGATTAATTATGTTTTTTTCAGCTGGTGTTTTTACAGCATAAACGGGTTCTGTTAATAGAACAATTCTAGCATTGTTTTTTTTAAATGCAGCCAATAGGAATTGATCGTCTCCACTTTGAATATGATTATGATCATCAATATTTTCAAATGAAAGGTAAGCTTCTTTCGAAAATAAAAGATTTGCACCACTACAAATTATAGGATTTGTATATCCTGCTTGAGCAATATTTGTAATTTGTGTTATAACTGTATCAAGCGATAAGAACCTTGTCCAAAAGTTTCCTGTAAATTCAACAGGAAGAATATTCATGTCTACTTTTGGTAACTTTTCTAATGCTTGTAAATAATTCTGATTAAATGTTATATCTGCGTCCCACGTTAAAACATAGGTTGTTTCGATTCTTTCTATCGCCGTTTTTATTGCAGATTTCTTTCCTAATCCATTGTTTTTAAGAATAATTAATTGCAATTCTTTGAGTTGTTTTTCCAGAAAGTTAGAGGTATTATCAGTAGAATGATCATCTACAGCTATTACTTTCAAATTGTATTTCTTCGTATCAAGAAGGGCTTTTATTAGAGGCTGAATTCTCTTTGTCTCATTTCGAAATGGAATTATTATCGTGATGTCTTGAAGAGAAATTGTGTTTTTTTCATTTGAGATTTTCTTTTTTTTGTAAAACTTGTAATTTCCAATAGTTACCCAAAGTGTAAAATAGAGGTAAAGAACAAGAAATAGAAGAAACAACAACAACATCATTTTCGTTTGCAAATTATTAATCCTACTAATGTAGGGAATACTAAGTTTATCAACCATATTAGCAATGAGGCTGTTAAAATGGCGTTTCCATCAAACGAATAATGAGAAAGAATGGTTAAACTTACTCCTTCACGAACTCCTATTTTACCAAGAAAAGCAGAGGGAATAAGTGTTGTAATGAGGTAAATTAATGCTACATAGCTCCATAAATCTGTTGAATAAGTCATTCCACAAGCAATCAAAAAGAATACGAATTGTGTTGAATAAACACAGTATCTAGCTAATGAAATGATAAGAGTTTTTATTGGAAAGCTTGCGTTTTCAAGAATAGCCAAAGACATTCTATTATACCATTTCCATTTTTTTTTCAAAAAAACGATGCGATGGAAGTTAAAATAAAAAATGAGCAAAAAGCTTAGAAGAGTTATTATGTAAGGATAGAAATTGTATAGTTCTTTTGTAAAAGTTCTATATCTAAAAAAATAAATGGCAATTCCTCCTAAAATAATGGTTACTAAAAGTGCAGCAAAATTTCCAAGAAGTGTGAGGACAATGATGTTATTTCTATTTTCCTTTGGGAAGTAATACATTCTACCTAAAAAATTACCTTGCATATTTGGAGTCATCATTCCAGTTATTATTCCAGCAAAAAAGGAAGATATACGCACTTCCTTTTTTGTTTTAATATCTTGCATATCAATAATTAACTTCCACTTTGTATACTCCAAGCCATAATTTATGAAGACCATAATGATTGCTAAATAAAACAAATGATGCTTTAGAAACTGATAATTAAAAGATTTGAAATCTAGTTGTTGTTTAAATTTTGTAAAAAGGTAAATACAAAGAAAAACGATAAATATATATCGTAATAATTCAATAGCAATCGCTCTATTTTTCTTAGTTTTATCCAAAAGCAAAATTTTGATGGTTGAAGATAAGATAATTCTTGGAATTGACCCTGGAACAACTGTTTTAGGGTATGGTATTATTTTGGTGAAAGGGAATAAAATTGAGATGTTAAATTTTGGTGTAGTCCAATTGTCAAAATTAGAAGATCATCCTGCGAAGTTGGAGCGTATTTTCTCTCGCATAGACGGGTTGATTCAAGAATATAAACCAACAGAATTAGCTATCGAGGCGCCCTTTTTCGGCAAGAATGTACAATCTATGTTGAAACTAGGTAGAGCACAAGGTGTAGCTATAGCTGCATGCTTGAAAAATGGAATGACTTATGAAGAATATACGCCTAAGCGAATTAAACAAAGTATTACTGGTAATGGAAATGCTTCTAAAGAACAAGTAGCTGCAATTTTAGAGAAAATGCTAAACATTAAAGAGATGCCAAAATTTTTAGATGCAACTGATGGATTAGCCACTGCAGTTTGCCATCACTTTTCAAAAGGTATTGGAGAAAATTACAAAGCTAAATCAGGGAGTGGGTGGGAAGGATTTCTTCGAAAAAATCCTTCCCGAAAAGTCTAATTAATTGGATTTTCCGATTAAAAACAAAGTTGGTTTTTTACTTAGATCATATGCCTTCTCTCTCCATTCTTTGATCGACATAGTCCACACGGACTCATCGGGCATTGTTAGATTACAAGCAATGCTTAATTCTGTAACATCTGCTAATTCATTTAATAAATCATCTAATACATTCATGTTTCTAAATGGAGTGTCCATAAAGATATGTGTTGAGCCCGTTCTTCTTGCGTCACCTTCGTAATCTTTTAACCTTTTTATTCTTTCTTTACGTTCTCTAGGAAGATAACCATGAAAAGAGAAAGTTTGACCTGAGAAACCACTTCCCATTAAAGCAAGTAAAATAGAAGAAGGTCCTACAAGAGGAGTTACACGTATTCCTTCTTGATGAGCAAGCGCAACAATTTCTGCTCCTGGGTCGGCTACTCCAGGGCATCCAGCTTCACTAATTACTCCAATATCATTTCCTTCTTTAGCAGGGCGTAAGTATCTAAAATAATCTTTTGCTGAAACATGTTTGTTTAGTTCAAAAAATTGGCATTCATCAATAGGGAAATCTCGATCCAATCTTTTCAAATAACGACGTGCTGTTTTAATATCCTCTACAATAAAATTTCGCAATTCAGTTATTATGCTTTTTACATTTGTTGGGATCACATCGTCAACTATCTCACCTCCTAAGGTGGTTGGAATCATATATATTTTACCTTTCATACTTTTTTAACTTTTCGATTATTTGATCAGTTGCTTTATCTAACATGCGATATACATTTTCAAAGCCTTCTTCACCACCATAATATGGATCAGGAACTTCTGTATTTGAACAAGGGGTTAATTCATTAAGAATTAACGTAACACGTTGTTTATCTTCTTTGGACTTTGCTAGTAGATTTACATTTTCAAAATTACTTTTGTCCATAACATAGATTAAATCAAAAGTTGAAAAATCCTCAACGGTAAATTGCCTTGCTCTTAACATGCTAATGTCAACACCATTTTTTCTTGCAGTTTGCTGCATTCTATGGTCAGGAGCTTTTCCTATATGATAATTTGCCGTACCAGCAGAATCAACAATTACATGAAAAGGCAATTGCCCTACTTTACTTCTTAATAAACCATCAGCCATAGGACTACGGCAAATGTTTCCCAAACATACCATTAGTATCTTCATGATACAAAAATAAAGAAATGTTCGTTGAAAACGGCTATTTGTCTGTTCTAAAACGATAAATGGAAAAAAAGGGTCTAGAACAGTACTTTTTTAACATAAAAAAACTTGAATTATGATTGTATATGACAGATAATAAATAACTTAATGAAAATCTTTTATATCTAAGACCATGAGACAACTGAAGATTGCAAAGCAAGTTACCAATAGAGAAACGGCATCTCTGGACAAATATTTGCAAGAAATTGGCCGCGTAGAATTAATTACAGCAGATGAAGAGGTGGAACTAGCACGTCGTATCAAAAATGGCGATCGTCTAGCTTTAGAACGTTTGACAAAAGCGAATTTGCGTTTTGTAGTATCTGTATCTAAACAATATCAAAACCAAGGACTTTCTTTACCCGATTTAATAAATGAGGGGAATTTAGGTTTGATAAAGGCTGCTGAAAGGTTTGATGAAACTAGAGGTTTTAAGTTTATATCTTATGCTGTTTGGTGGATTCGACAATCCATCCTACAAGCACTGGCTGAACAAGCGAGAATTGTTCGCTTACCTTTAAATAAAATAGGAACGATAAACAAAATTAATCGTGCGTTCTCTGAACTAGAGCAGAAAAATGAAAGACCTCCCACAGCAGAGGAATTGGCTGATCATCTGGAATGTAGCGTGAACGATGTGAAGCAATCTATAATGAATTCAGGTAGGCACGTTTCTATGGATGCAAGTTTAGTCGAGGGGGAGGAGTCATCATCAAATTTGTATGACATTCTTCCAAATGATGGTTTACCAGGACCGGAGGACGGTTTAGCAATTGAATCTTTACGTCAAGATATTGACCGCTCTTTATCTACTTTAACGGGAAGAGAAGGCGATGTTATTCGTTTGTATTATGGTTTGAACGGTAAACATCCAATGACGTTAGAGGAAATTGGAGAACGATTTGATTTAACACGAGAACGCGTTAGACAGATTAAAGAAAAGGCAATAAGAAGGTTGAAACACACTTCGAGGAGTAAGATGTTAAAATACTACTTGGGATAATTAATTTAGGCAGGATCTACGTCAATTTGTATCCGAACTCCTTTAAAATTAACATCTTGATAAAAAGTGTCTAACACCTGATATATGGTGCTTTTTATTGTTTTATCTGAAGCTTCTTTTTCTATTTTTAAACGTATTTGTTTTAAAAACTGATTTTGAATTTTTCGAATAGAAGGATAATCAGGACCTAGTACTCTTGAACCAAAGTACTCCTTTAGTTTATCAGCAAAAAAAGCACTGCTATTATCAAGAAGTAAAGAGTCTTTATGTTTTAGAGTAAAGTTAATTAGTTTATAAAAGGGGGGGTAAAAGAAATTTTTTCTTTCTTGAATTTCAATTTTATAAAAGTTTTTATAATCATGCTGATGAATATATGGAAATATCCAATGATCTACATCAGCAGTTTGAATAATTACTTTCCCCCTTTTTTCTTTTCGCCCTGCTCTTCCTGCCACTTGAGTCATCATTTGGAATGAGCGTTCAAAAGCTCTGAAATCAGGTCTGTTTAGCATCATATCAGCATCTAAGACACCAACTAATGTAACTTTATCGAAATCTAAACCTTTGGAAAGCATTTGTGTTCCAATCAAAACGTCTATTTCATGATTTTCAAATTCATTAATTATCTTTTCGTATGCATGCTTGCTTCTTGTGCTGTCAAGATCTAACCTTTTAATATTTACTTTTGGCAACAATACTTCTAAATCATCTTCTATCTTTTGAGTACCAAAACCTATCATTTTTATTCGATGACTTCCACAGGAATCACAACTTCCCATAGGAACACGAGTAAATCCGCAATAATGACATTTCAATAAATTGTTGTACTTATGATATGTGAGTGTAACATCACATTGTGAGCACTTAGGAGTCCAGTTACAAACTTCACACATCCATACAGGAGTATAGCCTCTTCTATTTTGAAATAAAATGACTTGCTCTTTATTATTTACTGTTTCTTTTATCTGATCTAAAAGCATAAAAGAAAAGTCGTCTTTCATTGTTTTTTGTTGCCTTGCCTTTCTGATATCTGCACATTGTATTTCGGGCATTTGAACTCCTGAGTAACGATCTGACAACTCTACTAAATGATACTTTCCATTAGTAGCATTGTAGTAGGATTCAATGGAAGGAGTCGCGGATCCAAGTATCACATTTGCTTTGCTAAATTTGGATAAAACGATAGCGCAATCCCTAGCGTTGTATCTTGGAGATGGGTCATATTGTTTAAATGAAGCGTCATGTTCTTCATCCACAATGATCAATCCAAGATCTTGAAAAGGGAGGAAAATAGAAGATCTCGCACCAATTACGATCCTAAATTTATTTGGATTGTTATTCAGTACTTCATTCCAAATTTCAACACGCTCATTTTGATTAAACTTTGAATGATAAACACCAACCTGTTCGCCAAAAAATTGTGACAATCGTTGAATTAGTTGAGTTGTGAGCGCTATTTCAGGTAATAAAAAAAGTATTTGTTTTCCTAATGCTAATTGTTCTTTTATTAATTCTACATAAATTTCAGTCTTTCCAGAACCTGTTACACCGTGTAAGAGAACCGGGATATTTATTTCAAATCCAGCTTTAATATTAGTAAATGCTTCACTTTGCTTATCACTAAGTTGAATTTCTCTTGAAAGATTGTCAGTGCTGGAAATTAATCTACTGGTTTTTTTTCTCTCCGTAATAACAATTCCATTTTTTATAAGCGTACTAAATGAACTTAGTGGTAAATCCTCCTTTGAAAAGAGATTTTTAGGTATCATATTTTGTTGTAATCGAGAAGTTTCTTGAATAATTAGCAACAGAATATTTAGCTGTTTTTGTTTATTATTGGATTTTTCAAGTGAAGTGAGTACTTCAGAGATGTCTTCTTCTGTTAACAGTGGATTGAGGCCAATATAGGTCTCCATTTTCGGGGTGTATTTCTGTGCAATATCTTCAACTGTAATACAAGCTCTTTTATTAATCAGTTTATTAATAAGAGGCATAATGTTTTTCAAAGACATAGCTGTAGACAATTCTTTAATGTCTACTTGTTCTTTTGTGTAGAGAATATCAATAACTTCCAGTTCTTTTTTTGATAAATCAATTTGTTTTTCTCTATAGAACTCTGGATGCATTGCAATTTTTGTTTCACTTGCAAGTTTATAATTTGAAGGCAATGCTGCATTAAACACATCACCTATTGGTGCAATGTAGTAACTAGAAATCCATCTCCATAATTTAATTTGGCCTTGTGTTACTATAGGTTTTTCATCTAGTATATATTCTACAAGCTTTGAAGGATATGAAGGAACAGTTTGGTTAATTTTTGTAACAATTCCAGTAATTAATTTACTTTTCCCAAAAGGTACGATAACTCGAATTCCTACTTGTATAAAATCATTAAGTTCAAACGGGACACGATAAGTAAACTCATTATTTACAGGAACAGGAAGGATTACTTCTATAAAGAGAGTAATACGCTCTATTGACATAAATAATTAATTACAAGCCCAAGAGAAGCCACTGTTAATATCTGATTGATGCCAAGAACAAAAGCCTAAACTTCCTGTAAAAGCTCCTATTGCTAATTCTCTTCTAGAATTTCTGTCAATTGCTTGAATTTGTGCGTATGTACTACTTGCGTATGGTTTAACAATTGAAATAGTGTTTCTTGAGCCAAAAATCCCAATCACCTTAATTTTCTCACCTTTTTTCACCGATAAATTTGTAAAGTCAGGTTTGTTTTGCGCAATTGAAGTACTTGGTTTGTTAACGGCGATATAATTAGCTAATATTTGATTTGCTCCAATAACATGAACAGATATTTCAGTACATTTTCTTCTAGTTACCCCATTTGATTGAGGTACTTTTCTCTTAATTGTTTCATAGAACTGTGCACCAGGTAAGAAGAAATTATATAGAGTAGTTCCTTCGGCTAAATCAAATTCACCTAGTGGCATTTTAATCTGATGAAATGTAGAATCATTTCCACCATTTGAATATTCATAGTAATCAAAAAACAACTCTCCAACTAGACGTTTTGCAGTACCAATTGAAGAAAGGGTAAAAGTTTGTGTTTTGTACTCTCCTGGATTATTAGCGAACGCAAAGTAATTAAACGGAGCAGTCAAGTTCGCAGCAAAGTTCATTCCTCGTGTTATATCCGTTTCTCCTTCAATAACAAAGTCTGGATTAGCATCAGCAGTAGATGCAGATTTATATATTTTTGCAATCAATTTGTATTTATGATCGTCTTTTAATTTTGTCGTTGTATTGGTGTAAAAGACAGAAACCTTTTGAAGTGGAGCATAAAAGACTCCTGTCGTTTCTTTATTTTGAACTGTTGTATCATGAAGTTGGAATGTTCGTACTAAAGTACCATTGGGAGCGTATTCCTCAATGGCTACAATAGTTTTTGCAAAATATGAAGAGTCAGAAACTTTTGCGATATCAATAGAACTTGTTAATCCATCACCTACAAATGCACGAGTAATTTTAATATAATGAACGTTGTCAGCTGGATTTAGTACTCCAATGATTACTGCCGTATTTTGGTCAGAGAGCGAGTTGTTATTCTTTTTACAACTTGTAAAAGTACTAACAAAAATTAGGGCTGTAAAAAATTGAATTAGTATTCTCATTATTTCGTGTTTTGTTCAAATATCAAATATATGAAAATGATTTGATATTGTCATTCCACATAATCAATGAAAGTTAAGGATTAGGAAATAATCCTAATCCTTAACTTTGTTCAATCCCATTGCAGACAACATCCATTTAGGAAGGGATTTTTTAGGATCTCTTTTCTTGATGTTTATATACCAATTAAATTTTTTCAGAACAGGTACTTTATGTGTTTCTACAAATTCTATCCACGTACCATCAGGGTCCTCAATATATGAAAATCGTCCTCCAGCTTCACCCATATCAAATGTAGAACCGCTGTCAACAGTAAACGAGAAGCCTTTTTCTTCACATTCAACTTTTAACGCCTCCATATTTTGAACATCCCAACAAAGATGTATATACCCCCAATCTCCCCAATATCTATTTTCAAAGATCTTTTTACAATCTGTTCTGTCTAGAGATTGTATTAATTCTATCTCTGTAGGTCCTAAAAGTGGTGCAAATGGTCCGGAATTAACACGCTTGTGAGTTAACAAAACTCGTCTGAATGCTCCATCACCTTTAGGGAGTCCTATAAGATCTTCAAATTTACCAGTTACGTCGTATTCAACCGTTTCGTATTCCAATAAATCTTTATAAAGAGGCAACGCTTTGTCAATATCACTCACACATATCACAGCACCGCAGACACCACCATTTCGAGATGGATGTCCGGTATTTTTAAACCATCCTCTACCATCAACAATTGTAAATAAATTACCATTTGGATCCTCCACAGTAAACGTGTACTTACCATTAGGTTTTTTTGCAAGTGGTTGTACAATTTTCGCTTCGTTTTTCAAGAAGAAGTCATATGATTGTTGGACATCTCTTGATTTTATCATACAAGAATAGATTCCGTAATCGCCTAATTGAATATCAAAAGTAGCTTTTTCCGTATTTCTAGAAGTGTATTGCCAAATTTCAAAGCCACCACCACCTTCCATAGAAATAGCAAGTGCTGAATTACGATCATGTACTGTCCCACCTGTATACTTAGTCATGTATGGGGCTGGAGCAGCCTCCTCAAAAACCCTAACATTTGTTCCAAAAAATTGACGGTACCACTTCCAAATAGAGTGCACGTCAGGAACGCCTATTCCAATTTGTTGAATTCCACTTATGTTTTTTTTCATTTTTATTACGATTTCTACAAATATAACAAACAAATACTGCTATTGGCGTATAGCTCGTTTATTGAATAGAAGATATCCAAAGCTCAAATTAAGATTTAGACGTTGAACTTGTTTAGGGAAATAATTCACCGTAAATCTTAAAGGGCCTAATGGTGAGTGATATATAAAGCTAGATGAAGCTATAAATGTATCCCCTTTAAAAGGTTTAGTATAGCCAAAAGTCCCATCTTGATTTAGTCCGATTGTTACAAATGGTTGGTAATAAAATATATCTCCCCTTAAATCAAACTTATTGTACAATTTGAAAATAGCGTTAACACCTACACCTAAGTACTGAGGACTTCGATATTCAGGCATAAAATAAGTAATCATATCTGGAATTGGTGAAAAAGCAGTCATTGCTAAGACAGAAGCTGTATAATTTGAAAACAAAGATTGTGTATTTAATACAGCTTTCCCTTGAACTCCTAAGCTAAAATACTGTGTATTAACTGGAAAGGATTGAAAGTCGAATGTTAAATTAAACCATTGATGCTTTTTATCGTCATTAAAGGGTAAAACAGCTGTGTTTCCAGAAATTGAACTTTCTGTACCTTGTACATAATGAAGTTTTAATGCTGCATAATGTCCTGATGAAGCAAACTGTCTCCTGTTTAATGTATTGTATTGTAATTCATAACTCAATGTGAATCCATTAAATTTTGTCAGATCCGCGGTATCAGAATTACTGAAGTTATTATGTTGAAAATACTTATCATCTTGAAAGAAATATCGTGTAGATAAATCTCCTACAATAGAGTTGTTGATTGCATGTTTTAAATTCAGCCCAGCATAGATTTCATTTGAAATTAAAAAAGAAGGTCTCTGAGGAGCAAAGAAGGTAGCAAAGTTTCTAAAGTAATCTAAGCGATTAAAAACAAAATAAGTACTTAAAGTAATTGGGAAAATAGAAGGTAAATCAATTGCATATTCCGCTTTTCCTGAAGTGTAAAATTTACCAAAATATGTATTAAGTAATGCAGTTTGTGCTACACGACCTATATGTCCATAACGCAGTCCAATATACCCCATATTTACAGCTCTAGTTGAAAAGAAAACACCTGCTTCAACTTTAAATTCTTTTGCTTTTTTCACCTGTAAATTCATGGTATATGTCGAATCGTTATTTAGTTCAACTGTAGGATAAAGCATATCTATATGGGGAGTTCCATTTAATTGAAAATACCTTCTTTCAATAACTTTTAACGGTATTATTTTGTTCTTCTTTTTTGGTATTAAAGAGTATTCCGCAAATTTTACAATTTTGGATTTATTCGATTTTGCAACCACTTTAGAAAAGTTTAATTCTTGGCACTTGTCATTAAAAAACTGTCTTTTCAAAAAGAGTTCTTCTTCTGTAATTCTTCTTTGAATTTTTAACGCTAAAGAATCTGCAAATTGCAATGCTTGATTATAGCCTAATTGAACTATCTGTTTAGCATTTTTAAAATCGAAAGTTGAAAAAGGAATATCTGGTTCGAACATCATTCCCGTATCACATGGTAAAGTAAAGTCGGATTGAAAAGTAAGCATACTTGTGATTTGACTTAAAAAGTCATCAGATCTCGGTGCTTCTGCGTTTGTAGAAACATTAGAACCAATGATAAAATCAATGTTAAATTCTTCATATAAAATTCTAGCAGGGAAATTATCATATAATCCACCATCAAAAAGTAATTTCCCGTCTATTTCAATTGCTGGGAAATAAAAAGGAAAAGTCATTGATGCTCTTACACTCTGATTTAAAAAGCCTTTATTGAATACAATTGATTTTTTACTTTCGATATCTGATGCAACGCATCTAAAAGGAATCATAAGCTGATCATAATCGTTATTCGCTGCTGCAGATGGAGGTCCTAATAGTTCCATCATAATGAAATCAAGATAAGCTGAACTTCTATAATATGTAGGTAAAGACTTGAAAATTTTACTATCAATATTAAATCCAAAACTAAAATTGTTAGCTTGCTCTTCTGCTTTACGGTAAGCGAACTCTTGATAATCTTCTAATTGCCCGTTAGTCATTAGTTGAAAAGCGTTTGAGAGAACGATTCGCTCTATGCCACTAGCACTATAACCAGAGGCATATAATGCTCCAATAAGAGCACCAGCAGAAGACCCAGAAATAAAATCTATTGGAATATTTTTCTCTTCCAATGCTTTTAATAGGCCTATATGTGCAAGTCCTGAAGCACCACCACCACTTAATACAAGGCCGATTTTCTCTTGTGCAAAAGAAAATGATGTCCAAGTAATAGTGACAATAAGTAAAAAATACCGGATATTTGTAATCAAATTAGTTCTTTTGTACAAACTTAATAGTATTTCTCAAGTGAATCAAATTCTTAACAACTCATCTGATAGCGATTTTTTCGCAAACAACATTACCATAACTTTAAAAACCTTGTATGGACTTGAAGAAGTACTACAACAAGAATTAATCGAACTAGGGTACCCTGAAGTTAAAATTTTGAATAGAGCTGTTCAAATAAAGGGTTCTTGGAAAGATGTGTATTTTTTAAATTTGCATTGTAGAATAGCTCTTACAGTATTAGTTGAGATTGCTCAGTTTAGAATTAGGGAAGAGGATGACTTATATAAAAAAGCTTTAAAAATTGATTGGACTAGTTATTTTAGCTCATCTAAAACATTTGCTATAAAAGGAGCAATACATTCAGACTTCTTTAAGCACAGTCAATATCCTTTTTTAGTTGTTAAAGATGCTGTAGTTGATACGTTTAGAAGAGAGCTTGATACACGACCTAATGTAGATGTTAAGAAACCTCAAGTTGTTTTTGATTTATATGTCAATAATGATTTAGTTACGATATCTTTAAACACAAGTGGTCAACCTCTGTACCAAAGAGGATATAGAAATGAAACAGGAGAAGCTCCTATGAATGAAGTTTTGGCAGCTGGTTTGTTGCGTCTTTCTAGATGGGATAAAAGAACACCTCTTTTAGATCCATTTTGTGGGTCAGGAACAATATTAATTGAAGCAGCGTTGTACGCTACAGGCATTTCATCTATGATTGAGAGACAACATTATGCCTTCAAAAACTTTAAGAACTACAATCAGGATGTTTGGAATGAAATGTATGAAGAAGAAATTACTAAATCTCGTTCAATTCGTCAAATGCCAGTTGAAATAATTGGTGGAGATCTATCAGACGAAATGGTCTTAAAAGCAAGACGTAACTTGAGAGCTTTACCTTTTGGACGTTTTATTGAAATTAAATCTGGTGATTTTGAAAACTTTAAAAATCTTAGTTGGAATAAAGGAATAATGATTTCAAATCCTCCATATGGGGAAAGGTTACAAGACGATATCCCTGAGTTATATGATAGAATTGGTACTTGGATGAAGCATTCATTAGAAGGGTTTGATTGTTGGCTGATTTCTAGTAGTGAAGAAGGAATGAAAGCGATTGGACTTAAGCCATCAGTTAAAGTAAAATTGTATAATGGTAATTTAGAATGTTCTTTTAGAAAGTATAGTATATTTAAAGGTGCTAAAAAAGATCAACTGGAGAACAATTAACAAATAAACATCTGATAAATAAACCATCTTATGTTAAATTATATAAAATGGATCCCTTTAGTTGGTGTGCTTACAGCGTGCGGAATGAATAAAAAAACTAAAGACATAACAGACAATAAAATGAATGTATTTGAATACCCAAATACATTTCAAAGTGATAGTGTTTTAAACTATTTTGGAGAATTTGTAAGTGATCCCTATCAGTGGCTTGAAAATGACCGTTCAAAAGAAACCGAAGAATGGGTAGCTATTCAAAACAAACTAACATTTTCTTATCTGAATACTATTCCTTATCGTTCTCAAATTGCCAATCGAATGAAAAGTCTGTGGAATTATGAGAAAATATCCGCACCTTTCAAGAAAGGGCAGTATGAGTATTTCTATAAAAATAATGGGCTTCAAAATCAATCCATAGTCTATAGGAAAGGTAAGAATGGTAAAGAGGAAGTGTTTTTAGATCCAAATACCTTTTCAACAGATGGGACAACCTCTTTGGATGTGCTAAGTTTTTCACAAGATGGTAGCTTGTGTGCGTATTCTATTTCTGAGGGCGGTAGTGATTGGAGGAAAATATTCGTTATCGATTCCGAGTCAAAAGAAAAACTAACAGATCGAATTATTGATGCCAAATTCACAGGGATTTCATGGTTGAAAAATGAAGGTTTTTATTATTCAGCATATGATAAGCCTACTGGTTCTGAATTGTCTGCAAAAACGGATCAACATAAACTATATTATCATAAATTAAATACGCTGCAGGAAGAAGATGTAGTTGTCTTTGGTGATAAAGATAAAGTTAGGTACGTAAGCGGATATATGTCTGATAATCAAAATATTTTATTTATTTCAACTGCTAATGCTACTTCAGGTAATGCTTTGTACTTTCAACGCATTGGTCAAAGCAAAATTGAAGAAATTGATGTTTCAATGAAGGCAGATTTTTCAGTTGTAGACTCGAATGAGGAAGGGGTCTTTTTATTGACAAATTTTGAAGCACCTAACAAAAAACTAATATATACTAATTTGAATCAAACTTCTGATAAATCAAAGTGGATTACAATAATAAAAGAGGAAAAAGAGGTACTTAATGTTTCTACAGGAGGAGGTTATTTCTTTGCACATTATCTTAAGGATGCAGTATCTGAAGTGAAACAATTTTCCAAATCAGGTAGCCTTGAAAGAGAAATAGTACTACCTGGAATTGGTACTGCTAGTGGCTTCTCTACTACTGAGAAGGATACCATTATCTATTTCTCTTTCACTAATTACTACACCCCATCTAGTATTTATTCTTTGAATATCAATAATGGAGAAGTGAAAAGTTATATAAAACCAAATGTAGATTTTGATACTGAAAAATACGAGTCAAAACAAGTTTTTTATAAATCTAAAGATGGTACGCTTGTACCTATGATATTAACGTATAAAAAAGGATTAGATTTAAATGGTCAAAATCCTACGATGCTGTATGGATATGGTGGTTTTAACATTAGTTTATCACCTACATTCAGTGTGTCTAATGCTGTATGGATGGAAATGGGAGGTGTATATGCAGTAGCAAATCTTCGTGGAGGAGGTGAATATGGTAAATCTTGGCATAAAGCTGGAACACAAATGCAAAAACAAAATGTATTTGATGACTTTATTGCAGCGGCAAATTATTTGATTGATGAAAAATACACCACACCAGATTATTTAGCTATTTCTGGTCGATCTAATGGAGGCTTATTAGTAGGAGCTGTAATGACACAACAGCCTAATTTGTTTAAAGTGGCCTTCCCTGGTGTGGGGGTTTTAGACATGCTTAAATACCATACGTTCACAGCTGGTGCTGGGTGGGGATATGATTATGGGACTGCTATTGATTCTCCTGAAATGTTCCATTACCTAAAGTCTTATTCTCCTGTTCATAACGTAAAGGATGGTGTTAATTATCCTGCGACTATGGTTACAACAGGAGATCATGATGATAGGGTAGTTCCATCACACTCCTATAAATTTGCTGCAGAATTACAAAAGAAAAATGTTGGGGAAAACCCTATGCTTATTCGAATTGATGTTAACGCTGGTCACGGTGCAGGGAAATCAGTAGCAATGACAATACAAGAATATGCAGATATGTATGCATTTGCTTTGTATAATATGAAAATAAAAACGGTTAGTACCAGTATGTAGTACGTATTTAATTACATTTGAATGTGCATAACTAATCTACTAAAGCGATTAAATAAACGTTTAAGTAGGATAATTTAGTTAAATTTGCACCACATCTTATTTATCTATGAATAGCACAAAACAACAACTTGCAACAGTAGAACAGGCAGTCGAATTAGGATTACGTGCCGATGAATTCGAAATGATTAAAGGAATATTAGGGAGAACCCCTAATTTCACGGAAACCGCAGTTTATTCAGTAATGTGGTCGGAGCACTGTTCGTATAAAAACTCAATTTTCTGGTTGAAAAAATTACCAAAAGACGGTCCACACATGTTGGTAAAAGCAGGTGAGGAAAATGCCGGATTAGTAGATATTGGTGACGGAATTGGTTGCGCATTTAAAATTGAATCACATAACCATCCATCTGCATTAGAACCTTATCAAGGTGCAGCAACCGGAGTTGGAGGGATTAATAGAGATATTTTCACAATGGGTGCACGTCCAATCGCACAATTAAACTCTTTGCGTTTTGGAAACATTGATAGAGATCGTACAAAGTGGTTAGTTAAAGGTGTTACAAAAGGAATTGGTGATTACGGTAATGCTTTTGGTATTCCAATTGTTGGTGGAGAAGTGTTCTTTGACGATTCTTACAATACAAACCCTCTGGTAAATGCTTTTTCAGCAGGTATCATGGATTCAAAAAAAATTATTTCAGCTAAAGCTAAAGGACCAGGGAATCCAGTATTTATTGTAGGTTCATCTACAGGTAAAGATGGAATTGCAGGAGCAGCCTTTGCTTCAAAAGATATTACTGAAGACTCAGCAAATGATTTACCATCTGTCCAAGTTGGTGACCCATTTATGGAAAAACTCCTTTTAGAAGCAACAATGGAACTTGCAAATACTGACGCTATTGTTGGAATGCAAGATATGGGTGCAGCGGGTATTACTTGTTCAACATGTGAAATGAGTGCAGGTGGAGGAGTAGGGATGGAAATCCACCTTGATAAAGTACCTACACGTCAAGAAAACATGTTACCTTACGAAATCCTTCTTTCTGAATCGCAAGAACGTATGTTAATTGTAGTTCAAAAAGGAAAAGAAAGTATAGTTAAAGCAATTTTTGATAAATGGGATTTACATGCTGAAGAAATTGGTGTAGTAACCGATACTGGACGTGTGAACTATTATATGAATGGAGAGTTAGTAGGTGATGTTCCTGCCGAATCACTTGTATTAGGTGGTGGTGCACCTATTTATGAAAGAGAATATACAGAGCCAGCATATTATCAGGAGTTCAAAAAATTCAATATAGATCAAGTTGCAGAACCAAAAGATTTGAAAGAAGTTGCAGACTTTTTAATACAACATCCAAATATTGCTTCTAAAAGATGGGTGTATGAACAATACGATTCAATGGTCGGCACAATTAATATGACATCAAACCGACCAGCTGATGCAGGTGTAGTAAACATTAAAGGTACGAATAAAGCATTGGCAATGACAGTCGATTGCAATTCTAGATATGTAAATGCCGATCCAGAAGTAGGTACAATGATTGCTGTTTCTGAAGCTGCTAGAAATATTACATGTGCGGGTGGTGCTCCTTCTGCAATTACGAACTGTTTGAACTTTGGTAATCCATACAATCCAGAATCATACTGGCAGTTTGTAGGTGCAATCAAAGGAATGTCTGCAGCTTGTATCAAGTTCCAAACGCCTGTAACAGGAGGAAACGTTTCTTTTTATAATCAAACAGTTACAAATGGTGTGGAAGTACCAGTATTCCCAACGCCAACTATCGGAATGATTGGTATTGTTGAGGATAAAACGAAAATAATGACGCTTGATTTCAAGAAAAAAGGAGAGCTTATTTTCTTAATCGGTGATTATACAGAGGATATAGCATCTTCTGAATACTTGTATTCTTATCATAATATAAAAGCATCTCCTGCTCCATATTTTGATTTAGAAAAAGAATATAAAATGCAAAATGTAGTTAGCAATTTAATAAAAAATGACTATATTAATGCAGCTCATGATGTATCAGATGGAGGACTTTATGTATCATTAGTTGAAATGGCAATGCCAAGAGATTTAGGCTTTGACGTGGAGGCAGATGGTGAAATTAGACTAGATGCGTTCTTATTCGGTGAAGGGCAAGGAAGAGTAATTGTTACAGTAAGTGAAGAAAAAGAGGATGCTTTTATAGAATTTATGTCTACTTTAGATGTTCCTTCAACACTTTTAGGACACGTAACAAAAGGTAAACTAGTTATCGATGGTGAACATTATGGATTTATTGATGAAGTAAAAGAGAAATTTAATAACGCTTTAGAAATCCGCTTGACAAAATAAATTGTAAATAATCATATGGAATATAATACAACAAGGAATCCTCTACTTCTTCCAGAGTATGGCAGGAATGTACAAAACATGATTGCGCATGCTTTAACAATTATTGACCGTGACGAAAGAAATCGTGCAGCGCGAGCAATAATTGAAGTAATGGGACAGTTAAATCCACACCTAAGAGACGTGGATGATTACCGTCACAAATTATGGACACACTTGTTAGTAATGTCAAATTTCCAACTAGATGTAGATTCCCCTTACCCAAAGCCGAACGTGGAAATTCTTTTTGAGAAACCTAAAAGAATGCAATATCCCAAAAGCAGAATTCGTTATGGTCATTATGGAAAATACACTCAAAAAATACTTGAATCAGCAGCAATAATAGCAAATCAAGAAGAAAAAGAGTACTTGAAAGGAACAATGGCGAATTTCATGAAGTATCAATATCTAGCCCATAATAATGGCGCTGTTGAAAATCATGTTATTGCAAACCAATTAAGAGAGCTCTCACAAGGAGCTCTTGAATTGGAGAATCCTGATGAGCTTGTGAGTACAAATGCTTTGTTACGACAAATAGGTAATACAAAAAGAAACCACAGTCATAGCAATAGCAAAAACAATAATCACAAGAAAAACAATCCAAAGAAAAAATTCATTAAAAAATAATTTTCATGGCTTCTTTTGAAATCTATGGAGGAAAACCACTCAAAGGTGAATTAATTCCTCAAGGTGCAAAAAATGAAGCGTTGCAAGTTCTTTGCGCGCCACTTCTTACAGCAGAAAAGGTCACTATTTCTAATATCCCTGATATTGTAGATGTTAATAAGTTAATTAACTTATTACAAGCGATGGGTGTAAAAGTTGAAAAGGTAGAATCAGGTACTTATATGTTTCAAGCTAAGGAAATTAATCTTGATTTTTTACAATCAGAGGAATTTAAAGAACGGGCATCTTCACTACGTGGTTCTATCATGATTGTTGGACCGTTACTCGCTAGATACGGTCAAGGTTATATCCCAAAACCAGGTGGTGACAAAATAGGTCGAAGAAGATTAGATACACACTTTGAAGGATTCCAATCGCTTGGAGCTATATTTGATTATGATGCTGGTGAGCATTTTTACACTGTTAAAGCTGATAAGTTAAAAGGTGCTTACATACATTTGGATGAAGCATCTGTAACAGGTACTGCAAATGTAGTTATGGCTGCTGTACTCGCAGAAGGAACAACTACTATTTATAATGCAGCATGCGAACCATACTTACAACAATTATGTAAGATGTTGAATGCAATGGGAGCAAAAATTTCAGGTATTTCTTCTAATATGTTGACTATTGAAGGGGTGAAAGAATTAGGAGGTTGCTATCATAGAATTCTTCCTGATATGATCGAAATCGGTTCCTTTATTGGTTTAGCTGCAATGACGAAATCTGAAATAACAATTAAGGATGTTAGCTGGGAAAATCTAGGGATTATTCCTAATGTCTTTAGGAGATTAGGAATAAAATTAGAAAGAAGAGGTGATGATATTTATGTACCCGCTCAAGAATCATATGAAATAGATACATTTATCGATGGTTCTATCTTGACAATTGCGGATGCTCCATGGCCTGGATTTACCCCTGATTTACTTTCTATTGTGTTAGTGGTAGCTACACAAGCGAAAGGTTCTGTGTTAATTCATCAAAAAATGTTTGAATCTAGATTGTTCTTTGTAGATAAGTTGATTGACATGGGAGCTCAAATCATTTTGTGTGATCCACATAGAGCTACAGTAATTGGATTAGATCATAAGTACCCATTAAAAGGAATGCAGATGACCTCCCCCGACATTCGTGCAGGGGTATCTTTACTTATCGCAGCTCTATCAGCCGATGGAAAATCTGTTATTCATAACATTGAACAAATAGATCGAGGCTATCAAAATATCGAATTGAGATTAAATAATATTGGTGCTGACATTAGACGTATAGGTTAATGAGAAAAATAATATTTCTAAGTACTTTTCTTTTACTAGGAAGTACATATGCACAAAAAAAAGTTACTAATGTATCTCTTGAAGCACCGAAAATTGGAGAACAATCTCCTAGATTTACTGCTAAACTATTAAATGGAGAAGAAATTAGTTTCAAAAAACTTAAAGGGAAACTAGTTCTTATTGACTTTTGGGCATCTTGGTGTGGTCCTTGTAGACTAGAAAATCCAAATGTCGTGAAGAATTATCAGGAGTTTAAAGACACGAAATTTACAAACGGTAAAAAATTTATTGTTCTCTCCATCTCTCTAGATAGACAAGAAGATGCTTGGTTAAAAGCAATTGAAAAAGATCAATTAAATTGGGACTATCATATTTGGGATAAAAACAGTGAAATTGCAAAAGACTACTTTATAAAATATATCCCTCAAGCATATCTAATAGATGGTAAAGGGAAGATAATTGCCACAGCTGAGGATCTACGTGGTGAAAAACTAAAAATCACACTAGAAAATTATAAAAAATAGTTTTTACTGACAAAAAAGCGTAAACATGCTGACACGATTTTACAAAATCTGTCAGCATGTCCTTTTTTAAGGGATGGCAAACTATTTGTTAAATTGAATGACATTAAAATATAAGAAAATGACAGAAGAAAAGGAATTTGTTGACAACAATGAGGAGTTAAATGTTGATACGGATAACACTGTAGGTAATGAAGCTAATCAAGAAGATAACATCTCGACAGAAGAAATGTCATTGGAAGAAAAATATGCAGATTTGAATAATCGTTTTCTTAGACTATACGCTGAGTTTGATAACTATCGTAAGCGTACAAACAAAGAAAAAATGGATATCATAGCAAATGCAGCTGAAGGAGTCATTAAAACAATTCTTCCAACTGTCGATGATTTTGAGCGTGCGATTCAGAATAACGAGAATAGTGAAGATATAAATGCTGTGAAAGAAGGTTTCTTCCTGATTTTCAATAAAATGAAGGCGTCTTTAGAAGCAAAAGGAATGAAAGAAATGATAACTACTGGTGAAGTATTTGACAGTGAATTACATGAAGCAATCGCTAATATCCCTGGAGAAGCAAGTCAAAAAGGTAAAGTGATTGATACTGTTGAAAAAGGATATTACTTGAACGATAAGGTTATACGTTACGCCAAAGTAGTAGTAGGACAATAATTCAAGAAGATCAAATAAATAATGAGCGAGAAAAGAGATTATTACGAAGTATTAGGTGTTGATAGAAATGCTGTTGAAGCCGATATCAAAAAAGCATACCGTAAATTAGCTATTAAATACCATCCAGACAAAAACCCGGATAACCCAGAAGCCGAAGATAAATTTAAGGAAGCGGCAGAAGCGTATGAGGTATTAAGTGACCCAAATAAAAAAGCACAATACGATCGCTTTGGACACGCTGGGATGGGTGGTGCTGGAGGTTTTGGAGGTGGCGGAATGAATATGGATGATATATTCAGCCAATTTGGGGATATCTTTGGTGGAGCCTTCGGAGGCGGAAGCGGATTTGGAGGTCCAAGAGGTGGTGGAGCTAGACGGGTAAGAGGTACAAACTTACGTGTTAAAATGAAACTCAACCTTGATGAAATTGCAAATGGGGTACGTAAGAAAATTAAAGTAAACAAATTGGTTAATGCCGATGGTGTTACTTTTAAAACTTGTACTACATGTAATGGAGCTGGTCGTGTAATGCGCGTGCAGCAAACTTTCTTGGGCGCTATGCAAACGCAAGCAACTTGTAATGTTTGTCAAGGTGCTGGGAAAATGATCGACAAAAAACCAGCTGATGCAGACGCTCAAGGTCTAATTCGCAAAGAAGAGATTATTGAAATCGATATTCCTGGAGGAGTAGAAGATGGAATGCAACTTAGTGTAACCGGAAAAGGTAATGCAGGAGGATTCGATGGTGTACCAGGAGATCTAATTGTCGTTGTTGAAGAAATCCCTCATGATGACCTTAGGCGTGATGGTGAAAATTTACATTACGATGCATACGTAAGTTTTATTGATGCAGTTCTAGGTGAACAAATTGAAATTCCTACTTTAGGTGGTAAGGCAAAAATAAAAATTGAACCTGGTACACAAAGTGGTAAAACTTTACGACTTAAAGGAAAAGGATTACCTAACATTCATGGATATGGACATGGTGATCTCTTTGTTCATGTTAATGTTTGGACTCCGAAAAAAGTTTCTAAAGATGAAAAAGAAATACTTGAAAAACTAAAATCAAGTGACAATTTCAAACCGAGTCCAGGTAAAGATGAGAAAGGATTCTTTCAAAGAGTAAAAGACATGTTCTAACATTTTAAAGAATTAGTCAAAATAGTATATATAAAAAAACCTTGTCAAACGACAAGGTTTTTTTATATTTAAATACTACAAGATAAAACACTCCATGGAAAAACCATTCTATAAAATAGAAAACAAACAAGAATTAACTCGTATCTTAATATCATTATTTACTATTTTCGCTTTTTATATATTAGGTGGAGTAGTAATGAGTTTGATGAAAGAAAACATCCCTAATGTTTCATCTAATCATCATTACATTGATGATTTTAAATTGTATTACGGAAATAATTTAACACTAATTGCTATACTTTGCCCTTGGGTTATGGCTTTTTTTGGTGCCGTATTTAGTTCCCTTTTTATACTTAAGGAACCTATAGCTTGGTACTTCTCTCCTTCAAGAATATTTGACAAAAAAAAAATACTGGTCTCTTGTTTCATATGGACCGGAATTTATTTACTATCTCTTTTTATTGAAGGTAAGAAAGAACTAGTCTTTATCTTTGACCCTGAATATTTTTTCATTTTATTAATTATAGCTATACTCTTTATTCCTCTTCAGTGCTTAGCAGAAGAAATCTTGTTTAGAAGTTTATTATTCAAACTATTAGGGACATTCATTCCTCATGGTTGGATGATAGGATGCATCTCAGGAATGATTTTTGGTCTTTTGCATATTACAAATCCTGAAATTGAAGCGTTGGGAACATGGGCAATTGTGTTTTACATTTTTGCAGGTGTGATGTTAGGCATTCTGGTAATTCTAGATAATGGTATTGAAATCGCATCCGGTTTTCATATTGCCAACAACCTAACAGCTGCACTAATTGTCACTACAAATTGGCAAGTTTTTAGAACTGATGCATTGTTTTTAGACCCTAGTGAACCACATATTGATTTAGTAACATTTGCTACTATGATAGGAAGTATGCTCTTATTTTTTGGTCTTGTCTTTTGGCGTTTTAATTTAAAAAAAGGGATACCATACCTAGGTAAAATCACAAAAAATAGATAGTATTCCAAACCTTTGATTATTTTTGATGTATGCTGCAAATTTCAGAAATTTCTAAATCTTTTAGTGGAAAACGCGCCTTAAGCCAAGTGGATTTTGAAGTCCCTTCTGCAAGTGTTTTTGGTTTGTTAGGTCCTAATGGAGCCGGAAAAACGACACTACTTCGTATCTTAAATAAAATCATTTTACCAGACGAAGGTGCAATTAAATGGAAAGGAAATCTTTTACGTGAAAATGACCTACAACGCATTGGCTACCTCCCAGAAGAAAGAGGCTTATACAGAACAATGACAGTGGCTGAACACGCTTATTTCTTTGGTCAACTCAAAAACTTAAAAAAAGCTGAAATTAAAGAACAATTAGACTTCTGGTTAAAAAAGTTTGATATTTTACATTGGAAAAATAAACGAATTGAAGAATTATCAAAGGGGATGGCACAGAAGGTACAATTTATTTGTACGGTTCTACATCAACCCGAATTGTTAATACTAGATGAGCCCTTTAGTGGTTTTGATCCCGGAAACGTAGAATTGATTAGACAGGAAATTAAAAGGTTAAAAGACACTGGAACAACAATTCTTTTCTCTACCCACAACATGAAAAATGTAGAAGAGATTTGTGACGAATTTGCGTTAATACATCAAGCTAAACTTGTATTAAATGGAAATGTAAGAGAAGTAAGAGAAAATCGAAAGCAAGGAATTTATGTCATTCAATTTAGAGGAAATATGATCGCTTTCGCCACAGCCTTGTGGGCAGGATATGAAATCATTTCCTCCTTAAATATTAATGATGACCTTCACGAAGTTCATCTGAAATTACGCCAAGACAACGAATTCGAAGACTTATTAAAAGTGCTAATGGGAACCGTGAAAATTATTTCAGCTTGGGAATTAGTCCCTTCAATGCACGACATTTTCATTGATTTAACATCAAACAATAACAACTTATGAAAAGCTGGATCATTGCAAAACGAGAAATAAAAGAACGTTTAAAAACCAGATCTTTTCTAATGTTGTCCATATTTGGACCGATTTTAGTTCTAGGTCTGATTTACTTGTTAATCGCATTAAAAGGTACTGAAACTCAAAGATGGAACGTGCTTGTTACAGATCCAATTGAGTTTTTAGACAATAAAATGATGCCTGAAAAAGAAGGGAATCTTACCTTTTCTTTTCTAAATAAATACCTAACTCACGACGATTTTGCAGCTGGAAAAAAATACCAAAATTTCGACGCTCTAGTTGAAATAAACGAAAAGATACTTTCTAATAGGGTTGTTTATGTATTTTACAGAAGTAAACCTTCTTTTCAATTGCAAAAAGAAGTTCAATACATCGTTGAAAGACGAATAGAAGAACTAATGATTGCAAAATATACAGATCTGTCTGTAGCTACTTTTAGAGAAATTAAGCAACCTCTTTCTTTTGGTTTTAGAAATGTGAACGATCCCTACGATCAAACCTCTGACATACGTGGATGGGTTGGATTTGCATTTGGAGGTCTTATCGTATTCTTTATTGGCTTATATGGTATGACACTATTGCGTAGCGTTTCTAGTGAAAAAACAAATCGTGTAGTTGAAATTATTCTCTCTTCGGTTAAACCAAGAGATGTAATGAACGGAAAACTAATTGGTGTAGGAATTACAGCATTGTTTTTGTTCCTAATTTGGATAATTCTTATCGCTTTAGGAATGTTATTAGCACGTGAGTATTTATTCCCTGACATATATGATGCTGCTAAAATGAATATCCAAAACACAGTCGATTCAGGAAGGTTTTTATCGCTTCAAGAAAAACTTTACAACGGAAAAGAATTTAATGCAGTCATTGACCTTATATTTGAACGTATAGACTTCTCGGTAATGATTACCTTTTTTGTTCTATTCTTTATTCTGACCTATATTTTTTATGGTTCTCTTTTCCTTGCCATTGGTGCAGGTCAAGGATCAGAAGGAGATGGTCAACAGTTTATTCTACCAATATTTGCTGTTTTACTTTCTACCGTTTACTGTGCTTATTTTATACTTTCAAATCCTGAATCTAGTGCAGGGGAGTGGTTACAATACTTACCATTTACAGCCGGGCCAATATGGTTGGTTAAAATCTCACAAGGCTTAGATAAAAATGCCATATTCTCTTTGATTTTATCCTTAGTATACTTATTACTTTCCTCTATTATACTTTTATTCCTTGCAGGAAAAATCTATAAAAACGGAGTACTAAGTAATGGTCATAGAGTAGGCTTTAAACATTTATGGAAATGGATACGCCAATAAAAGCAGTCATTGATTTAGGAACAAATACCTTCAACCTACTCATAGGTAAAGTCTCTAATGAAAAACTTGAAATACTCCACGCTGATAAAAAAGGCGTTGGTTTAGGATTAGGGGGAGTACATAAAGGAATTCTCGCAGATGATGCCATAGAAAGGGCGCTGGTAACCTTGAAAGAATACTGTAACACATGTGCAACCTATCAATGTGAAGACATTCAAATGATAGGTACATCAGCAATTAGGGATGCTAAAAATAAAACATCCTTTATCGAGAAAATACAAAAAGAAACTGGGATAACTGTATCTGTAATTTCAGGTATTCAAGAAGCAGAATATATCTATAAAGGTGTTGCCTACTCTTGTGAAGAGGTAAAAGATGGATTAATAATGGACATTGGTGGTGGCAGTACTGAATTCATTCAAGTAAAAGAAAACAAGGTTAATTGGTCTGCTTCGTTTGATATTGGTGTTTCAAGGATATACCAAGAACTTTGTTTTCAAGACCCAATGTCAAAACAAGACATTCAAAACATTTACCATTATTTAAACCTAAAAACTGAAAGACAGCTTCCAGATTCAAAGATTACTTGTCTAATAGGTAGTTCCGGTACATTTGAAACACTATATGAATTAATTCATCAACATCCTTTTCCAAAAGGTTTAGATGTAGTTCATATAGAAATTGAACTCCTTAAGCAGGTTTGTAATTCACTAATTTCATCAACTCAAGCAGAAAGAGATCTAAACAACTGGATTATCCCAATTCGTAAAAAAATGGCACCCATTGCTGCTGTTCAAATTATTTGGTTAATGGAACGTTTCCAATTTAAAACCTGTGTGGTTTCATCTACCTCATTAAAAGAAGGTGTCTTGTTAGAATAAAAGGAATTCTATTGTTTTCTTTCCGCAATTTACAAAGAATAAATTCTTAAGAAAATAAATTGCGGAAAACATATTGTTGCATATTGCAACTACCTAATCACGATTAAGCAAAGAGAAAGTATTATCCTTCAATAGTAACACGAACTGCTACCCAACCTTTAGGTCCTTTTTCTTTTTCGAATCTTACTTTTCTTCCGTTCCCAGCTTCACCAGTAATATTGTTTTGGTGAACAAAGTAGCTTTCTTCATCCTCACCTTTTATGAAACCAAAACCTTTTGTACTATCAAAGTAATTGATAACACCTTTTAAAATTGGATCAAACTCTTCTTTTTCTCTCTTCGGAACACCAATTTCGATATTCTTAGCTTTGATCTCTTTTCTTTGAGATGGATCTGGTGGTGTGTCAGATAAAACTCCATTTTCATCTACATAGGCCATCATGCTTTCCCATCCTCCTTCGTTTGGATTGTCTTTGCGCGCTTCTTTTTTAATTTGCTTTTCTTTGCGCTTCATTTCTCTTTTCTTCTCTCTTTCTTTCTTGTTGTAGGTCTCTGCCATATTCTATATTAATAATTAATTGATTACTAGATTGTTTTCATCTTCCCTAATATACGAAGTGTTTTCACATGTCCTACAATTGCAGTGAAAAAGGACTCGTTTATATGATAAGGAACTTTAAATTCATTTGCCGTTTTAGAAACAATTCGGCTCAAAGCACGATAATGTACATGACAAATATTGGGGAACAAATGATGCTCTATTTGATTGGTTAACCCACCTAAATACCAAAATAAAAATGGATTTTTAGGCGAGAAATTACTCGTTGTTTGTAACTGGTGTGTATACCAATTGTTATTCACTTCTCCTTCATCATCAGATTGAGGGAAATTTGTTCCCGGAACAACATGGGCCAACTGAAAAACTACGCTCAACAATAATCCTGCAATTAAATGCATAATTAAATAACCCAATAAAATCCAATAAAAAGAGAACGGAGCAAAAACAAGTGGTAAAACTAATGTATAACCAAAGTAAACTACTTTAATAGGAATCAACTTTACAATATTTATCCAATATTCCTTTCGAGTTTTGATGAAGCCCATGCGGTAATAATCTCCCACTTTTCTAAAATCTTTCACTGAAACCCAATACAAAGTCAAAACACTGTAAAACAACCAAACATATAAATGTTGAAAACGGTGAATCTTATAACTTTTACTGTATGGTGAAAAACGAAGCAAGAAAAGTGGAGCGTCAATATCCTCATCATGACCATGAATATTCGTATAAGTATGATGCAAAACATTATGCTGTAACTTCCACATTTCACTGCTACACCCAACAAATTCCAATGTTCGAGCCATCATTGTATTTAAAAATGGACGTTTTGAATACGCTCCATGATTCGCATCGTGCATAATCCCCATTCCAATACCCGCCAAGCCGAAGCCGCTAAGAACATACAATAAAAGTGCTAAAATAGGGGAGTTGATGCCGCCGATGGCCAGAAGAAAAAGCGGTGTGGCGTATAAAAGTATCATGATAATACTCTTGGTGATCATAGAGCCGTTTGCCCGTTTATTCTTTTTATTCAGTTTGAAATATAAATTTACCCTTCGTTTTAATGTCTTGGAAAACTCTTGTTCAATCGTTTGTGAAAATCGTAAATGCTTGATATGCGTTGGTATTGATAAATAACGTGTCTATTGGTGAACTTGATTTAAGTAAATGTTGAAATGGATAACTAAGAAAAGAGAACGATTACTCGCTACGACAACCCTAAAATTACATTTTAATCGATACTAAAGGCAAAACCACTAAGTGCTGTAAAGATAAGCATTTATTGTTGAAAAACGCCTATCCATCCTCTTTTTATTTTGGCAGCCTTAACGGCTTACGCGCTTTAGTAAATTTCGGTAAAGAAGTTCACACGCAACTTTTCAAGTGCTTCCTAATGGTCGCATTAAAAAGCTGGAGTTCCCTAACTTTTCCGTGCATTTAGCTATCGCGCTCCATCCGGGCTGAAAATCAATTTTCAAACTATTAGATAAAACACCAATTCAAAAGCTTTTTTTTGAAAGAAAATACAAAACACTTTAATCTATTCTTTCCATTGTCAAAACACGATCTTACAACTCATAGCATGCAGAAATAAAGACACTTAATTCATTTTTTGAAACACATAATTACTTTCCTGTTACACCTTTTAATCATTCATTATCTCCTTTTTTTTTTAGAAATCCGTTTAAATACCTGGCATAGACTTTCAGAATACTAATAATTTTGCTTTATTTGAATGAAGTAAAGTAGTGATACACAAAATTTATGGCAGAAGTAAATCCAGATTTCCCTCATATTGACCTAGAAAAAGAACGTAAAGACATCTTAAATGCATTTAGAGGCTTATTAAGATTAGTGAAAAATCGTTCCAAAGAGGATACACGTATGATACGTAAAGCCTTTGACGTTGCAGTGGAAGCGCATAAAGACATGCGTAGAAAATCTGGAGAACCATACATTTTCCATCCCATCGCTGTAGCCAGAATTACAGTAGAAGAAATGGGCCTTGGTCCAACAGCAATTATCTGCGCCTTATTGCACGACACCGTTGAAGATACACACATCACTTTACAAGACATCGAAGATCTTTTCGGCGTAAAAGTGCGTATGATTATAGATGGACTAACAAAAATTCCTGAAGTATTCGACGAAAATGCATCCATTCAAGCGGAAAACTTCCGTAAAATGATCCTGACCATTTCTGATGATTTACGCGTTGTACTTATCAAGCTGGCAGACCGACTGCATAACATGCGTACACTTGGAAGTATGCGTGAAGACAAACAATTGAAAATTGCTTCAGAAACAAAATTTTTATATGCACCATTAGCACACCGCCTAGGTCTATACAACATTAAATCAGAACTTGAAGATTTATCCTTTAAGTACACTGAACCTGAAATATATAAAGACATTGAATCAAAATTAAAATCTACACAAGATGTGCGTAACCGTTTCATCCGTAGATTTGTTTTTCCTATACGCGAATCTCTTGGTAACGAAGGTTATAACTTTGAAGTGAAAGCACGTACTAAATCTGTTTCTTCCATCTGGAGAAAGATGAAACAGAAAGGCATTCCTTTTGAAGAAATATATGACGTTTTTGCCATTCGAATCATTGTGGAATCAAAGCCAGAAATGGAAAAATCTGACTGCTGGCGTATTTACTCTATTGTTACCGATTACTACCAACCAAGTCCCGACCGTCTACGTGATTGGATCTCCACGCCCAGAGCCAACGGCTATGAATCCTTGCACACCACAGTAATGTCACCGCAAGGTAAATGGGTAGAAGTACAAATTCGGACCAAAAGAATGGATGAAATCGCTGAAAAAGGACTCGCAGCACACTATAAATATAAAGAATCTAAGAAAGACGACTCTAAATTAGACCGTTGGATTGCAGAAATAAGAGAGTTAATTGAAAATCCAGATTTAAACGCAATGGATTTCGTTAACGAGTTCAAATTAAACCTTTTCAACGACGAGATTTTTGTCTTTACTCCAAAAGGTGAACTACGCGTTTTACCAACTGGAGCTACAATTCTTGACTTCGCTTATGACATTCATACCAAAGTAGGAGACACCTGTATTGGCGCAAAAGTGAACAACCGTTTGGTGCCGCTTTCTTACCAACTTAAAAGCGGAGATCAGCTGGAAATCATCACATCTTCTAAGCAGAAACCAAACGAAGAATGGCTACGAATGGTCGTTACAGCGCGGGCAAAGCAGAAAATAAAAGGTTCACTGAATGAAGAGCGTAAAATCATTGCTGCAGATGGAAAGGAAATTCTAGCACGAAAGTTCAAAAACATGAACATTCAATTCCATTCCGACAACATTGGTTTTTTAGAGAAATTCTTTCACTTGCCAAGTGCGACTGAACTCTACTTCAGAATTGCAAAAGGAAAAATAGACCTTTCTCGTTTACGTGAATTAGACATCGACAATGGCATGCTTTCTTTGAAAAAGAAGGAAAGTGAACCACGTAAGGAAAGAAAAAAAGAAAACATTACCGCTTCCATTGATAAAAAGGCCGATACCATCATTATTGGCGAAGATTTTAAAAACATTCAATACACCCTTTCAAAGTGCTGCAACCCACTTCCTGGCGACAAAGTATTTGGCTTCATCACCATTAGCGATGGAATTAAAATCCACCGAAATTCTTGCCCTAATGCCGAACATTTAATGTCAAAAATGGCGTACAGATGTATTCACGCACGTTGGAAAAATCAAGAATTGGTGGAGCGCATTGCCGCTATAAAAGTTTTTGGATACGACCGCATGGGAATTGTAAATACCCTAACTGAAATCATTTCCAATCAACACAACGTCAACATGCGATCCATTTCTTTTGAAACCGAAGACGGCATTTTTGAGGGACGCATAAAAGTCATGGTTTTTGACACTGACCACCTGGAACAATTGATGCGCAAATTTGAACAGGTAGAAGGCATCCAGCGTGTCGTGCGTTGGGACATGGAAACCGACGAACCCATGATGTAATAATTCTGTTAATCTGGCAGCCTTTACGGTCTACTTGCTTTAGTAAAGATGTTAAAAATGGCTGCACCAGCTGTGTGCAACGTGCTTCCTTTGGTTGCAGTTGCCCTTCAGCGTTTAGTCCATTTTCTCCACTTTAGCTATCGCATTCCGCCCGGGCTGAAGAGATCTGTTGTTAATATTAATAACTTAGTGATTGAAAACAAATCTCGCGCTAAGGATAGCAGTGGATAGCTCGCCGTTTTAGGCGACTATGAACGAATAGCCTGACCCGTCCCCATTTTTTTGGGGAGAGGGTAGCGCCCAAATAAAAAATCCCATTCTCTTCTAGAAAAACAACTTTGTGAAAAAGTAAAGACATAAAAAAAAGCAGTAACATAATGTCACTGCTTTCCTTTTCTTTACGTAGATCAGTCTACCATTGAAACAATGGTTTTCCGGCCATTAAAGCATTTACGTCTTTGCGAACAGCTAATAAATTGGCTTCGTTTGTTGCGTCAGAAAGTACACGGTCGATCAACTGAACAATCGCTTTAATTTCCTCTTCTTTCACACCTCGAGAAGTAACAGCTGGGGTTCCTACACGAATTCCAGAAGTCACAAACGGAGATTCTGTATCGAAAGGCACCATGTTTTTATTAACCGTAATATCGGCAACTACCAATGCGTTTTCAGCATCTTTTCCAGTCACACCTTTAGATCTTAAGTCGATCAACATAGAGTGATTGTCTGTTCCGCCGGAAACGATTTTATATCCTAATTTCACGAATTCCTCAGCCATTACTTTCGCATTTGCCTGAACTTGTTTCATGTATGTTTTGTAGTTATCTGTCAAAGCTTCTCCGAAAGCAACTGCTTTTGCTGCAATCACGTGCTCTAACGGTCCACCTTGTATACCTGGGAAAACTGCTGCATCTAACAATGCTGCCATCGATTTTGGATTTCCGTTATTCCATTTCAATCCCCACGGATTATCAAAATTATTTCTCATCATGATTACACCTCCGCGTGGTCCACGTAGAGTTTTATGCGTTGTTGTAGTAATGATGTGACAGTATTCTAATGGATCGCTCAATAATCCAGCGGCGATTAAACCAGCAGGGTGGGAGATGTCCGCTAAAATGATAGCGCCAACTTCATCTGCAACCTTACGTATACGAGCATAATCCCAATCTCTTGAGTAAGCAGAGGCTCCACAAATAATCATTTTTGGTTTTTCACGACGCGCAACTTCTTCCAAAACATCGTAATCTACTTGTCCTGTTTCTTCATTTACACCATAAAAGAAAGGTTGGTATAATTTTCCTGAGAAGTTAACTGTTGAACCATGTGTTAAGTGTCCACCATGAGAAAGGTCAAAACCTAGTATTTTGTCTCCTGGTTGTAAACACGCTAAGAAAACAGCAGCATTTGCTTGCGCTCCAGAGTGGGGTTGTACGTTTGCCCAAGAAGCTCCAAACAATTCACAAAGACGATCAATTGCCAATTGTTCTACTTGGTCAACGATTTCACATCCACCATAATATCTTTTCCCTGGCAAACCTTCCGCATACTTATTAGTAAGTACACTTCCCATTGCTTTCATTACTTCATCACTAACAAAATTCTCAGAAGCAATTAACTCTATACCATGTAATTGTCTGTCATTTTCCTTTTCAATAAGGTCAAAAATTTGCTTGTCTCGAACCATTTCTATTAATTATTTGTTTGCATTATCTTGTAAATTGCCTTTAACCCTTCATGAAAAGTAGTTTCCGGCTTGTAATTTATCATCGTGAAAAGTTTATTGGAATTTCCAACTCTTCTTTCTACTTCGTAATCGTATCGGTTTTTTGGCGCATCAATGTAAGTAATCTCAGATTCGGATTTAGTGATTTCTTTTACAATCGTAGCCAATTGTTCAATGTTGTATTCTTTTTCGTTAGCGATGTTAACAATATGAGATCCCTTGACCTGTAATAAACGTACGCAAGCCTCAACAGTATCATCAATATAAGTAAAGTCTCGTGTTTGTTTTCCTGATCCAAATACCGTTAGGGAATCGTTGGCCAATGCTTGCTCAAAAAATCGGGGAATAACCATTCGGTTATCTTGATTGGCTCCATATACATTAAAGAAACGAAGGGAAATAACATCCATTCCTTTTTCAAAATGATGGGAAGCTAAATAGATTTCATTGTATCGCTTAGCCATAGCATAGGACGTTCGTGGATCAACCAAAACCTCTTCGGTAAACGCTGTATTTCCAATTGAAGAATGTCCGTAAATACCGCTTGTTGAAGCGTATAATATTTTTTTGATGTTATTCTTTAGAGCAGCCATGACCACATTGCGTGTTCCAATAACTTCTACATCCATTGTTTCGACCGGATTATCTGCTACAATGTCTACGCCAAGTACTGCCGCGAAGTGATAAATAGCATCACACCCTTGACTGGCTTTGCACACCGTTTCGAAATCACGTACATCACCTTGAATAAAGGTTATATTTTGAAACGTTTCTTTATCTAATTTGTTTCCACGCAACAGGCTGTCTAACACCACAATCTGATGTCCTTCTTTGCACAACCTTTTTGCAAGATTGCTTCCAATAAAACCGGCTCCGCCTGTGATAAGTATTTGCATGGATGTTAGTTTTTGGTACAAATATGATTATTTATTCTGATGTTTTGATTAGATCACACGTCGAATGCTGTGTAAATCGTGTGTAAAACGCTCGTATTCTTCTGCATAAATTCCATTTGTTCGTAGTTCGTCTATACGCACACGTCCACTAGCATGTATGATTTCATTGTTTTCCATTATGATCCCCACATGTACGATTTTTTCGTCTTTACTTTTAAAAAAAGCCAAATCACCTGCTTGTACATCGTCGAATGTTACATCTTGACCATATTCCACTTGTTGCGAAGCGTCTCTAGGGAGATTGATTCCACAAAAACGATAGACCATTTGTACCAATCCTGAGCAGTCTATTCCTGTATTTGATTTTCCTCCCCATAAATAAGGGGTATTTAAATAAGCCTTCGCTACTTGAACAACATCCAATTGGTTGTAGAATTCAGGTGCTGACATTAAAGTATACGCTGTATTCCCAATCGAAAAAGATTCGGTCGCACCATATGTAAGGAAAGCTCCTTTAGTAAGTAACTGCTTTCCGTTTTCAGACAAAACATAGATAGATTCAGAAAACAATGGAGATTGACCATCTAGCCATCGATGAACTTCTTTATCGGTCAATTTTCTTAAAGCTTTGCGATCTACCCAGCCGTCATAGTTATCCATAAATGTTCGAATGTACATCCAATTCTCTTGTTCTTCAAGAATTTCCACAATCTCTCCAAACAGGATTTGTGTTACCATTTCAGCTTTTTCAGAAGCTTCACTACGAATAGGTGTGTTATTTAAAAAACAATACGCGGATTTTTTTGAACTCATTTTGGAAATTGTGGATGGTTTAAAATAGTTTTTATTTGTTGGAAATGGCGTTGGTTGTGATAAACGACATAAAGGACAGCATCTCCAAATCGAAAGCGAACACCTAAATTTAAAGGAACATTTATTTTTGCCTTACGGATATTAATTTCTTTAGCACGTTCAATAATAGCCAACAATTCAACTTGTGTTTGTAAGAAATCTTGAACCATATGCTCTGTCACTATTGAAGGCACAAATGTTGGATTGAAGTATTTCTGTGATTTTAGCTTTCTTTTGATATTATTAAACTTTCCAAGTTTTACTGAATTCCACATACTTTTACCAAGTGGAGAAGAAGTGTACGCTTCTTTTGGATCACGAAAACGCGTTGTATCAATCTTTTTCGAAAATTTGGAGTGATATTGAATCGCATATTCATTCAAATGCGCCAAAGTCTCTTTTACGCTCCATTCTTTGGGCGATTTCTTCCAGTTTAACTGCGTTTCATTCAATGCCAAAAGGGTGTCTCTTAGAAAAGAAATGTGCTCATTTGTTATGTTTGTCGCTTCAGCAAAAAGCGCATTTGCGGTCATCATAAAAGGAAATTTTATAATTCGTCATAAAAATACAAAAACTATCGGTTCCTTTCCATAGATAAATCGTACTTTTTACCTATTTTTTGATACTTTCGCAATAGAAAATATTTCCAGATGAAAAAACCAATCATTTTAGTAACTAACGACGATAGCATTTACGCAAAAGGCATTCGCTGTTTAGTAGAAGTGGCCAAAGAATTTGGAGACGTTTATGTAGTAGCTCCAGCAACTCCACAATCAGGAATGGGACATGCCATTACGATACACGACCCTATCTACTTAACACAAACCAACACGTTTGATGTACCCAGTTTTATTTGCTCAGGAACACCAGTTGATTGCGTGAAATTAGGAATTGTAGAAGTCCTTGGAGGACGCAAACCAGACCTTTTGCTTTCGGGAATTAATCACGGTGCCAATTACGCAAGTAATGTACTGTATTCAGGAACTATGTCAGCGGCTGTTGAAGGAGCAATTGAAGGTATACCCTCCATTGGATTTTCATTATGCGCTTTTGAAGCCGATGCTAATTTTGAGCCAAGTCAACATATTATTCGAGAAGTATTCCAATTGATCGAACAAAAACCTATTCCAAATGGCATTTGCTTAAACGTAAATATACCTGACGTTCCATTTGTAAGAGGCGTAAAGTTTTGTAAACAAGCAGATACGAATTGGGTAAATGGATTTGAAAAAAGAATGGATCCAATGGGAAGAAGTTACTTCTGGTTAACAGGTGAATTCAAAACAGAAACACCAGTTGAAGACACAGATTCTTACTGGATAAAAGAAAATTACGCAACAGTTGTACCCACTCAATATGATATGACTGCTCACGATGTATTAAAGAATCACTTTAATTTTAACAATGAAAATTAACTGGACAAAAGAACATACTAAAGGTTTCATCCTTGGTCTTATCACTACATTTGCTGCTTGCTTTATTGTTGTAGGTATTCTTGGTTGGAAAAACGGTTATTCTTACAACACTTCTTTAGAAGGTTTCTTCCACAAAAAAGGACACACCGCTAAAGTTATTTCCTTAGCAAGTATTGCCAATTTAGTATGGTTTCATTTTGCCTCACTAAAGAAAGAAAACTGGGGCTTAGGAATGGGTGTAATTGCTGCTACTTTCGTTTATTTATTATTTTTTATTTATTTGAAATTCATAGCATAAGTGGCTAAAAAATATTACATAATAGCAGGTGAGGCCTCTGGTGATTTACACGGAAGCAATTTAATGAAAGAAATGAAATGGCAACAGCCAGACATCGCTTTCCGTTTTTGGGGTGGTGACAAAATGGCCGAAGTTGCTGGACCGCCTGTTAAACACATAAAAGATTTGGCTTTTATGGGCTTTGTTGAAGTACTGTCAAACCTAAAAACCATTTTGTCAAATATCTCTTTATGTAAAAAAGACATAGAGTCTTATCAACCAGATGCAATTATACTTATCGATTACCCAGGTTTTAACCTTAGAATTGCAGAATGGGCGAAAGAAAAAGGCATAGAAGTCATCTATTATATCTCCCCACAAATTTGGGCTTGGAAACAAAACCGTGTCCATAAAATCAAAAAATCGGTAGATAAAATGTTTGTCATCCTCCCATTTGAAAAGGATTTCTATAAAAAATTCGATTACGAAGTGGCTTATGAAGGCAATCCTCTTTTGGACGCTATTGACGATTATGCACAAAAAAGATTGCCTGAAGATGAATTTAAAATGCTTCACCAATTAGACAACCGTCCTATCATCGCACTTTTACCAGGAAGTAGGGTACAAGAAATAAAAAAATTGTTACCTATTATGTTGAAAGCAATCGAACCATATACTAATGATTATCAAGTATTGATTGCTGGTGCACCAAATATGGAAGTGTCATTTTATGAATCTTTCTTTTTGAATTTCAAGCCTCAAGTAATTTCAGGAAAAACATATGATGTCTTAGTAAATGCTGAAGCCGCATTGGTTACAAGTGGAACAGCTACATTAGAAACAGCCTTACTGAAAACACCTGAAGTGGTTTGCTACGTTGGATCTCGTATTTCTTATGAAATTGCAAAGCGATTGATTAAAATCAAATATATTTCTTTAGTCAATCTAATCATGGACAAAGAAGTCGTCAAAGAGCTCATTCAGCAAGATTGCAACGAAAATACCATTCGCAAACAATTGGGTTTAATCTTAAAGAATGGAAGCGAACGCGAAAGAATGCTTAACGATTACGCTATTTTACAAGAAAAACTGGGCGGAAGTGGTGTAAGTAAAAGAATTGCACACTTATTGTTGAAAACAAATTGATGAACCCTTCATTTTTATCTATTTGTCCAATAAATTTGTAACGTGTTGAATATTCGGGTTATTATTTTGTTCCTTTTACTCTCGTTTGTTGGGTTATCTCAACAAATGCGGATTGGTGTGTACCGAGATTATTCAATGAAACGCATCATTCTTTCTTATAATCAAGGAAGTTACGCCGTTTTAGGAGATACAACCATGATTGGAAACCTTTTGCCGTCTGAATATGCAGATGTTGAATTCGAGAATGGAAAATTACGTCTTAGAATAGGTGTAGTAGACAAAGGCCTTTACAGTAAAATCTATTTATTGCAAAACAATTTAGGTTCAAACATCACCTTAACGCCAAGAAATCCAAATTCGGCGAAAGCCAGAAAATACGCCGACAACTTCGAATTAATTCCAACGACAAAAGACATTTCAGTTATCAACCTTGTAGACATTGACAATTATCTAGCAGGAGTTGTTGAATCCGAAGGTGGAGGTGGCCAACACTTAGAATATTATAAAGTACAAGCCTTAATGAGCCGCACATACGCTTTAAAATATGTGAACAAGCACAGTAAAGAAGGCTTCTCTCTTTGCGACCGCGTACATTGCCAAGCCTATCATTCCATGTTGCGTTTTACTCCAACCATCAAAGAAGCCGTAGACCAAACCACTGGGAGCATCATGGTAGACAAAAATGATGATCTTATTGACTCTTATTTCCATGCCAATTGTGGTGGACAAACTTGCGAACCCGATTATATCTGGAACAATTCCATTCCTTATTTAAGTTCCTTTAAAGACACTTTTTGTATATATACTAAACAAGCAACTTGGGAAAAACGTGTGCCGCAAAAGGATTGGAAAGAATTTTTAGTAAACGAATACAACTATCCAATTCAAGACAGCTTATGGAAGGAACAGGTTTTTTCTTTCAAACAAGACGAGCGAAAAGCCTTCTATTTAGCACCTAGTTTGGGGATTCCTCTAAGAGATTTACGTGTTAAATTTAACTTGAGATCCACCTTGTTTTCTTGCGAGGCAGACGGAACAGACGTCTTAATAAAAGGTCGTGGATATGGTCATGGCGTTGGTTTGTGTCAGGAAGGAGCGATGAAAATGGCACGTGCACACATCGATTACAAACAAATTGCGCAGTTCTATTTCACCGGTGGTCGTGTGGTAGATCTTTCAGAAAAACATTTCTTTAAACAACTGGCGCGTGTAGGCCCTTTTATTATGGAACAATAATTCGATTATTCGTAAGTAATCACAAAAATTTCCTCGTTATCTTTCTTGAAATATTTTTTTTCGCGAGCAAATTTCTCAATTCCATATATGGTATCAAGGTTGGCTAACGTGTTTTTAGTTTCCTTTAATTGCTTTTCTACCACTACTTTTTCCTTCTTTAGTTCCGACAGTTTCATGTTTTGCTTCACAACCGTAAAGATGTCTAAATCATCTAAGAAGAGTCCATAGAAAATGAAAAACGAGATCGTCAAAAAATACTTATTTCTCCAATTTTTCTTTAACCAATTCTTCATAATTCAAAGATACGGCTTTCAAATATTCCTTCAATCTCCTTTTTAAATAGTTTTTAAAAGCGCATTGTTAAGGACGGAAAGTAGGTACTCAAGAAAATGTAAAATAAAGGAAAGTTTATCAGAATAGTTTGGGCGCTCCCTTTCCCCAAAAAAAAAAATGGGAAAGGTCAGGCTATCCGTTCATAGTCCTCGTACCCAAGTAATACTTGGGCACTGTGGGCTATCCACTACTATCCTTAGCGCATGAATCTCAGTTCAAAGAAAGAGCATTTATTACAAAAGTAGTTCTCTTCGGCCAGGGTGGAGCACGCTAGCTAAATGTACGGAAAAGGAGTGAGCTTGTGGTTTTACTGCGACCAACGGAAGCACGTGAAAGCCACAATAAGCGAACCCGTTTCAGGAATTTACTAAAGTGCGTAAACCGTTTAGGCCGCCAAAAAAGATAGGAATAAGGACAAAACCTATCTTTGGGTTATATAAAATAAAAAAAGCCTTCCGAAGAAGGCTTACCATTTAGTGTTTCAAACTAGCGAGCGTACTTATTATACACTTCCTTGAATTCTGGATCATCGCCGAACCATTTATTTCCTTTAACAAGAAGCGCTTTTGCTTTATCTACTTGTCGCATTCCAACGTAGCCTTCAGCAGAATACTGTAATCCGAGTTTCAACATTTCTATATCGGCTTCCGTAAAGTTGTCTATGTTCTCAACTTTATCCAATTCAGTTTCCGCGGTTCTCCACAAGTTCATTGCGCCACTTTTATCGTCGGCTTTAAACTTACAAGTTCCTTCTAAGAACATCTGTCCAACTGGATTTTTTGTAATCTTTTTATAGGACAAAACCCACGAAGTTGCTTTCCTGAAATTCCCTGTAGAGATTTCATTTGAAATCTGCTCTACCAAAGAGTTCTGAATGTCGTTGAAGAATTCTTTATTTTCATCTTCCAGCAATGCTGAACCATCTTTATCAGTACGAACAAATTTACCCAAAGCATTAATGGATTCTTTGTAAGCGTTTTTGTAAGTGACATCCGCAGTTCCAGACTGACTCATTTTATACAATCCTTTTGACATCCAAAAATGAACCATTGGATCTTTTTTGTATTTATCATCAGCAGCCATTTTTTCAGACAGCTTAATCATTTTTTCGTATTTTCCGTCCGCATACAATATGCGTAATTCATCAAATTGAGCAAACAATCTATTCGCAGTAAATGCGGTAAAAATAGTCGCTATTAAAAGAATTCGTTTCATAATATTTGCATTTATGGTATTCATTTCAAGAACCGTGCCGATTCGAAATATAAGTGAATATAATTATTCTTGAACACTTTCTATTAACAATTCTAACAATTCAATAGCACAAGCGGATATTTTAGTCCCTGGACCGTATATTCCGAAAACACCTGCTTCTTCCAAAAATGGATAATCAACCGCGGGGATAACTCCACCGGCAACCACCATAATGTCAGGGCGTCCTAAATCTTCGAGTGCTTTTATCACCGCTGGAACTAAAGTTTTGTGTCCTGCCGCTAATGAGGAAACGCCTAATATGTGTACATCGTTTTCAACTGCTTGTTTTGCTGCCTCTTCAGGTGTTTGAAATAGAGGTCCTATATCCACGTCAAAACCAATATCAGCAAATGAAGTGGAAATAACTTTGGCTCCTCGGTCGTGACCATCTTGCCCCATTTTTGCCACCATTATGCGCGGTCGTCGTCCTTCCAAAGAAGCGAATTTATCTGCCAGTTCCTGAGCTTTATTAAAATCTTTATCTTGCATAGCTTCTGCTGAATATACTCCGCTAATTGAGCGAATGGTTGCTTGATAACGTCCAAAATGATTTTCCATCGCGGTAGAAATCTCACCTAAAGAGGCGCGTTTTCTTGCACAATCAACTGCTGCTTCAAGTAAATTTCCATTTCCAGTTCTAGCAATTTCTGACAAGTTTTCTAATGCTAAGGTTACTTCTTTTGCATCGCGTTCGTTTTTCAACTTTGCCAATCTATTTAACTGTGCATCGCGTACCAAAGTATTGTCAACCTCTAAGATATCTAAAGGATCTTCTTTTTCTAATTGATATCGGTTTACACCAATGATTATATCTTGAGATGAATCAATTCTTGCTTGTTTACGTGCAGCTGCTTCTTCAATTCTCATTTTTGGCAATCCGGTTTCAATAGCTTTTGCCATTCCCCCAAGTTCTTCGACTTCTTCGATTAACCTCCAAGCTTCTTGTACCAATTCTTGGGTAAGAGACTCAATGTAGTAACTTCCACCAGTTGGATCAATAAAATCTGTGATTCCAGTTTCTTGCTGTAAATAAATCTGCGTGTTTCTAGCAATTCTCGCTGAGAAATCGGTTGGTAAAGCAATTGCTTCATCCAACGCATTTGTATGCAAAGACTGTGTCCCACCGAGAGCAGCGCCTAAAGCTTCTACACATGTACGAGCCACATTATTAAATGGATCTTGCTCCGTTAAACTCCATCCAGAAGTTTGACAATGTGTTCTTAAAGCTAACGATTTATCACTTTTAGGTTGGAATTGTTTCACCAGTTTCGCCCAAAGTAAACGCCCAGCTCGCATTTTAGCAATTTCCATACTTTGATTCATTCCAATCGCCCAGAAGAAAGATAGGCGAGGAGCAAATTGATCAACATCAATGCCCGCTTTGATTCCTGCGCGTATGTATTCTAATCCATCCGCCAAGGTATAAGCTAATTCAATTGCATTAGTTGCTCCCGCTTCTTGCATGTGGTAACCTGATATTGAAATGGAATTGAATTTCGGCATTTTCTGGGAAGTAAACTCAAAAATATCAGCAATGATTTTCATCGAAGGTGCAGGTGGATAAATATAGGTATTACGCACCATAAATTCCTTTAAGATATCATTCTGGATCGTACCCGAAAGTTGTTCCATTTTAACACCTTGTTCTTCAGCTGCTACGATGTAAAATGCCATAATGGGTAAAACGGCACCATTCATAGTCATAGAGACAGACATTTCATCCAATGGAATTTGATCGAAAAGTACTTTCATATCCAAAATGGAATCTATGGCAACTCCTGCTTTTCCTACATCTCCAATCACACGTTGATGATCTGAATCATAACCACGGTGTGTTGCTAAATCGAATGCAACGGAAAGTCCTTTTTGTCCTGCAGCAAGGTTTCTTCTATAAAAAGCGTTTGACTCTTCCGCAGTAGAGAACCCAGCGTATTGTCGAATGGTCCAAGGACGGATAGCGTACATAGATGAATACGGTCCTCTTAAAAAAGGCGCTATACCGGATGAAAATCCTAGATGTTCTACTTTTTTTAGATCGTCAGCTTTGTAAAAGTTCTTTAATTGAATTTTCTCAGCTGTCAAGAAACTATCTTTTTGTTCGGCAAGACTTTCATTTCCTGCTTTCCAATCTATATCTTTAAAACTTTTTCGCATGCTATTAGTCTTCAATGCTTTCGTAAACTAAATAATCTATTCCTAAGTAATTCCCTGGTGAGTCCCAACATGTTTCTTGTTGATCTGGATTAGGAAATGAATTGATACCAATAAACTTAATATTCCCTTCTAAATAAGCATTTATTCTTGCTTGTCTTTTACTTAACACTTCTTCTATAAATAGTGATATTGATTCTTTATTGTGGAATCCTCCTTCTTCGTTAAGTGCCGTAAACTGATCCCAGGCTTGTGTTGCCATTTCATTTGTAATCGCTTCAACAGCGTAACTTCCAGCATAAGGGTCAATGACTTTATCAAAATAACTCTCTTCTAAAACAATATTAGGAATGTTTAATGCCATTCGTTTAGCCAAAACACTTGCGCCATTTCTGTTAAAGGTATCGTGTGCCACACAACAGATTGAATCAGCTCCACCTAGGATCAAACTAGACACCTCGGTCGTCTGACGTAATAAGTTGGTGTGTGGATCTTTTAAAGATTTGTTTACGAATCCGGTCAATCCTAAGATAACACTGTTTTTCGAACAAGGACTTTCTGGAGAATAACGCTCTACAATCCTAGTCCATAACATTCTTAAAGTTCGAACTTTTGCTATTTCATAAAAATATTTTGATCCAGCACTTGTACTGAAGTGTATACAAGCCACTGCTTGATCAATTGTAAACCCTTGTTCCATTAAACTACAAACGGCATCATGTGCCACCGATAATGAGAACGTAATTTCTTGAACAAGACTAGCTCCTAATTGATGTAATGCGTAACCGTTACTACAAAACACAGGGAATTGTTTTTCCTTTAAAACAGGAAATAACTGTTGAACTATTTCTGGTCTTTGAACGGGGTCAATTTCAATCAATAAAGCAGTTCCTAGTAAACTAGAATATTCTTTTGTAATCCATTCGATTTGTTCAATCGTTGGTTCTACTATACGTATTTGTATATACGCTAGCTGAACATCCTTTAATAAGAGGGTTAGATCTTTAGTTTCAACATTTTCAAAACGCAAAGCATTCGCTCCATTATTTAATGCTAGTAAAGCTTCTTCGTTCGCTTCTTTTTCGGATGTAACGAAAATATTTCTAACGTTAAAATATGTATTCGTTTCTCTTTGTAATCCTCTAGCATATTTATCCGAAAAAGCTTGTGCGGATTGCGCTCCCTTGCTTTGGGGATGCTGATAAGTGGTAAAAGTCAAACCTTCAATTGGATCTACTCTTTTAAGCAAATCTTCTGATTGCCCTTTTAAATCTTTGAAAAGCTGTGCTTCCCATTGAGCTAAATCGACTGATTGAAAAGAATCAAATAAGTTATTCATTCGATGTTAATTATTACTTTTCGGAATAAGTTTTCCGCAATAAAATAAATAGACGACAGTAGAAATCATCGTTGTCAAAACTGGAGCGAGGACAATTCCTATTGTTGGCGTAGACCAAAGGTAAGGAAAATAGTATAAAATCTTAAAACAAACACCAGTAATCACTACAATTAATGGGTTGTTAAATGCAAAATTCAAACTGCCTTTAATGGAAATATTATATCGCTCTAAACTATGATCGTAAAAAGAGAATCCAAAGAAAAAAGCACCGATTATGAATTGTATGATCTGATAAGGAAAAGTATGTGAAATCCCTATTATTTTTGAAATTAACCACCAAATAAAAAACATGACCATTTCTAACAGTATAGCTATCGCAACTATGCCTAACATACGGAAGAAGTCGCTAAGAATCCGACTAAGTGTAAAATTGAATTTCTGACCTGTTAGATGGCAATCCAATTTCTCTGATAATAAAGTATTAAAAGGAGAGAGGAGGGTAATAACCGAAAAAATAAAGATTTGGGAGCTAATATATTGCAAGACACTACCTATTTTTTTCCATCCCATAAATAGATAAGCTATCCATCCATCTGCTTCACTTTTTCCTAGATTAAAAAAAAGATGAATTACCCCTGAAAAAAGTAAAAATAAGACTAAAACAATGAAGCCCGGAATGAAATAAAGCCAAAAAGATCGTTTATTGAAATGGTCTACTACAATTTTTATTGCTTCAATATGCCAGTTCAACGCTTTCATTAAATCAATTCAAATTGTTCGAAATGGTGAGTGATGTGTTTTTGGTGCATACGTGTCCATTGTTCCACCGTTAACTCCCCATAATAAGGATGCAATACGACACTGTCATCTTGCTCACTTGCATAATCCTCAAACGATAACCAGACATCAACAAACTCATCAATAGCTAGTTCTAATTCATCGTGTTTTAATGGCGCGCTTTCTGGGGCGAAAATCACTTTGAAATTGGGTAGAAACGGCTTGTCTCCAGCAAGAAAGGTTTGCATTGCTTCGATTTTTTCTTTTGGAATCTGCAAAGCATATCCATGATTTTTATCCATCGAAAGAGCGATACTTTCACTTAAATGTTCAACCATTCTTTGCGCTGACATTTTTCCCCATTTGGGTTTTGCAGTAGGCTGAAGTTTATTTAATGCGGTTAATAGATTTTCAAGATCTAAAGATATAAAGCTCATATTACTTTTTTCCTACTAATATATGTAGACTTTTTGGAACAACTTTCACGTTTAACTCATTTCTCACTTGAAAGGGTTCTCCGTCATATTGAGCTACAGGATGGGTCAGCTTTATTTGAGCCTCTTCAAACGGTATAACTTCCAGGTGATGGGACAAATTAGATTTTCTATTAAAGATTTGAAATGCCAATTTGGGGATTTCCCACAAGCGCATTGGTTTCACTAATACCAATTCAATTTTACCGTCTGTAACATCAGATTCTGGAGAGATACAAAAGCCATTTCCAAATTCAGAAGCATTCGCAATAGAACACATAAATACTGGTAAGGTCTTTTGCTTTCCATTTATCTTTATGGAGATATCTACAGGTTGATAATTGAAGAATTCTGACAAAGAAAGCTTCACGTATCCCAATAATCCTCGTGTTTTAGATTCATTAAATTTCTTTGCTATCAATGCATCAAATCCGTATCCTGCAGCATTTAAAAAAGGCTTATCATTAACGAGAACAGTATCCATTAGAATACAATTTTGTTCATTAATGGTTTCTATCGCTTTATGTATTTGTAAAGGAATATTTAGATGCCTCGCTAATCCATTTCCAGACCCAACTGGTATTATGGCTAATTTTGTTTGGGTTCCAATCAAAGCTGTCCCCACTTCATGAACTGAGCCATCACCACCAACAGCACAAATAATATCCCAACCTTTTTCTGAATACTCTTTTGCTATTTCTTTCGCATGCTTTCTGTATTCTGTATAAACGATGGACGGTTCAAATAAATTAGTATCTAAATGTTTAGCGATAAGACTGGGCAAAATGTCCTTCTTTCCAACACCTGAAATAGGGTTGATGATAAAAAGTATCTTGGTTTTCATTAATTTACCCTTGTTTGATTCTTTATTAAGTCAGAATTATAGCGTTGGATCATTGCGCGTAGAACGTTTTCCAAATCTATTTGAGTCGGAAAGGTAGCTTCTTTTTCTACGGTAACATTCGGCTCCAGCTGATACAAATTCCGTGCCGTATTCCCAGAAAACTCTAGAATCCTATTGTTATTCCATAAATAGAATGCATTTGATAAATAAGAAATACCAAATGATTCTTGCTTTTGAAAAACGGACTGTCCAAATGCATAAACCTTTCTTTTGATATTTGATAATTCCAAAACGGTTGGAAGCACGTCTAATTGCTGCATATTTTTCAAAGACCGCTCCGGTTTAATGCTTCCATTTGGCGTGTAAATAGCAAATGGAATTTGAAAGATTTGATCTCTTTCGTTGTAATATGCCGTTGTGGTCGCAGGAGAATGATCAGCCATAATTAAAAAGATAGTATTGTTAAAATACTTGTATTTTTTTGCTTCGTTAAAAAACAATCGCAAAGATAAATCTGCATAACTGATAGAAGTCGCAATAGGCTGTTCCCCTTTAATCACTTCATTCTTCCTATGTTCTGGTATAAAAAACGGGTGGTGTGATGACAACGTGAACAAACCACTAAAAAAAGGCTCTTTGAATGAAGATAATTTCTTAGCCATCCAAGGGTTAAAATATTCATCTAAAATTCCCCAAGTAGCATCCGCATGTGCTTCATTACCGTATTCGGTTCTTCCATAATACTCCTTAAAGCCTAACAACTGACTAAAAGTATCAAAACGCATTGATCCGTTAGTAGCACCATGAAAAAAGGCCGTATGATAACCATACTTAGACAGTATTTCAGGCAAGCCCATAACCTCATTGGAACCATATGTTGATACGATATAAGGCGTTTCCATTAAAGATGGAATCGAACCAAAAATGGATGGAACTGCTTCAATTGATTTTTTTCCATTGGCGAATCCATGTTCGAAAGTTAACGACTGTTCCAAAAGTGAGTCTAAAAAAGGTGTAAATGTTTTTTGCCCATTATAATAACCAATAAATTCTTTTCCAAATGATTCTAGTATGATAACAACCACATTTGGCCTACCTTTCATAATATTTGCAGGTACTGTTTCTTTGATGGGATTAAAGTACTTTTCAGTTTCTTCTATACTTGCAAAATACTTTTCTTCAGACAAATCAGATTTCCCATAAGTCTTAACAATTGAAAATGTAGAATTATTCACTAAACCAACATTACTAATCGAGGTGTGCTTCGCTATGTCAATTACTGTAACTGGCTTAAAGCCAAACCCTCCTCGTCCAATAATAATTAATAAAAAAACAAACGCTATCCAATAACTTGATTTTATAACATATCGTCCTTTCTCCTCTTTGATTCTTGAGAAAACACGATTTAGATAACGTATACCAAAATAAAGTGAAACAATTACTAAAACGAAGTAATACCAGAAATCGACAAAGAAGGTAGCTAATAAATGTTTTGTTTCAGCAGCTGTGTTAAAAACAGACAACACATCTCCTGTTGAACGTTTACCCGTATATTTAAAATATTCAATATCAGCAATGTTAGGAACTAAAACAATTAGAAATGAAATTACGTATGCAGGAATACTTATCCATTTTAATACTGAATTCCATGTGATAGGAAGTAAGAAAATCACAAAAAAGGGTAGGAAGACTAAACCAATTGTCACTAAATCATACCACGTTCCATATAAGAAATCAAAACCTTTTACGTGTGAAAAAAAAGAAGAATTAGTAAAATAAAAAATCACACGTAAAACTGTCATTATCAATAACGGTAAGACAATTAATCTAAAGCTTAACTTTAATCTTGTTACTTCTCTTTTCATCTGATTATGCTTATGTGCAAAAATACGATATTTATTAGCTTCTAACAATTTATTCAAAAATGAATTATTAGGATAGGTATCTTTGGGCTAAAATCAAGAACAATATGATTAAGTACTTTTTGATACTCTTTGTTTTTCTTTCCTTTACATCATGGTCTCAAAAGCATCTGACGCCTTATGCAATATACAATGAAAAAGGGAAAAAGGTCTCTTTTCAGAAAATGCTATTTGAAGCTAATCGATCAGAAATAGTATTCTTTGGTGAATTCCACAACAATTCAATTGCTCATTGGCTACAATTGGAGCTAACAGAATCAATGGCGAAGAAAAATGAAAATAAATTAACCCTTGGTTTTGAGATGTTTGAAGCAGATCAACAAAAATGGATTGATGCATGGTTGAAGGGCGAAATCAAAGATAAAGAGATGGAAGACTCTCTCCGTTTATGGGTGAACTATAAAACAGACTACAAACCCCTTTTAAAAATAGCCAAAGAAAAAAATATTTATTGTGTTGCAGACAACGTACCACGTCGCATTGCTAGTACTGCTTTTAAATTTGGCAGATCAGGTCTGTTAGAAATTGACCCAAAAGAATTGCCATTTATGGCGAGTCCTAACTTTATTATTGATACGACATTATCTCAGTATCAAATGATGTTAGACATGGCAGGAGGAGATCACTCGAAAGGCTTAAACTTTGTTTTAGCACAAGCAATAAAAGATGCCACTATGGCTAATTTTATTCATGAGAAATGGATACATAATACTAAGTTTATTCATTTCAATGGTGCTTTTCATACCGATTATCATCAAGGGATTATCTGGTACTTAAAATGGCTCAGAAACAATTTAAACTATCTTTCTATCTCAACAGTAGAACAAACAGATATCAGCCATTTAGACCCTTCACATAAAGGAAAGGCACATTTCATAATTGTAGTGAAAAGCAATGTTACTAAAACGCACTAACACAAAAAAATGATCGAAAATCAACATATACTATTTGCCGCTTTAAACTGGGGAAATGGACACCTTTCCAGAAGCATTGGTTTAATTAGAAAATTGCTGGAAAAAGGGAATACCATACATTTTGCTGGAAACGAGGATCAACAAGCTATTATTTTAAATTATTTCCCTACAATAGAAACACATCTTTTAATTGATTATCCGTTTCGCTTTTCAGGTAAAGGAAACTTTTCAAATGACTTATACCAAGGCAGAAATGAATTGTTATCGCATATCAAACAAGAATATTTGTGGGTAAAAAACTTCATCGCTTCAAATCCATTAATAACAGCAGTAATATCTGATCATCGTTATGGCTTTTACAGTGAAGATATACCTTCAATTTTCGTTACTCACCAAGTAAAACTAGCAATCAAATGGTGGCAATTCCCAGTACAATATTTACACAAAATGCTTTTATCTCCATTTAGTGAAGTATGGATAGTTGATGATGCAAAAAAACGCTACGCTGGTAAATTAAGTCAAGCTCCAAAATCAATTCCTTTCCAATATATCGGAATCCTTTCACGTTTTGAAACAGAAAAAAATAAAGAAAAGGAAATTAATCTAGGTGTAGTAAACGGTCCACAACCTTATGCAGAACACTTGTTCAACAGGCTATTAAAAAACAATGACCTAGATTATCTAATTGTACCTTCATTTTGTTATTTCAAATCATTGGATAAACGATTGGTGAATGCGGGAGACTGGGGAAAAATTGATGAATATTTCTACAAAGCCAAATCGATCACAGCCTACAGTGGATATTCCACACTTATGGATTGCCTACTGCTTAAATGTGAAATGAATTTAAAACCTACGAAAGGTCAAACTGAACAGGAATATTTATTTCAATTACATTATGGTAAGAAAAAACGATAAATACTTTTCGTTTCGTTAACATAGACAATGACAAATCCATTGTGATTAGTCAAGGCAAACTCCCCATTTTGTTTGTACTCGATTTGTTTACCATCTACACTGAAAAGATTTAATGTAAATTGATTGGGATTATAAATGGCCCCTTTTTTGACATATATGTTTTGCTCGTCATGAACAAAAGAGGTATAAGCTAGAACGTGAGATTTGCCATCAACATCATTCGCTAACAATCTAAACACATTATCCCCGTGCCACATAGGCTGTATATCAATTTCATAATACCCTTTTTCATCGTTTGGTACAGCTTCAATACGTTCATAAATTTTCCATTCCTTCACTTCCTCATTATAACATTCCAATTGATACGTTCTCATTACCTTTTTCTCAAGTATCTCCCATATAATCTTCCATCCCTTTTTATCCTTGTAATTTGAAAAGTAAATCAATTCAGCCCCCAAAGCAACAGACTCCAATCTACAATTAATAAATTGACCTCTAGTTGAAGGAGCATATCTAGTTCCAGAAGTGTTCTGCACTATTGTTGTCGTAGGATAGGTAGCATACCTTCCATCACCTGAACCAATGTTATCATAAAAATAGTAAAGAGTAGAAGTAACGTTATTAAGATCTGTTATTGAAAAACTAAAATCTTTACCTGAACCACTGTTGCCAAAATTCCCTCCAGGTTTCCAACCATTTCCTGTATTTTCTTTTCCAAAAATGACATATATTACACCATTATCACATAATGAGCTCCAATCAAACACATCTTCACAAATATTTTCAGAAGCAAGAAGAAAGGTAGAATTCGGAGGGATAATTGTATTATATGCATTTATAAAAACCGTTCCACAATTCATTACTTGATTTAATGCATCAACCACTGAAGGTTTTGAAACAACATTAGTCAATAAATCATAATTCCCTGAATCATATCTAAATCTGACATTTGCTGTTGAAACAATAAAAGATTGGGTCCCTGAATTTCCAAATGCAATTTCAGATTGTCCTTCATCACATGAAGTATTGGTATTACATCCATCGTATAACAAACTAGTAATATGTGGTGGTATAGGATTGCAATTCCCATTCTGATTAATTGTAATTAGGATTTCATTACTGACATAATTTGGTTCTAGCGATTTTAGTCGAATTTTATAGGAACTAGATTCACAGTAACTTGGAATCACAAAACCAAGTTGACCAGATGAATGCGTACTATATAGTGTTCCTATCACTGTACCTGGAAAAGTACCTAAAGCGGTTGATAGTTCAACCATAAAAGAATTACCTGATAAAAAAACACCCGTTGACGAATAATCAATCGAGCCATTCGCCACGATTCCGTTACAATTTACATCAAACGAATTTGAGCTAATTTGGTCAATCAGAATTACACCAGGAGGTGAGGTTGGTTCATCGCATGATGTTGTTCCTTCAAAAACTAATGTAGGTTGAAAAGTATATCCTGAATTATCAAAACCTCCTGTTCCACCTGCGCTACTCGCGTTGTAAAAATAAAACCTAAATGTCACTTCTGTTGTACTTACTAAAGAAATGGGTATATGGTGTAATGTAACAGTTGTTAATACATTTATTACTGAAGTGATATTAGATGAATAATTATCCATACTGGAACGTATAACCATATTTCCAGGCCCTGTATTTGATCTATGTAGGTAGGCGCTAATTCCAGTAAATCGTAACTCACAATCATTTAAAGGTCTTACTTTTACCTCTATGTATTTGTTCATATTCAAAATCGAAGTAAATCCACTACCTCCAAATCGATCAGCATTTCCGGCATTATTAATACCAACTTTAGTAATTTGAGTCGATAAAACAAATGGATTTGTTGAAGCGGAGTTCACATTGGATTCTATCCCTGTATTCCCTGCGAAATTGAAGGAAACCAAACTTCCTTGAGCAAAAATAAAGCAGGTGCCCAATGTGGTAAGAATGATCAAAAATATTCGAATGTATTTATGTTTCATAAACTAAAGTTTTCGGCATAAAGGTAAATGAGACTTCTTTTAAGTTCATTAATTGTATATTAAGGTATTGCTACTTGAATGCTTGGTTTATTTATTTAATAACAACTGTAACTTACATTCTTAAATCTATCTCTGTTTTTCGATGATATAAGTACAACTTCATTATATTTGCTTCAATAGATTATGATGGAAGATAAAAGAAAACGTGTAGAAGTTTGTTTTACACCAGGAGAGTATGAATATTTTCAACCAGGATTTGAGGTTGTAGTTGTAATTGATGTACTAAGAGCAACGTCTGCTATATGCGCAGCATTTGACAATGGAGTTAAGGCAATCATTCCTGTTCCAACAATTGAAGAAGCGCAAGTTTATAAAGATAAAGGCTATCTAGTTGGTGCGGAGAGAAAAGGTGAAATTGTAGAAGGTTTTGATTTTGGGAACTCTCCTTATTCTTATATGAGAGAAGATTTTAAAGATCAAGAAATTGTTCTTTCAACAACAAATGGAACAAAAGCACTTGATATTGCAAAAGATGCTGAAATGGTATTGGTCGGAAGTCTTTTAAACTTAGATGCTTTATGTGACTATCTTTTAGACCTAAACAAAAATGTACTATGTCTTTGCTCTGGATGGCAAGACAAATTCAATTTAGAAGATACAATTTGTGCTGGAGCAATTTGCGAAATCTTGATTATGTCTGGGAAGTACCGCTCTATGGATGATTCCTCTGTAGCGGCGAAATATTTGTATAAATCGGCAAAAGAGAATAACTTAGGTTATTTAAAATCAAGCGCACATAGAAGTCGACTAAAAAAATTAAAATTAAATGCAGATGTTAAGTATTGCTTAACACCCAATCAAACTAACGTTATACCCATATTAAAAAATGGTAAATTGGTTAAACTATAAATCTTTCACTGCTACTATACTTGGAATTGGTTTAGTGCTTTCTAGCTTTAAATCAAATCAATCAGTTGAAATGAAATGGGGTTTCTTTGGTCATAAAAGAATAAACAGAGTTGCTGTTTTCACCCTACCTCCAGACATGTTCGGATTCTATAAAGAACACATTGAATATGTAACCGAACACGCTCCTGATCCAGATAAGCGTCGTTACGCAATGGAAGGAGAAGCCGAATGTCATTATCTGGATCTAGACCATTACTATGCACCCGGTGAGGATTACCGTACATGCATGCCAAGAACATGGAAAGATGCTGTCGCAAAATACACAGAAGATACTTTACGTGCATACGGAATTGTTCCATGGCACATTGAAAAGATGAAGTACAGGCTACAAAAAGCTTTTGAAAGCAAAGATGTTGATCGTATCCTAAAACTTTCAGCTGATATTGGTCACTATATTGGTGATGCACATGTACCGCTTCACACTACAGAAAATTACAATGGTATCGCAACTGGACAAAGAGGAATTCATGGACTATGGGAAAGTAGAATCGTAGAAATGAATGCAGATAATTATGATTATTTCATAGGTAAAGCAAAATATATTGACAATGTCCTGGATTTCGCGTGGAATACAGTATTTGACTCTCACGCTGCATTGGATTCGGTTTTTAGATTTGAAAAGGAAGTAACAAGAGACTTCTCTGAAGATCAAAAATACAGTTACGAGCAAAGAGGAAGAACAACCATTAAAGTATACTCCAAAGCGTTTTGTGATGAATACAATCGTCGCATGAATGGAATGGTCGAAAGACGATTAAGAAGAGCAGTGATTAGTGTAGGTTCTATTTGGTATAGTGCGTGGGTTGACGCTGGCCAACCCAATCTTAACTTATTAAAAGGAAAACCTATTAGCCAAACCTTACAACAAGAAACGGAAGACCTTCATGACCATTATGAGGGAACGGCTAAAGGAAGAATTTGTGATTAAAGATTAAAAATATCTTTAAAACGTACAGCTTGGCGACGAGAAACTTCAATCTTGTCGCCATTTTTCATCTCAAACATTAAGCCTCCATTAAACCAATTCTCTATTTTTTCTATTTGATGAACGTTCACAATATGTTTACGATTACTCCTAAAAAAATCATACATAAAAAGACGCTCTTCTAATGAAGAAAGTGATTTTAATAACAATGGCTTTTTCCCTTCAATGATGATTTTTATATAATTCCCCACCGATTCAAAATAAAACACTTCTTTTAAGTGTAGGAAAAAGCAACTTTCTCCATCTTTCACGAATACAGCATCTTCTTTTGTTAATTGCTTTCGCGTAGGAATATCCAATTCATCAATGGTAACATCTTCTTCAAGTACTAGTTCTAGTTTTTGAATAGCTTGTTGTAACCTTTCCGGATCAATTGGCTTTAATAAGTAATCTAAAGCCTGAAGATCAAAAGCTTCAATCGCATGATTGTCATAAGCAGTAATGAAAATAACATAGGGAACAATTTCCAATCGCTTAACCAAATCTAACCCCGTCAAGCCTGGCATATTAATATCTAAGAATAAAACATCAGGATTTAATTGATGTATCAAATCTAAAGCTTCATTCCCATTTTTTGCCTCTCCAACGATTTCAATGATTGAATGAGGCTGTAACAATGACTTTAACTCTTCTCTCGCTAATCGCTCATCATCAATAATTAATGCTTTTATTGTTTTCATATCGTATAGTAAATTGTTGCTACCACTTGATCTCCATCTTGCTGTAAACTAAAGGTAGCAGAATCATTATAAAGTAATTTTAGTCTTTGCTGCGTATTCTGAATACCAATACCTTGTTGCTCAGTAAAAGTAAGGTTTCCTTTATTGGAAATCTTAAGATAAACGGTAGACCCTACAAAAGAACAGTTTATGAAAATATCACTTCCATTAACTTCTTTTGAAACTCCATGTTTAACCGCATTTTCTACGAGGTTCTGCATTAAAAAAGGGGGGATACTTTGAGATAATACCACCTCATTTTCAATACAAATGGTGTAATTTAACCTTTCCTCAAATCTAATTTTTTCTAATTGTAAATAGTGTTTTATTATTTCTAACTCTTGTTCAATTGTAATTGTATTTTGATCCCCCAAAACTAAGGTCTTGCGTAATAAATTAGAAAGTTGGGTCGTTGCATCCTTAGCTTTTTTAGGATCCAAATCAACTAAGGCTCTAATGGAGTTTAATGCGTTAAAAAGAAAATGAGGATTCAATTGATTTCTTAAACTCTTTAGTTGCATTTCATTTTTAGAAGCCTTCAAATGAACCGTTTGTACTTCTTGATTTTTTGATTTTTGGAAAAAAAGATAGGTGAAATAAATCCCATTCCAACATAAAAGAACAAGCGCATACGCAAATCCATTAATCAACGACTTGGACAAAGGATGATTGTGGTCTATCCCCAATAAAAAGTAACTGATTGATGTATAAATCAATTGTACTAAAAAACCAGTAAAAGCACAGGTAATAATAACTTTTAGAACGATGTTCAGCAATTTATCGTTGAACCAATTGTAACGCACAATCACACAACGGATTATATGACTCATCAATAAGCAGACAATAACATTTATCCCCAGTTGAATTCCAATCTCTTTACTTAAGGTTTGTCCGCTGGTCCATATAGAAAGGAAAATCAACATGGCATATGCAGACCATCCTAACGTTTGCAAAAGCCAATACATTTTCTTTGATTCTATCATAACAACAAATATATCATCAATCCACTAATTTTGATGTGCCAAATTGCAAAAGGTGGATACGAATGATTATTGGCTTTATTTTTGTTTGAATATACGCATTGTGAAAAAAAAATTTCTGTTCATACTCTTGCTTTTCTTTACCGTATCGAAAAAAGCGATTGCGCAACGTTGGAACAACGGATGGGGCGGTGTGCAGGTTGGTGTCATGCTAAATATCGGAACCCATGTCAACGCAATTGGTATTCAAACGAAAGCGTATGTGGGAACATCGTGGTCACAATTAAACATAGGAAACACGATTAGCTTTAATTTGACAAGTTACGGAAAACGAAAATTCTTTTGGGAAAACCGATCCTACCTTGGTGGTGCGCTCATGTTTGGTCCGAATAAAATTGTCCCTGATTTTGAGTTGGACGGCTTAAATCACCAAAGTAACCGTTTATTTGCCGTGGCCTATAATTACCTTTATTATTGGGATAATGCCAAAACCAGTCAGGCTTCTGGTGCTTTTGCTTTGCATTTGGAGCAGCTTTCGTTACGTATGGAAAATGACGTTTTTGCAGGTCAAGCCAGAGATCGATTTAGAACAGGCCATTTTCATATTTCTTATCGTTGGGACATGTGGAGATTCGGAATAGGAGGGTATATGTGGACTGGAGAAACAAGGAATTCACCATGGAATAAAACACCTCAACACAAAATGCCAAGTGGTTACAGAGATTTGAGCGACCTGCCTTACGGAAAAACTTCTCACGGAATCATTTACCTTTCCACTACTTACAACCTCCCTTATGGCAATCCGCTTTTTGTGCGAGTGGGGTGGGATTCTGAGCAAATTCGACACGGCATTCAGAATCGGGCCTTCCATGATTTAGCTGGTATGCCCAAGAATTGGAAACGAAATACACCACATTACCCACGTTTGGATGCTGATGGTTGTCCCGTTTTTGAAAAAAAAGAGCGTAAAAAAGACACCTTCTTTTTCCAAATTGGCGCGCATGACAATTGGGGAAACTAATCTCTTTGTAATCTATTTTCTGAAGTAAAAAAGAGGAGAGGAGGAGGTATTTCTTTCTTTTTTTTGGGCGGTTTCTCAAGTGTTACTTGAGAACCGTGCTGTCCGCTGCTAGTCCTCGTCCCCAAGTCTTACTTGGGACTGTGGGCTATTCGCTAGCATCACTACCGCGTTGCGTAATCACTTCGAAAATCAAGATTAATCACTTAATTATTTCATTTAATTGAAACACTATAAATTACTATTTTTCAATACTTTAAATTGATAATTAAGTTATCATTCAGCTAGGACGGAGGGCGATAGCTACATGAACGGAAATGGAGAGAGTGCTAAGTTGAAATTGCGACCAACGGAAGCACTTTTCAACTAGCTAACGAACCCAATTTACGAAATGTACTAAAGCACGTAGACCGTTAAAGCTGCCTAATGATCACACCACCTTTGGAGATACTGTAGCTTTTTCTGCCAACGTGTAAGGATGTTTGTTCTTTTAGAAATCTTTCCTTGATTTTTAATAAGCTTCGGAATTCAGCACTGAAGTAGAAAGAAAAACGGTTTAAACGGCAATTATTATCCTTTAATAGACAAGCTGTGTGAAAAGAATGTATTAACTTTGCTTCCCGTAGTTACAATATTATCTCATGTCGAATTCTACCAAATATGTTTTTGTAACAGGCGGTGTTACATCTTCCTTAGGGAAAGGAATAATTTCAGCTTCTTTAGCGAAGTTATTACAAGCGCGTGGTTACACAGTGACCATCCAAAAATTAGATCCATATATCAATATCGATCCAGGCACCTTAAACCCTTATGAACACGGTGAGTGCTTTGTAACTGACGATGGTGCGGAAACAGACTTAGACTTAGGTCATTACGAGCGTTTCTTAAATGTACCTACATCACAAGCAAATAACGTTACCACTGGTAGGATTTATCAATCGGTAATTGAAAAGGAACGTAAAGGAGAATACCTTGGAAAAACGGTTCAAGTAATTCCACACATAACTGACGAAATCAAAGAACGCATTCAATTGGTTGCTAAAAATGGAGATTACGACATCGTAATTACTGAAATTGGTGGTACAGTTGGAGATATTGAGTCGTTGCCTTATGTTGAGTCAGTACGTCAAATGATGTGGGAAATGGAAGACGATTGCATCGTTGTTCACCTTACATTGGTTCCTTACTTAGCTGCAGCAGGTGAATTAAAAACTAAACCTACACAACATTCTGTTAAACAATTGCTAGAGTTAGGTTTACAGCCTGATATTTTAGTATGTAGAACGGAACACGAATTAGATCTTAACTTACGTAGAAAGATAGCTAAATTCTGTAATGTTAGCATGAATGCTGTAATCGAATCGCGTGATGCGGAGACGATTTATGACGTTCCTTTGCTTATGCAAGAAGAAGAATTGGACAAAGTGGTTCTTGAAAAGTTGAAACTTTCTACGAAAAACACACCTAATCTTGAGAACTGGAAAGGCTTCTTAACACGTTTAAAAAATCCGGAAAGTTCAGTAGAAATTGGTTTGGTTGGAAAATATGTAGAACTAAAAGATTCTTATAAATCCATTGCTGAAGCGTTCATTCACGCAGGTGCTGCTAACAACACTAAAGTAAATGTAAAATGGATTCACTCCGAAAAATTAACAGACGATAATTTATTGGAAGAACTAAGTGGTTTAGATGGTATCCTTGTAGCACCAGGTTTTGGCTCAAGAGGTATTTCAGGTAAAATTCAATCGGTAAAGTTCGCTAGAGAAAATAACATTCCTTTCTTTGGAATTTGTTTAGGAATGCAATGTGCTGTCATTGAATTCGCAAGAAACGTTCTCGGCTATGCAGATGCGCACACAACAGAAATTGCCGCCGATTCAAAACACCCTGTTATTTCCATGATGGAAGAACAAAAAACCATTTCTAACCTTGGTGGTACAATGCGTTTAGGTGCATATAAATGTGAATTAAAACCCAATTCAAAATCACATTCTGCTTACAATTCAGAGGTAATCTTAGAACGTCACAGACACCGTTTTGAATTCAATAACGCCTACTTAGAAGAATATGAAAAAATGGGAATGATTGCAACCGGAAAAAACCCAGAAACTGGATTAGTGGAAATCGTTGAGATCCCGAATCATCCTTGGTTTGTTGGTGCACAATTCCACCCAGAATACAAAAGTACAGTAGCTACTCCACATCCGTTATTTGTTGGATTCATCAAAGCTGCTCTTGAAAATAAAAGTAATAAGTAAACAATTAAGATGAAGGATAAAAACACCCTTATTGGTCTCTTACTAATAGGAACCATTTTTACCATTTTTACCATCTGGAATAAACCTTCAGCAGAAGAAGCTGAAGCGGCTAGAAAAAAAGAATTAGCCATTCAAGATGAGAAAAAAGAACTTGAAAAGGAACATGCAATAAACAATGAACCTGTTGCTCAATTAGATACTTCTAAAGTAACAGTTCCTTCAACACCTAAACCATCGGTTGAAGAGAAAATCATTACACTTGAAACAGACAAATACATCGTACGTTTCAATACAAAAGGTGGTCAAATTGCAGGTGTTTGGTTAAAAGATTACCAAACGTACCAAGACTTTGCTAAAAAAGACGATACAAAGACAGCCTTGACATTGTTCAAAAATGGTGATGCTAAAAATGGTTTGGTTTTCGATTACAAAGGAAAAAAGGTAAAAGCTTCTGATTTACAATTCTATGTAAAATCTCACAAAGCAAATGCTATTGTTTTTGAAGCTGAAATTGAACCAGGAAAAACAATCCAAAACCAATATATCCTTAGCAAAGACGCGTATGATTTGAATTATACCGTAAAAATGAAAGGATTTGGAGGAGAGGTAGATGCTAAAAATGTTGCTCTTCAGTGGAACATGGCATTCAGAAAAACAGAACGTTTATTCTCTGAACAAAGACGTATTACAACAATTGGTTTAGAATACGACAAAAAAGGGTTTGATTACCTTTCTGAAATGAAATCTGATCACCAAAAAGCAGAAGAATCTGTTAAATGGGTAGCATACAAACAAAGTTATTTTTCTTCTATACTTAAACCAGAAAGACCTTTCCGTCAAGACGGTACTAAGTTTGACGTAAAAGTATATGGTGAAGATCACCCACGTTTATGGACGAACTTGAAAGATTTCTACTCTACATTAGCACTAGACCTTCCAAATACAGAAGATGCTTCACTTTCTATGAGCTGGTATTTTGGTCCAAACGACTACGAAGTATTAAAGCACTACAAATCTAACTATGACGATATCCTTAACTTAGGATGGGGACTTTTCCGTTGGATTAATATCTATGCTATTCAACCTTTATTTAATTTCTTAATCTCTGATTTAGCACTTACAGCTGGATTAGCCATTCTATTGTTAACGGTGATCATCAAATTAATTTTGATGCCTATTCAATGGAAAATGTATACTTCTTCTGCGAAAATGAGAATCTTAAAACCAGAGGTTGAAGCATTAAATGCTAAATATCCGAAGCCTGAAGATTCGATGAAGAAACAAATGGAAACAATGTCGCTTTACCGTGAGTCAGGCGCTAGCCCAATGGCTGGATGTGTTCCAATGTTGATTCAAATGCCAATTTTGTTAGCCGTGTTCCGTTTCTTCCCTACTTCTTTCGAGTTAAGACAAAAATCATTCTTGTGGGCAGAAGACCTTTCTTCTTACGATTCAATCTGGAACTTTGGAGTGAACATTTGGCCATACGGAGATCACGTTTCTTTGTTTACCTTATTAATGGCTGCAACTACTTTAGTGTACACTGCTTTGAACAGTAGCCAAATGTCGCAACCTCAACAACCAGGTATGCCGAACATGAAAGTGATGATGTACATTTTCCCTTTCATGATGATTTTCTTCTTCAACAACTACGCATCTGGTTTGTCATACTATTATTTCGTATCGACATTACTGACCATTATCTTGATGTTCATCATTAAGAAATTTATCGTGGACGAAGAAAAGCTGAAAGAAAAAATGGCTGCTAAAAAAGCTAATGCTGTAAATGGTGGTGGAAAAAAATCTAAATTTCAAGAGCGCTTAGAAGCAATGCAGAAAATGCAACAAGAGCAAATGAAAAACAGAAAAAAATAAAATTACTTTTCATTCATAAAGCCGTTGATTTTCGAATTAACGGCTTTCTTTTTTTAGACTATGGCAATTGTAATCATTCAAAATACAGAGGGACACTTTGAAGTCACTTCATTCAGATCCGAAGAAGAGTATACACAGTGGAAGTTAGACCACGGAGAGACAGTGATTGAAGTATCTATTGAAGATGTTTCCAGAGGTGCGCTCATACAAATAGTAAGACATATTAACCGTTTATTGACACCGGCATTTGTTTCCAAATTAAAAGAAGATCCAGAGGAAAAGGAACGGATAAAAAAACTGTATGAAATAGGAGCGAGGAGGTAAAAAAAAGAAGTAAGGCATTTGCCCTACTTCTCAATTTTTTCAACAATCTAAAAGTTAAGTTTAAACCAAAAAACTTAACTCAATCAAAATTACGGCATTCTAAGTGATTATTTTTATTAATTATTTGTTTGGTATATTTCATTTACTTAAACACATCTTTTGATGAATATTCATCATGAAATAGGATTATTCTTTCATAAAACGTCGCAAGATTGACATTTGTGTTAAAAATGTTCTCTTTAAAGAAACACACTTCATTAAAACAAGGTGTTTGATAAGATGGCTTTCTGCCTTCATTTATAGATTATTGAAAACAAGATTCCGCGTTAGGGATACGAATGAAAAGCTTTTCTGGCGCTATAAATTCCGTTACAACAGAAATCGATTTGCCAGAAAACTTGTAATGGATAGCCCGACCCGACCCAATGCCTTGGGGAGGGAAACGCCCAAAAACACTCTTAAATTGGGATAAAACAGTTCTTAAGTACCTACCATGAAAATATTATTTCCCTTTATTTTCAAGAAAAAAAGTTAAATTTCTAACAAGCTGTAGCACTTTTGTTTCAATTGTTAAAAACTGAAATTATCTTTGCAAAATATGAAGTTTCAAAAAGTTTTAGGTTATCTTTTAGCCATTGCTTCGGCAGTATCATTCGGGTTAATTCCCTTGTTCGTCCTTCCCATAAAGCAAGAAGGAATTTCCATGGACACCACCTTATTCTTCCGATTTCTATTCTCCGCGGCCATTGTCTTTTTGTATCTTTTATATAAACGTGAATCGTTGAAATTAGCGAAATCGGACATCTACAAAGTATTTATTTTAGGAATCATTTACTCCCTTTCCTCAGAATTTTTATTTTGGGGCTACGATGTCATGAGCGCCGGGATTGCCTCTACCGTTTTATATATTTACCCGATGGTGGTAGCCTTATTGTTGTACTTTTTGTACGGCGAAAAGATCAATAAAAGCACCCTGATTTCTATAGTTTTGGCTCTTTTTGGAGTAGCAGCTTTGAGTCTGAAGGAGGGAAGTTTGGAATTTAATTTCCTTGGTTTTGGTGTCGTTATGTTGAGCGCATTGGCCTATTCCAGCTACATGGTTATGGTTTCTAAGGGGAAAATTGAGGCAAAAGGTTACAAATTGACCTTTTATTCATTACTCTTCTCGGCCTTGTATTACTTCGTAAAAGTCTTGATAACTGGACAAACTTTAACTTTACCCAATGCGCATTGGTACGGACATGTAGTGGTTTTCGCCTTCGTAACGACCGTTATTTCGGTATTGAGTTTAGTGTACGCCATCAAGTTGGTAGGTTCCACGACGACCGCGGTTTTGGGCGCAGTTGAACCAGTTGTTGCAGTGGGAATTAGTGTCGCATTATTTGGAGAATCCCTGACTTGGAACCTTATTACAGGTGTGATTATCATTATTTTAGCCCTTGTAGTGAACGTGCTAGGTGATCGAAAAGGGAAAGATTAACTGTTGGCACCCTTAATCGGTCTACGTGCTTTAGTAAATGCGTGAAAAAGCATTCACAAATAGGCTGTCCATGTGCTTCTTTTAGTCGCAATGGTCAACCTTTCTTCATAACATTTTCACTTTATTTAGCTGTCGCACTCCGCCCGGGCTGATGTTCCCATTTCAAACGCCATACCTGAAATACATCTAATTTATTTTTAGGATTCAAATCTATAGAAACAAAAACGGCGGAAAATGATTTCCGCCGTTTTTTATATGTACTGAACACAAATCTTATTTATCAATGTTCACTTTTACTTCTTTCACATTTTTGATTTCGTTGTTTTTCTCTTTTATCTTGAACTGAGATTTCTCCTTTTTTTGCTGTACAGTTGTCGCTTTATATTCTTGCGTATCTGCATTAAAAATACGGTATCTCACTTCAAATCCAACAGGTGTATATACTACAATTGGCAATCTACCATTGTAATCCAAAAGTAAACGTTGGCCTTTAACAAACTGTGTTTTCTTTCCACCGTCTAAACACCCTTTAAGTGTTGAGAATGCCTCACCTTTAGTGTTGTAAGTGTAAAAATTCAACCAATTTTTATTGGTCACGGTTCCTTCAACAAATTCCCCCAATAAACCATAGTTGTTACACATATCTGTTTCCATATATGTGCCTACATAAACTTCTACTTTTTTGTCCGAATCTCCATTGTCAACGGTTGTTGGCAAATAGATTACGTGTTTTATCATTCCGTTTTCCGCTTTTGGAAACGCTTTTTCATCTTGTAAATTGTTGGACTGAGCCATTCCTAATCCAGTTACGAATGTAAAGGCAAACAACATAAGGGCTTTAAACTTTTTCATATTATTCATATTTCCTTAGTTATTTCCAAGCATCGTGCCACAGTCATATTTAGATTGTCAAAATTTGTTAATGACTTTCCTCCATAACGGTTTCCATAAGGATCGGTGCCGACAATAACTTGTGAATAGGACAAGCATTAGCAACCCCTTTTAAACGTTCTCTTTGCTTTTCATCCAGGTCTCCAACAAAGGTCAAATGACGAACCATTCTCACTTCTTTTGTTTCCTTATTTTCAAGCAAATCAACAGAAACCTGAACCTCTTTTAAATCCCAACCTTTGTGACTGGCATACATCTGAAGTGTAATCATAGTGCAGGCAGCCAAAGAGGCATTCAGTAATTCTTTAGGATTTAAACCACTATCCAAACCTCCTAAATCAATCGGTTCATCAGCAATAATTGAGTTTCCGGATTGACTAGTAAGTTCAATTTGATAATTTTCACTTCCTATTTTAGCTTTTACCGTGTTCATCATGTTCATATTTAAAGGTTAAACGCGCCATTTCCAGTCCAACTTTTCAACAAATGGAATTTGCTTTTCTTTAGCGAAGTTTTGTAGGAAAGGAATCAATTCTGAATAATTTGAAGTATCAGTTTCTGGTAAAATCACAGATTGACCGCTTTTTAGTACCAGCATAGTCATTTCCTTGATTTGTACAATTTCTTTTACGTCTTCAGTGGGAATTTCAGAAACATGTTTGCTGTCTTTAGCAACGATTGTTTGATTGTTAATTTCCACTTCTACTTTTTCTCCTAATGCAGCTGCATAATTACTTTGAACGTATGCAAGATAAGACGTTTTATATCTTTTTTGCATCAATTTGGGGTAGAACACCATCCATAATGCAGCAACAACAAGAAATCCAACTGCAATGAAGTACGAACCTTTAGCATACATCCAAAACGCTAAAGCAACTTGAAGAAAAGGAATAACAAATTGTCCATATTTTAAACGTTTCATCTCTTTCGGATTTTGAGAGATACGAAAAAGGATTTGAGTTACGAAATGCTCTGCAGCTAAGGTGTAATGAAAATTCATATTAATTGTCTACGATTTGATAATTGACCTTAAAAATACAAAGCATTCGTTTGATTTCACTTAGAAAAAGAGGTTATTTTTCCACAGCCATTCTTTTCCAGATTACAACCTAACAAATTGAATCCTATTTAGGGAGGAAAATGTATATTTATGTTCCGCATTTTCCAACATCTAAATTGTTTATAAATCTTTTTTTTATTGTGAAATGCCCGACTAAAACGATTAACTTTGTATTATTAAATAGCATCGATTATGAAATTTTTTATTGATACAGCAAATCTAGCCGAAATACAAGAGGCAAATGACTTAGGTATTCTTGACGGTGTGACAACCAATCCGTCATTAATGGCGAAAGAAGGAATCACAGGTGAGCAAAACATTTTAGATCATTATGTAGCAATTTGCAATATTGTTGATGGTCCAGTTTCCGCTGAAGTTATTGCAACTGATTTTAAAGGCATGGTTGAAGAAGGGGAGCGTTTAGCTGCGCTTCACAAAAATATTGTTGTGAAAATCCCGATGATTACAGAAGGAATCAAAGCAATTAAATATTTTTCTTCAAAAGGTATCAAAACGAATTGTACACTTATATTTTCTTCTGGTCAAGCGTTATTAGCTGCCAAAGCAGGTGCTACATACATTTCTCCATTCTTGGGGCGTCTTGATGATATTTCATATAATGGAATGGATTTAATTGCACAAATCCGTTTGATTTATGACAACTATTTATTTGACACTCAAATTTTAGCTGCTTCTGTTCGTCATCCATTGCATATCATTCAATGTGCTGAGATAGGTGCTGACGTAATGACGGGTCCATTAAAAGCGATTCAAGCTTTGGCTAATCATCCATTAACAGACAAAGGTTTAGAACAATTCTTAGCGGATCACGCGAAAGGAAATAAATAATTACCCGCTATCTACTTTAGAAAACATAAAAAGGGGAGATGTATCACATTTCCCCTTTTTTATTTCCTTGAAGCTTAATCTATATTTCTTTTATATGATCTTTTTCTAAAGAAATCTTTTTTTCTTTATACAGTTTCCCAACCGCTTGCTTAAATGTTTTCTTACTCATTCCAGTAATACGTAAAACATCTTCCGGACTTGATTTATCTGTTAACATCAGTTTACCATTTTCAGATACCAATCGCTGTAGCACATCTGAAGATTCCTCAATTCTCTCATATCCTACCTTTCCTAATCTTACATCTGCTTTACCATCATAGCGAAGATTGTAAATGTAACCTTCTACTGTTGCACCTCTTTTGGGTTTATTAATAATATCTGATTTGTAGATTAATCCGGGATATTTTTGATCTATGATTACCTTAGTTCCTAGATCCGTGTCATCACAAATTAATATAGGCAAAGCTTTATTTACCAATTCATGATCTTCACAATTGGTTAGCAACTTATTCACTTTTGTTGTTCCAAAAAGTCTATCTGTTGCAGCATCTAACTGTAAAGAACATAAATAATAGGCTTGATCATCTAATGTAATATGTTGTTCTTTAAAAGGAATCATCAGATCTTTTTCCATTCCCCAGTCAACAAATGCACCATAAAAATTCACTTCTTTTACTTTTAAGTAAGCAAACCCACCTAACTCTATTAAAGGCCTTTCAGTAGTTGCTACTAATCGATCCTCCGAATCTCTATAAATAAAAACATCAATTTCATCATCCACCTCAATTTCATTATCAAGGTATTTATTGGGTAATAATACGTCCGCTCCTTCGTCGTCTCCTAAATATGCTCCAACACTTGTAAAGCGTAGAACAGTTAGTCGATTGACTTTTCCAACATTTATCATTTTAAAAGTATAAGTTTGATGCTAATTTTGAATTAATCACTAAACAAGGTAGTTGCTTAGGATTTGTAATTAAGTTTTGTGCAAATTTATCAAATGAAGGAATGATAGATTCGGAATGATACGCAAGTGCAATCATATCAATCTCATGTTCTTGAGTATAATCAATAACCTTTTTAGAGTAAGATCCTCCTTCATCAAATAACTCTACCGTACACACGATATTGCGCTCTTCATATTTTGTTTTCACAATTTGAATTCTATTACGCATCTGTTTTTCTAGCAATTCATCTTTTTGATTTTCACCAATCACATGAATTTCAGCGTCATATATTTGTGCAATATCCCCCGCAAGTTTAATGATTTGTAAACTTTCTTTGGCCAGATCAATCGGTACACATATTTTATTAATTGGTCGTGGAAGTGTTCCTTTTTGCACAACCATAAATGGTATTTCAGTACTCGTCACTACTTTCATTGCATGTGATCCAAACAATTTTTGTAATCCTTTTTCACCATGTGTTCCCATGATGATCAACTGAGCTGCGGTATCTTTTGAGATTTTAGCAATATCTTCAAAAATAGAACCTTCTTTTATCACTTTTGTAATGGTAACATTATCAGAAAAATCAAATTTTGAAACCATTTCATCAATTTTCGCAGAGACAGCTGGAATTTTACTTCTATCAGAAACTATATGTAGAATTCTTATTTCAGTATCAATGCTTTCACCTAAATGCAAAGCATATCTAAAAGCCGCATCACCAACTTCGGTGAGGTCATGAGGAACAATATATAGATTTTTAGACATGGTATTTTTTATTTAAAAATAACTGATTTATTTATCACTTTGGCTTTAGATATCCAAAAGCTTGTTAATAGTCAGTATTTCTCTGTTTATAATTATCGTTTTTTCTTTGGTTTCCCTTCATTCAGCGGATTGTACGAAGTTGGAGATTTTGATTTTCTCTCTTTCATTTTTGGTGTTTTTTCCTTTGCTGTGTTTGTGGTCTTTATTGTCCCATCCATTTCTGGAGTAGCGGCTACATGTTGTTTTGAAGGAGATAACCATTTGTTTTTTATTTTTTTCTCTTCAATTTCTCCCGTTTTTTCATTTGGAACATAAATCGTTAGTTTTTCCGGAACGGCTGCATTTACACCAATTACATCTTCTACTAGATACCATTTTCCATCATTTACAAACATTGCATCATGAGATAAATCAGGTACATACATTGCATAAAACCCTGTTAAGGATGGTGTTTCTGGTGCTAAATGATCAAAAATAATTCGCTGGTATTTTTCTTCATAATTCAAATGCATAGTAACTGATTTTGAATACTCAAACCAAACGCGATTGAGAGATTCTTTGTTCCATCTAAAGATTGGAGCTCCAAATTTTGCTTGACCTCCAGAAAAATGTAAAGCGTCAATCACTTTCAAATTTGACATCGGATTTTTCCCATCCCATCCTAATAGTGTATAATATGTTTTTTTATTCTTTTCTACTGTTACAATTTTATAGTAAAGGGCTCCATACCAATTAGAGTTGTCTAACACTTCATTTGTTTTCATTGGAATTGTTTTTCCTTTATCAACGAGATCAAAAATCTGATAGCGACCTTTTCTATCATCATATTTTTGAATGAAACCGAAATAGAATTGGGAGTCATTATCTGCTTCTACGTTCCAATTATATATTCTCACTTTATTATCAGGACTTGTAATACACCCAACCGTCTTCAATCGGCTAAATGGATAATTAAACGCTCCATTTACTTCGATAGTTTCTTTAAACTTCAATAAAAAACTTTGGTTTACTTTCAATCGAGAAGCAGTGTTTTTTGTTGCTCTCAATTGATCTAAAAGAACAACCAATTCATCTTCGCGTTCAGGTAAAGGTTGTGCATAAGACAATCCTTGAACGAGAATGAAACAAAATGAAATAAAAAAAATCTTCATAAAAGAATAACGCGAAAAAAGTACAATTTATTATTTGATAGAATAATCTATCAAATTACATTCCAAAGGTTCTAATTCTGCTAAGCCTAGTAACATATTGATTTGTCCACGATGATAGCTTGAATGACAAATGATATGGGATAGAATTTGCGAAATTGGAAGGCTTTTTTCAAGACCTTCGCTTGTCTTATAGTTTATGATAACATCAAAATCACATTCTTGCAAAAACAATAATGTCTGCTGATTATTTTCATCATTTAATTTTTCCCAAGAATAATAGGGAAGGTCATCCCAATCTAATGAAATAGGTTCAACACCTATTAATCTAGCATTCCAAATATGATGTACATTCAAATTATGACAAATCAACTGACGGATACGTTCTATTTTATCCCATCCTTTATCATAAAAGGATTCAATAAACCTCTTATTCGACTGATAATCAAAATAAAATTGAAAAATAAAATGTGTTTTCATCGATGGATTTACAATCCTTTTAAATTTTCAATGCAAACCGTAGGGTTTTCATGATTAAATACAAAACTACCTGCGACTAGAGCATTTGCTCCAGCATCAACCAATCTTTTTCCTGTATCTAAATTTACTCCTCCATCAATTTCAATGATAACGTCTAACTTTTTTTCATCAATCATTTGTCGTAGCTTTTGCACTTTTGCAATTGCAGCTTCAATAAATTTCTGTCCACCAAACCCAGGGTTTACAGACATTATAAGTACTAGATCTAAGTCCGGTAATATCTCTTCCAGAACAGAAATTGGTGTATGAGGATTAAGTGCAACACCAGCCTTCATTCCCAACCTCTTAATCTCCCCAATTGTACGATGAAGATGAGGACAAGCTTCATAGTGAACCGTTAATAAATCTGCTCCAGCCTTTTGAAATTCCGCTAAATATTGATCCGGATTTACAATCATTAAATGGACATCTAATGGTTTTGTAGCGTGCTTCTTAATCGCAGCCACTACAGGGAAACCGAATGAAATATTAGGTACAAAAACACCGTCCATAACATCTACATGAAACCAATCTGCTTTAGAAGCATTAATCATTTCAACATCTTTTTGAATGTTTGCAAAATCACAAGATAATACTGAAGGGGATATAAGTGTAGCCATAATTTACAGATTTATTTTAACAAAGATACTTCCAATTCCTGAAAAAACGACCAATTGTTCTTACTTTCGTAAAGGATAACTTTACAAAATTCAGAAAAGAAAAAGATAATGATTTCACTTAATATATTAACTGCAATAATTGCCATTGTTGTAATAGCATCATTAAAAGGATTTAAAGACCAAAATTTGGTCGCTAAGAATTTGCTGATTCCTTATGATGTAGCTCATCATAAAGCCTATTATAGGTTGTTTACATATATGCTTTTTCACAAAGATTCAGGTCACTTATTTTTCAATATGTTTTCTCTTTATTTCCTCGGTGATTTCTTATTGAATGCTCAAGGAGGCAATTACGGAGGTACTATTTATTATAACGGATTAGTTTCTGATTTTGGACAAATTAACGGTCAAATTCTTTTCCTATTTCTTTTTGTTGCAGGTGGTGTATTTTCTACTTTATTGCCAATGCTACGTCGTAAAGATGACCCTAATTATGCTGCCTTAGGTGCGTCTGGTGCTGTTTCAGCTGTTATTTTTGCTGCCATAATGTGGAACCCAGGAATGAAGCTTAACATCATGTTTATTCCTATCGGAATACCTGCTTATCTCTTTGGTCCGATGTATATTTTCTTTGAAATAATGATGGATAGAAGAGGAGGATCTAATGTAGGCCATGATGCACATATTGGAGGAGCACTTTTTGGTGTAATATTTAGTATATTTGTGAATCCAGACGTAATCAGTCGTATCGTAAATGAAATTGTTTAATGCTATACGTCAATAATAATGAAACCATCGTTGCAGCAGATGATTTTGCTGTAGGTGCAAATAGCAGAGCTTATTTGTATGGAGACGGGCTATTCGAAAGTATTCGAATTCGAAATGGCGTTCCCCTAAATATAGAGAACCATGTAAACAGAATGATCCAGGGAGCTAAAGCTCTAAAAATGCGCGTCCCTGTTTACTTTACTCCTGAATTTTTCGAAATTCGTATCCGTGAACTTTGTCGTAAATCAGAAATTAGAGAAGGTGGAAAATGTCGTTTATCTTTAGATCGCATTTCTGGGGGAACTTATGTTCCCATATCTAATGATGTACAATTTTTCATTGAAGTAAGTCCTTTACCTGAGAATGATTTTATATTAAATACAAAAGGTATCGAAGTTGATATTTACACTGATTTAAAGAAAAATTTCTCCTCAATTTCACCTTATAAGACAAAAAACGCTTTGATTTCTGTTCTCGGATCTGTTAAAGCGCAAGAAAAGCAATTAGATGACATGCTTCTTTCAAATGATAAGCAACAAATTATAGAATCTACAAATAGTAATTTATTTGTTGTTTCAAATGGAATTCTATATACACCACCTATTGAAGATGGCTGTTTAGCTGGAACCATGCGTATGCAAATCATTAACCTATCTATCAAAAATGGTATTCGTGTTTATGAATCTAGTATTGTCCCTTCCAATTTATTGATTGCAGATGAAATATTCTTGACCAATGCAATTTCCGGAATAAAATGGATAGGCGGTTATCGAACAAAAAGATATTTTAATTCTGTTTCAAAAAAAATCATTAGTTTATTGAACGAGCAGTCACAAAATGAAATAGAACACAAATTACTATAATCCTTAATACATTTAGTCTTTAGCACTTTAATATTGTGTTGATTTTATCATTTATTGTTAAATATTACACTCTCAGTCATTTATTTGAAAAATAGGCTTTACTTTTGTTTTATATCACTGTAAAAATAAAATATAAATGGCCTATTACTTGTTCTTAAGAAATCTGTTTTCTCGAACTTTCTTAACACTTTTGTTTTTTTTCAACTTAAGTATTCACAATAATTCTTTTTCACAACAAAGATTTAATAGTACAGGAGTAAATGTGACCTACTTGGTACCCCAAAATGTTTATGCTATTCAAGTATATATGTGGGGTGCAGGTGGAGGAGGTGGAGATAATACCAGAGGCGCTACTACCTATGGTGGAGGTGGTGGATTTGTTGAAGGTACATTATGTGTGACCCCTGGAGAATCTTTAACTATAATAGTAGGAAAAGGAGGATTGTATGGCACCACAAGTACATCAAATTCATATGGCGGTGGCGGTGCCGGAGGGAATAATGGCAATAGAAACTATACCGGTCAAGGCGGAGGACGGTCTGCAATTCGTCGAGGAACTACTGAATTGGTTACTGCTGGCGGCGGCGGTGGTGGTGGTGAAACGAGAGATGCGAATTCTGCAAATGTTAAAGGTGGAGTTGGTGGTGCTGGAGGCGGTCTAGTTGCCAATGATGGTGCCAATTACAATATTGCAACACAAACAGGAGGAAAAGCGGGGAGAGGAGGCACACAAACAAGTGGAGGTCAAGGTGGATTAGCGATCTCAGGAGATGGTGGCGCTGGTGATAATGGCACTCAATTTTTTGGTGGAAATGGTAACTCATTAAACGGTCGTGCCGGTGGTGGTGGTGGTGGTGGTTTTTATGGTGGCGGCGGCGGCGGCGGTCGTACCAGTGATATTGGCTCTGGAGGAGGTGGAGGCGGCTCTTCCTACATAGGAGGCTTAGTCAATTCTCCAACTACCATACCAGGAGGTTCAGGAATACTACCTAATAACTCTCAACAAAATGCTGGAAATGCATCCCACAGCTTTAATAATAATCAATACGGTCGTGGAGGTTTTGTTAATAACAATGGTCAAGATGGGTTAATTGTTCTCATTCCTATCACAACAACGGCTGGACCAGATAAGGCTATTTGTGATTGGGGTATTCAGCTTGATGGCTCTATTTCAACACCAAACAATCTTTTGGTTAGTAGTACTATTAACTGGAGTGGAGGACCTATTTCATCTGGTTCTACATCTTTAACTCCATTTGTAAATCCAACAGTTACAACTACCTATACGATTAGCGGTACAGTTAATGGTTGCAATTATTCAGATAACGCGACTATCACTGTTACACCTCCGGTAGGAGATACGAGTGTTTATGGTCAAAACATGTGGAATGTATATGCTTACCATGCATACAATAACGATTACAATACAAGTATTGCAAATCAATACTTGAATTTAGACCCTAATATTATTGGATATAGAGGGTTTTATACCGATGCTAGCTTAGATATTAATACAACAAATAAATGGCCAATAAGACGATCACCTTCATCGGCAAGTAATTATCAGGGGTGTTTAGTGAATGACGATTATCATGTCTACACATATAAAAGACAGGGTTTTCCTTGCGGAACTTATAAACTTGTAGATTTTGAACACGATGATATTGCGCGCATTATTATTGATGGCGTTACTGTTTATAATAGTACCACTTGTTGTAGTGGAACCATTACACAATCCTTTTTATTAGATGGTAGAAGCAAGGTGGAGATTCGTGCTGCAGATAGAACAGGAGACAGCTTCTTGAAATTAAAATTTGTTCAAGTTGCTAATCAACTTTCCAATAATGGAGACGCCAGGACTTGTTTTATTCAGGCTAATTCTGGATGGAATACCTTCACTTTAGCAGATGGAAAAACCATTGCACAAATTAATCCAGGCGCATCTACATTGGGTTATGTTACAGCAACTTCATTTGTTTCACCAACGCCATTACTTGTAGATGCATGTTTGCCAGTGTATGATCATCAGACTGCTGTTTTAGGGAGAAGATGGACAATTAACCCTGATTTTCAACCTACAAATGCAGTTTCTGTACGCTTATTCTTTAGTAATACGGAACATACTGATTTAATTCCTTATGCAAATTCAAGTTCTAATCCGAATGATCAAACAACATCTATTTCTGATTTAAAACTGAGTAAGTATCATCATCCTCAAAACATAGCTGTAAATCATATATTTGATGACAATTGTGCAAATATTCCAAATGGTAATATGAGTATTTACAATGCAATACAAACTGGTACAGCAAATGGGGTCTTAACAGGGTTTAATGCAATTGGTCGTTTTGCTGAATACTCTATTACTAACTTTTCAGAATTTTGGCTACATGGCAGTCTTATACCGAGTCCATTGGCTGTTGATTTAGTTGATTTTAGTGCGGTTTGTGATGGGAAAACAAGTGTAGTGAAATGGTCAACATTATCAGAACTAAATGCAGATTATTTTGTTTTAGAACAAAGTACAGATGGAATCGAATGGAATGAGTTTTCAAAAACGAAGGCAGTTGGTAATACGTCAAATACTACTAATTATCACGATCGAATTCAAAATGAAAATGATATATATTTACGTTTATCTCAGATTGATTTTAATGGAGAGACTCGAACTTATTCTCCAATTTATTTAAAGTGTGGTTCTTTAATTGAGGGCAATTCAGTAAAAATTACTCCGAATCCGAATCAAGGTAAATTTACAATTTCTCTAGAGGCTAATGAAACATTAACAGCTGTGGATATAAATGTTTCGACTCTTGATGGTAAGTCGTTAATCGTTTCAAAAAATCATACATTATCTAAAGGAATTAATCATATTGGAATGGAAGCCGATCAATTAGCTGCAGGTACATACTTGGTATATTTACTTCACGAAGGCGGTAACTTGTATAAAACATTAAAGATGGTTATTCAATAAATGGTTTTTAATCGAATAGAAGAATAGCTGGTATATTTTATATCGGCTATTTTTAAAACAATCCTATTTAACATAATATAAATTATAGGACAAAATGCAGCCGCACAATTTCCAACGCTATTTTGTCAGCTATAATGTATATTATGTCTCCGCTTCGCTACGGGCTACGCCTAAATAGTAAGATTTCCTCTCCGAACACCTACCGCACGACCAACACACTATATTTTGTCCTATAATTAGACATTATGTGTAAATAGCCGCACGGCTCACGCACATTGCGATAAAACTTTTTGCATTCTTTCAGAATTTATGCAAAAAGATTTTATTCGCAATTTCTCCACCACACACCAACGCTTTAAAAATTTCTTCTTTTTCCCACCGCGCATTTAAAAAATAATTTTCTCCCGCCCGCAATTGGCACATTTGTAAGCCGCGCAAACCCCACCCACAAACCAAAGCTTGCAAAAGAGCCAATATCACAACGTTAGAGTTATATAATCTTTTGAAAAAAAACTGTTATCATTTTGCGTTTTAACTTTTTTTATCTAATATTGAAATGATATAACCTCAATCATTATAAACTGAAAATTATGGAAATGGAACCAGCAAAAGCACCCAAAATCACTACGAATCTGTTTAGCTTTAAAACATTTCGTTCTCCCGACAAGATTGCTTACAATCAAAAAAAGCAATTTTTCATCTATCATCCCGACCTTACCCAAGGTCTTTTTAATCAGGACTTTCTCTTAAAAACAGATGAGAAAGACAGGAAACAATATGAGGATTTTATTAAAGATAGCTGGCAAAAGGAGGTTTATGCAGAAATGCAACAAGCCTATAATAAGCTAAAGGCACAATACGATGAAGAATTACAATTGCAACAGGCAGCTTTAGAGGCAGAAACAGATCAGGATAAAAGCGAAGATTACAGTAATTCGGCAATCAATCGCCTGATTGAAGAAAGAGAATTAAAAAGAGCCTGTATTGAAATGATGAGCAAGCCTTATTGCTATGAAATGGGACTTGGGTTCAACAACTGTAAAACCTACACATGCCAATCACTATGTACCGATGATGAAGAAATTTCAGCAAACATTCCCGAAGTTGTTCAAAATCAGGCATTGGAAAACTATGCCAATTTTATAAAATTCTTTGAAACCGCTTTTCAATGGGAAATCCTTAGCTACATCTTTTATCCGTATTATTACAATGAAAAATGCCGTTGGTATGAATTGTTGCAGACGAAAAATGCCGACCCGATTTTTGAGGCTTTCCTGCAAAGCGGTCTGGCTAAAATATTAGTGCCCATCCGCCCGCAATTTGAAAAACCTGTTTTATGGTATTTGGATACGGGAGAAATATTTACGGAATGTGACTTAGTACCTGAAACCGTCGATGACCGATATGAATCTTTATTAACGGACTTGGGCAATCAGGATGAAGTAACCGTAGAAGGAACTTGGAAAACAAGAATTCCATCCACACTTACAATAATTCAGGCACAATCTACGTACTTTGAGGATCAAAAAGGGTTGCCGTGCTGTGACGGAAATACTTCGTTTGGAAGTGATGACCGTGTTTTGGAAGGTAAAGACGACAAAAAGGACGGAGAATAAGCCCTTTACACTTTTATTTAATTAGAATTTGGGGAGTGGATTTGCTGCTCCCTTATACTCTTGATAAAACAAAAAACACTAAAAAATCTTAAACTATGGCAGAGGAATATTGGAAAGATAGCCCATTTGGCAAAGATAGTATTTTTGCTCCAGGTTGGGATGAAAAGCAAAAAGAGGAGAGAGAAAAGCGGGATAAAAAAAGTGAGAGCAACATACTTTCATCAAATAATGGAATTGAAATAATAAAAAACAAGGAGCAGAAAGCTGATGGTTATTATTATACTCAAGATGGCATCTTTTATGGCAAAGAAGGTACAAGTGATTTAATATCAATCTGTTCAAAAGTAGAAAGTATTAATGGACAAAATCGATATTTTATCCTGTACAAAACCAATATACAATATGAAAATTTAATACTAGTAGCAGGTACTGCTATCGGAGAAAGTTCTTATGGATATGGGGTTGAGAATAAACTAGAAGTTTATGCTATTGCAAATGCTATTATGAACTTTTATCGTTATGAATACAAATCTAATGGAACGATAAGGAGTAGCATCACTAAAATGAAAGCGTTTGCTGCTATTAATCAAAATGATGTGTATAAAAAGTTTATTTCATATTCAGATAAAAAGCGTAACGATACCTTCTTCAAAGAAGCGATTTGTGCAGCATTAAATGCCTTATATGATGAAAGTTGTATTGATTACTCTAATGGAGCAACGCATTGGGATGGAATAGATATAAAGCAGAAAGGACGTAAATGGCAAGAAGGATTAAAATTTCAAACCCCTTCCGCTGATATTTTTTCTATTGGAGACAATAAAAAAAGTGTTAAACAAAAATATGGTGATGGAAAATACTATGAACGAATATATGATTATAAATGGATAGGGACAAGAGGGTTTTATGGTATAAATGAAAAAAAGAAAAATCCGTATTTTCCATATTTTGAAGGAGACAAAGAGAACACAAATAAATTTGGAACGGTACTAATGCGTTTATCTGACGATTATAAAAACAGACTTAAATATGGAGATAAAAAAGTTGAATAAGTTTTTATTTGTAATACTGGCACTATTTCTTTTTGCCTGTAACAATCCTCAAAGTGAAAATCCGCCAATCATTACGAATAATTTAAGCCTTGGGCATAAAACAGATATGACACTAGTCGATTCAACTAATGGTAACCTTACTTTTCTTGATACGGTTAAAATTAATGAATTTAAATACTTAGTGAAATGTGTGTATAAAAATGATTACGACTATCCTTTTTTTCAATTAATAAAAAATGGAGACACTATTGAATTTGAAAGAAACGAACTATATGTGACAGACTCTATTTACGACATAAACAATGATAACAGAGATGATTTCAATATTAAATATCAAGCGACAAAAGGTTTTATTATATTTTCTTATCTATTTGACAAGGAAACCAATAAATTATCAACTAAGCCTGACACAATATATATAACAGAACCAAGATAATTATTTTGGTACAAGATTTGAAAGGTGGTATTTTGCAAAACAGAATTAATTAGATACAAAGTTAAAGCATTATGAGATCAATACTGATAACAAACATTTTACTGTTCCTTTTTACGTTTAACGGTTTTTCTCAGGAACAGAAAGTTACCGTAAAAAAAGATTTGGTTAGTGTCAATGATACACCTGTATTTGATTTGGTTTCAACCAGTTATCCCGATGCCTACACACTGTACAACCTGAACAATGAAAAATTAGCCGTTTTTAATGCACAGTTTTACTCAGATTCCAAGCAAATTACGCCCGGGAATCCGCAAGGCAGAATCGGGTATTTTGATATTACTTTTCTCAACGAAGAAATGGACAAATGCGAAATCCGGATTGCGGGGGCAAAAAAACAGCTGGCACAACTGATTATTTCGGAAGAACTTGTTAAAGAAGGGAAGTTAAATGAACCTGCCGTTAAGCAATTTTGTCGCATCAACGGCATGAAGTTTTCGGAAGACCGACAACGTTCAGGAGCGACAATTATTATTAATCGTTGATTGCCGTAATTTTAACGCAGGAAAAAGATAAATTAGATATTAAAATATCAAACAGATTTTTATGCTTTTTGAGATTAATTATCACTGTTGTCCGATAAAACTTTTTGAAAAAGCGGGATTTCCACAGAGGTTATCCCGCTTTTAATGTAATTTGGTTTTGCGAACTAAAATCACATGAGTAAAAGTAACTACTTTTTTGGACAGTCTGTTTTCGGACAGCT
>JASLGM010000044.1 GCA_030150045.1 Taishania sp.
AAAACAAAAAAGCCTCCTCATTGCTGAGAAGGCTTTAGCTTAAAACGTAAATTGCGGTCTGGACGGGACTCGAACCCGCGACCCCATGCGTGACAGGCATGTATTCTAACCAACTGAACTACCAAACCAAAATCTTTACTATCGTTGTCGCTACAGCGACATTCAAGTTTTGTGTAATGCTTTTCGTTAAAAGCGTGTGCAAATATACGGAAATTTCCTCTAATAAAACAAATGATTGATAAACATTTTTAAAGTTTTCTTCAATTAATCTGCTAATCATTTCAATATGTGCGCCTTATTTTCCAGCCATCCGAAAGATATCCTCTAATTCCATTCTTGAAATCGGGTGGTATCCATCTTTTGCAGATTCAAAAACGGTGCGTACCCACGTGCGATCACTTGGATATTTACTATTTGCAAGATCTTTGTAAAGTGGGAAAATAAACTTTCCACGTCCAACTTTGGTAATAAACTGCTTCATTGATGGACGAATATTTGTATAACCACTACGAATACCAACGCGGAACCATTCTGTCATAATCTCTGCATTTCCACTTGCTTTGAAGTTGTATTTATAATCCAATTTCTGCAAATACTTAGGCTCTGTATAGGAAGGCAGGCTTCGAATAAAGATCATCCACTCTTGGGTTGTTAAATCGTGCATATTGATTTTACGAAGTTTTTCAAACTTTCCTTCACCAGCTTCAGCACTTAATTTCTGAAGAAAATCCATACGTGTACTTGTCGGAATATCCATTGAAACGGGTAAACCTGGTGCATATATCCATTCATCAACATTGAAATTAGATTTTTTAGGCAACAAGAGTTTGCTTTCTAATTCGTCAATAAAGTCTTCTGTTCGCAAAGTCGAGAATGCATATTTCTTAAAATATTCTTTCAGAAATTTATCAAATGTAGGTCGTCCAAACTCTTTCTCCAAGGCGCGCAACAACAAAGCCCCTTTGAAATAAGCAATATCAGTACACGCTCTTTCTGGATCTTCGATATCTAGTTTCAACATGGTTTCTTGCTCTGGTAAATCCTGAAGTGTCGCCTGCAATTCTTGATATTCGATTACTTTTAGTAAATCAGCGATTTCTTCCCCATAAATGGCTTCCATGATTCTATTTTCAAGGTAAACGGTAAACCCTTCATTCAGCCAAAAGTCATTCCATGATGCATTTGTAACCAAGTTTCCAGACCAAGAATGTGCTAATTCATGAGCAATTACAAAAACGAGGCTTTTGTCACCTGCTATCAATGTTGGGTTCGCAAAGGTTAAACGAGGATTCTCCATTCCTCCAATTGGGAAAGAATACGGCAATACTAAGACATCGTATTGTCCCCATTCATATGGCCCAAAGAGATTTTCAGCTACGTGAATCATTTCAGGCATGTCTTCAAACTCTTGTGCACAAGCTTGTACCAACTGAGGTTCTGCATACACACCACAACTTGGTCCTAAAGCTCTATATTCAATATCTCCGACCGCTAAAGCGATTAAATATGGTGGGATTTTTTGATTCATTTCAAAATGATAAATTCCCTTATCATTTTTTTCTTTTGGATTGGTTGCGCTCATTAACGCTAGTAAATCCTTAGGGACTTTTACATCTGCCGAATAGGTAATTCGATTGGAGGGTGTACATTGTAAAGGTATCCAGGTACGGGTATGAATTGCTTCACCTTGTGAATATAAATAAGGGTGCTTTTTCCCTTCTGTCAAATTGGGCTTTAACCAATCTAAAGCGGTTGTTTCTTCTGTCGTTTTATAATAAATATTTACATATTCGGTCAAGGAATCAATCACAACCATTAGAGGAGATCCGAGAATATCATCAAAGGGACCGATAACATAATCTGTCTCTCTCTCTTGATCTTTACCTAATGTTACCTTTTGAATTTCTATGTATTTAATATCAAAAATTGCGGTGTCTGTGCGGGTCAGATTCTCCATTTGATGTCTAGCAACACCATATATAGTCTGATTATCGAAATTTACATCAAGTTCTAAATGCAAATGCTTGGTTCGTATTTCGTCAACATTTGCGTACGAATGTGGATCGCTTTGTTTAACCAATAATAAATTACTTTTGGCAACGTTCTTAAACTGGTTTTCAGTGCATCCTATCAATAGCAATGCAAACAACACTCCAACCCAGCTAATAAAATTCGTTTTCATACTCCCCTCTATCTTTACTGCTTATTTTATTCTTTCTCTTCGACTTCTCTTGTAATCAATCGGATACATTCCGTAGCACCAACTAATCCGAACATAGCTGGCATAAATGCAGATGTTCCGTAAAATGAGCGTTTAAACCCTGTGCCATCAGTCATTTTCAACGCATCTTTGTTTTGCAATTCACTTGAAAAAACAGTTCTAACCCGTCTAAAATCAACTCCTTTTTTTCGCAATCTCTTCTTTATGTGTGCGGCTAACTTACAGTTATATGTATTCGTTAATCGGGCCACTTGTACACGAGAGACATCCATTTTCCCTCCTGCTCCCATGTGAGATATGATTCTTACCTTAAAACGCATACAGGCAAGTATCCATTCAAGTTTAGGTGTAACGGAATCAATACAATCCATTACAATATCTGGCTCATAAGTTTTCATAATCTCCCATACACGTGATGGTTCAACAAATTCTTCTAATACATTTAATTTAATATCCGGATTAATATCTACTAAACGTTCAGCTAGTACAACAGCTTTACCTCTACCTATGGTAGATTCTAATGCCGTTAATTGGCGATTTTTGTTCGTTATATCAAAGGTGTCACCATCAATAATGGTCAACTTTCCGACTCCTGAACGGGCAATAAATTCTGCAGCAAAAGATCCGACTCCACCAAGTCCAACAATCAAAACATGTGCTTTTTTCAATTTATTTACGGCTTCCCCCCCTATCAATAATTCTGTGCGCTCTAGCCAATCTGCCATTTAGTATATGTCTTTTGAAAATTCATTATTATTTGTTGGCTCAAGTCCTCTATTGGAAGTTCGAAAAGCGATGCTGCTGATTCATAAACCACTTCAATCGCAATATTGGAATCATCCGTTTCCAATAATAATCTATCCAATGGAATTTCCTTAATCCATTTTTTATCTTTTTGCTTTGTAACAATTGCTGATCCTAAAGAAAGCATGATTTTTTCACATTTCAATACTTGATCCACAAGATTTTTTTTATCAAAACCATGAAACACCCAATTTCGCTCCGGATTTACTTCTTGATAACCTTTTAAAATCCACTCCCATGCACGAACACAATGTAAAATCACAGGTAATCCTTCTTCTTCCGCCCATTTGGCTTGTGCTAAAAAAAAAAGATATTGTCCTTTCAAAGCCAATGCTTCACGACTATCTAATCCTATCTCACCAATAGCAATTGTAGATGAATTAATGCGCCCCATCAAAACACCAGAAATCTCATTTACAGTGAATTGAAAAACATCTTTAGGGTGAATCCCAACAGAGTTCCAGGTTTCAACCGAAGCCTTTTCTTTCTGAAAAATCTCTAAATCTTTTAGCCTTGAATGATGTGTATGTGCGTTTAAGAAAAGCATAAGCGAATATACATACTCTCGCTAATTAAAAAAAATGTCTATTTTCGAAAACGATAATTACCAAAAAAATATGGAATCTATTTCTAAACAGAGCATGTTTGACTCTAAAGTTCTTGGTCATCCAAGTGGACTTTTTGTACTCTTTTTCACAGAAATGTGGGAGCGTTTCTCCTTCTATGGAATGCGCGTCCTTTTATTACAATACCTCACAGCAGCTGTTTTGGTTGGAGATCCAAAATCTGGATTAGGTTGGGACATTAAATCCGCCTCAGCTTTATACGGAACATATGTCATGCTTTTATACATCACTCCAGTTTTTGGAGGAATCATTGCTGACAAATTTTTAGGTTCATGGAAATCTGTAATTGTAGGTGCATTAATCATGACATTTGGTCACGCCGCAATGGCCTTCGAAAGTGAAACAACTTTCTTTATTGGTTTAGCATGCTTGATCTTGGGTACAGGTTTCTTTAAGCCTAATATGCCGGCAATTCTTGGAGAAATGTACAAAGACTTCCCAGAAAAAAAAGACGGTGGATACACCATCTTCTACATGGGGGTTAATGCTGGTGCATTCTTTGGAATGATGCTTTGTGGATACTTCGCAGAAAAATACGGTTGGCACCTAGGTTTTGGATTAGCTGGAATTTTTATGCTGCTAGGAACAATTCAATTCTGGTTGGCAAAACCTCTTTTTGGAAAAATTGGTGATTTGAAATCACAAAAAATAAACGTTTCAGAAGAAGATGTAGAAGAATATGCTCATCCAGATGAAGCAAAAAGAAATCCTTTCAAAATCTCAGACATAGCAATGATTATCATTGTTTCTGTCCTTGGTTTAGCCTTTGCGTTTAACGATCCTATTTCTAAACATTTACCTGAATTGGACATCTTTAAATTCATTGACATTCCTTTAAGTGATGGTGGTATTTTTAGAGGGCAAAACATCATTATTATTGTCACTTTATTATTGTTTATCACTCTAATAATCTCTCGTGTTTTACGATATGGTAAAATTGTAAGAGACCGTATGTTTGCTATTATTATTCTTGCTTTCACCCTTATCTTCTTCTTTATGAGTTTTGAGCAAGGTGCTTCTTCATTAGTTTTCGTTGCAAGAGATTACATTGACAGAGATTTAGCAGGAAACTCTCTTCTTATTTATAATATTGTTAATACTTTATTGACCGTGATTCCATTATCAGTGATTTCATGGGTATTGATTAAACTTTGCCGTGTTACTTGGTCAAAAATCAGCTTATCAAACACAATACTTTTAATTTGCTTTAGTTTAATCTGGATTGCTGTAATTGCAATGTTATACAAAGAATATACTTCAGAAAGTTCTCAAATTACCGTTTCTTGGTTCTCTACATTAAATGCTTTCTTTATTATTCTTCTTGCATCAAGCGTCTCTAAAATTTGGGAATCAAAATACAACCCACCAGTTGCTTTCAAATATGGATTTGGATTAATCTTCGTTGCAATTGGATTCTTAGTATTAGGTATTGGTTCTTGGGGAATTCAAGAAGGAATGAAGATTTCAATGATCTTTTTAATACTAACATATTTATTTCACACCATCGGTGAACTCTTCATCTCTCCTGTTGGCCTTTCTTACATCAGTAAATTAGTCCCAAGCAGAATGATGGCATTTATGTATGGTATCTGGTACTTAGCGATTGCTATTGCACAAAAATTAGCTGCACAAGTAGGCGGTCAAATTGAAAGTATTAAGGAAGAACACTCCCTAAGTCACTTCTTCTTTCTATTCACTGCTATTCCTGTTGCGGCAGCACTAATCGTAATGGCATTACATCCATTAATTAAGAAATTAATGCACGGAATTAAGTAATTATTCCATTGTACATAAATGATTTAGAGGTGCTTTTTTACATTGCACCTCTTTTTTTTAGCTTGATGTGTTAATTTTATATAAATTCACGATTTCAAAAACGTAAAAATCAAGATGAACGAATTCTTGAATCTACGTTATCATAAAAAAGTAATATGAGCTCTACAACATCAAATCCTGATTTTTTCAAATCAAATGTATTAGGTCACCCAAGTGGGTTATTTGTACTTTTTTTCACTGAAATGTGGGAACGTTTTTCATTCTATGGAATGCGTGTACTTTTAATTCTTTTTTTAACAGCTGCTATTTCAGGTGATAATCCAGGTTGGGGTTGGGACACAGAAAAAGCAACAGCTTTATTTGGAACTTATGCCATGCTTCTTTACATTACTCCTATCTTCGGGGGAATTATCGCAGATAAATATTGGGGATACCGTTGGGCTGTATTAGTTGGCTCTATATTAATGACACTTGGTCACGCTGCGATGGCACTTGATACTCCATTAATGTTGTACATTGGTTTAGGTCTTTTGGTTATTGGAACTGGTTTTTTCAAACCTAACATGACATCTATACTTTCTGAAATGTACAAGGCCTTTCCTGAGAAAAAAGACGGTGCTTACACCATTTTCTATATGGGGGTAAATGCAGGTGCTTTCTTCGGTATGTTACTTTGTGGATACCTTGCGAAAAGTAAAGGATGGCATTGGGGATTCGGTTTAGCAGGAATTTTTATGCTTTTGGGGACATTGCAGTTTTGGTTAGCAAAACCATTATTCGGTACAATTGGAGACGTTCCTTTAAAAGGAGATGCTAAAAAATTGGAAGAAGAAAAAATCCAAGCGGCAACAGAAAATAACGAGGATGAAAAGAAAAATCCTTTCACAACTTTAGACATGATCCTCATTGTTATTACAACAATTATTGGTCTATTATACGCTTTCAATGACCCTATTTCAAAAATTGGTGGTTATAACTTATTCAACTTCGAAGTTTCAGGAATTGACGGTTCTATCGTTGTCGTAAGTGCAGGTTTATTAATGTTCGCTTACTTAATCATTTCAAGAATTAGTCGATACACAAAAATTGTAAGAGACAGAATGATTGCAGTAGTAATCTTTGCCTTCTTTACAATCTTCTTTTGGATGTCATTTGAACAAGGTGCATCTTCGCTGGTAATTTTTGCTAAAAATAATGTAGACCGCGAATTAGTAGGAACATCTTTAACTCTTTTCAATATTACCAATACGTTGTTAACAGTTATTCCTTTGATTATTATTTCATGGGTATTGTTCTTACTTGCAAAACGAACTTACAAACAAGCATTAGCTACAAACATAGTACTTGCCATTACTTTTATTGGTGTTTGGGGAATCTCCATCTGGATGTTATACTCAGAATTTACAAAAACTTCTTCTGACATTGACCCGACTTGGTTCTCTATCATGAACTCATTCTTCATCATTACATTTGCTTCTTTAGTATCTAAAATTTGGGATTCTAAATACAACCCACCAGCAGCAGTTAAATACGGTCTTGGTCTAATTATTATGGCTATTGGTTTTGGATTATTAGCTTATGGATCTCATGGAATTACAGATGGAATAAAGGTATCCATGTTGTGGTTAGTAGCAGCATACCTTTTCCATACTTTAGGTGAATTATTCTTATCTCCAGTTGGATTATCATACGTTTCAAAACTTGTACCTGCACGCATGATTGCATTCATGTTTGGTATGTGGTACTTAGCTATTGCAATTGGAAATAAATTAGCAGGTGTACTTGGTGGAAAAATCGATCAAATTACTGAACAATATTCCCTTTCTTACTTCTTCCTAATTTTCACAGTTGTACCAATTGTTGCTGGAGTAATCGTAATTGCATTAAACCCAGTATTGAAAAAACTAATGCACGGAGTCAAATAAATAGAGCGTTAATACAAATAAACATCAAATGAAAAGTGATCAAAACAGCACGCTAACAATAGAAGAAATTCAAGAGTTCAAAGGGAAATACCCAAAACAATTGTGGACATTATTCATGATTGAGATGTGGGAAAGATTCTGCTTCTATGGAATGCGTGGGGTATTAACCATTTTTATGGTTGATCAGCTCTTTTTACAGGAAGACAAAGCGAATTTACAATATGGTGCTATACAAGCATTCATTTACGCTTTTACCTTTATTGGGGGAATCTTCGCTGACAAAATTCTAGGATTCAAAAAATCATTAGTATTTGGCGGAATCGTAATGGCCATTGGTAACATGATTATCGCATTAAATCCACACGATTTCTTCTACATCGGTATTACTTTCTCAATCATTGGTACAGGTTTCTTTAAACCAAATATTTCCTCAATGGTTGGTGAACTGTACAAAGAAAATGACAGCCGAAGAGATGCAGGATACGGAATGTTCTACGCAGGAATCAACATCGGTGGCTTATTAGGTGGAGCGCTTTGTGTTTACCTTGGAAAATACCACTCTTGGAGCATGTGTTTCGCAGCAGCATCAATCGTTATGATTATCGGGTTAATCACCTACTTCATTACTCGTAAACAATTGAGCCCAATCGGAAACTCTCCACTAGCACACTTTACACCTTCGAAAAGAAGAATCTCTGAACTAGCAGTGGTTGTAGGTGCTATCTTGACCATGCCCTTGATCCTGATCATGGTAGAAAACACGCAGTACACAGATTATTTCATGTACTCTATTGGAGCAGTTGCCATTATTTATTTCCTTTATGAATTAGTGAAACTAGACATCGTTTCAAGAAAAAAACTAATTGCAGCTGGAATTTTCATCGTGATGTACCTCCTATTTAATACAATTTATGAGCAAAGTGGTGGTTCTCTTTCATTGTTTGCAAAAGACAATTTGGTAGATAGTCTTTTGTTTTTTAACATCGATCCAAACATCATTAACAACAGTTCAAACTCCTTCTTTATCGTACTTTTCAGCCCGTTAGTAGGTTTACTTTGGGTGTATTTAAGCAAAAAGAAATTAGAACCTAACACAGTATTAAAATTCGGAATCGGTTTCCTTTTTCTTTCACTCGGGTTCTTCTTATTTTACTGCCTAATTTTCTTCGTAAATGAAGACGGAAAATCATCCTTAAACTTATTTACATTCACTTGGTTAGTGATTACTTTAGGTGAACTTTGTTTAGGTCCGATTGGAATGTCAATCATTACCAAATTATCACCAAAAAGACTTTTCGGGATGATGATGGGATTGTGGTTCTTAGCAAGTGCTTTTGGACAATTTATCGCAGGAAAAATCGGTGCTAAACTTTCTCAATCCAACACTGGAGATACATTAATGAGTAAAATAGAAGCGTATACAAATGGATACAAAGAATTGGCCATTTACGCGCTTATCGGAGGTTTATTCCTTATTATTCTTTCCCCTATCATGAAACGTTTGATGGGTGATGTAAGATAAATTACACACAAAATTACTAAGCCTCAGTACATTGTATTGAGGCTTTTTTTATGCCTCTAACTTCAATACTAAATCTAAAACAAAGGAAATTTGGGCGTTACCCCTGGTTATCTATTCTTAAAATATTTGTAGAAAATTAAAGCCAAAACTTCGAGAAAACGGAACAAAAGTTAGCAGGAAACTCGACTTTATTTCCAATAAAAAAAAACAAGATCTCCTACCTTTTTTGGCAAATCTGTCTTTGTGAAATGAACTTTTTTACTAAAACGGATTTCAGCCAGGGCGCAGCGCGATAGCTAAACGAAATGAAAATGGTGTGAGCACTAGCTTTTCACTGCGACCAAAGGAAGCACGTTGAAAGCTACGCGCAAACCCGTTTACAATCGTTTACTAAAGCGCGAAGACCGTTAAGGATGCCAAAATCATTAAAAAAGAAAACTTTTGCTCCGAAATACAATGAAAAATTGGGGTCGGGCTTTTCGTTGCTAGTCTACAAAAAAAACGGTTACACCTTACTTTTTTTTGTAGAGCTATTCACTGCAATCCCTAACGCGAAGTACACGGCAAACATGATTATTCAGTATAAAAACCGAAGTAAGTAGAAGATTTAAAGGAAACTATTAAGGTCTAATATTCAATTGAAATGAAGCAATTCATCCCTTTGTTCACACCTATTTTAGTACATTCTCGCTCCGCTTTTCCATAGGAAGAAGCACTTACATCAAAATAAGTATCCGCTTTCATGAAAGATTTGCTGGTCTCAACATCACATTCACATGAATAGCGCTGACAAGAGAACAAAATTCCACCAACAAAAAGAAACAACAAAAAATGAAATGCTCTAATTTTCATAGCTGAATTATTCAAGTTTCAAAATCAAGTTTAGTGAGAAAGTCATCACTTAAACAAAAATAAAGAAAATAAATTCACAATTGGTAATTAATATCAAACTCTTATCATTTTTCAGTTTTTTTTTTGAATTACTCTTTATTTGTCTACTCCATTTAATTCGAAAACGCACTAAATAGTATGACTTCGTTCTATTTAAAAATGAAATCAACATCAAAAATATAGATTCTCAATTCACATCAACCAAGTGTTAAACAACTATAAAACAAAACATTATTCATTTTCAAACGACTATAAACGACATTAATTATTTATTTACCGAAACAAGGAAATCAATCTTTGGATATTTGAATTGTTGGATCCACATCACTGAATGCAATTTTAAAACCTACTATCATGAATACACTAAGAAACAAAGTAAATTTGATTGGACGCTTAGGCGCAGAACCAGAAATGAGCACATTTGAAAACGGAAACAAAAGAGCTCGGTTCTCAATCGCGGTAAATAGTTATTATAAAGATCGCGAAGGGAAATATGTGCAAGACACGCAATGGCACAACATTACATCTTGGGGCCAGCAAGCCGAATGGGTTGAACAACGCCTACATAAAGGTCAAGAGGTAGTCATTGAAGGGCGTCTTGTAAATCGTGTCTATGAAAAAGATGGCGAAAAAAAATACGCAACGCAAATTGAATTACAAGATTTTCTTATCGTTGGCAATAGAATCGATGTAGAAAACTCTACGTTTGAAAATGTGGTTACAGAATAAGCAATCTATTCAGAAATTCGGATAAGGTAACAAGAAAAATCATTTTAAGTAATTTATCCATTAAAAATGGGACCTTATCGAGCATGTTTGCTTTTCATAAAAATACATTTTGAATCACAAATTATGAATCATATTATGAATCATATTATGAAAAAACGATTACAATAAACAACTGAAGAAAAACGGAATCAACCTAGCCCAAAGAGAGGAAGATTATTCCTGGTAACTTCCTCTCTTTATTTTCAAAAAGTCTGTTTATTCATTTCTGTTCCATCACTTTTTTCGTAACTTAATGGTACATAAATAGCAAATAGTGAAAGATCAAGCACTCATAAATGTTTCAAAATTATTAGAAATATCCGTTGCAAATACGGATAATCCCGATTCTATTCAAGAACAGTTTTTGAATCTTGCTGTATTCCTTGAACAGTTAATCGAAAGTGATTTTAATGCCTTACTTTCCATTCTCTATCGCATCGATGTATCTGAATCAAAAGTCCGTACCGCACTTGCGAATAATGAAGCAAAGGAAAATGCAGGAACCATTTTGGCGCGTTTACTGATTGAAAGAGAAGAAGAAAAAATCGCTTTTCGTGCAAAATATAGCAGTCTGAAATAAGAAATTCACGCTTAAATAACGTGTAATCAAAAAAAGTTTCTGTCATCTTTCGCAAAAAGTGTAACTTAACACTTTGCAAAAACATCCATATGAAACTGTTTATCTTTCTTCTCCTATCATTTTTCAGCTTTCCCATTTTAGCTCAGAAAACAGAAAAAACAACTCCTACTAAGCGTCAATCCATTGTATTAGGTAATTCACTTTCCTTTTTTTCAACATCACTAAATGAAAGAAGAACGATTAATATTTATTTACCAGAAGGCTATAATCCAAAAGACAGTCTCTTCTACCCCGTAATTTATCTATTAGACGGTTCTCTCGATGAAGATTTTATTCATATTTCCGGATTAATGCAATTCAATAGTTTTGATTGGGTAAATCGTATGCCAAAAGCCATTTTAGTTGGTATTGCAACAGTTGATCGTCGCCGAGATTTCACTTTCCCAACCTCAATCATTGAAGATCAAAAACGTTTTCCAACAACAGGTAAATCAACAAATTTTATATCTTTTATAGAAAAAGAACTTCAGCCCTTTATCTCAAAAAAATACAAAACTTCAGGTTCTAACACAATCATTGGTCAATCTTTAGGCGGATTATTGATCTCTGAAATTTTGATGACAAAACCATATATGTTTGACAATTACGGTATCATAAGTCCAAGTATTTGGTGGAATGACGGCAGTATTTTGAATTTAACTTTTCCTCAAATTAAAAATAAAAACATATATATCGCCGTTGGAAAAGAGGGGCAAACTCCATCACAAAAACCAAGAATCATGGAAGAAGATGCCGAACTACTTTCAAAAATATTACTGGAAAAAGCAGACCATTCAAATCGAATTCATTTTGATTATTTACCTGAAGAAAATCATGCTACAATTTTCCATCTTGCAGCTTCAAAAGGATTTACTTTTCTATTTAAGAAGTAATTAATCGTCTATTCTTCTATTCCTTCCTTGTGTTCAGGCATTAAAAAATGAAGTAGATGTTGTGAAAAAAAGAGTAGAAGAATTCCAATAATGATTTTCATTCCACTAATCATCAAATTGAAATTGAAATCTTTAAATAAATCAGCTAAGACCATTCCTTTAACAAGGAAAACTTGCAGATTCATAATAAATACGGGAACGCTCCAAATAATTAGTACTAGTGCAATCACTTTGATCGCTAACTCCATTATTTTCTGCTTATCCAAAGTAAATTGAATGCTTTCATGAAATTCCTCTGGAACACACACTTTTTTGAGTATCCACTTTGTTTTAAAAAGAAAAAACCAAGCTCCAAAGGTCAAAAACCCTAAACTAACCAACTCTAAATAATAGTAAGAAGCATAACCTTCAAGACTATATTCTTTTTCCTTGCCTTCCGAAAAAAAAAACAAGAGATAATAAATCACGGATACAACCCTAATAAAAAATAAAGACAACATATAAAATCCTAATGTCTTTATGGTCACTTCGTACAAATCCGTTTTCCTCATAATTGCTTCGCTGATGTTTTCAACTAATTTATTGATTTTTCTAAAATAAGTCTGTAATTAAACGTTTTTTCTATATACCAAAAAAATAACCTCAAGCTATTCAATCCCAGTCTGAAAATCCCAAAATGAAATGCCTCAATACATTCAAGTGTTGAGGCATTATGAAATCAAATCAAATGTTAATACAATGAAGATACAGCATTCGTCAACTTATTTTGCAACTTCACAAAACGATCCAGCTGCGCAGTCGTAAGCTGACTTTTAGCCTCACTCATTTTTAATTGTAAATTATTCGCTTTTTCCAAATACGTAGAATAATCCGAAATTGCAGAAATATCACCTGTTTTTGCCTTTTTAAGCATATCAACATATTTATCAATAAACTGCTCATATTCACTCAAATACACATCCCAATCTGAATCACTTTCTACTTTTGTAGTTGTACTTTCGGCTTTATTTTCTTCATCAAGAATATTCAAGTTAACATCCTCAATTTCATAGTCTAAATCTTCTTGATTTTTGTGCTCACTCATACATGAGACGAACAATATCGACGTTGCAAACAACATCGACAGAGCAATTGCTTTCTTTTTCATAGTATAACTAGGTTAAAATTAATATATCCGTGAATATTTTCCGTTAATCTAATCTAAATTTTCGAAAACAAAAGATTATGTGTTTTTTTTAACGTTTTTATTTGGCAGCTTTACGGTCTTCTGGCTTTAGTAAACTTTAGTAAATGCGTTCACGAACTGCTTACAACGCGCTTCCTTTGGTCGCGGTTGTAAGCGAGTGTTCACAGCTTTTACTATTCGTATAGCTATCGCCATACGCCCTAGCTGGTAATCAAATCATGATGAAAATCATAAAAACTTTCCTATCTGTACGTCTATACGCACAAAAAAAAGTTAATCAATCAGAGCTGGTCTTTGTGTTATTTCATGATAGCAAATTCTATCGGTAGCGAAATAGTGAAACACCATACTTCTTCGCCCTTTTTCTTTGTTTACATGTGGTTCTCCACCATGAAAAAGATTTGCATGCCAAATCAAAACGTCACCTTTTTTTGCTGTGAATATTTTCTTTGTTAATGGTTGTTGTGCAATTTTATCTTGAATCATTTTTTCATATTGCGTATATTTTTCTTTTCCTGTTAAAAAGAAATTCCCTTCATTATTGTACTCTTTATTCAAATAATAAGGTAGCTTATGACTTTCTGGATAGTAATGCAAAGGTCCATTGTCTTCATCTATGTCTTCTAATGCAATCCAAACACCAAAAATACCACCTAAAGGAAAAGTAGTCATGTGAATACTATCTGAATGGGTATCTTGCTCGCTTCCTGTTTTAAAATTAATGCTTTGAAACAATCTTACTTTGGCTTTCATAATGGAAGAAAGTAGTTCTACCAGTTCAGGATTATCGCCTACTTTTCTTAATGATGCGGATTTACGAATGGCGAACATGATCTTATTTCCATAAGTATATTTCACGGTGTTCGTTTCCAACAAGGATTCAATTTCAGCATTGATATTATCAACGGTTGTGGAATCTATGTATTGATTTAAAATAGCGTAACCTTCTTTGTTAAAATCTAAAACACTTTTTTGAGATGCTTCGTCTAATTTTGGAAACAAAGATGTTTCCGAAATTACAGGAATAGATAGATCCGGTTTCAAAACATTGGGATCTATATTCTCAAAATCTTTACTTGAAACGGGTGAAAAATAGAACTTTTTCATTCCAAGTGTTTTATACATGGGTAAATTATGCGCTAATCTTTTTCTATTAAAAAGATTGTAAATAATGTATAAGAGTTTAATTCGTCTGTACATGCTGATTAAGTATAATGCTTCAAAAAAAGAAATTCCCCCTTTCTTACAATTTTCAGAGCATGGTAAATCTACAAAAAAACGAATAAACGGAAGCGCTATTTGCTTGTAATTTACTTTATTCTACTCCGCTGATTGAAAATATTTTATTAATTATCAAGATACTTTTCCAGCCGGGGCGGAGCGTCGGTAGCGTTATGTGGCGCAACGTTAGTAAAGCGTTGTGGAAATAGCGACCAACGGAAGCTCGTTGGCACAACATGCTCTACTTACGTTGCGCGAATAACCTAAAGCACGTAGACCCAAATGGCTGCCAAAAAATCCCCACACTTAGGAGCAGGGACAAATTTTATTTATTGGTTATATTTTCTCGGCTTTTACACGTAATGAGAAGCGTTTATTGGGAAAACTTGGGAAACGTGTAAATTGAGTTTTCAATTCCATATCTTCCATATAAATGGCGCACATGGTATTGGAAACGTGATATAGATGTTTGTGTTTTTCTTTAGGAATTCCGTCAAGAATGCCTTTCAAAGTGGTATAACGTGTGTCTTCGGTGCCAAAACCGTAGTCGTGCCATACAATAATTGATTTTCCATTTTTTAAAAGTGGCCAAACTTTTTTGGTGTCATTCACGACTCCTTTATAGGAATGATCGCCGTCGACGAAAATGAGGTCGAATTTTTTATTTAGTTGACCAAAATCGTAGTTGTGTGAATTGGCCTCAACACGATGTATGGTATCAATGTGATTGGAGAAAATACCGTGTACCTTGATAAAAGGATCGCCAAAATTCATTTCCCTCATGTCGTTGGCTGACAAAGTAAGTGAAGTACAATCGGTGGTAACATCATTCACATTGGCGATGCTTTCGCCTCTCCAACTTCCTATTTCTAAATAGGCGCAAGTTTCAAAGCGTTTTGCTAACCCTTTTAGCAGTACAAAATCAGTAATCAATGATGTTCCACCTAGAAAGCTATAGTAATTCACGTCTTCCTCTAAATTCGGAAAAAGGTCCAACAAATCGACTGTAGGTAGTTGATTGATGTTGTATTCTGCCTGAATCTTTTGTTTGAAATAATGCTGTTCACGTATTCTTACACCTTCTATTATTACAGCAAATGGATTTTTTAAAAATAATTTGACCGCTAGCTTTTTACTCATCTTTGTTTTCTTTTGCGTAGTTTATTATTCCCTCTTTCAGTGAAATACTTGTTTTTATTTTATTACCTATTGTTTAACAACGTATGAATTGGCTTAAAATAAAGTGTTTAAATTAATAAAAAACTTATTAATCTCAATTTCATTAATGCTAAATGAGGGAAAACTGGTTGATTTGTGGTGGAAATCTAACCGATTATTTTGTTAAAACAACAGTGATATAATTGTTCTAACACGGGAATATTGTTTTATTAAATATTATATTTATTTGTCACAAGTAATACTACTCTATGAAAACGAGTTTTACCTTCAAGCTGCTGCATCTAGCCTTAAAACTAAAGGGAATAAAAAAAAGTTTTAGTACGGATCCGATTGATTATAAAAAAATTCGAAAGGAGGATGTTTTCTTTCCTTCCCGTTTTTATTCATCTTCGCCCCTTGTCCATCGTTTTGCAATTTTAGATTCAATGGTGACAGAAATAAGAAGCAAAAAAAAATCTAAACAATTGGTGATTTTTATTCATGGAGGTGCTTTCATTTCTGGACCATCTCAACATCATTGGGATACAATGAAAAAAATATATCATAAGACAGACCAAACCCTTTGGTTATGCAATTATCCCAAAGCACCTGAGAATAAATTGACAGAGATTTTCCAAAATATTGATGCTATTTATGAACATGCTTTGGGAAAATTTGAAGCGCATGAAATTTCAATTATGGGAGATTCTGCAGGAGGAAATTTGGTTTTAAGTTTAACTCAACGCCTAATTAAAAACGGTTTTGCTCTTCCAAGGCGTCTACTTTTAATTTCTCCTGTAGCGGATGCTTCGTTTGAAAATCCTGCAATATTGCCGCTGGACAAAACTGATCCTATACTGGGGAGAGAAGGAGTGTTGAGCGCAAAAAAAATGGTAGCAGGTAATATTGATATTAAAGACGAACGTATTTCTCCTTTGTATGGAGATTTTAAAGGGTTTCCTGAAACTTATTTATTCCTTTCCGAAAATGATATTTGCTTCCCAGATGGAATGCTTCTTTCCGAAAAAATGAATCAACAACAAGTTAGATGTCATTCCATTATTGGAAGAGGAATGCCTCATATTTGGCCTTTACTTCCTGTAATGCAAGAAGCTAAAGAAGCTTTGCAAAACATAATTGAAATACTAAAAGAAAATTAAAGTGGAAATGAAACTTCAAAAATAAACATCTGATTTTCAAAAGGATTTAACCCCAGCCGGGGCGGAGCGCGGTAGCGTTATGTGGTGCGACGTTAGTAAAGCGTTGTGGTAATAGCGACCAAAGGAAGCTCGTTGGCACAACATGCTGTACTTACGTTGCGCGAATAACCTAAAGCGCGTAGACCCAAATGGCTGCCAAAAAAAATCCCTACACTTGCGTGCAGGGATTGTTATTTTGTTTATGAAATCTATGTGTTCGCTAGATTACATGTTTCTGCGGTACTGCCCTCCTACTTCAAAAAGAGCTGAAGTGATTTGTCCCAAGGAACAAACTTTGGTGGCTTCCATTAACACCTCAAAGATGTTTTTGTTATTGATGGCCGCTGTTTGTGCCGCTTCTAACGCTGCATTCACTTGCGATTCGTTTCCTTTGTTTAAGTTTTCTTTTGTGAAGATTTGGAATTGTTTTTCCTCTTCTGTCGCGCGAATTACTTCTGCTGGAACAACTGTTTTTGAACCGGAAGAACTCAAGAAGGTATTTACTCCGATAATCGGGAATTCTCCGTTGTGCTTCAAGGTTTCGTAATACAGGGATTCTTCTTGAATTTTGGAACGTTGATACATAGTTTCCATAGCACCAAGTACACCTCCACGTTCTGTAATACGGTCGAATTCAGCTAAAACGGCTTCTTCAACCAAGTCCGTCAATTGTTCGATAATAAACGCTCCTTGAATTGGATTTTCGTTTTTCGCTAATCCTAATTCTTTGTTGATAATCAACTGAATGGCCATTGCTCTGCGTACAGACTCTTCTGTCGGAGTGGTAATCGCCTCATCATAAGCATTGGTATGCAAGGAGTTACAGTTATCGTAAATTGCATACAAAGCTTGTAAAGTTGTGCGGATATCGTTGAAGTCAATTTCTTGTGCGTGAAGTGAACGTCCAGATGTTTGAATGTGGTATTTTAACATTTGTGCACGCTCATTTGCTCCGTATTTGTTTTTCAAGGCTTTAGCCCAAATTCTTCTTGCAACACGTCCGATTACAGCGTATTCAGGGTCAATTCCGTTAGAGAAGAAGAACGATAAATTGGGTCCAAAAGCATTGATGTCCATCCCTCTGGAAAGGTAGTATTCCACATAAGTGAATCCGTTTGCTAAGGTAAATGCCAATTGGGTAATCGGGTTTGCTCCTGCCTCAGCAATGTGGTAACCTGAGATGGAAACAGAATAGAAGTTACGCACGTTTTTGTTAATGAAGTACTCTTGTACGTCACCCATTAAACGCAAAGCAAATTCAGTAGAGAAAATACATGTGTTTTGTGCTTGATCTTCTTTCAAGATGTCAGCTTGTACGGTTCCACGCACTTGTGACAAGGTATTCTGTTTGATTTCTGCATATACATCTGCGGGTAGAACTTGATCTCCCGTAACGCCTAAAAGCATCAATCCCAGGCCGTCATTTCCTTCTGGTAATTCGCCATTGTAACGTGGACGTTCTACACCTTTTTCTTTATAGATAGCCGCAATTTTCGCTTCAATTTCAGCTTCGAGTCCATTTGCTTTAATGTATTTCTCGCAGTTTTGATCAATGGCAGCATTCATAAAGAAACCAAGTAACATTGGAGCTGGTCCGTTGATGGTCATGGAAACTGAAGTTGCTGCATGCGAAAGGTCGAAACCTGAATATAATTTTTTCGCGTCGTCTAGGCAACAAATAGAAACACCGGCATTTCCAATTTTTCCGTAAATATCTGGGCGGTGTCCTGGATCATTTCCATATAAGGTAACCGAGTCAAATGCAGTTGACAATCGTTTTGCTGGCATTCCTTTAGAAACGTAGTGGAAACGTCGGTTGGTGCGCTCTGGTCCTCCTTCTCCTGCAAACATACGTGTTGGATCTTCTCCTTCACGTTTGAACGGATATAATCCTGATGTAAAAGGGAATTCTCCTGGCACATTTTCTTGCAACACCCAACGTAAAATATCTCCCCAAGCTTCGTATTTGGGCAATGCTACTTTTGGAATTTGTAAGTGGGATAATGATTCAGAATGCGTTTGGATCTTAATTTCCTTGTCACGCACCATGAATGAGTAAACCGGACTTTTGTATTTATTCACCTTAACATCCCAAGTGGTTATTACTTCCCAATTGAACGGATCTAGGTTACGTTTGAATTTATCAAATTCAGCTAACAACACTTTAGATAATTCAGGATTTTCATTTCCTGTCAATTCAATTCCATGTTGCGTAATCGTCGGCATTTTTCCTGAAATCGTTTCTATTGTTTTATAGAAACCAAACAGTTTTTGTGCTACTTCTTTTTGCGCAATTACTTTTGCGTCATATCCTCTATTATTTTCTGCAATCTCGGACAAGTAACGTGTTCTCGACGGTGGAATAACGAAGATTTTCTCACTCATTTCTTTAGTGATTTCGAAATTAGACTTTAAATCAGCCCCTGTAATTTCGACCACTTTATCCATGATTGCTTTATACAATTGGTTTGTCCCTGGATCGTTAAACTGCGAAGCGATTGTTCCAAAAACAGGCATCTCATCTGGATTTACATCCCAAAGATTGTGATTACGTTGGTATTGTTTTTTCACATCGCGCAAAGCATCTAAAGCGCCACGTTTGTCAAATTTGTTAATTGCAACAAGATCAGCGAAATCCAACATATCGATTTTCTCTAACTGTGTAGCGGCACCAAATTCTGGCGTCATGATGTACAAAGAAGCATCCGAATGATCTAAAATTTCTGTATCCGACTGGCCAATTCCAGAAGTTTCTAGGATAATCAAATCGTATTCCGCAGCCTTTAACACTTGTAAAGCTTCTTCTACGTATTTTGACAATGCTAAATTCGATTGACGTGTAGCCAACGAACGCATGTAAACACGAGAATTGTTGATTGAGTTCATACGAATACGATCACCTAACAAAGCACCACCTGTACGTTTCTTCGACGGATCGACAGAAACCAAAGCAATATTTTTCTCTGGAAAATCAATCAAGAAACGACGTACTAATTCGTCAACCATAGATGATTTCCCTGCCCCTCCTGTTCCCGTAATTCCTAAAACAGGGGTATTTTTATTTGTTACCTTCTCGAAATCAAAAATTTTCAAAAAGTCTTCTTCTCTATTTTCAGCCAAAGAAATCAAACGAGAAATCGTTGTAATGTCTTTATCTTTCAAAGATTGGTAAACGTCTTTGCCTGCTGGCAGTTCCAAATCGGGTGTTGGATAATCCGATTTTTGAACCATATCATTGATCATTCCTTGTAAACCAAGCTCACGACCATCATCAGGAGAATAAATACGTGTGATTCCATAATCCATCAAATCCTTGATTTCAGTTGGAAGAATTACTCCTCCACCTCCACCAACGATGCGGATGTGACCTGCCCCTTTTTCATTCAAAAGGTCATACATATATTTAAAGTACTCATTGTGTCCACCTTGATACGACGTCATTGCAATTGCGTTTGCATCCTCTTGTATCGCCGTGTTCACCACATCTTCTACCGATTTATCGTGTCCTAGATGGATGACTTCACATCCCGTTGTTTGAATAATGCGACGCATAATATTAATCGCGGCATCATGACCATCAAATAAGGCAGCTGCCGTAACAATTCGCACTTTATTCTCTGGAGTATAGGGTACATTTTTTTCCATAGTAGCAAATTTAAAAAACGTTTAGGAATGTGCAAGGAAATACGGAGTTCAAGTCCCGTTTCCACAAAAAAAAGCACTTAATTCCCCCCTTTTTGCTACTTCCTCCCTTTATGCCTCTACCCCTCTGTGCGCTACTTCAAAAATCCGAAGCCCAGAAACGCGAAAAAGCAAAGATAAAAAAGTAGGGCGCTCTCCCCAAAATCCTTTGGGGTGCAGGCTATCCGCTGTATCTTTTTCCCCAACAGCAGTTGGGAAAAAAGGATGCCGCTGCTATCCTTAGCGCATAGATTTTGGTGCTAAAGCTATTTTCTTAAAATTCAAGATCAGTAGCTTTTCATCAGTGAGAAATCAATTTATAAGGAAAACTGCATTTTACTGAATAGAAGATCGTCACTTAGGCTTTAGCATTAACTCGCTATTTTGATAAGTCCATGTTACCACTAGTGCTTCTATTCTGTCGTTGGTTTTTCATTGTCAGTCGCTATTTCAGTTTCAATAACTTCATTTTTTTGTTGTCTAAGTTTCCAAAACCAATAAAGTCCGCCAAGTGGAATTCCAAATGTCCAATAGGAATTTAGGTAACCCATATAACCAAAACTTACACCAAATAGAATTTGAAGATCTATAAGTTTAAAGGATAGTCCGTTTACAGCGGCATAAGTTATTGCAGGTGTATTCAGAAAAATAACAGCAATATATTTTAGCCATTTCTTTTTAAGGGCGCTACGTTTTATTTGTCTGATTACATAAATGTTGAATATTGGAATACAAATGGCAAGAAGTCCGAAAAGCCAAAAATATGTCATTGTCGGAATTGGTGCTTTAACGTCAAGTGTCTTTATATTCAATATTTTTTTAGTAGTGTCGTCAAAGAGAACTTGAAGAACACCAAAGTCTTTTTGGTTATTAAACTCAACTAAAACAAGTGTCGTGTTTGGCGGTGTGTTGTCGGCTTCAACAGTTGAGAACTTCTTTTCTGATTTCATAAAAGAATATTCTAATTCTGTTCCCCAATTATTCACTATCAATTGTCTGAAATTGGCTAACCCCATTTTCATTGTGTCAATGTTGGTATTTTTTGCCATTTCGTGTTCCATTGCGAAAAGGTCAACACATTTATTGTAGTCTTCCTTTAATAAATAATCAACCAACTCTTTTGTTTTGTCCTCATAGGTAAAGGTGTTTTTAATGAAGTCGCAACTTGTCAGTAGCGTAAATGTCAAGATTGTTAATACGATATGTTTTATTTTTGTCATACGTTGTCTGTCTTTTAGAATGCACTATAACGTTTCGGGACCTGGCTTCAGTGGCGGATTAGAAAGCCAAAACTTCAATTTAGCGACACAGTAAGCGAAAGCCAATTCATTGAATAAATTTAAGGAAAAAAGTCAATGTAATTGGCTGTTGCGGGTTAAAAGGAATAAACTTGATATTTTCACCTTACCAGCTATTTTTCCAAACACATGTTAGCTGATCGCCCATTTATTCGTAGGTTATCATTTTTTATATTCTTCACCGTCAAGACGAAAGCTTAGTTATT
>JASLGM010000041.1 GCA_030150045.1 Taishania sp.
GAGAACTTCTAATCAAGAAGTACTGCTAAAAGAAGAATTGCGTACTTTTTTGTTGGCTCGTTATACAGATTTGGAAGAAGTAGAATTGGAAAGTATTATTAATGAACTTGCTTTTCAATCTGCGTCTAACCTATATGAATCAAATAAGTACATCTGTAAGTTATTAGCAGATGGTTTGATTTTTAAAAGAAACAATCCAAACAAGAAAGATTTACATATACGTTATATTGATACTGATCATGTAAAAGCAAATGATTTCAAAATTGTCAATCAACTAGAAATTCAAGGTTCGGAACTGCGTATTCCTGATTTGATTTTATATATCAATGGAATACCTGTTGTCGTTTTTGAATTTAAGACAGCTATCGAAGAGGAAATAACCATTCACAATGCCTATAAGCAATTGACCAATCGCTACCGCCGAGATATTCCTGAATTGATGAAATACAATGTGTTTTGTATTATCAGCGATGGGGTGAATAACAAAGCAGGGACTGTGTTTTCTTCTTATGAATTCTTTTACGGTTGGAATAAAATTACAGGTGAAGAGAAAAAAGCTTTATCGGGGATTGAAACCACAACATCAATCGTTCACGGAATGCTGAATCAAAACAGATTGGTAGATATTATTCACAATTTTGTTTTGTTTCCTGACAATTCGAAACACGAACTCAAAATTTTGACACGTTATCCGCAGTATTATGCTTCGAATAAATTGTATCAAAATATCTTAAAACATCGCAAACCTGAAGGCGACGGAAAAGGCGGAACTTATTTTGGAGCAACAGGTTGTGGGAAGAGTTATACGATGCTGTATTTGTCGCGTTTATTGATGCGTTCTACAGAATTTTCTAGTCCTACGATTATCATTATTTCAGATCGTACAGATTTAGATGACCAATTATCAAAGGATTTTACAAATGCCAAAAAATTTATTGGCGATGAAAACATCATTAATATCGAATCAAGAGCCGATTTAAGAGATCGTTTGCGAGGTATTGAAAGTGGCGGTGTGTATTTAACAACGGTTCAAAAGTTTGCGGAAGACGATGAAATTCTTTCCGATAGAACGAACATCATTTGTATTTCAGATGAGGCCCATCGCTCACAAGTTAATTTAGATTTAAAGATTAAAATTGATGATGAAAAAGGGGTTACTAAGTCTTATGGTTTTGCAAAATATTTACATGATTCCTTACCTAATGCTACGTATGTTGGGTTTACAGGTACACCTATTGACAAGACCTTAGAGGTATTTGGAGATGTGGTAGATCAATATACTATGTTTGAGTCAGTAAACGATGAAATTACCGTTCGTTTGGTATATGAAGGTAGAGCTGCAAAAGTAAATTTAGATTATAATAAAGTTCAAGAAATTGAACGCTATTATGAAAATGCAGTTGCAGATGGTGCATCAGAGTATCACGTAGAAGCAAGTCAAAAAGCCATTGCAAAAATGGAAGTAGTTTTAGGTGATATAGATCGTATTAAAGCGATTGCCAAGGATTTTATAGCGCATTATGAAAATCGTTTAAAAGAAAATGCAACTGTTGCTGGTAAAGTGATGTTTGTATGTGCTTCTCGTGGAATCGCTTATAAGTTATATCAAGAGATCTTAGCCTTGCGTCCAGATTGGGGAGAGCTTATGTTGCCTAATGGTTTATCAGAGCGCGAGCAAAAGGAGATCAAACCAATAGAGCGAGTGAAGTTAATTATAACGCGCAACAAAGATGATGAAGAGGCATTATGGAATTTATTAGGTAACAAAGAAGACAGAAAAGAATTAGACCGTCAGTTTAAACAAGTGAAGTCTAATTTTAAAATAGCTATTGTTGTTGATATGTGGTTAACCGGATTTGATGTGCCATTTTTAGATACGATGTACATTGATAAACCCTTGCAAACACATAATTTAATTCAAACAATATCTCGTGTAAATAGAAAGTACCAAGGGAAAGACCGTGGTTTAGTAGTGGATTATATTGGGATTAAAAAGAATTTGAATCACGCCTTAGGATTGTTTAATAATCAAACAGCTGATGATGATTTTGAGGACATAGACCAAGCTGAAATTATTGTTCGTGATCAAGTAGATTTGCTGCGTCAGTTTTTTAATCAATTTGATTCAAGTTTATATTACAACGGAACACCTGTAGAGCGGTTGAGTTGTTTAAATCGTGCTTCTGAAATAGTTTTAAAGACAGAAGATTCTGAAAAATTCTTTGTCAATGTAACCAAAAAACTGAAATCTTCCTATAATTTGGTAAGTGGTTCAGAATTGTTTACTTATAAAGAAGTAGATGAAATTCATTTCTATTTTGCGGTGAAATCTATTGTAGTTAAATTAACCAAAGGGGAAGCGCCAGATACAGCGCAAATGAATGAGAAGGTAGCTCGCTTGGTAGAGGAGGCTATCATTTCAGAAGGAGTTGAGGAAATCTTTAAATTGGATGATAATAAAGCAAATGCCATTGATTTATTCAACGATAAGTTCATAGAGAAAATCTCAAACCTAGAATTACCCAATACTAAAATTAAAATTTTAGAGCGTTTATTAAAACAAACAATCAATGATTTTAAAAAAGTAAATAAAGTAAAAGGACAAGAGTTCTCGGTCCGTTTACAATCTATTATCAATAGATATAACGAACGAAGCGAAGGAGATATCTTAGATTATGAGGGAATACAGTTTGATACAGCAGAGCAAATGTTGAATTTGATAATAAAACTACGTACTGAAATTGATTCTTTTACAGATTTAGGTATTGATTATGAAGAAAAAGCTTTTTATGATATTCTTGATATGATTTGTAATCAATATGGATTTGAATTTGATCATGATAAAATGCTTGAACTAGCTCGTGAAATAAAAAAGATTGTAGACAACACTGCTAAATACCCAGATTGGAACACACGTGATGACATCAAAGCCAAACTTAAGATGGATATCATCGTGAAGTTACACGAATACGGCTACCCTCCAATCACGCAAGAAGATGTATACAAGAATGTTTTGGAGCAAGCCGAGAATTTTAAGAAGAATAATTAATTGTAAAATTTTCAAATCAAACCCTCAGCCCGAGAGGAGCGCAATAGCTCTACGAACGAAAAAAGGAAGGTGAACGTTTGTTTGTCGCAGCGACCAGCGGAAGCTCGGGGCAAGCAATACGTGAACGCTTTTTGCGGAGGAGACTAAAGCGCGTATACCGTTAAGGCTGCTAAAAAAAGGAAAGGAATAATCTTACTGAAATCTAACACAAGTAGATAAATATCGCATAAATCAATGAAAACACACGATATTAAATGCGATTACGGGTAAACAGCAGTCTATTCAGCGGATGGGTTTTGACGTGCAGCTTTGGCTTTTTGGCGCAGAACATATAGGTACAAACTCTCCACTTTATCACGCGCCCAAGGTGTACGACGCAAAAACTTCAATGACGAATTGATACTCGGATCATGTGTAAAACAACGAATATTGATTTGGTATCCGAGCTCCTCAAAACCTTCATAATATTCAACCAACTCCTCCAAAATATCAACCAATTTCTTCCCGTGTAACGGATCCTTCGACGTATGCATATTCTTCAAATTATTCCACAAAGATACACTTTAAACCCTGTCCAATTACGCGAAGTAAAACGAAAATGAATACGGAAATCGACAGGCAAATGTTAGGGAAAACGGTAAGAAAATCAGGGGAAAATAAAAAAGATGAGGCAGCCTAAACGGTCTACAGGCTTTAGTAAACACACTGAAAAGTGTTCACGCTAAATCTTTGCCGTCTGCTTCCGGTGGTCGCAACAGCAAAAATAGGTTCACTACTTTTCCGCCGTGTTGAGCTATCGCCATCCGCCCTGGCTGAAAATCGATTTTCAAAAATAAAAACCATGAGAAATTTGTGAATCCGCCTTGTTTCGACCATGTTTTACACAAAAAAAACAGAGAGCAAGCCCTCCGTTTTTTCCTAATTTAAGAGATGATTATTTTAAGAAATCCTTGTCCAAATATGCTGGATTAGGATAGGTATAAAATCCTTCACCTGTGGCAACACCTAATTTATTTTGATCAATAAAGTGCTCTTTAAAGTAAGCAACCGTTTCGATTTTTAAAGGATCTTTAGTTTTAGCTGCAGCCATCTGATTGATGTTATATGCTGTCGTAATTCCGACAACGTCAAGAATCGCGCATGGTCCCATCGGTGCGCCCGTTGCTAACATCCATGTTTTGTCAATAGTCGGAGCATCAGCAACGCCTTTCACCAACAAATCGGTTGCGGCATTCAACAAGGGAACTAACAGTGAATTTAAGATATATCCAGGTTGTTCTTTATGTAATGGCAAGGCAACCATACCAATCTGTTTCGCAAATTCCACTACTTGGTCGTAATATTTTTGGTCGGTTCCCGAATGGCCCATAATTTCAGCAGTATTGTGTTTCCATATTTGGTTGGCAAAGTGTAAGGAAAGAAATTTGGCTGGTCTACCTGTGTATGCTGCAAATTGACTTGGCAACAAAGTTGAGGAGTTGGTTGCAAAAACCGTTTTTTCAGGAGCCAATTTTGCAATCTTCTCGTAGAAATCAATTTTAATTTGCGGATTTTCGGGAACAGCTTCAATCAATAAATCAGCATCTTTAATGGCATCAGCCAAATCAGAGGTATACGTTAATCGTGTTTTGGAAGCTTGTAAATCGGCATCAACAGCATTCAAATCTGCTTTGAAGTGTCCACACATTTCATCAAACTTACCTTTAGCAACTTCTAATACTTCATCATTGATGTCGTAAACAGTAACATTAAAACCGTGGAAAGCTGCTTGAAAAGCAATTTGATAACCTAAAACTCCACTTCCTGCAACGGTGACATTTTTAAAACTCATAATACTTCTATTTTTAGTTAATAATGGGTGTGCTTTTTTGATGTCTACAAGTTACGGATCTATCTGTCCTTTTCCACTTAACAAATGATAAGAAACGTGAAATTTAATAGCTTTTAACGAATGATAACAAGAAAAAGACTAGGTTGTAATTGTTTGTACAAAAAAGTCTCTCTGGAGGTCGAAAATGCGATTAGATACTGATTGAAGTCATTTTTTTAGCGCGGAAATAACGGCAACTTTGCGCTATGGTTGCAGATTTAGTTAATAAATATAATATTCAAGGACCAAGGTATACCTCTTACCCAACGGTTCCGAATTGGAAGCAAGATATGTTCACTATCGAAGCGTGGAAAGAAAATGTAAAATTCCAATTTCAATCATCAAATAAAGAAGAAGGAATTGCACTTTATATTCACTTGCCCTTCTGCGAATCGCTATGTACTTTTTGTGCATGTCACAAACACATCACCAAAAGACATGAACAAGAAATACCTTATCTTGAAGCTGTAGTTACAGAATGGAAAATGTATGTCGCTCTTTTCAAAGAAACAAATGGTGGTAAACCCAAATTAAGAGAATTGCATTTAGGCGGAGGAACACCAACATTTTTCCAACCCGAAAATCTTTCCTATTTACTAAAGGAAATATATGCCGATGTCGAACGAACTACAGATTTCGAAGGTAGCTTTGAAGGTCATCCAGATAGCACAAGCATCAAGCACTTACAAACATTGCGGGAACTAGGTTTTCAACGCTTAAGCATAGGAGTACAAGATTATAACTTAGAAGTACAAAAAGCCATCCACCGCATGCAAACCTACGAACAAGTGGAACAGGTGCACAATTGGGCTTTAAAAGAAGGATATACCAGTATTTCGCAAGACCTTGTTTATGGTCTACCTTTCCAATCTTTTGAAGATCTAAAATATACTTTAGAAAAAACACTGGAATTGAAACCGCATCGAATTGCCTTTTATTCTTATGCGCACGTGCCATGGATTAAAGGATTAGGACAACGAGGTTTTGATGAAAACGACCTTCCTACCGCAGAATTAAAGCTAAAAATGCTATTATATGCAAGAAAAACACTTTTGGAAAACGGATACATTTCTATTGGAATGGATCATTTTGCGTTGCCAGAAGACAGCATGGCTAAAGCTTTAGAAAATGGAAATTTGCATCGTAATTTTATGGGCTATACAATAGCCAATACAAAATTGATGGTTGGTTTGGGTATGTCTTCCATTTCGGATACATGGACCGCATTTGGTCAAAATGAGAAAAGCTTAAAAGTATATATGGAATCCATTGCAAGAGGAGAATGGCCCATCGTGAAAGGACATCTTTTAAGTGAAAAAGACCTCTTGTTGCGTCAGATGATTCTGGATTTAATGTGTCTTTTCGAAACACAAACCTTTTCCCTCGACTTGATCAATCCAACACAACACGAAATGTTCGAAGAATTGCTTAAAGATGAAATGATACTTGTGCAAGACAAACACTTAAAAGTTTTAGATAAAGGAAAGAATTTTGTTAGAAATGTGGCCATGACCATAGATCCTTATCTAAAAGAAAATACGCAAACGACCTATTCAAAAACAATCTAAAAGAATATTATTGAACTAAAAAAGCCAGTGAAAATTTCACTGGCTTTTTTTATAATTATTTCGTTAATGTGAATCTCGCACAATCAACTCTCCGTGTAACACTTCGTGTAAACCCGGTTGCGTATTTTCCTTTAAACGGGAATATAAACGATTAACGGCATTTTTACCAATATTAGCTGTTGGCTGTTTTAATGCTGTGATTCCAGGCTCAATAAACGAGAACAATTCTGAATCATCAAAACAAATCAAACGTGCATCTTTTCCTAATTGAACGTCGCAATGACGTAAACCAGCAATGGTACGTAAAGCAACCACATTGGAAAGCGCTAAAAAGCTATCACAATGTTGATCCAACAGCGCTTTAATGGTAATATTAGCATGTTCTTGTTCCAAAGAAAGGTTCACAATCTCATAAGGAATATTCATTTCTTCACACGCTTGAACCGCTCCTTTTAAACGATGCTCAGATGTAGTGATGATATTATTATTCTTAACAATAATCGCTAATTTTTTAGGTTTCTCTCTAAAGTAGCCAACTAACTTACGTGCTTCTTCGAAATTATCTAATCCAACAAAGTCTGTTAAATCATCTCCAGGACGATCTGCGAAAACCACAGGAATATGTGTTTCATTCAAAATCGGAATCAGATTATCGATTTTATTACTTGGAGAAATAATCATTCCATCAATAGAACGTTGGATTAATTCACGCATCAAATTCATTTCAAGCGCTTTGTCTTCATTCGTATTCACGATAAAAACATTGTATCCTTTTTGGTGTAATTCCTCTTGAATAGTTTTACATAATTCGGCATAAAACGGGCTAGAAATGTCTGAAACAACAACTCCAACTGTTTTCGTTTCTCCCTGCCTCAAACTCTTAGCAAAGAAATTAGGAACGTAAGCCAATTCCTTCGCTTTGTCTTTAATCAGCTGTTGTTTTTCTTTGCTGATATTGAAATCATCGCCTTTCCCATTCAAAACGAATGAAACGGTAGCTTTAGACACCCCAACTGCGCGGGCGATATCTTCAAGTGATGTTCTTTTTGCTTTCATTTTTCTACGTTTTCTAAACGCTTCGATTAAGGTAATTTGCTAACCATCTTTTTATATTCAGAAGTATACGTTTGACTTCCCGTACAACCATACGATTGTTTGTGTGACGTATAACTTTGAATTCTATTTCCTGGATCCGGGTGTGTACTTAAGAACTCTGGCGTTCCTGCTCCACCGTGTGCTTGAATCTTTTCAAAGAAGCCTGCTCCACCTGCCGCATTGTAATCTGTTGGACACAAATATTGCACTGATTTTTCATCCGCTTCGGCCTCGTGATTACGAGAGAATTTCAATCCCACCAAAGAAGAAGTAATCATTGCAAGGTTTTCGTACTTACCTAAAACAATCTTCGCTAAAGTTTCAATACCATACATTTGTGTCATTTGCTTGGTCGAGTGACGCATATCCGCATGTGCAATTTCATGTCCTAACACTCCTGCAAATTGATCTTCAGAATCCAAATACTTCAAAATTCCAGTATACACATAAATATAACCACCTGGCGTACAAAAAGCATTTAATGTGGTGTCATTTTTAATCACACGAATTCTCCAACTAAAATCATTTTTGTGTTGTACCTTTCCAGAATTCAAAATCTTGTCACGCACCTGATAAATATATTGATAAACGGATGCGTACTTCGTGGAATCCAAAAGCGGATAATTTTTCTGATCTCCATCAATTTCTTTGGCTACTTGCGCACCAAACTCTCTGTCTTGATCAATAGTAAAAAGGTTAATCCCTTGACCTGTTTTCATGCCACATGCAGAAACAATAAAAATTAAGCCTAAAAAAAGAGCAGCTAATTTATTCATACTAATTATTAAATGATGTTGTTTATTAATAAAAAATCTAATGAAAAGGTAATTGCGAATCCAGTTACAAAACCAACCAACAATTCCAAATCCGTATGTTTATTTAAGATAATTCTGGAAGCAATTACCGCAGCGCCAACCAGTGTTGCAGCTATTAAAAACCATATATTTCCTATGGGTTGATTGATGTAATAAGAAAACAAAAATCCAAGACCAATACCGATTCCCGTCGCGTGCGCACTTACCTTAATCAAACGATTCGTTCCTAGGTTCACCATGGAAGCGATGGAACAGCCTAGAGCAAGCGCAAGAAAATGATCGGACACGAAAACCGTTTTGTTCAAGTTGAAAATCATGAAACTGAGTCCTAATCCATAGATAACGATTAAAATATAGGGCAAAGATCGCTCTTTTTTGTTATCCATTTCTACCGTTTCAATCATTTTTGTCCACCGCATAATCAAAATGCTGACCGCTGGAAAAATCATCCCAATGATAAAAAAGATACTCAGAAAATACACCTTCGCTTTCGGATCAAGTAAAAACAGGGAATTTTGAAAACTCTTGTAATCAATCGACGCGGGGATGAACATGGCAAATGCCAGCACAAACACCGGTATGTTTAATGGAATAAAGATCCACGAAAGCAATTGAGCGATAATTTTCTGCATCTTACAATTCTTTACGTAAGCGAGCAACCGGAATGTTCAATTGCTCACGGTATTTTGCCACCGTTCTTCGGGCAATGTTATAGCCTTTTTCCTGAAGTAATTCCGCCAACTTTTCGTCTGTAAGTGGCTTACGTTTCGACTCAGCTGCAATCGCTTCGGAAAGAATTTTCTTTACTTCACGCGTGGACACTTCTTCTCCTGAATCTGTACTTAACGACTCTGAGAAGAAATATTTCAATGGGAAAATACCGTGATTCGTTTGCACATATTTACTATTTGCAACCCTTGATATTGTTGAAATATCTAAACCAACCGTATCTGCAATATCCTTCAGAATCATAGGTTTTAAATGGGTCTCATCTCCCGTTAAGAAGAAGTTATACTGGTATTGCAAAATCGCATTCATGGTCAAAAGTAATGTATTCTGTCTTTGCTTAATGGCATCAATAAACCATTTTGCGCCTTCCAACTTTTGCTTTACAAACATCAACGCTTCTTTATCCGACTTTGTCGTTTTTGCCCCCTCAGAGTAGTTTCTAAGCATTACCTCATAATCTCTACTCACCTTTAACTCGGGAGCATTTCGGCTGTTTAATTGTAAATCTACACGCCCTTCAAATTCATTTACGATAAAATCGGGAACAATCTGTTGATGATTCTTCGCGGCCTCACGCATAGAACCTCCGGGTTTTGGATTCAATTTGATGATGGCATCAATGGCATCTTTTAGGTCTTCCTCCTCGATTTCCAATTTCTTTTGAATCTGCGTATAGTGTTTTTTGGTAAATTCCTCGAAATGATTTTCAAGAATCTTTATCGCTGTATATTTTGTAATGTCTCCACCTTGATTACGTTTCAATTGCAAGATCAAACACTCTTGTAAGTCGCGCGCTCCAACACCTGCGGGTTCCAGTTCCTGAACCATTTTTAGCACCTCTTCCACTTCTTCTTCCGTCACCATAACGTTGATAGAAAAAGCAAGGTCATCAACTATGGCATCCAATTCTCGGTTCATATACCCCGACTCATCCAAGTTTCCAATGATGGTATCGGCAATAATAAACTGTTTTTCAGTCATGTCTAGCAAATACAGTTGCTCCGTTAACCGCTCTTGAAAAGTTTGCTCCCCCGAAAGCGGAATCACACGCTCCTCGTCATCACGCGAATGGTTATTTACCTGCGTCTTATAATCGGGTGTATCAGAATCAAAATAATCCTCCAAATTAATGTCTAGATCGTTTTCATTCTCATTATAATCATCATCGTTAAAATCGTCGTCAAAATCTTCATTTTCATCGTATTCCTCTCCTTCCTCCAACGCTGGATTCTCCTCCAATTCTTGTTTAATACGTTGGTCTAACTCCATAGTGGGAACCTGCAACAGTTTCATCAATTGAATTTGTTGCGGAGAAAGCCGTTGTTCTAGTTTTTGAGTAAGTTGCTGTTTTAAAGCCATAATACTTTTGAAAATGTTATAAAATATGGGCTTTTCGGTAGGGAAAAACCAATATCAAATATAAAAGAATTCCGTGTATTTGCAAGAATCCGACAGCGAAATTGCAACATTAATTCCTTTTAGTAAACCTTTTAGCAAAATTTAATAAACGTTTAACGAAAAAAAGGAAAGCATCGAAAAAACCGGAATTACAAAAAAAAGAAAAGCAACTAAAATATTTAGAAGAAGAGGGGTGAAAAAAGAGGGGTGCAATCAAATGTTTTATTCTTTTGGGCATTCCCCCTCCCCAAAAAAGGGGAGGCGTCAGGCTTTTCGTTCATAGTCCTCGCCCCTCTTTCCCAAATAAACTTGGGGAAGAGGGACTGTGGGCTAACCACTGCAATCCTTAATGCGGAGATTTGTCGTTGCTTATCCATTTGCTTTGTGGATTGAAAAATTGATTTGTTAATTTTTGAAGATTAATGGATGAAAAAGAGATCTTCAGCTCGGGCGGAGTGCGATAGCTAAACGCACTGAAAAAGGAGTAAGCGCGTGTTTGCCGCTGCGACCAGAGGAAGCACGTGGCAAGCCGAAGGCGCACCTTTTTTCAGAAGTTTACTAAAGCGTGTAGACCGAAATAGCTGCCAAATTCACCTCATCTTCGCAAAAAAAAGGAATAAAAAACCCCAAATCTGACCGAAATGGGGTTTTCTATTTAGTTTGTTTTTCTTAAAACTCTGCGTTATCTGGCGTTCTAGGGAAAGGAATCACGTCACGAATATTAGACATTCCCGTCACAAACATCACCATGCGTTCAAATCCTAAACCAAATCCAGCGTGTGGAACTGTTCCGAACTTACGCGTTTCCAAATACCACCAAATTTCTTCTTCCGCGATTCCGAAAGCGGCGCATTTTTCTTTCAATACATCTAGGCGCTCCTCACGTTGTGAACCACCTACCATTTCCCCTATCCCTGGGAATAAGATGTCCATAGCAGCTACGGTTTCTTTCCCTGGTTCAGAGTGATCATTTCGACGCATATAGAATGCTTTGAACGACGCTGGGTAGTCCGTGATAATCACTGGTCGGTTGAATTCTTTTTCTACCAAATAGCGCTCATGCTCGGACTGCAAATCTGTTCCCCAGTTCACATCGTACTTGAATTTTTTCTTTTTGTAGTGGTTTGAGTTCATCAAAATATCCACTGCTTCTGTATAAGTAATGCGTTTAAAGTCGTTGTTAATCACGAATTCCAAGCGCTCTAGCAAAGTCATTTCATTACGTTCAGCTGTTGGTTTTGTCAACTGTTCGTTTTTATCTCTTTCGTTCAAAAACGCGAGGTCGTCTGCGCAATTTGTCATCACATATTGACAAATGTATTTCAACATTTCTTCAGCCAAATCCATGTTGTCATTCAGGTCGTTGAATGCTACTTCTGGTTCTACCATCCAAAACTCAGCGAGGTGTCGAGAGGTATTGGAGTTTTCGGCGCGGAATGTAGGTCCGAATGTATATACTTGTCCTAAAGCGGTTGCCCCTAACTCTGCCTCTAATTGTCCAGAAACAGTAAGGTTCACAGCTTTTCCAAAGAAATCTTCTTTATAATTGATGGATCCGTCTTCGTTTTTTGGAAGCGCATTCAAATCAAAATTAGTAACGTGGAACATTTCACCTGCACCTTCAGCATCGGAACCTGTAATAATTGGCGTGTGCAAATAATAGAATCCACGACTATTAAAAAAATTATGGATAGCAAATGAAACGGCATGTCGCACACGGAAAACCGCACCAAAAAGATTGGTTCTAAAGCGTAAATGTGCTTGTTCACGCAAAAATTCCAGGCTATGTTTTTTAGGCTGAAGAATCGTTTTTTGAACGTCATCTGGGTTAGCTTCACCTAAAACGACTAATTCTTCAACTTGTAATTCAACAGCTTGACCCGCACCTTGTGATTCAATCAATTTCCCTTTTAGAGATAAAGCGGCACCTGTTGTTACTTTCTTCAACAATTGCTCGTCAAATTGTTCAAAGTCAACTACTGCTTGGATGTTATTTATTGTTGAACCGTCATTCAATTGAATAAATCGATTACTACGGAAGGCTCTTACCCATCCTTTTACAACTACGGTCTCCCCCATCGTGGGTTGCCCTAAAACATCAGCAATTTTTGTTCTTTTCATTTTATATGTTTCTAAGATGATTCAAATTTAATAAATCCATTGATACGAAGGGAAAAACTCTATTTGTTATTCCAATTGGTCATGGTCAATTGTAGTCCAACAGCGGCGTAGCTTTTAGCAAATTCTTTGGCCACAGCAATGCGTTCTGTTAAGGTTTTTTGTTCTTCCGAACTCCATTTCCCAAGAACATAATCGGATTGTTGTCCTTCGCCAAAGTTTGCAGCAATACCGAATCTTAAACGGGTATATTCTTGTGTTTTTAAAACCGCTTGAATGTCTTTTAAACCGTTATGTCCGCCATCCGAACCTTTTCCTTTCATACGCAATTTGCCAAAGGGCAATGCTAAATCATCTGTGATTACGACCATGTTTTCCACCGGTATTTTTTCATGTTGCAACCAATAATTGACTGCTTTACCCGATAGATTCATGTAGGTATTTGGTTTCACCAAGACCAAGATGCGTCCTTTATATTTTACTTCAGCGATATCTGCGAGCTTTCCTGTTTTGAAACTTCCTTTTAGTTCCTCTGCAAGGGCATCTAGTACTTTAAATCCGATGTTATGTCTCGTTTCTGCGTATTCAGAACCTGGATTTCCTAATCCAACAATAAGATACTTCATGGTACAAAATTAATGCATTCCTTTGCTTCAAATATGTTTCACTCAATAAATTTCTCTTAATTTACATTTGATTAAATTTGTATCATGAAAATTTTACCCCCTTCGTTCGTGGTTTTATTTTGGATTTGGAGCATTTGTTTTAGCAATCTTTCCTATTCACAAGTTCCCACAGCTTCTCCTTATAAAGCAAAACACCATATCATTTTGGTATTGGATGGACCACGTTGGAGTGAAACCTGGGGAGATTCAACAGGAAAACATATTCCACATCAGATGTTTGAGATGCGTCAGTTGGGGACTTTTTTCACGGACTTTAGAAACGGTGGAAAAACATTAACCAATTCTGGACACACTGCCTTATTGACGGGTGTACACCAAAAGATATCTAATTTAGGAAAAGAGTTACCTAAATATCCAGGATTATTTCAATATGCCCGTAAAGAGTTGAATCTACCTAAAGAGAAAGTTTGGCTTTTGACATCTAAAGGAAAGCTGCAAATGCTAGACAACACGAAACACAAAGAATGGTGGAACACGTATTTACCATCCAGTCATTGCGGCATCAATGCTTCGGGAAAAGGATATCCAAATGATAATCTAATGTATCCGGAATTTAAGAAGATCATTTTAGAACACAATCCAACATTTACATTAATCAATTTAATTGGTATAGACGCTTGGGCACACCAAAATAATTGGGAACGTTACATACAATCCATTGAAGAATTGGATGCCATGGTTCTTGATTTATGGATTGCCATTCAAGCTGATCCTGAGATGAAAAACCAAACAGCACTTTACATTACAAACGACCATGGCAGACACTTAGATGGTCATAAAAACGGATTCATTTCTCACGGTTGTAAATGCGACGGCTGCTCACACATTTCTCTTTTAGCTATCGGTCCAGACTTTACACCAGGTAAAACCATAAATCAAACCTACGATCAAGTCGATTTAACCGCAACTATTGCTAAAATGTTGGGCATTCATATGCCGTTTGCCAAAGGGAAACCAATCACTGAATTATTGACAAGACAGGTAAAAGAATGACCGAAGATTTACTCCAAAAATTAAAGACACTCCCCAATCAACCTGGCGTTTACCAATACTTTAATGTCAACGACGAAATCATTTATGTTGGCAAAGCTAAAAACTTAAAAAAAAGAGTCAGTTCTTATTTCAATAAAACCGCTGACAACAACAAAACAAAGATTCTTGTGCGACAGATTGTTGACATTAAGTACATTGTTGTTGACACGGAACTCGACGCTTTATTACTGGAAAACAACCTGATAAAGAAATACCGTCCAAAATACAACATCCAATTAAAAGACGACAAAACTTATCCTTGGATATGTATCAAAAAGGAAGCTTTTCCCCGTGTTTTTTCTACCCGTAACTTGGTACGTGATGGATCAAAATATTTTGGTCCTTATTCCAATGTAAAAGCCATGCATACTTTGTTGGAATTGATCAACGAAATGTATCGCTTACGCAACTGTTCGTTGAACCTTGATCCCTCAAAAATTGAGCAATCAAACTATAAAGTGTGTTTGGAATACCATTTAGGGAATTGCCTAGGTCCTTGTGAAGAGCACCAAGAACAAGCACATTATGACCAACAAATTACAGAAATTGAACAGATCCTAAAAGGACATACGTTTTCAGTTGTACAACTACTCAAACAAAAAATGTTACAGCATGCGGAACGTTTTGAATTTGAGCAAGCCCAAGAAATAAAATTAAAAATGGAGTCCTTGGAACGCTTTCAGGCTAAAAGCACCATTGTCTCCCCAAGTATACACCGTGTTGACGTTTTAACTTTGTTACGCGATGAAAACTATTGTTACATTAACTTCTTGAATATTGTTAATGGAGCAATTGTACACGCCTACACCTCGCGTTTAAAAGATCCTTTACAGCAAGAAGATGGAGAAATCATGCATTTTGTGTTAAATGAGATGCGTACACGTTATGAAAGCCAGTCCAAAGAGATTCTAAGTAACATTGATTTTGAACTAGAAATTCCTGGTTTACGATTAACCCTTCCTAAACAAGGGGATAAAAAAACACTAGTAGACCTTTCCGTCAAAAATGCCACTTACTTCCGTTTAGAACAGTTAAAAAAAGAAGCATTAAAAAATCCTGAGCGAAATCACGAACGGATTATGACGCAAATAATGAAGGACTTTCGCCTTAAAGAATTGCCTCGCCACATGGAATGTTTCGACAACTCAAATATTCACGGAACCTTTCCGGTTTCTGCATGTGTAGTGTTCAAAGATGCAAAGCCTTCCAAAAAAGATTATCGTCATTTCAACATAAAAACAGTAGAAGGTCCTAATGACTTTGCTTCTATGGAGGAGGTTGTTTACCGTCGCTACAAACGTGTTTTAGACGAAGGCCAATCGCTACCTCAACTCATTATCATTGACGGTGGTAAAGGTCAGCTTTCTTCAGCTTTGGCAGCGTTAGAACAATTGAATTTAAGAGGAAAAGTTGCCATTGTCAGTATTGCTGAAAAGTTGGAAGAGATTTTCTTTCCTGGAGACTCCCTTCCAATATATTTAGACAAACGATCGGAAAGTTTAAAGGTGATTCAACACATGCGAAATGAAGCACATCGCTTTGGTATTACCCATCACCGATCTCGAAGAAGTAAAGGCAGTCTAATTTCAATTGTTGAAGAAATTCCTGGAATAGGACCAAAAACCTATGAAAAACTAATGCAAACCTTCAAATCTGCGAATAAAATTAAAGAAGCGAGTTTAGCATCTTTGACAAACTGCGTAGGAAAAGCAAAAGCAAATGTGGTATACAACCACTTTAATCCGCTAAGCTAAAATGATTTTTGCGAAATCGTGGTTTTGTCTCACAGCTTTTAATTTTTCGTTGGCTTCCATTTCTTGAACCAAAAGTGTGCGTTTTTGAATCCCCTCTTCTAGTGCTAGATTCCAATTTTTGAGATTATAAAATTGTACACCTTGCTGGAAATCTACCCAATCTTTATATCCTTCATGAATTAACATTGGGATATGATAAGCAAATGCCGTGTTAATAGCTCCCGAAATTTGTACTTCAAAATATTCTTCGGCACATTGTGCTTCGGGATGGATCAGTGGCAAAATGAAATCCGTTGCTGCTATATAATCGTTATACGTTTTTTGATCTACAAAATCTGTAAACGTTTTAATCTTATCTGTTAAACCACGCTGTTCAATCTCTGCATTGAAATAAGCCACATCCTCCAATTGAAGATCACTTTTTCCTAAAAAAATAAATCGACAATTTGCATTTGCATTTTCAGCAAAATCAAGGAAACCACTTAAATCTCTTTTTCTAAATTCTATACCACCAATAACCGTCATCCAAATTTGATTTTCCGGTTTAATCCTTTCGGCTTCAAAAGGAGGAAAACTTAAAGGATAAAACGTATGAATATTTAACCCTTCTACAGGGCCTAATTTATCTTTTAACGTCGTATTAAGAAGGAAATAATTTTTGATCTTTTTGGAAATGATACGTTGTGTGGCGCTGTCTCTTAAAAGACGAATGGTGTGAATCATTCCGTAAAATTCAATTGATTTAGTCGATAATAAGCATAAGTTACGAACATTACCACCTTGTGCGGTATTGAAAACAACTTTTTTAATTCCCTTTTTTCGGAACCATCTCGTAATGCTCAACATTGTTTTGACATCCCCTAGCGCCTTATGAACAAGTTCCACCGTTTTTACCTCATCGACAAACTGCATAAGATAAGGATTTCGATCTACGATTTTACGATTTGAGCATAAGTAAACGGATGCCCCCTGTTCCTTTAATCCAAGAATTTGACCCAAGAGACATTCGTCATGACTTCCACCAAATTCAACCACTGCTACTTTGACTTTCTCTTGTTGCTTTTCCATTTCACAAAAATACGAAATATACAAAAGTTGGACGGCTCCTTTTGTTTATAAAATCGACCCTTTAAATGTAAAAAGATGTGAAAACAAACTATTGTCGCTAAGCACTAAAAAAGATAAAAAAAACTTAAATCGTAGGGTTATCAACAATTATCATTTAGTAAACACTCTATTAATAAAGCAAAGCATAGACAAAAGCTATTTATTTTTGGCGCATGCGTTTATTATTTTCGGTTGTTTTCCTTTTTCTTAGTTGGTTTTCCTTTTCTCAAAAAACCATTACGGTGATTATTGATGCTGGTCATGGTGGTAGAGATCCAGGTCATTTATCAGCCTATGCTAAATTTGAAACAGAGAAAGAGTTAAATTTAAAGATCTCCAATTACCTTGGTGGTTACATCGAAAACTTAATGCAGAATGTAAAAGTCATTTATACACGAAAAGATGACACTTACCTGACTTTAGATGAGCGTGTTCAAATCGCAAATAAACATAACGCTGATTATTTCATAAGCGTACACTGCAATGGCAACGACAATGTAAAAGTAAAAGGAACCGAAACACATGTTCACTCCTTTGAATACAAAAAGAGTTATGGACTAGCACGAGAAATAGAGAATCAGTTCAAAAACCGCGCAGGACGAACTTCACGTGGAATAAAAGAAACAAAAGACAGAACCCATTCCATTCAAGTATTAAAGTACACCCGAATGACGAGTGTATTGGTTGAATGCGGTTTTTTGACCAACGCTGCAGATGCCACCTTTTTAAACACTATGAACGGGCAAGAAATCATTGCTTCGGCGATCTATCGCGGTTTTAAAACCTTTGTACAAAGAGAACACCCAACCATCGACTTCATTCGTAAGCAAGATGCAACAACACCAGGAAACTACGCCATTCAAGTACACTCCAGCATCGACGAAGTAGATATCAAACACGAATTCTTTAAGAAGCAAGAAGTTGTTCGCACAAAAGTAGAGACGACAAGTAAGTACAAATACCGTTATACTATTGGTAATTTCAGTACGAAAGAGGCAGCAACTGAACGCTTAAAAGAGTTGAAAACACTTGGGTTTAAAGATGCTTTTATCATCAAACTATAAAGCGAAAGACCCCATTCATCAAGCTATACAGCGTTAAAGTATAAAATTATTTCCCCTACTAAGAACTTTTTTTGAAAATAAGTTGATTTTCTTATTGTTAGCACAGTTTTTTATTATATTAGTATAATAATTTAACTTACATGGCTACGGTATTTGAAACAAAACTCATTGGAAACATTGGAAAAGACGCAGTGACAAAAGTAATGGACAACGGTGTAGTTGCCATAAATTTCCCTGTTGCACACAACCGAAATTGGAGAGACAAACGATCTGGAGAATCCCGAACAAACACAACTTGGATAAATTGCACCATTTGGAAAAGAGATGGGGGAAACATGGGAGTTGTGGATTATTTGAAAAGAGGAACACTTGTAGAATTATCTGGAACACCTTTTTCCAAAGGATTTTTAAATGAAGACGGAAGTATTCGTACAGAAATTCGCCTAAATGTTTTTAAAACGAACATTTTGAGAACCGCTCCACAGTCGTCTGTATCGGCAGATGAACTTGAAGTTGATGATGAAGATGGAAATTCTGAAAACAGTTCCGATTCATTTGGTTCTGTAAATCATCAATTTACAATTGGAGAAGAAGATTTTTAAAAAAAACTTCAAAAAAACGCTTGTTATATCGCAAAGAGTACTTATATTTGCACACGCTTAACGCGAATAACAACATTCCTCCTTAGCTCAGTTGGTTAGAGCATCTGACTGTTAATCAGAGGGTCGCTGGTTCGAGCCCAGCAGGAGGAGCAAAAGTCCCGATACACATCGGGACTTTTTTGTTTCTATACCTTTCCTTTATTTTCACTTTTTTATCCTTTCATTTTCAAACGATTACCACTAAAAAAAGATAAATAACATTCTTTTTTTGGCATCCTATACGGTCTACGTGCTATAGTAAACTCATGAAAAAAGGTTCACGCACTATTTTTGCACGTGCTTCTGCTAGTCGCAGCGCAAAAAAAACGTTCTCTCTTTTTTCATTTCCTTTAGCTAACGCACTTCCACCGGGCTGGAAATCCATTTTCTTTTAAAGGTCGAATGTAAAAGTGTTTGTTTTATCATTCCTAAAGAATGAAAACAAGTAAAAGTAGAACACTCCTACCTTCAACTATCAAGGAAAGTAATAGAGTAATGAAAACAGATCTTCCTGCCACGATGGAGGACGGTAGCTGGGCGCAGTGGTTGGCACACTTGCTCGGTGCGTTTTGGCGACTTTAGAAGCCAAAACGCACCGAAAGCAAGGTAGCAAGACCACAAGCACACTAAAGTCCGTAAACGTAGAAGGCAGCCAAAAAAACAACATCGAAAATAAGAAAGGAAAAAGGCGAATAAACGAATAAAATTAGGCTTTAAAGAAATTGGCACAACTTTTGAATTTCTCTACTTAGAAACCAAAAATGAAACGTTATGAAACTTCAAAAAAATATGAGTCGCCATTCTGTAAACATGATGTTAACAAGAAGTTTGGAAGAATATATTAAATATTTGGTCCAACAAACGAGATAAAAAAAGCCCGGAGAAAAATCTTCGGGCTTTTGATAATCAAGGGTTAATGGGCTTCAAGCCAATTTTCTCCAATCTGAACCTCGGCCTCCATTGGAACCACTAATTTCACAGCATTTTCCATACTTTCCTTCACTAAAGTGCGCATGGCCTCCACTTCCGATTTACACACATCGAAAACCAATTCATCATGCACCTGAAGAATCAATTTAGATTGCATTTTCTCTTCTTCCATTCGACTAGCAACAGCAATCATAGCTAGTTTAATAATGTCAGCGGCAGAACCTTGGATAGGTGCGTTCACGGCATTACGTTCGGCAAAACCACGCACCACCGCATTGGCGGATTGAATCTCTGGTAAATATCTTCTACGTTTATAGATGGTTTCTACGTATCCCATGTCTCTTGCTTGTGCAATTGCGCTGTCCATGAACGTTTTAATGGTGGGATAGGTTTCGAAATAACTATCGATCATTTTTTTGGCATCGGTACGTGAAATTCCTAATGTTTGTGCTAAACCAAACGCCGATTGCCCATAAATAATTCCAAAGTTTACGGCTTTGGCTCCACTTCGTTGATCTCGAGTGACTTTGTCTACGGGAATATCATACACTTTCGCAGCGGTTGCAGCATGGATATCCACACCAGATTTAAAAGCGTTAATCATGTTTTCATCTCGGCTCAACGCTGCAATGATACGCAATTCAATTTGCGAGTAATCGGCGGCCATCAACACATGGTTTTCGTCACGTGGAACAAAAGATTTACGGATTTCTTTCCCATTTTCGGTACGAATTGGGATGTTTTGCAAGTTCGGATTATTGGAACTCAATCGTCCTGTTGCGGTTACGGTCTGCATGTATTGGGTGTGAATGCGTTCATCAATTGCATCCCTTAATGTTGGTAATGGATCTACATAGGTAGATTTCAGTTTTTTATACTGTCGGTATTCCAAGATTTTTCCAATAATTGGATGAACATGTATCAATGTTTGTAGAACATCTTCAGATGTTGCATATTGTCCAGTCTTTGTTTTTTTTGCTTTCGCAGACAATTTTAGGTGATCAAACAGAACTTCTCCCAATTGTTTAGGTGAATCGACATTGAACTCCATCTCTGCCAGCGCTTTGATTTCCGTTTCCAAAACTTGCAATTGTTCACCTAAGTGCGCTGAAAAATTAGCCAAACCTTCTGCATCAATAGCTACGCCTTCCAATTCCATATCTACAAGAATTTGAACTAAAGGCATTTCCATATCGTAGAACAATGCTTTTAAATGTTCCTTTTCAATTTCTGGATTGAAGATTTCCTTTAATTGCAAAGTAATATCTGCATCTTCACATGCGTAATTCTTTACCTCTTCAGGAGCTAAATCACCCATATTACCTTGCCCTTTTCCTTTTTTTCCTATTAGTGTTTCAATAGAAATAGGTTGATAATTGAGGTAGAATTCCGCCAAATAATCCATGCTTTGTTTAGATTCAGGAGAAATTAAATAGTGAGCGACCATGGTATCAAATAGCGGATATTTTGTTCGAATCCCGTATCGGTTTAACACTTTAAGATCGTACTTAATGTTATGCGCTATTTTTAATATACTTGTACTTTCAAAGAAAGGAGCGAATGAATTAACAATAGCTTTTGCTGCTTCAAAATCACGAGGAACCGGAACATAAAAAGCTTCGTGCGCCTTGAACGAAAACGACATTCCCACTAAATCCGCATGCATGGCATCTAAACCTGTTGTTTCGGTGTCGAAACACACTTCCTTTTGAGCTAAAAGCAATTGTAACAACTCATTATGCTCCGCAGCGGTTTCCACCATTTGATAATTGACATTCACCGTTTCGAAAGTCGCATTATTAGTAGGGGTAAAATCAATATTGCTATCAACTGCGTTAACGCCAAACAAATCCAATTGAGCACCTGCGTCCGTAGCTTGCGTAACGACAAGCTCTTCACCTAAAACTCTTTTTGTCAAACCTTTAAATTCTAGGTCAGCAAATATTTCGCGTATGGCTTCTGCATTAGGTTCACATCGATGAAAATCTTCGTGATTAAAATCTATATCAATTTCCGTAATAATGCGTGCAAGTTCTTTACTCATAAAGGCTTGTTCTTTGAAATTGACAAAGTTCTCCTTTTGCTTTCCTTTTAGTTGCTCAATATTTTCATATATTCCTTCCATTGAACCATATAAAGCCAACAGTTTTGATGCAGTTTTTGGTCCTATTCCTGGTACACCTGGAATATTATCGGAAGCATCACCCATCAACCCAAGGTAATCAACTACCTGATTCACGTCCTGCAACTCGAAACGTTCACACACTTCTTTTACTCCCCATACTTGCGCTGGATCCCCCCCACGTCCAGGTCTATACATAAAACAATTTTCTGTCACCAATTGTCCATAATCTTTATCTGGTGTCATCATGTAGACTTGAAAACCTGCATTTTCAGCTTTAATGGATAGCGCTCCAATTACGTCATCTGCTTCGTAAGTTGGTATTTCTATAATCGGAATACACAGTGCTTTTATTATTTCCTTTATCGGGCCAATATTAGACACAATTCCTTCTGGCGTTTCATCTCTATTAGCTTTATATTCCTGAAACATTTCTCTTCGTATCGTGGATCCACCAGGCGGATCAAAAACGACAGCAATATGTGAAGGATTTTCTTTTTTTAGAAGATCTAATAAAGTGTTTGTAAAACCGAAAGCGGCAGATGTGTTCATTCCTTTTGAATTCATTCTAGGATTTTTTGCAAAAGCAAAATAAGATCTAAAAATCAAAGCAAAGGCGTCTAAAAAAAATACTTTATTATCAGTTTCTGGAGTTAACATCGACTTTATTTTTGGGTGTAAAAAAGTAAAGGTAGGAAAATAATATTCGATGAAAGATTAAGAATATTCATTTAGAAAAGATTATGGAGCAAAACAGATTATCTTAAAAACACAATTTATATCAACTAATGCATTTACTATTACTTATACTACTTCTGGCGGGGTTTTCCGGCTTTGCTCATGCTTTGGCTATTCCAAATTACAGTCAAGCATACTTAGTATTTGTGATCATTGTACCTTCTTTTTTTGTTTTGCGTGCGCTCACCTCTGTTCCACGTAGCCAACAATTTTCCTATTGGATTTGCTATCTCGTTGTTTCTCTTGCTATTACAATGATTTGTACGTTTTATTGGATGTTAGAAATCAGTATACTTACGCTATTCATTTGCTTTATCTTTCAAGCTGTATTTCTTATATTATGTGTGGGATGGAGTATTTTGTTTCGTAGAGACCAATGGCGTTATCTCAGCTACGTAGTTGGGTTAGTTATTTATCAGATTATTAGTAGTGAATCGGTATTCACAACTTCCTTTTTAAATTTTAGTCCATGGCTCGCTGTATACCCTTCCTTTGTACAGAGTTACCGATATATTGGATTTACAGGAGCAGAAATATGGATCATTCTTGTAAACTTTTTATTGTATTTAAGCATAATCAAGCAACCATCATCAAAAAGAGCAGTCTATATTATATTGACAGTCATAACATTACTACTTCCAATTACACTGTCAATACTACTATATACTAATAAAGCGGCAGCTATGGGAACGAAAGTACTACTTGGAAACACCAAAATAGCAATGTATAAGGAACCTTATGCTTCAGATGCAAATGCGCTACCCTATTATCTTTCGAAACACACAGAAACTTCGAAAGAAAAAATTGATCTGGCTATTTTTCCAGAGAGCATTTCAAATCATTTAGGATGGAATGGCAATGAAAAAGCAACAGAACAAATTACTTTGATGGACAGTTTTCGAAAAGCATTTGGAATTCGTCAAATGATTTATGGAGGAATACAATATAAGCAAGTAACAGAAGATGTAAAAGATCCTTATACACAATTTAAAGATGGGTATTACTATTCCACTCATAATGTTGCACTTTCATTAACTGACAAAGGGACTCACGTACAAGGCAAACAGCGTTTTGTTCCTTTTCAAGAATACATACCTTATCGATCCGTATTTGAAAAGGTGACAAAGAGGATAAATCAAGTTGGTTACCAAGGATATGTAGCGCCACTTAATAGTTCTGTGGAGTTAGACAATGATTTTCTTACTTTGATTTGTTATGAGGCTGTTCAACCCACATTTGTTGCACAAAAATCAAAAGGAAAAAAATTTATTGTCGTGTTAAGTAACGAAAGTTGGACGCAGAGTGAACAATATAACAAACAATACTCAATTTATTTATCTGCTATTGCTGCACGGGCAAATAAACCATTAATAAAAAGCAGTAATAATGGACCTAGTCTACATTTGAATGCAGAAGGAAAATGTCTTTCTTCATTTTCAGATGGCTATTCACGAATAATAAAACTATAGATTATGAAACACATCCTACTCCCTCTCTTTTTACTGGTAAGTTGCTTCATGTTTGGGCAACATTCATTAAGTGGTAGGTATCAAATTTTACCTACAAGCGATGCTGATTTTTTAGCATTTGACTTTGTTTTAGTAAATGAAAATCAAATCATTTTTACAAAAGACGATGCACAAATAGAACAATTTGAAATCATTCAGCATACAACTGATTCAGCTATTACACTAAAGAAAATCACTAGATCATCAGAGGGTTCTTCCAGTCCTTCTAGAAACCTGATTTATCACGTACGTTTTTCTAGTGAAAACGACATCTATCACTTGAATATTTCTTTAGAAGAACATAAATCTACTAATCAAATTCAACTTAAAAAGTTATGAGAACGCTATTATTAATATTCATCCTCTTTCTTAGTGGCCAATCATTTGCCATTACAGAACCAGATATTGTTACTGGCAATGGAACAGTTGTAAACGGTCCAAACACCCCACCTCCACCTTGTACATCACAAGAACCAGCTGGAAATACATGTTCACAATCAACAACAATTTGTGACTTAAACGGATATTGTGGTAATACTTCTGCAAGTTATTCTGCTGATTATTGGACAGAACTCAACAATGAATTTGCTGGTTCAATTGAAAACAACTCCTTCATCAACTTTGTAGCAGGAGCAACATCAATTTCCTTCAACCTATGGGTTTATAACTGTCAAAATGGTGATGGTATTCAATTAATGGTATTTGACGCTACAAATTGTAGCGGACGAGTAACCAACAATTTAACTTGGAACCCAGCTTATGTACCTAACTCATCTGTCATTGTAACCGTTAATGGATTAGTTGTAGGTCGTACCTACAACATTATGGTGGATGGTTATGCGAACGATGTTTGTAGCTATGTACTTACTACGAATGCTGGAAGTAATATTTTAACACCACCTGTTGTTACATCTTCAGCCCAAACAGCATGTCTTGGCGATGCGATTACTTTATCGGCTACAGGAGGAAATGGGGTTTACAATTGGATCGCCAACAATGGTCTTCCAGCTGGATCAACAGGTCCAACAGTAACATTTATACCTTCAGGTGTTGGAACGCATACATATACTACTCAATCTAGTCAGGGGAACATTAATTGTTTACAACAGGGTGCTGGAGTAGCAACAGTAGTTGTCGAGACGTGTGCTTGTACGATGAGTGCAGCTGTTTCACAAGCTAACTTTTGTGCAAATGGAACTGAGACGTTTACACTTACTGCTTCAATGCCTGAAACAGGAACAATTGCGTGGACAGGCCCAAATGGTTATAGTTATAATGGTGCTGTAGCATCAAACGTTATTCAACCTACAGCACCTGGAACCTATGTTTACACAGCGACAGGAACTGTAGGAACAGAAACATGTACGGCAACCGTAGAAATAACTGTAAATCCTACTCCAACTGCTGTACTGATTGGAACACCAAAAATCACTTGTTTGCAACAAACACAAACCCTTTCCATCACCTCAACCCATACACAATCATATGCTTGGAGTCAGAACGGTCAACTATTAGGAACGAATCCGACATTAACAATTACTGATGGAGGTACATATACTTTAGGATTAACATCAGATAAAAACTGTCTTTCCACATTTGACTTTGTTATACCAACAGACACAATTCGTCCTCCTGTTACTTTAAACACACCTACAGTAATAACGTGTACGAACACAACATCAACAGCATTAATAACAACCCCAATTACAGGCGCTACATTCACTTGGACCGGTCCTGCTATAGTTAGCAGTGCAAACACAGCAAATATCACCGTAAATGCAAGCGGAACCTACAACTATGCTGTTACAAATCCAGTAAACGGGTGTGTAACCTCTGGTGCTATAGAAATAACCAGCAATCTTACTCCTCCTGAAATAACTGCTGATAATACGGCCTTTATTAATTGCATGAGCAGTGCTGCCAATATCATTCTAGACATACAACCGACTCAGTCATCTATTGTTTGGGCAGGTCCAAATGGTTATAATTCTACTTCAAATCCAATAGCAGTAGCAGAAAATGGTTCGTATACAGCAACGGTTACAAATTTAACAAATGGATGTACTGCAACACACCAAGTCATAGTTGCTGGAGATTTCAGAGTTCCAAATGCGAATTTTACCTTAGAGAAAAATACAGGTTGTGTACCATATATGAATACTTTGACGGCTGTCGAAAACAATGCTGATTTCACTTATAGTTGGATCATTGACAATACAATGTTCACCTCTGGTAGTTCACACTTACTTTATGAAGTAATACAACCAGGGTGTTTAGATGTAGAGTTGATTGTTTTGAACCGAATTAATGGATGTACAGACAATGTTTTGATAACAAATGCTATGTGTGGAATTGAACGTCCTGTTGCAAAAATTCATGCACAACCTCCTTACTTGATGTCATATGATGATCCAAATGTGAATTTCCATAACATCAGTACAAATTATACTTCACAAACATGGGTATTGCCCGATCAATCCACAGATACAAGAAAAAATATTAACTACGACTTTACAGGCCATTCAGACGACCAAACGTTCTTACTAATTGTTGGAAACGATGCTGTTTGTTATGATACAGCTAAGGTAATTATTCCTTACTATGATGATATAAGTTTATTTGTTCCAAATAGCTTTACACCTGACAAAGACTCAAGAAACCAAACGTTTAAAATTTCATTAGTAGGAGGATATGACATCAATACATTTAACCTATACATCTTCAATAGATGGGGTGAAATGATTTGGGAGAGTCATGATCCCGAAGCTGCGTGGGATGGAAATTATAATGGCCTTCAGGTTCCACAAGGAACCTACTCATGGGTAATAGACTTCAAACGTTCATTGAATGATGAAGTAAAGTCATACTCAGGGAGCTTAAACCTTTTAAGATAAAAACATTCAAGGGAGTTATCTGTTGATAACTCCCTTAATCTTCTTGCCAATCATTCAAAAAGTCTCCTAAATCTCTACGGTCTTTTTTACTCGGTTTACCTGTTCCATAATCACGATAAACCCTTTGGGATTCTTGATAAAGCTTATATTTCTCAATTTCCTCTAATGGAGTAATATCGATAATGTACGTATTTACAAGCTTTGCTCCTACCCGATTTTCTAACATTTCGAGTATTTTATAACTAAATATAGAAGCGTTCTTCGAAATATAAATTACATCACCGCACTTAACTTCCTTCGCAGGTTTAACAGGTTCACCGTTTAGTTTAACCTTTCCTTTGTTTACCAATTCAGTGGCCAAACTTCTAGTTTTGGAGAGGCGAACACACCACAAATATTTATCAATCCTCATAATATTCTACAAATAGAAACATAAAGAAACAAAAAATCCCTCATAAAGAGGGATTGAACAACAAGTTGAAAAACGAAAACTAATGGGAAAATCCCTTCGTTTTATCGTAACGTCCTAATCTTTTTAATAGCAAAGCATGATCTCTAACCGCTTCTCTAAAAGTAGCATAAGTATAATAAGGAAGATTAAATTCCATTGCTGTTTGCTTTACAATTTTACTTAATTCTTTGTAATGAACGTGACATACATTTGGAAACAAATGGTGTTCCACCTGAAAGTTTAATCCTCCCACATACCAAGACAATAGCTTAGCATCAGGAGCAAAATTAGCTGTATTATACAATTGATTTACTGCCCAATCTGCTTGGATATTCCCAGATTCATCTGGTAGAGGATAATTAGATCTTGGTAATACATGCGCCGATTGGAAGACTACAGATAAAAACAAACCAGCAGTAAATTGCATTAAAAAGAAACCAATCAAACTAATGTACCAAGCAACAGGTGCAAAAATAAACGGTAGAACAAATATCAAAAAGAAATAAACGACTTTAGAAATCAATAAAATAGTCATCACTTTTTTGAAACTCATATTTTGCGTTTCAATCAATCCTTGATTTTTATAACGAATAGCTTGCTTAACGTCTTTACGGAAAAACCAGTTGATGGTCAACAAACCATATAAAAACCAAGCATATAAATGCTGATATTTATGTGCTTTCAATCGAGGTTGGTGCGGAGAAAATCGCATCAATCCACCTACATCAATGTCTTCATCCATACCATCTACATTCGTATACGTGTGGTGTAAAACATTATGTTGAATTCTCCAATTTACATCACTACCACCCACAAGATTCAATAAAAACCCCAATACTGTATTTACATATTGATTTTTAGAATAAGCTCCATGATTCGCATCGTGCATGATACTCATTCCTATTCCTGCGGTACCAACTCCAGCTAGTATCCATAAGAAAAAAACCAAAAACAAATTTTCAGCTACAGTAAGTAATAAAATGTAAGGAACTAAATACAACAAAAGAATCAAAACCGTTTTGATATACATTTTGGAGTTACCATAACGACTAATTTTATTGTCTTTAAAATACTCGTTTACTCGAGAACGTAACACTTTGTAAAACTCTATGTTATGTTCTTTTGCAAACTGAACAGATGATAGTCTCATTTTGTCAAATTTGTTGCGAAGATAAGTCTAAAATTTAACAAAATTTAAAAAATAACGTCCCGCTAACTAAATTGAAACCAGAAAGCTGAAAAACGATCAAAAGAATACCATAAATAAAGTAACTTTGTGTACATAAACAAGTTGAAGAGTGGAAAAGTATAATTACTGTGAGAACCCTTTACTTTTTAAACGTTTCAAAACGAGAGAAGTAAGTGTCGGAAATGTAACGATAGGTGCCAATCAACCTATCCGAATTCAATCGATGACAACTGCTGATACTATGAACACGGAAGCATCTGTTAATGAATCCATTCGTATGATTAAGGCGGGTTGCGAAATTGTACGATTAACAGCGCCAAGTATTAAAGAAGCTCAAAACTTAGGTTTAATAAAAGCATCCTTAGAAGCACAAGGTTACACAACACCACTGGTAGCAGACATACATTTCACACCAAATGCAGCCGAAGTAGCAACGGAATTCGTAGAAAAAATCAGAATTAATCCAGGAAACTACGCAGATAAAAAAAAGTTCGAAGAAATTGATTATACCGACGAATCGTATTTAAATGAACTAAAAAGAATTGAAGAAAAATTTACACCATTAGTCCTTAAGTGTAAGGAAAACAATCGAGCAATGCGAATTGGAACAAATCATGGTTCTCTTTCGGACAGAATTCTTTCTCGATTTGGAGATACTCCCGAAGGTATGGTGGCCTCAGCATTGGAGTTTATTCATATTTGTCAAAAGCACAATTATCACAATTTGGTAATTTCTATGAAAGCGTCAAATACGCTAGTTATGGTTCAAGCCTATCGTCTTTTGGTAAAAAAAATGAAGGAACAAAACATGAATTATCCATTACATTTAGGTGTTACAGAAGCAGGTGACGGAGAAGACGGTCGGGTAAAAAGTGCTGTAGGAATTGGGGCCTTACTAGAAGATGGATTGGGTGACACCATTCGCGTGTCGTTAACAGAAAATCCTGAATTAGAAATACCTGTAGCCCAAAAACTCCTACAAAAATTCAATAAAATAGATAGTAACCATCAAATAAGCAATAATCCATTTACCTATGACCCTTATTCCTATAATAGACGACAAACAAATGAGATTTTTAATATCGGAAATCATCATGTACCTGTTATCGTAGCGGATTTATCTGATAAATCAGAGATTAAACCATCCCATTTTTTTGGATTTGGCTATACTTATTCTTTAAAACTTGACAAATGGAAAATCATGGATCAAGCTGCGGATTTGGTTTATGTTGGAGCGAATAAAATTGACTTTGAACTACCTGGAACCCTTCAAATCATACAAGATTTTGACACATACATTGAACATAAAAACTCCAAATACCTTCCACTTGCTAATTTTGATCAAGCATTAACCTTAGGTAATGTACCATGTTTTGTACATGTAGATTTAGACAATTTAGAAGACCATAAACTGGATTTGATACAAAGTAATTGGATAGTAATTGCACAAGTTTCTAAAAATCATAAAACACCATTATTCCGCAAATTTAGATTGAATTTAGATGAAAAACATCTTAAAAACCCTGTAATTTTAAAGGTAAATCCATCTACTAATGACCAAGAAACTTTTCAATTACACGTCGCATCAGATTTAGGTATTCATCTAATTGACGGATTTGGAGATGGCGTTTGGATTGCCGGAAAACAGCCGACTCAATTCATCAATTCCTTGTCTTTTGCCATACTACAGGCAACGCGTACACGGACCTCAAAAACAGAATATATTTCTTGTCCTTCATGCGGTAGAACACTCTTTGATTTGCAAGAAACAACAACAAAAATAAGGGAAAAAACTAGTCATTTAAAAGGCCTGAAAATTGGAATTATGGGCTGTATAGTCAATGGTCCAGGTGAAATGGCCGACGCCGATTACGGTTATGTAGGTTCCGGACCAGGAAGAATCAATTTATATAAAGAGAAAAAGGTAATTAAACGAAATGTGGACGAAAAAGAGGCCGTAAATGCATTAATAGATTTGATTAAAGACCACGGAGATTGGGTCGAACCGAAAAAGTAATACAATACTTTCTACTGGAAAATGTTCAGCCCGGGCGTAGCGTGATAGCTAAATGCACTGAAATGGCGTGCGCGTCAATTTTTTAACAGCGACCAGCGAAAGCTCGTTAAAAATGACTAGCAAACCCACTTTCAGAAATTTACTAAAACGCGAAGACCGATAGAGGCTGCCAAAAAAAGATTGTGTTAATATGTTTCACGTGAAATATTCTTCATTTGGGCGTTCCCTTTTTCTAAAACAAAAAAGGTCGGGCTATCCGCTACAAGTTTTTTTACAAAAAAGCTTTCCACTGCAATCCCTAACGCAAAATTCCATAAAACAAAAAACAGTTTAAAATTTCATTTCCAAAACCTATCTGTTTTAAATTTTATTAGAAAACATCAATATTATAAAAAATACAAATACTTATTCAACAAAAATAAGTTCCACGTGGATAACAACATCAAAAAATGGTCACAAGCCAGATCAAAAACATTATTTTAAGCCATTTAAGAGCACTTTGTGCCTGTTGGTATACAAACACCTTGTCGACCTATAGTTCGTTAAATAGAGAGGACGTCTTTTTAAAAACAAAAAAACCATTTAAAATATTGATTGACAACACTTTAAATGGTTTTATAATGAATTTTGCGAAAAAAACGAACCTATCTACCGAGAGTAATTAACAACACAGAAATATCAGACGGACTAACACCGGATATTCTTGAAGCCTGCCCAATCGTTGCTGGTTGAATAGCAAATAATTTTTCAACCGATTCTGAGGACAAAGATTTAATGGAACGATAATCCATTCCTTCAGGAATCTTAACATCTTCTAGACGATTCATCTTTGCGGCAACTTCCTCTTCACGCTGAATATAACCTTCGTATTTCAATTGAATTTCTGTTTGCATCAATATATCATCGTGATCCTCCAATAATTCATCGGCAAACTTTTTGGATTCTTCACTCACATTCAAAACATCAGCCATATTAATATTTGGACGAACAATCAATTGACTTAGTTTTACTTGTTGTGTAATTGGCGCAGACTCCTTTGCCAGCAAAACTGGATTTATTAAATCAGGAGCAACACCTTCTTTACGAAGTGCTTTTTTCAACGATTCAGTGCTTTCAATTTTATATTCCATTTTTCGAAGAGCCTCATCATCTTGCGTTCCAATAGCATGACCTAGTCCTGTCAAACGAATATCTGCATTATCTTGACGCAACAAAATTCGATATTCAGCGCGCGAAGTAAACATTCTATAAGGCTCTTTAGTACCTTTAGTAATCAAGTCATCGATAAGCACGCCAATATACGCTTGGTCACGAGAAAGAATAATTGGTGTATTTTCTTGCACTTTTCGAGCCGCATTAATACCAGCCATCAAACCTTGAGCTCCCGCTTCTTCGTAACCTGTAGTACCATTAATCTGTCCAGCGAAGTATAAATTTTCAACTAATTTAGTTTCCAAAGTATGCTTCAATTGAGTTGGCGGAAAATAATCATATTCTATTGCATAACCAGGACGAAACATTTTGGCGTTCTCAAAACCTGGAATAGTTTGCATTGCTTTAATCTGAACATCTTCAGGCAAGGAAGTACTAAAACCATTTACATAAATCTCTACGGTATTCCATCCTTCTGGTTCAACAAAAATTTGGTGACGATCACGATCTGCAAAACGATTAATTTTATCTTCAATACTCGGACAGTATCTCGGCCCGGTAGACTTAATTTGACCATTGAACATTGGCGAGCGATCAAACCCAGTTCGAAGCATTTCGTGCGTTAGATCATTCGTATACGTGATATGACATGGACGTTGAAAAGCTAATGCTTTAGTTTGATTTGTAAAGGAGAATTTGGACTTCATATCATCACCATCTTGCACATCCATTTTTGAATAATCCAATGAACGCCCATCCACACGTGGTGGCGTACCCGTTTTCATTCGACCAGATTCAAACCCTAAATTTAACAAATCCTCAGTGATACCAGTAGCAGCCTTTTCACCAGCACGACCACCACCCATTTGTTTTGTTCCAACATGAATCAAACCATTTAAAAAAGTACCATTTGTCAAAACGACTGTTTTTCCAAAAATATCAATTCCCAAGCTAGTTTTGACACCAATAACCTTCTCACCTTTTACAATAATCCCATTACACATGTCTTGCCAAAAATCCACATTAAGGTTTCTTTCCAGGAGCATTCGCCACTCTTCGGCAAATTTCATTCTGTCATTTTGTGTTCTTGGCGACCACATTGCTGGCCCTTTTGACATATTCAACATTCGAAATTGAATTGCAGAAAGATCAGAGACAATACCAGACCCACCACCTAAAGCATCAATTTCGCGAACTATTTGTCCCTTTGCTACACCACCCATTGCTGGATTACAACTCATTTGAGCAATGGTATTCATATTCATTGTAATCAATAAAACAGAACAGCCCATTTTTGCGGCCGCATTCGCGGCCTCGCAACCTGCATGTCCAGCACCAACAACAATCACATCATATTCTTTCAACATACACTATCATGTTTCACGTGAAACAAAATTAATTCAAACCACAAAAACTACAAAACTGTTTCACGTGAAACAGATAAGCTAAGCATTTCATTTTCTTTAACACGCATCAACTTTTCCTCGTTTTCGGTTTTATCACCATAACCACACAAATGCAATACACCATGTACCATGACACGTTTCAACTCTTGGTTAAATGACACATTAAACTCTTTACTATTATCTAAAACTCGATCTACACTAATAAACAAATCTCCAACAATTAAATCACCCTCACAATAATCGAAAGTTATGATATCAGTATAATAATCATGAGCTAAATGTTCTTTATTCATTTCTAATAAATCCTCATCACTCATAAGAATAACATTAACTTCTGCTAATTCTTTACTTTCAATTTTACACACTTCTGTAAACCAAGAAAACAAAAATTCCGAGTTTAGACCCGGAATTTCTTCAATATTTTGATAATGTATTTCTACCATTACTTATTAAACGTTAATATAATTTTCGATCCGTTATTTTCAAAATCTACTTGTTCAGCTAGACTTCTCATTAAGAAAACGCCTCTTCCATTTTCTTTTTCCAAATTATCGGGTAATGTTGGATCAGGTAGATTGTTATAATCAAAACCATTACCTTCATCTTCGATTTGAAATGCAAAAGTACGTTCTCCTTCAAAAACTTTAATATAAACTTTAGCATTTAACTTATTTTTATTTCCATGGATAACTGCATTATTAAATGCTTCAGTAACCGCGATAAGAACAGTTCCAAAATCATTAATAACATTACATTTTCCACAAACAACATCAATAAGGCTTTCAACGCTATTCAAATGTTCTAAAGTAGAATCTAATTTTAATTCTTCAATTAGTTTGTAAGAAGTATCCATATTCGTCATAATCTATAATCAATGATTAAAGAATTGCACTGCTTTATCTTTATAGTATTTTTGATACTTAGGATCGATAAAATAGACATCTTCAATCTGTTTTAATTTATCCTTGTTATACTGATTAATTAAAATAAGGTTACTGCCAATTTCATTTTTTCCTTCTTTTGATTCTCTTTCCTCAGACCATTCTCTTTCTTCCATTGCCTTCTCACTTTCTAGTAATCGAGTCATGATTTGCTTTTGTCGATTAATCATTGAAGAATTAAATCGTTTATTGACAATATCATCTTCTTGTTTTTCCATTTGTTTGATGGCATCCTCTAATTCTCCAGAACCATTACCACCTTTCAATTTACTTTTAATATCTTCTAATTGCTTTCTCATTAACGCTTGTTCAGCTGCCATTTTTGCAATTTCTTTATTACCTAGCCCTCCTGGAGATCCATCTCCTGGTTTTTCCTTGCCGTTAGGACCATCTTCCATTCCTTTTTCCATCTTCTCCAATTGTTTTTTCAATTGATCTTTCATGGATTCCATGCTTTGACCCATCCCTGGTTTTGGTTTACCTTTATCCCCTGGACTATCACAACTACCGCTATCCTGTTGCATATCCTGCATCTCCTTTTGCATTTGTTGCAAAGATTCATTTAACATAAGAGAAAGGTTGTTAAAACTAGTCATAGCATATTGCTGATGCGTAGCAAGCAAAGACATTCTTCGTTCTTGAATGTCGTAAAGGGATAGTTTATGATTTGTATTAATGACACGTACTTCGTCATCAATAAACTTAGCTATTTTTGGTTGCCTGCCTGCCAATTCCATAAGTGAATCGGAAACGGGAACAAATTGGTCCATCAAAGAAGCTTGATTTTTAGAAAGAGTTTTATACAAAGGATCATTACTGTTTATCTTGGAGAACCGTTTCATAAGTTGTTCCTGATTATGAGAAAGCGTAACTAACGATTTAAGAATGTTACGCAACAAATCTATATCCTCACCTTGTTGTTCTTCTTTAGATTTATTTTGAGCTTTATCTAATTGTTCAGCCATCTCCTCCATCCTATCGGCAGCAGATTTTTGAGATTGTGAACTTTGAGGTTTTTTGTTCTTCTCCATTTGATCCGAAGCCTGTTGCATATCTTTTTTTGTATTTTGAATTTTATCCTCCAAATCAGGTAAGTCTAATGGTCGTTTTAATTCTTGATTTTTATCCATCAGATCATCTAACTCTCTTTTTAATTCATCAAATTTATTGTTTAGGAGATTTTGCTTTTCGACATCCTGCTTATCTAAGCTTTTCTTGTCCTTATTTTGGCTTTCAAGGTTACGTTGTTCTTCCGCTAATGCCTTTAATTTATCTTCTAATTGATCTATTTTCTCATCAACTTTCATGCGTTTAAGATTCTCAATAGTTCTATCTAGATTTCGATTCATTTCTTCAGAAGATGATTTAATATCATCCATGAGTTTATTCATTTCTTGCTTATCATTCTTCTCCATCAGTTTTTGCAATTTATCCAATAAAGCTTTCAATTCTTTATCCATCAATTGCTCCATTAATTGATTTAATAGTTCTTGTTTTTCCAAAAGATCTTGATCTTCTTTAGAAAGTTTATCCATTTCTTTAGCGTTTTGCTGCATTTCCTTCTGAGCCTTTTGAGCATCCTCAAACAAGGATTGGTAGTCATTTATCAACTGTTTGCTTTTATCTTGAAGTTTCCAATCCATTTGTTTAGAAGAATTGATATCCTTTTTTAAATTATTTAGATTATTCTGAAAAGAAATCATTTTATCTTGCACACCTTCTAAGTTGGATTGAACTTGAGATTGAATCTCTTCACGGTGTTTATTTAATTCCTCTTTTGTAGGAACTTTAATATTGAATTTGGTACTTGAAACCGTTTTTCCACCATGAACACAATCATTATCTGTTAACGTAAAATAATACTCAACCTGATCACCTTCTTTAACATTCTCACGCAAGAAATCAACAGCAAATTCAAATTGATCATTCAATCCACTTATCTTTTTTACAGTAATTTTTTGATTGATATGTTTTCCTTCTCCTTTAATAGAATAATGAAAATTTAAAGCAGTTAATCCATTATCATCAGAAACTTTACCTTTAAAATATTTTTTAAAGAGCGAAATACTATCACCAATTTCAAGAACATCTAATACGGGATATGCATCTTTAATAATTTGAATTTGAAAGGCCAAAGAATCATAGATAATTCCTCGGTCATCTTTTAATGTAATCTTAGCTTGTTGATGATCAAATATTCTTTTACTTCTAGTAAAACTTGGCTGATTATAACGAGTTAAGGAATCATTTATTTCAAATTCTATTTGATGTGCATATTTGGTTATTCCTTTCCAACTAATATATGAACCTTCTGGTAAAACCAAATCTAAAGCATTAGTAAACACTTCTGGTTCTTTACCAAAGCATTTAGGGTAAATAACACTCGCTGAGAATTGTATTAAACTAGGACGCTTCTTGACGTTGTAATTAAATGTAGAAGAAGTATAATCATCTCCTTCAAAATAAAAATGACCATTATTAACTGCTTTACCTAAATCGACAATAAATGTTTGTGACTTCGATACTTTTAAAAGTTCTTTCCCTTTTTCTGAAATAACAAAGATTCTTTCAGGTATGGCATTACCTGTCATTTGTAATTCCATAACCAAGGATTCACCTTCTACATACTCTTTTTTAAGACCCTTTAAGTTAAATTTAAATGGAGCAGGTTTTTCAAAAACTTGATTGTATTGTAAGATCCTTTTTGAAGAATCAATGACCATTTTAGGAAAAACCAAAGAAAAACCGAGAAAAACCAAAACAACAGGAACCGTATACTTTAAATATTTTAATGTTCCTTTTGTATCAATTGCAGTAGTAAATTGAACGAATTTAAGATTTTGGACCTTTTGATCAATATAAGCTTGAATAAGTTCAGTACTACTACCATCATTATGCTTAGTTGATGAAAGTTGAAGGGTATTCAACAATTTGTCCCCTATTTCAGGAAAGAATTCCCCTATTAGTGCAGCTGCTTGTTCACGCGTCAATCCTTTAGAAACTTTAAACAGTTGAAGTAATGGCATACCTATAAACTGAACTAAAATAACTACAGAAGATAGAATCCATATCAGGAATAATACAAAACGTGTTGATTTCCCAAACCAACCATAATGTTCCAAAAGAGAGAAAATTAAGAGAATGCCGAGGAAAATTCCAACAAACCAGATAATTCCTTTTAAGATTTGATTTTTATAGAATTTTCTAATAAAATCATCAATTTGATGTAAAACATGATCAATCGCTGCCATAGGTACAATTTAGTACAACCTACTAAGTTATAAACTATGCAATTAGAAACCAGCATAGAAATAAAAATACTATAATAAATAGTGAGCAATTTAGCCGTAGTTAATGTAACTTTGTAAAAAATCAGTTACTATGTCAAAACCAGTACGCGTACGATTTGCTCCTTCACCAACAGGTCCATTACATATGGGTGGAGTACGTACAGCATTATACAATTATCTATTTGCAAAACATAACAACGGTAAATTCATCATACGCGTTGAAGATACAGATCAAACACGTTTCGTTCCAGGGGCACAAGATTATATCATGGATGCTCTAAAATGGTGTGGAATGACACCTGATGAAGGTCCAGGAATTGGAGGTGAATTTGGTCCATATATTCAATCAGAACGAAAAGCATTGTATGTCCCTTATGCTGAAGAACTGATAAAAAATGAAAAAGCATATTATGCTTTCGATACACCAGAGGAATTAGAAGCAATGCGTGAGCAAGCAAAAACAATGGGTATGCCTAACTGGCAGTACAACAATGTTACACGTGCTTCTATGAAAAACTCTTTGACTTTGCCAGCAGACGAAGTACAAAGACGCTTAGATGCAGGCGAACCTTACGTAATTCGTATAAAGATTCCTAGAAATTTAGATGTACGTTTTGAAGACATTATTCGTGGATGGGTAGTTGTTAATACAAACAATCTTGACGATAAGGTTTTGTTTAAATCTGATGGAATGCCTACTTACCATTTAGCAAATATTGTAGATGACCATTTAATGGAAATTACACAAGTTATTCGTGGAGAAGAATGGTTACCATCTGCACCTATGCACATTTTGCTTTATGAAGCATTCGGTTGGGAAGCTCCGCAATTTGCACATTTACCTTTGTTATTGCGCCCCGATGGAAATGGAAAATTATCTAAAAGAGATGGTGACCGTTTAGGTTTTCCTGTTTTTCCATGTGATTGGACAACTGCTGAAGGTGAATTATATTCGGGTTATAGAGAGAAAGGATACTTACCAAGCGCATTTATCAATATGTTAGCTTTCTTGGGATGGAATCCTGGAACTACAAAAGAGATATTCTCTATGGATGAACTTGTCGAAGCATTTACACTAGATAGAGTAGCTAAAGCAGGGGCAAAATTTGATCCAGATAAAACAAAATGGTTCCAACAACAACATTTGAGAGCTATACCAGATATAGAAATGGCTGAAACGCTTATCAACGAACATGGCGCAACTTTACCTGCTGAGAAATTAGCTGAAGTAGTTCGTATGATGAAAGATAGAGCTACTTTCCCTGGAGATATCCTTAAAGAAGGAGCTTTCTTACTAGAAAAACCAACAGCTTATGATGAGCAGACGGTAAATAAAAAATGGAAAGACGATTCAGCTGATCTAATGAAAGAATGGCAAGTTTTATTGAATGAGGTATCAACCTTTGATGCTGCGTCAATTGAAACAGCATTTAAAAGCTTTATAGCAGCAAAAGAATTGGGAATTGGAGCTGTACTTCCACTCTACCGCTTACTGCTAACTGGGCAAGGTTCTGGACCAAGTATGTTTGAAATTTCAGCATTCTTAGGAAAAGAGGAAGTTAATTCACGTATTTCTGAAGGAATAGAGAATCTAAAAAAATAATGAAGCATACAATAGAAGTAAACGGGATAAAAGTCTACGCATTTCATGGTTGCTTAGAAGAAGAAGCTAAAATTGGTGGTCATTATAGAATAGATGTTCGGTTGACCACCGATTTTTCTGAGGCAGCAAAAACAGATGATTTAACGAAGACTATTTGTTATGTAGATATAAATCGTATCGTTCAAGAGCAAATGGCCATCAGAAGTAAGCTAATTGAGCATGTAGGGCAAAGAATTTTTGAAACTATTTATAAAGAAATTTCAAACATTCATACCTTGAAAGTCAGTATAATAAAGCTAACACCACCCATAAATGGTGATGTAGATAATTGCACAATTATTATAGAAGATTAGTTATTTTAAAAAAAACTTATATCTTTGCCATCCGTTCAGATGAACAGAAAAGAAAAGGTCCTGTGGCCGAGCGGTTAGGCACCGGTCTGCAAAACCGTCTACAGCGGTTCGATTCCGCTCGGGACCTCAAGAGCTTCAGTACATACTGAAGCTCTTTTTTATTTTAATAACTATTACCATGCAAATCGGAACAGATTTTCCTCCTATACAATTTGAATTGTTTCAACTTCAACTTAGAGAACCAAATGGTTTTGTTGGAAACTTACTTATCACCTTTTTTGCATTTTGGTACGCGTACAGAATTAGAAGATATATTTCAAATCATTCTTTCTATAAAAACTGGATTCTATTTTACATAATATTCGGCTTTACATTCCTCTCAGGAGGATTCAGCCACCTCTTCTACAATTATTTTGGAATCTACGGAAAGTACTTATCTTGGTATTTAGGCATACTTGCACCCTACTTTGTAGAGAAAGCAATCATAGAAATTCACCCTAATGTGAATAAAAGAAAATCACTAAAGAAATTTCCAATAATTAAACTGGTAAGTTTTCTAATTATAGAAACATTAATCATTTTATACTATGGAGAAAATATTACTTCGGAAAAAGGTGTGTTAGTAAGTTCTCTTGCATCAGTTTTAGGTTTGGGTCTATGTTTAGGCATTTTTGCGCCATTTTATCAACGTATTATCAGCAAAAATTTCAAATACTTTTGGATGGCAACCTTAGTACAAATTGCTTCAGGAATTGTACAAATAATAAAACTAAACATTCACCCTTTCTTTGATAGAAATGATTTAAGCCACTTATTATTAGTGGTTTCACTAATGCTTTACTTCAAAGCTGTGAACAAATTATATCAAGAAGATTTCTTTTTGACTAAGGTATAATAGTCAAACTTTGATATTTCTGCGTACGATTTCCTTGTTGATCTGTAGCAACAATAAGGTAAAAGAATGCACCAGCATCTACTTTTTGACCAAATAAATCATCTCCAAACCATTTGAAATTAGGATCTTCTGATCTAAAAATAACCTGCTGCTTTTCGTCTAATATAGAAATAGAAAAATCCTTAAAATCACCTTTGTATTCAACAGAGAAATATCCAGAATTATTCAAATGATAGACATTTGGTAAACGTATAAATTCCGTTTTATTAACAACAATAGGAACAGTGTTTATTACTTCAGCCCCTGCATTAATTGTTTTATTTTCAATGCTTTTAACCTCTTTTTGAACAGGAACAGTAATCGTTTTTTCCTTTAAATCTTCACGTTCAATAACCGGAGTTGGCGCAGGTATATAATGATCGGTTGCTACAAAATAAGCTTCTTCTTTAAGAACCGGTACTTTTACTAATGGTTTCACTTTTACCTCAGATGAAGCACCTTTTTTATCCTTATTAACACTAGAAAAATTTAATTTCTCTTTCGTAATCGTATTTTCGTTTAAATTATCTTCAGAAACTAAACCAATAATTTCTTCATTTTCAACAGATGAATAATCTTCTTTCTGCTCATTTACGACCACTAAAGCAGATTTATTTTGAACCGTATTTTCGTTAGATTGCACAGCAAACCAAGTTACTATGCCAATTCCAGCAATGGAAGTAGAAAGGATAATACCTTTAGTAAGACCTGACAGGCCTTTTTTAGCAGCTGTTGAAGCAATAGAATTGGCTGCCATTTTAGATTGAATGGAAGTCCATACAGCACTATCAACAGGCGTTGGTGCATCTGCTAACTTAGAACGAAAAAGTTCTTCTATGGAATCAAAATCTTGTGACATTTGCCTCTTCTAATTTCTTTTGAATAAATAATTTTGCTCTTGAATACTGAGATTTAGACGTATTTTCATTGATTTTCAACAAATCAGCTATTTCTTTGTGACTAAATCCTTCGATAGCAAACAAGTTAAAAACCGTTTTGTAACCTGAAGGCAATTCATTGATGATTTTTAACAAACCATCTGCCTCTATATTTTCAAGGATAAAAGCGTTAGATTCTAAGTTAATAAACTCATTATCAACGTCTACATTTTTTCTATTTTTAGCTTCTTTACGGATATGGTCCAGAGCTGTATTAATAAAAATACGTTTTATCCATCCATCGAATGAGCCTTGAAAGGAGAATGTATCCACTTTTTCAAAGAGTTTTATAAACCCTTCTTGCAAAATATCCTCTGCCTCCATCCTATTTTTTGTGTAACGGATACAAACCGTCAACATTTTAGGCGCAAACAAATCAAACAACATACGCTGAGACTTCGCATTTCCTTCTGCACAACCTTTTATGACCGTATTTATATCCATCTCAAACGATTACTATTCAGACGCATCAAACGCAAAAATAGTTGCATTACTATATGTTTATCCTGATATCTATTAGAAGTTTACAAGATACACAAATGCAACCAATACCTCATAGTAAGCATTTAAATCATTCCATTTATTTCCTCTATTTGGCAGCCATTTCGGTCTACACGCTATAGTTATCTCCAAAAAAGGGGTTCTCTAACGTATTACCACGTGCTTCCTTTGGTTGCAGTGGCAATAACGAGATCACACCCTTTTTTGTTCGTTAAGCTGCCGCATTTCGCCCGGGCTGATGATCTGTTTTCAATGATTTAGTTATCTAAAAAGTGAAAAATCTCAAAAAATATTCACTTTACTATATATAAGTTAGATAGAGAGATCTCCGCGCTAAGGATAGAAGTGGATAGCCCACAGGCACAACCCAAAGATTACTTGGGGTTAGTGACGAGGACTATGAACGTATAGCCTGACCTCAAACAAAAGTATTTTTGTTTGAGGTAGCGCCCAAGAAAATAATTATAAAATACTGTTTATCAATAATATATAATATAAATTACCATAAAAAAAGCCATTCATAATTGAACAGCTTTTACTTTATTTTGATAGGAAACGTTTACTTACAAACAGGAATTTTTTCAATTCTATTTTGGTGTCTCCCACCCTCGAATTCTGTGTTAAAGAAGATATCTACCATTTCTAAAGCCAATGCTTCATCGATGAAACGAGCAGGTAAAGTAATGATATTTGCGTCGTTATGTTGTCTTGCCAAAGCAGCGATTTCACTATTCCAACAAATAGCAGATCGAATTCCTTGGTGTTTATTAGCTGTCATGTTAATGCCATTTCCAGAACCACAGATCAAAATTCCCTTCATAAGAGGAGTGTTTTCAACCAAGGTAGCGACTGGATGTGCATAATCAGCATAATCAATAGATGCAGTAGAATCGCAACCAAAATCTTTGACTTGGTATCCTTTTTGTTCTAAATGCTTAATAATTGCGAGTTTTAATTCAAAACCTGCGTGGTCACAACCGATGGGAATTAACATAATAATCGTTTTTTTACAAAGTTAGAAGCTTTAAACAATATGACAAAGTTATAAACAAACTGCCATTTTTCAAGTTCAATCAAGTGTTGATTATCAAGTATTTAAAAAATAAAAAAATCAACATTAATATTTTTAAAATTGTGTATTACTGTTTATAAGTATCTAAATCTTTTCCTTGTATATTTCAAGAACCTGTATATACAGAAATGTAATTGATATATACAAGTTGAAAACTCACTTTTTTTGGTACAATTATCAACGGGTAAAAAGCATAAAATTGCCAATAACTTTACATGTAAAATATCAACGTTCTTAAATTTTAAAGAAATGTTAATAAGTACAATTTTGTTATATCTATCAAGTACTTAACCTACCCTTTAAATGTTCATAACATTGTAATAACATTCAAATAATTTAGAAAGCAAATAAAAGTGGTTTCATTTATACACATATTAACAACCCTAATAAGAAGGAAGAATAAGATTTAAAATTAATTTATTTCTTTATTATTATTATAAATAGATAATTTTCGGAAAGTTTGCGAATCAATAAATTATGGCTACATTAGATAAATCACATTCACATTCTACTTACAAATACTTATGAATCAGAGAATTAACGTTTGATACATGTTGACTAAAAACCAGAATTTTACTTTTTTACAGCCCAACCAACTTTCTTCAGCGTATAATCAACCGAATTATTTACAGCTGAATTTTTACAGCATTTTACATCTTTTTATTGGCGTTGTTGTTTCCTTGATTTGTTATTTGGTTGGAAAAGAAATTCATATCCAATCGCTTTCACCAAAAATTGGAATAGTTTATGGTTTATGGACAATTGCATTAACGATAGCTTGTACGTTTATTGTTTGGCTTAAAAACCAATTTTTACGTATTTATAGGTTTAGTTTATTTCTGTTTTCTTTCTTATTTTTTTTACAGTTAATAGACAGTAACTTTTCCATTTTCGAGATGTGCTTTTTTATCACCGTTGTGGTCCTTTTTCACTTATTTGTGCAGAAGTTTAAAATAGCCTTACTTTATTCCTTGTTTATTGGCATTTTACTGGCTTATAGTTTTTTGTTTATCGACAGTAAACAACCTCTTTCTAAACCTATTATTTTTATTGTAGCGATGGGAATTTCCATTGCAATTGATATCTTTTACTACGTAAAAGAGCAACAGAATAAATATTTTCGTGAACGAGCAAATTATTTATATCACATAAGCTCAGGGACTGTTTATGGTTTTGTACTGACACGTCTACACGAAAGAAGTATACAAATCATTGAAATTTCGGAGTGTATTCGAGAACTTATGGTTACGGATAATCTGGAAGCTTTTTTGAATGCTACTTTCTGCGAAGAAGATTATCAGGTTTTTCACAAGATCATTAATGAGGAAGAATCAGAATATATTCGAGAAGTATTTTACGAAGATCATGTGATTCAATTGTCATTTTCAAAGTTATATTTAGATAAAAATAATTTTTTGGTGTTACACACTGAGGATATCACTAAGCGTAAGGTCGAGCAAGAACGCACGTTGATTGAAAAGCAGAAATATCAAAATCTTTATCATAAAAACCAATCTGGGGTTTTCACACTAAACAAACAAGCGATTTTATTGAGTTGTAACGAAACCTTTATGCAATTGTTTGAAAACACCCTGCATGAAGGAGATGTGTTCTTTAAACGCGATAATTTTGATGAATGGGAGGATTTGTATGCAATAATTGCGACTCAAAAGAATTTAAAAAATTATCAGCTGAAGTACAGAATTTCGTATAACAATCATAAATGGTTGATTTTTAATTTCTTTTACAATGAGTTGAACGAAACCATTGATGGAAACGTTTTAGATGTAACGGAATTGCAGAAGACAAATATTGCCTTACAACAGAGTGAGCAAAAATATCGTTTGGTTTATGAAACTTCCAATGATGTTATTTTCTTGCTGAATGATGAAACTATTATCAACACCAATCGAAAGGGAACACAGTTGTTTGGAATACCTGAAAAAGAATTGTTACAAAGTTCTTTTTGGGATTTGACCAGTCCTGAATATACGTTATTCACAGAAAAAATTAGTAAGTTAAAACGAGATATTCTTCAATCGCGGATTACTAAATTTAATTGGCAATTTAAGGGAAGATATAATGTGATTGATGCGGAAGTATCAATTGCGGAATTAATTGTTGGAAATCAGATTTATCACCAATGTGTCATTCACGATATTTCAGATAAGATTGAAGCCATTAAAGTATTAGAAAAATCGGCTAAAAACTTTAAAAATGTATTAGAAAATATTCCGGAGGGGATTTGTATTCTTCACGAGAATCAACTTTTATATAGCAATGATGAGTTGTTTAAATTATTGAAGGTAGAAGAGATAGACCTTTGGAATTTGTTTGAATCTTCTGATCAAGAAATGTTTAATCAATCTTTAGATTTTGAAACGATAAAAGCTCATCCATTTCAACATAAATTAAAATTAAAAGATGATCCAGAGCGCATTGTTGATACAATCATTGTGCATACGGAATATGAAAATCAGAATTCTTTCCTAATCATCATGAAGGATTATTCTTTGCAATATAAGTTAGATCAGGAGATGATTAGAACACAGATTGCGGAGGAAACTAATATTCGATTAGAGACCGAGATTTCGGAGCGTAAACGAACCGAGATACAGTTAGAAAACTTGGTTTTGAAAACAAAATCCATTTATGATTCTTCGAACAACAACTTAGTAATGACTTTAGGTAAAAACTTTACCTTGACATATATCAATTCACAAGTTCGCGTGTATTTCAAAGAATTGATTGACGAAATAAACGAAGGAGAAGATTTCTTTAAGTATTTGAATATGGTGTTTAATGTTGAAAAAACAATGTTTATTAACACTAAAATCAATGATGCTTTGAATGGATTGAGTTCCCAATTTGAAATGGATTATCAAAGTCATGATGGAATAAAATGGTTGAATGCTTTTATCAACCCAATTTATGATAACGAAGGAAATATTGCTGAAATTTCTATTGTAGCACATGATGTGACGAATAAAAAGCAATATGAGAAAGAGATTACCGATTCTTTGAAAGAAAAGGAAATATTGTTGAAAGAAATTCACCATCGTGTGAAAAACAATTTACAAGTAATCTCATCTATTTTGAGTTTACAATGCAGTTACATATCTGACGAAGGAACTTTAGAAGTATTACAAGAAAGTAGGAATAGGATTCGTTCTATGGCTATTATTCACGAAAATCTTTATCAAACTACCAATTTTTCATCCATTGATTTTGCCGGATATATTAAAAACCTTGTAACGAATTTACGTGCATTGTATTACAATAAGCACACGCAAGTGGTAATTAATTATGAATTAGATGAAGTGGATCTGATTTTAGATCAAGCTGTTCCTTGTGGATTAATCATGAATGAATTGATAACAAATGCGCTTAAATATGCAGTTGAACCTGATCGTTTAACAATCATTACTATTTCTGTTAAAGTAGAAGGAAATACGATTTTTATTCGTGTTTCTGATAATGGTAAAGGTATGCCAGAAGGTATGATTATTGAAAATAATGATTCTTTAGGTTTACAATTGGTTCAAACCTTGGTAGAACAGTTAGATGGTCATTTGGAATATAATTCGGAGAGTGGCACTCATTTTTTGATTAAATTTGAGAAACAAATCTTATAGTAAATGTCAAAAGTAAGGGTATTAGTTGTTGAAGATGAATTTATTGTATCAAAAGACATTCAAAATAGTCTTGTAAAGTTAGGATATGAAGTAGTTGGAAGTGCTGCAACAGGTGAAAAAGCTCTTGAAGTAGCAATGGAAACTCGTCCTGATGTTATTTTGATGGACATTATGCTTAAAGGTGAAATAAATGGAATTGAGACGGCTCAAAATATACTCAAGGAATTTAATGTACCTATCATATTTTTAACAGCTTACACAGACGAAAACACCTTAGGTAAAGCAAAACAAGTACAACCTTTTGGTTACATCATTAAACCTTTCAAAGAAATAGACTTACATACGACTATTGAAATGGCTATCTTTAAACATGCCAAGGATATGGAAGTACTTAAAGAGAGAAATCTCTTCTACACTATTTTAGAAAATAAGGAGCCACAAACGAAAGTGCAACATGTTTTTGTAAAATCAAACAGCCAATTGGTAAGATTGAACAAAGATGAAATTTATTATATTGAAGCACTTAAAGACTATGTGGTTATCAATACATTAAATAGCAGATTCACGGTTCATTCTACGATGAAAGATATCGAAAAGAAAATTGGAAGCGAAGATTTTGTTCGTGTTCATCGATCTTTTATTGTTAGAATTGACAAAATAGCAACAATTGATTATCCAAATTTAATTTTAGAAAACAACAAGAAAATTGTTCCTATTGGAGGTTCATTCCGAGAAGAATTAACTAATAAAATTACACTGTTTTAGTTACCGCTAATTAAGCGGTAACTAATTCCAAATCAATTTGTCTCTTACGTGGGTGTACTTCTGTAATACGTACTTTTACGCGGTCACCAAAATTGAATTCTTTTTTCGTTTTTGTACCAACAATTCTAAAACTTTCTTGATCAAAATAGAATCTATCTCCTGGTAGTTCTTGCATAGGAACCATTCCTTCACATGCATTTTCATCCATTCGTACCCATAAACCATGTTCAGCAATACCACTAATGGTTCCTTCAAATACTTCTCCAATTTTATCTGCGACAAATATGGTTTGGAAGTATTTATTGGATTCTCTTTCTGCTTCAGAGGAACGTTTTTCAGTTTTAGAAATATGTTTACACGTTTCTTGTAAATTTCCTGTCTGAGCACTTTTATTTTGTAAGGTAGCAAAGAGTATACGATGCACTAATAAATCCGCGTAACGACGGATAGGAGAGGTAAAATGGGTATAATTTTCAAATGCTAAACCGTAGTGACCAATGTTTGTTATATCATAAGATGCTTTTGCCATGGAACGTATTGCCATGGTTTGAACAATTGGATATTCGTTTTCATGACGAATGGCATTCAATAATTCATTGATACTGGTTGCAATTGTTCCCTTTTTTTGATCTTTTAATTCGTGTCCAAACTTGTCAATAAAGAGTTTAAATAATTCAATTTTTGAAGCATCAGGTTCGTCATGAATTCTAAAAACAAAAGGAGGACGTTGAGAAGCATTCATGTTGGTAATGAATTCTGCTACATGGCGGTTTGCTAAAAGCATAAATTCTTCAATCAACTTGTGTGAATCCTTTGAGGTTTTTACAACAATTCCTACAGGTTCTTTATTTTCATCTAATTCAAAACGTAATTCTTCAGATTCAATTTCTAAAGCTCCATTTTTCATTCGGTCTTTACGATAAGATTTAGCTATCTTATTTAGTATATTTAATTGGTTGGAATATTCATCTTCTTTACCTTCTAATACTTCTAAAGCGTCTTCGTAGGTATATCTTCTGTTTGAGTGAATAACCGTTTTTCCAATCCAAGTTTTCAGAATTTTACCTTTGGCATTCATGTCCCAAATTACCGAAAAACTGTATTTATCTTCATTAGGACGCAATGAACATGCAAAATTGGATAGTTGTTCAGGTAACATAGGAACTACTCTATCAACCAGATAGGTGGAATTTCCTCTTTTCTCAGCTTCTTTATCCATTTCTGAACCACGAGTAACATAGTGTGAAACATCAGCAATGTGTACACCAATTCTATAGTTTTCGTCATCAATAAATTCAAATGAAAGTGCATCATCGAAATCTTTAGCATCAACAGGATCAATGGTAAATGTATCTATATGACGAATGTCTAAACGTGTTTTTATTTCATCTTCATCTAAATGCATGGTTACTTGTTCAGCTTCTTCTATGACTGGATTTGGAAATTGATTAGGAATGGCGTGATTACACAAAATACTAATCATTTCAGCGTCATTTGCTGTTTTTTGACCTAATCGTTCAACGACTTCACCATATGGATTAGAAGCCGATTTTGGCCAAACGGTAATTTTTACCATTACCCGTTCACCATTTACAGCTCCGTTTAATTTTTCTTTAGGTATATAAATATCTGTTCCAACACGGCTATTGTCAGGTACTAAAAAGGCAAATTTTTCGTGTAACTGTAAAGTTCCCACAAAATAACTACGTTCGCGATGAATTACTTCAATCACTTTTCCTTCTAAGCGTTTTTTAGCAGGAATTAATTTCACTTTTACACGATCACCATTCATCGCTTGATTGATGAATTGCTCTGGTACAAAAATGTCTTTTTCAAGCTCATCTACAATGATATATCCAGAACCTCTTGCGGTAAGATCTACTATACCCTCATAAATTTCTGCTGCCGAATTATAGCTGAATGTGTTATGGCTAACCATAGTAATAACACGACTTTCCGTTAATTCTTGAAGAACGGTATAAGCCAATTTTCTCAATTCATTTTCTCGTAAATCAAGTAGGGTACAAACCTGTTTATGGGATAGTTGTGAATCTGCATTTTTCTCAAATAGTTTAATAATCAATGCACTTAAACTTCCTTTGAAATTGTTTTTTTTCTTTTTTGAAGGATTGTTTCTCTTACTCATAACTGCTAAGTTAATCCCTTTCGGGTAGAAATTCAGTGTTTATTCATTACTTTTATAGAATTTTTAGCATTAAAATTCCTGAATCATGAATATTAAAGTAGAAGCTGCATTAAATGCACAAATTGAAAAAGAAGCAAATGCTTCCCAATTTTATTTATCAATGGCATCATGGGCTGAAAACAATGGATTGAGCGGAACAGCAAAATTTATGTATACGCATTCCGATGAAGAACGTTTTCACATGTTGAAATTAGTAAAATTTGTTAACGAACGTGGTGGAAAAGCAATCATTCCTTCTTTACAAATGCCACCAAATGATTTCAAAGACTTAGAGGATATTTTTACGCGTCTTTTGGAACATGAAATGGGGGTAACACAAAGCATCAATGATTTGGTTGGATTGTGTTTAGAAGAAAGAGATTATACAACAAATAGTTTTGTTCAATGGTATGTTTCTGAGCAATTAGAAGAAGAAGCATTGGCGCGTACTATTTTAGATAAAATCAAACTTATCGGTAACGATAAAGGAGGTATGTATTTGTTTGATAAGGATTTAGAAAATTCTACTATCGTAGCAAACACTAATGCTACCCCAGCTCAATAAGCAGATTATACGAAATGAAAACAACGCCTTTTTACTGGATATGTTATCTTCTATTGTTCTTAATAGATTATTCCGTATGGGCGCAAAGTATCTATCGTTTTCATAATTTTTCTATCGATCAAGGGTTGTCTCAAAGTACAGCCCTTTTCGTTTTACAAGACAATCAGAGTACAATTTGGGTTGGAACACAAGATGGTTTGAACCGTTTCGATGGGCGAAACTTTGAAGTTTATACACCACAAAATACTCCTGGATTAAACAGTAGCTTTATTTATTGTGGAATTAAAGATAAAAAGGGAAATCTTTGGTTTGGCACAAATAACGGACTAACAAAATACAATGTATCTCTTGATAAATTCGAAACGCATAAACTAACAGATCAATCTATATCTATTGAAGATATTGTAGAAGATAAAGAAGGAAATATATGGATGGTGACATCCAATTTGGGGGTTTGGAAATTTGAGGTAAAAACACATAAATTCAGCAACAAATCATCTATATTTTCTACCCGTTTTGGAAAAAAAATATTTATTGGTTCTGACGGAAGTGTGCTCCTTGCAAGCGATGAACCAAAATTACAACTGTTTAAAGAACAAACCGGCCAAATCATTCCAATTCAGTTTAATTCTAAAAAGAAAGGAACGCCTGTTCGTGTGAATTTCATGAAACAAATTGGTAATGCAGAAGTTTATTTAGGAACCAATCAAGGTATTTATTTACTAAATCTAAAAAATTATCAAACGCAACCAATTTTCCAGCAAATGGACAGTGAATTTGGTTTGCTTAACGTTTCAGGAATGTTGTTTGGAAATAACGATGAGGTTTACGTTACAACAACAACAGAAGGATTAATTACCATATTTCCTGATGGAAAAATGATGAAAGTGGCAAGGGATGAGTTTCAAAAAAATTCATTAATTAGCAACGAAATTTATCAAGTTCAAAAAGATTTCACCAATAATATTTGGTTAGCAACTGGTCGTGGAATATCGTCTTTTCACCCAACCTATCAAGGAGTGTTAAGTATATCAAAGTCCTGGGATTTACAACATGGATTACCAACAGAAAATGTATGGTCTATCACAGAAAATAATACAGGTAAATTTTTATATATAGGTTCCACAGTAGGGGTTTCTAGGTTCGACAGAAGTACCCGTAAATTTGTTCATTTTATAAAAAATGAGCAATTAGAAAATTCGGGAATAGACGAATCTATTCTTTTCATTGAATGGATTACAGACGATTACCTTTTATTGGGAACCGTAAATGGATTGTTGCAATTACAAATCAATAAAGATAAAGGAACTTTTTCTTCACTTGATTTTTTACCAGAAGACATTCAAAAAATTCATAATAGGGTTTATAAAATTCAAAAATATGCAGATAATCAATATTTTTTAGCCACAATCGGAGGTGTATTATTTATTGATTTAAAGCAAAAAAAATATCAAAGCTTTGTGCACCAACCGCGGAATAAAGATAAAACGATATTACCCGGAGCATGTAGGGTAGTATATAAAACCGCACAAGGAAGATTTTATTTTGCAACGGCAAATGGCGGATTGTCTGAATTAGAAAAAGATCCGACGGGAAATTTCTTTATCAAACCTTTACCCATTTCTAAAAAGCTTATTTACCTTTCTAAAAACTACATAACCAGTATTTTTCAGCTTTCAGAACATCAATTTGCATTAGGAACAGCTGGTAAGGGTATCTTTTTTTGGGATCAAAAGAAAGGTGAAATTATCATTAAGAATGTCGCTGATGGCTTGCCTAATGGATTCATTTATTCTTTATTAAAAGATGATTTTAACAACCTATGGGCAAGTACAAATCAAGGATTAAGTCAATATAATCTTTCGTCAAAGAAATTTACCAATTACAAAGAAATTCACGGTTTGTTAAGTAAAGAGTTCAACCTCGGAGCCAGCTACAAAACAAAAAACGGGCAACTTTTCTTTGGAGGAATTAATGGACTAAATTATTTCGACCCATTAACATTGGTCAATTTTGATGCTAAGTTGGAAATCATCTTAAATCAATTGTTGGTCAATCAAAAAGTGGTACGTCCTAATGATGGAACAAAAATCCTTTCAAAACCGCTATTTCAAACCAACGAGATTGATCTAAACTACAACCAAAGGAGCTTCACAATACGTTTTCATGCTTCGAATCTTTCTTTTCCGGAATTAATTAACTACAAATATCAATTGGTTGGATCTGGCGAAAAAGAAATTGAAATAGGCACCAATAATGAAATCAGATTTAACTCTTTGCAACCTGGTGATTATCGATTAAAAATTTATGCCAGATACGGTCAAGGCGAATGGATTTCTAAAGCTAAAATTGTTTATATCACTATCAAAGCACCGTTTTGGATGACGTGGTGGTTCTGGACATTTATTGTATTTATCTTCTTTATGTTGGTGCGATTATTAATCAAAGCACGAGTACGTCAAGCTAAAATTGAACAAGTAAGATTAGAAATGAAGATTGCTGAACGTACCTACGAAATACGTCAACAAAACATTCAAATTGAAATGCAAAAAGGGGAGTTGGAGCAGAAAAATGCACAAGTAGAATCCCAAAGAAAACAATTGGAAATTGAAAAAGAAAAATCGGAGCGGTTGTTGCGTAACGTCATCCCTGATTCAATGGCTGATGAATTGTTAGAAAACGGAAAAGCAAGTGCGCGTGCCTTCAAAGTAGTTTCTGTTATTTTTACTGATTTTGTCGGTTTTACAACCTTTGCCGATCAGATGGATCCCTCTAAGTTGGTGCAATATTTAGACGTTTTCTTTAGAAAATTTGATGAAATCGTATTTGCCAATAACCTTGAGAAAATCAAAACCATTGGTGATGCATATATGTGTGCTGGTGGCGTTCCTGTGCGCAATAACACCAATCCTGTGGATGCATGTTTGGCAGGAATTCAGATTCAACATTTTATGGATGAATTTAACACAAACGCTTTATTAAATGATGAATTGCAATGGCAATTGCGTTTGGGAATAAATACGGGTGAGGTAACGGCTGGTGTTATTGGTACGCAACGTTTGGCTTATGATGTTTGGGGGTCGACCGTGAACCGAGCGCAACGCATGGAAATGATGGGAGAACCCGGAAAAGTAACCATTACAAGTAGTACTTACAAGCACATAGAACCCTATTTTGAATGTGTTTACAAAGGTGTAGTTCCTTCCAAATCAAAAGTGATGATTCACGTTTATCAGGTGGAACGTATCAAACCAGAATTGTCAATTAACGGAGAGGGAATCTATCCAAATGAGCGCTTCAGAAAGATTTTTAACCTGTACAATTACAGTAAGATTAACTATGCAAAAGCAGAAAGACATATCTTGCATTTATTGGAGGAAAAACTCGATAAAAAATTACATTATCACAGTATTGAGCACTCGCGCGATGTTGTTTTTGCCGTTGAACGCCTTGCTCTTTCTGAAAACGTTACCGATGAAGGCTTATTCTTATTGAAAACCGCGGCTTCTTACCACGACGCTGGATTTGTGGAACAATACGATAAAAACGAACCCGTTGGTGCAAGAATGGCGACAGAAATTTTGCCGCATTATGGCTATACTAACGATCAAATTCAGGTGGTTCACGACCTTATTTACGCCACAATGGTGCCGCATAATCCTAAAAATCAGCTCGAAGAAATCATTTGTGATGCCGATTTGGATTATTTGGGACGTGATGATTTTCATGAAATTTCTGACCGATTAAGAAGAGAATTACGCGAGCATGGAAAAATTCATTCCGATAGAGAATGGGACAAAACGCAAGTGAAGTTTTTCGAATTACACAAGTACTTTACCAAAACAGCGATTGCAACGCGTCAGGAAAAGAAAAATCAAAATTTAAGGGAAATACTTGCCCGTATAGAAAAAGACGAATACAAGGATTAAAAACACCGTTTTTTGTCGTTTTTTGAGCTATGTGTATCAACACGTGGAACAATAAAAATAAGTAACAATCAATTTTATACAGAGATCGATTTGGGCGCTACCCTTACCCAAAAGTCTTTGGATAAGGGTCAGGCTATTCGTTTTTAGTCCTCGTCCAAGCCCAAATAGTTGGGCTTGGAACTGTGGGCTAACCACTGCTATCCTTAGCGCGAGATCAGTTTTCAAATTTTATATTTTTGGGTAAAAAGAGAACTTCAGCCCAGACGGTATGCGGTAGCTGAACGAACAATAAAAGGTGTGAACACGCATTTGCCACTGCGACGAGCAGAAGCACGGGGCAAAAAGATGGTGAACCCTTTTACTGGAGTTTACTAAAGCATGTAGGCTGATAAGGCTGCCAAATTGTAAAAATCTAACTGTATCTTCGACTAAAGATAAGTCGGTTTTGAAAGAAAAAGTCCTTCGATAGGGTTGACCACCAATACTGGAATTTTAGATTCATTATTGAGTAAATAAGTTTCTGAACCAGCTGAAACAACGCCCAATAAATTGTTTTTGTTCATGTTCATAAAGGCAATTAAATCGGCGTCTATTTGTGTGGCTAATTTCACGACTTCTTTGTCAAACGAGTTGGTTGGTGCCAATTTTGTTGTCACTTCAATGTTTCTTTGTTCAAAAAAGGTGTTTGCAAAAGCGATGTTTGCGTTGATTTGTCTTTTCAAGAAATCGTCGGTTTCATCGGGTGTAATCAAGTGAACTTTCGATTGAAAATAAGCTGCCAAATCTGCAACAACCGCTAGTTTTTGTTTCGTTTCTTTATTTAGATCAAGTGGAACGATAATGTTTTTGTAAGTAGAATCTTGTTTTGCCTTTTCTTGAACTATCACAAAAGGAACGTTGGAATTGCTGATTACCTTCAAGGCATTGCTTCCAGTTAAGTGCTGCCAACCTTGAATACCGTGAGTTCCCATAAAGATAAGTTCGGCGTGTTTTTCGGCGGCAAAATCACCAATATCCTCAAAGATATTTCCCATTCTTACATTTGGAATGAGTTTTACATTGGTGTTTTGTTTGTTGATAATTTCATTTAACTGTTTTTCCGCATGCTCAATTTCTTTTGCTTTGGAAACAACGTGTAATAAAATGATTTCTGCTTTGATGTTTTCTGCTGTTGAAATTGCGTGATTGAGTGCAATATCCGCAACGTTTGAAAAATCATGAGGAACAACAAATATCTTGCTTTTCATTTACTTTTTTTTAGCTTGGCGATGTCAAAGGTTACAAAAATAATTTAATCCTTTCAGGATTTAGTTGTTAATAAAGTAATTCATTTTTTTTGGGGTCAAAAATCTTTCCTTTATCGGGGTATAATTAAATCAAGAAGCTTGTATTTCTTTGTGTTTTGACTGCTTTTTTTCTTGGTAATTTTTTAACAATGCATTTCCGATAACGGTGACAATAATGATGGCGGATCCTATGTAGAATTTAGGACCAACCAATTCGTGTTCGTTCAGAATAAATATGGCTAAAATAATGGTATAAACGGGTTCCAAATTGACACTTAGAGAAACGGTAAACGCACCCAATTGTTTCACAACATTGATGATAGCTACGAAGGCAAAGCTTGTACAAACCAATCCAAGGAAAAGTAGCCAATAGAAATCGGAAGAAGTCATGGAAAGAAACTCGGTATTGAGTTTATCGGTAAAGAACAATAATGCGGTAATAAATACAATTCCGACTAGCATTTCGTAGAAGGTTATGAGGGGCGAGGGTAAGTCTTTTGATAGTTTGGCGTTTGCAACACTAAATACTCCTGCTAAAAATGCGGAGATAAGTCCTAAAATCAGGGCGGGTATTTCATCTACACTAAGGTCGGTTGAGACATAATAGATTCCAAAAATAACAATCAGTCCCAAGGCAAATTCGGACCAAGAGAATTTTTTCTTCATGATCAAAGGTTCCAACCACGTCACGTGAAGTGTAACGGTGGATAAGCACAGAATGGCCAAGGAAGCGGTTGACATAGCGATTGTTTGGTAGAAGGTTATCCAATGAATGCTGGTAACTACACCAACAAGGATGAGTTGTAAAAACAATTTTTTGCTTTTTATTTTCAGGGGTATTCCCATGATTTTTAGAGCAATGTATAATCCAATTGCCGCGATGAGTACGCGATACCAAACAATAACAGTTGGATCAAGATGAATGAGTTTACCAAGAATTCCAGTAAATCCCCAGATGAAAATGGTGAGGTGTAAAAGAAATTGGTATTTGTATTTTTTAAGCATAGGTGATGCAGAAAATTTTGGCGCAAAAATACATAAAAAAAGAGCGATACATTTTGTATCGCTCTTAATTTTGTTTTTGAACAGACTATTTAATTCCTAATAGTTTGTTTCTTTTTTTATCTAATTTGATTTGTTGTTCATCCAATTTTGAATGACCTAAATCTAATTTCAAGTATTCAGACTGTGCAGCTGTAGGGTCTTTTTTCCCTTTGCTTACTTGAACGTCAAGTTTTTTACGTTTGTCGTCCAATTTTTTTCTGTTGCTTTCAATTTTTGCTTGGCTTGCGTCTACCTTTGCTAAATTGTCTTTCAACTTTTGTGCAGCTTTCGCTTGTTTTTCAGCTTCTTTCAATTGTTTTTCAGCTGCTTTTGCTTGCTTGTCTGCTGCTTTTTGTGCTTTCTTCGCTTCCTTTTCAGCTTTTTGTGCTGCTTTTTGTGCTTTTAAAGCTTCTTTCTTTTTAGCTTCTTCTGCTTTAGCTGCTGCTTTTTGTGCTTTAATAGCATCTTTTGCATCTTGCAATTCTTGTTGCTGTGCTTTTTGTGCTGCTTTTGCTTCTTTTTCAGCCGCTTTAGCTGCTTTTTTATCACCTTCTAATTGGCTAATTACAGGAGCATTTGCTGCGCGGTCAGCTGCTTCTTGAGCTCTAGCTTTTGCTGCTTGTTCTCTTTCTAAACGTTCTGCTTCCATTTTCGCTTGTTGCGCTTTACGAACAGCTTCAGCTTCTTCAGCTTTCTTTTGAGCTAAAGCCAATTGTTCATCTGCTTTTGCTTTTGCTTCTTCAGCTGATGCCGCAATTGTTTCAGCTGATGCCGCTAATCTTTGACGCTCTTTTTCTGCTTCTTCAGCCGCTTTTCTAGCTTCTTCTTGACGTTTCAACTGTTCAGCTTCTTTCGCCGTTAAATCGTCTAAAGATTCTGTCTTCGACTTCAAAGAGAAAGATAAGTTTTTATCATTTTCTAATTTGATGTCTTTTAAGAAATCACTTTTGAATAGTGCGTGTGTTACGTCAATACGTACAAGCTCACCGCTGTAATTTGGAATTCGGATGGATACTTTACCTGTTGCATCAGTTAATCCGGATCCAATAATCAAGTTATTATAAGTAACCTTGATCATTGCACCTGTAACTGGTCCGTTTGTACTAGAAACAGCGAAAGAAACCGAAATCGTTTCAGCTTGTGGGTTTGTGCTTGCAATTAATGCTTCATTAATTGTATTGTTGTTCGTTGTATTAGCGAATGATGTTCCAGCTAAAATCAAGGAAACAAGTAGGAAAATCTTTTTCATTTGAGATAACTTTTTTTTTAAATTACAAAACTATTCTAATATTACATTGATAAGGACAATAGTTTTCACAATTTTTTAGATTATTTTTATCTCATGCTTTTTTCAAAGATTGCGGGACAGCAAGAATTAAAATCACATTTTATTCAGGAAATTCATTCCGGTAAAATCTCCCACGCCCGTTTATTTCTAGGTAATACAGGGTTTGGTGGCCTTCCTTTAGCATTGGCTTACATTCAGTATTTATTCTGTAAAAACAAAGGAGAAAACGACAGTTGTGGCACCTGTGACCAATGTGTTAAAGTTTCACAACTACAACATCCGGATTTGCACTTTTCTTACCCTACTGTTCAAGGAATTGCTAAGTTATCGAAGGAACTTTTACCTCAGTGGAGGAACTTAATTTTGAAGAATCCTTATTTCAATATTAAAGACTGGGTAGGGGAAATAGATAGCAAAGGAAGAAACGCCATAATTGGTTCAGAAGAAAGTTTAGATATTGTGAAAGCTCTTAGTCTAAAATCTTTTGAGGGATCTTATAAAATCATGATTATATGGGGTGCAAACGAAATGAATCCGACAGCAGCCAATAAGTTGTTAAAGATTTTAGAAGAACCACCCGCAAAGACTTTGTTTATTCTTATCAGCGAAAGTCAAGACAACTTGCTACAAACAATACTTTCACGAACGCAGATTGTAAAGATTCCTCGTTTGGATACCGACAGCATTGCTTCGTCTATAGCTAGACAATTTGAATTGCCGCTTTCTACCGCTATGAACTATGCCGTTCGTGCAGATGGAAATATGCGTACTGCCATAGAATTGATGGAAACCAAAGAAGACGATCAAGAGGAATTGAACGATTTTATTCAGTTTATGCGTACATGCTATAAAAAAGATGTTTTAGGCATGATTGAATGGGCAGACCAAATGGGAGGAAAAACGAAGGAACGTCAAAAAAGCTTTTTGGTCTATTCTTTACATTTGTTTAGACAAAGTATTTTGAAAAACTATACAGACGAATTACTCATTCGACTGAATGAAGAAGAAGCTGCTTTCTTAAAAAACTTCTCTAAATTTATTACCGGAAATAACATTATCGACTTCAATGCTACTTTTGATGATGCCATCTATCACATCGATAGAAATGCAAATGCAAAAATAGTTTTGACTAATGTCTGTTTTAAAGTGATGCGTTACATTCATTTCGCTTAGGATGTTTTTTGACACGCATTAAAACGGATTTATTAACTTTACACAATATATAAAGAAAGAATTATGGGTTGTTCAAGCTGTAGCACTGGAGGAGGAACTCCAAGAGGTTGCAAAAATCATGGGACCTGTAGTTCTGGCGGATGTAACAAATTAGAGGTTTTTGATTGGTTAGGTAACATTACCTTACCTGCTGGTCAAGAAGCTTTTGATATACTAGAGATACGATTTAAAAATAGCCGTAAGGCATTTTATAGAAACACAAAAGGCCTTGATTTATACGTCGGTGACGTTGTAGTTGTTGAGGTTGCTCCCGGTTATGATGTGGGAGTAGTATCTGTTGTAGGTGAGTTAGCCAGAATACAAGTCAACAAAAAAGCACCTAACCTCAAAATGAATGAGGTAAAAAAAATCATGCGAATTGCCAATCAAAAAGACATTGATAATTGGCAAAAAGCACGTTCACTCGAAAAAGATGTCATGTACTCTTCTCGAACTCTTGCGGTGAATTTAGGATTGGAAATGAAAATTTCTGATGTGGAATATCAAGGTGATTTGACTAAAGCAGTTTTCTATTACACTGCCGAAGGACGAGTGGATTTCAGACAACTGATCAAAGACATGGCTGATGCGTTCAAAATTCGTATTGAAATGCGACAAATTGGAGCACGTCAAGAAGCTTCAAGATTAGGAGCAATCGGATCTTGTGGTAGAGAATTGTGCTGTTCCACGTGGTTGACAGATTTTAGATCAGTGTCAACTTCAGCTGCTAGGTACCAACAACTTTCCCTTAATCCACAAAAACTAGCAGGGCAATGTGGTAAACTAAAATGTTGTCTAAACTACGAGTTAGACATGTATTTAGATGCCCTCAAAGAGTTTCCAAAACACGACGTACGCATCAACACAGCAAAAGGTTGGGCAAACCATATTAAGACAGATGTTTTCAAAAGACAAATGTGGTTTTCCTATTCCGGAGAAGCAGCAATTGGTACAGGGCTTATTCCGATTTCGCCTAAACGTGTGAAGGAATTGATTGAAATGAACAAAAAAGGGGTGTTGCCTAAAGATCTTACCGAATACGTTGAAAAAGAAGAGATTGTTGAAGTACCAGATTACGAAAATGTAGTAGGGCAAGATAGCCTTAACCGTTTTGAACACGCCTTCAAAGGGAAACAACGTCCTAAGAAACGTAGAAAACCTGGGACAGATAAAGCAAACCCTGTAACTGCTGAAGCAGGTGCAAAAGAGAATGTTCCAACAGAAAGAAGAACTCCATCTCAACGTCCAAAACGTCAGCCTGGAAATACACCATCTGCTAACGCAAATCCAAGACCAAGAACAAATCCGCCGGCAAACCCAAGAGGACCGCAGAGGGAAAATAAACCAGAAGCAAAGCCAGAAGGCAAACCAGAAGGACGTAATCTAATGGATTTGAAGAAGGAAAAACCCGCTACGGCAGCTCCTCGTAAACCGACTGAGGAGGGAACAGAAGGCGCACAAAAGAAGAGACCAAATAATAGAAATAAAAGAAAACCGCGTCCGCAATCTAAAGAGGATGGACCAAAAAACAATCCACCGTCAAATGGATCTGAAAATGCTTAAAAATGTACTTTACATAGCGGGTGTTTCCTTGTTGCTAACGGCTTGTACGCAACCGACGTTCTACGAAAAAGTAAACAAATTCGAGAATAAAACATGGAAACAAAACGAAGTCGCCGACTATCAAATTGATGTGCAGGATACTTCCGTGAGCTACCAATTTGTACTTACATTGCGCACCACAACGGATTATCAATACAATAATTTGTGGGTGTTTTGGACCACAACTACGCCAGATGGCGAAGTGAGCAGGGAACCGTTTCAATTCCAAATTACGGACGAAGCAGGAAACTGGACAGGGAAAAAAAGCGGTTCAATTGTCGAGAATCAATTGACGTTCAATGCCCGAAAATTGCCGCTTAAAGGTATCTACAAGTTTAGATTAGAGCAGGCGGTAACGGAAAGTAACGTCGATGAGGTACTCGATTTAGGATTGAGTATCGAACAAAAGTAATCGTAATAAATACGTATAAGGCTGTCCTTTTGGGCAGCCTTTTTTTGTTTTGAAAGAGGACGATAAGGGAAATCTTTTTTAGGCAGCCATTTCGGTCTTCGCGCTTTAGTAAACCCATGTAAAAGGGTTCACTTGCTGTGTGCCATGTGCTTCCGTTGGTCGCAATGACACACAAGCGTTTACACCTTTTCCTTTGTGTTTAGCTATCGCTCTGCGCCCGGGCTGAAATTCCGTTTTCTAACTTGAAATAATGGTGAATTCTCAATGAAAGGAATAAAAGAGACATGAAAATAGTTTTTTATTTTCCTAGAAATGAAATTTTGAAATGTGATTTTGCGCTAAGGATAGGAGAGGATAGCCCACAGGCTCTTCCTCAAGTTTACTTGGGGGAGAGACGAGGACTATGAACGGATAGCCTGACCCCAAAAAAACTTTTTTGGGGTAGCGCCCAAAAAAACGATGAAATTATTAGAGAAAGTAAGACGTGCGATAACGGAAGGAATTTTCACCTTCTGCACGTTATTTATTGGAAGTTAATGCTTTGGACTTGCGACCATTTTCTTGAAAAAAGCCTTCAAACGATGACGCAACAAAAACATGATAATCAGGTAGGGAACGGCCATCAGATATAAAATACCGAAATTGATGTTGCTTCCAAATGAAGATTCGTCCGCTTCTGCAGCTTGTTCCATAACCAATTTACATTGAGAACACCCTTGTCCAAACGCGAAATCTACAAGAAAAAGCAGTCCGAATAATACTATAAACTTTCTCATGGCATAAAAGTAGTGTTTATTCACGGTTTCCTTCTCATTGATAACAGAACTTTAATGACATTTGTGGCAATTGATATGGCTTGTTAAGCCAAAATCTTTCTTATTTTTGTTTACATGAAGCATTTTATTTTCACCACATTGGCTTTAACCAGCATTTCTATCACCAGTTGTTCTACAAAAAGCAACGATACAGTGATTAATGCTAATTCCATTGACAGCCTTTTGGCCCTTAGCCCAGATAGTATACCGTATTTATTATATAAAGCCGAATTGCTTTCCAACGATTATAAGTTTTACGAGGCATTAGAGTATGCTGCGAAGGCCTATCGTATGGATACCACAAATATTGAAAGTCGTTATTTGTATGCCAAAGCGCTTAACAATAAGGAGAACCGTACAATTAATGAAGTGGCTTTAGCTCAACGCCATTATTTGTATATCATTAAGCACAATCCAAAGGATTATAAGGCGATGGTTCAGTTGGCAACAACGTATGGTTATATGCAAGATTTTGAAAATGCTTTCCTACATGTAAACAATGCGCTTCGTTTGAATGATAAATATGCTGATGCTTATGTTTATAAAGGAACGCTTTATCGTGCTAATGGGAAGATGGATTTAGCGAAATCTTCGTATGAAACGGCAATTCAAATGGATCCAAATTATTTTGAAGCGTATTTGTTTTTGGCGACTATATTTTTAGATGAAAACAATCCGATAGCTTTAGAGTATTATAAAACGGCTTATGAACTCAAGAGCGTTCCTGAGGTATTATATGCTTATGCTTTTGCTTTTGACAAGTTAAACAAAATGGATGGGGCAAAGGAAAATTATCGTTTATTGGCTTCGAATAAAGATCCTTTCTACGCCTCTGTTGCTAACTTCCATTTGGGATATATTAAACAAATAAAGGAAACACAAATCGATAGTGCATTATTCTTTTATTCAAAAGCGATTCACATGAACAATGATTATGTGGAAGCTTATCATAACCGTGGTATGTGTTATGAATTGAAAAAAGATTACGTTAGTGCACGTGCTGATTATTTGACTGCGTTAAAGTTTGACCCGGATTTTCAATTGTCAATCGACGCGTTTAATAAAATCGAAAAGAAATAATGCAGCAACAAAAGAAGATAATTCGTTTACTTTCTGATTTATTAATTCCAGTTCTAGGTTTTTACTTTTGGGGCTGGAATTTGTATTTTATACTGTTGTTTTTTTGTTTAGATATGGTTGCTGGAGAAATCACGTTATTTCTTAAAGCAAAGAAGATTGCTGCTTTTCAAGCGGATCCGCAAATACGGAATGGTCGTGTGTTTGGGATTATCAGTTTGTTGTTGTTGAGTTTAAATATTGTGTTTATTCACTTGGGTGTGTTTGCGATCAACGAAGGTTTTGCGTTTAAAAAAGAGGTTATCTCTTTTCTAGCTTATGAAGAGATGGGTATAAAACAAGGATATATTCTTTTGCCGTTAATTGGTTTAATGGCTTTTTCGCAATATTATTCTGAATTTTTAGTGGTAAAAAAGTATGAGTTTATCCGCTACAAAGAATTGTTTAAGCGTAGTTTTCAATTAAAATTTGCGATTCTAATTTTCACAACCTTGCTTTCTTTGGTTGCCGTTGGTTTAGCATTAAAAGAAGAGGTTTTACTTTGGTCTATGCTTATTCCAATTTCCTTTGTGAATTGGGTTAATGCGGATTAGTTAATTGTTTTTTTTGATCCATCTAGGCAATAAGAATGCGCCAAAGAATAGATAGGGGAAATAGGAGATTAGACGCCATATTAGCGCTAAAACAACTAACAATATTGCAGATTGAGAAAAAGGGGCTAGTAGTTCGCTAAATGCATATTCTGCAACGCCACTTCCACCAGGTGTTGGGCTAACAAGCATAAATATCCACAATACAAATTGTTTACTATAAAGCAATACATTGTCGAATGCGGATAATGGAATGAAAGCATTTAGGATTGCGTTAATTACGAGGTATCTGGAGGTCCAACTTCCAAAAGTACACAAGAAGCTTTTGATCCAAAAGCCTTTACTTTCAGAACGTAATTCTTTGGATGCTACTTCAATTTCAATTCCAGTTTTTAGAGCATCGTCTTTCCATTTTCTTAAGAGTGGGAATTTGAATACTAAATTGATGAGGTTGCTGATTAGTTTAGGGAATTTAAAAATGGAAAGAGCCAAAAGAAGTGTAATGCTTGTTATGATGGCATATCCGCTCCAGAATACATAGCTTGTAGCAATTGATCCGCTGGTATCTTTTGGGAAAAGGTCTTTATTCGTAATGAAAAGGAATACCAATGGTATCATGATTACATAGAACAGATTATCCAACATCGTTGCAATTACTACGATAGCAGTTGAACGGCCGAGTGCTATTTTTTCTTTCTTTAGAATAAACATGGCAACTGCTGCACCGCCGACCACGCCAGGAGAAAGGGCTGAAGCGAATTCCCAAAGCATTATGGTATAAAAGGATGCATTCCAGCTCAGTTTCTTTTTGGTTAATATACGAATTCGAAGCATATAGAAGAAATCTCTACCAACCATAAACACCATTGCCATGACTAGAAAGAAAATAGCTTTAGCATTCCAGTTCATTTGCTGGATGGAGGTGACGAAGTCTACTTTTTTAAAATTTCCTTTTTCGGCTTCTAAGTAATAGCCTTCTTCGTTTGTTGAGGAATTGTTTGAATATTCTTGCCAGATATGAGTGCCAGTTCCTGCTTTTACTTCTACATAATTATCTTGTTGAATGGCACGAATGAGAAGAAAAATAGAGATGCTTAAACCAATAATTATGGCTAGACCTACCTTCCAACCTTTGAAGGAAGTGGTAAAAACATCGTCATTTGTATTATTCTTCATTCTTATTTGTTGGTTCTAGATGTACGTCCATTTCCCAATTTCCTCGTACCTTAGTAGGGGAGGTGTATAGGTGAATTTCTTCAGGTTGTATTCCATCAAAGAAACTTCCAGTGTCCCATTTTTTGTTTTTATTTTTATCCAAAATCACTCTAAAAGTAAATTCACCAGGTATAAGATCCTCTAAAATAACACTTTTTGGTTCTTCCATATACATGGATTTGAATATTTTTCCACCTTTTACTATTTCTAATACGATTGGTTCTTTGTAATAATCTAAATGAATGGTAAGTGTACCAACATCTTCTTTTTGTAGGCGTATTATATTCACATCAAGTAAACCACTCTTCCAAGCACTGTCTATTTTTACAGCATGTGCTTGTAGAAAAAACTTACTTTTTTCAAAGGTTGAATACATGAATTTGATTGTGTTTTTTTCGATTGTATATTGGTAAACTATCTTGGAGGAGTCTTTGCTATTTGTCCAGTTTAACAAGGTGGTATCAAGCTCAAAAATCCTGCCAGGAGCTGTTATTTGAAAGCTATCGTTGGGCGCTAATTCTAATCCTTTTGTAGAAATAGAAAACTGTTTTGTACGCGTGTTAGGAATTCTTGTTTTGGCACTGTCTATCCATCCATTTTGAAGTAGCAAGACGTTTGAAGCATTTATTATTCCTTGGTCCAAGATAATTAGACTGTCTTGTGAAAACCAGATTATTTTTTCTTTGTCTACTTTTGTTCCGTTAAGGTAAATTGAATCTTGCGAAATTATTCTATTTGCAACAACATTAAACTGACCAGGTGCATTAAAAGAGAACTGTGTAATATCAGGTAATAATTCAGGACTAAACAAGAGAAGATTAACAGTGTCTGTTTGTGGGATGGATACTGCTTTTTCATGGAAAGCTACTTTTTCGTACTTTCCTATTTTACCATCTCTGTTTTCATCTTCAAATGCACGTAGGTAGTAAGTTCCTTCTTTCAAATAGTTAAACTTTGCTATTCCTTCATTTGCCTGCGTGAAGTAAATTGGTTTTAAAGAATCCTTGTTATCGAATAGACCAACTGTAATTCCATTGATAGGTTGAGTTGAAACAGCGTCTAATACAAAACATTCGAAAGATAAGGAGTCAATAAATGCACCTGTAGAGAATACATATTGCATAATACTATCTTTTCCTTCATGTATGTCTTGAATGGCCTTGTTAATAAAGATGGAGTAGGTTGTGTTTTCTCTAAATTCACCTTCTAAATCCATAACTACCGATTTATTTTTCAAAAAAGTTTTTATTTTGAAATCATTCGGAACGATACTAATATTTTGTGCTGCATTGTTCAGCTTAATGTATTCGTCAAATGCGATAACGATTCTTTTAGAATTGAAATGAGTGCTTTCATTTTTAGGAATCATTGCTAATGGTATTGGCGCGATTACGTCTTGTGGTCCACCAGACAACGTTTTTGTTTGGGCACATGCCAGTACCAAAAACGGAAGAATGATTAAAAAAAGGTGCTTAAACATTGACAAATTGAATTTAAATAATGTGCATCTACGTTATCAAAGGTATCCAATTGATCGCTGTCTACATCTAAAATGGCAACGATCTCCCCATTTTTATAGATAGGGATTACGATTTCACTTTTTGACAAAGCACTACAAGCTATATGCCCTGGGAATTCTTCTACGTTGGGAACAATAATTGTTCTGGCTTCTTCCCATGCTTTTCCGCAGACTCCTTTTCCTTTTGCTATTCGAGTGCAAGCTACAGTTCCCTGAAAAGGGCCGAGAATCAATTCTTCCTTTTCTACCAAATAAAACCCCACCCAGAAAAAAGAGAAGGCTTCTTTTAGAGCCGCGGTTGTATTTGCAAGAACTGCTATTTTATTGGTTTCACCCTCTATGAGTGCTTGGTAGCTAGGGATAAAACTTTCGTATACTTTATTTTTATCGCCTAAGAAAGAAAAACTTTGTTCTGCCATTGTTTTTTATATAGGAACAAAATTGGCTTTTTTCTGTTGAAGTTCCAATAAAACAAGCTAATATCAGTGTATTCTGATAAAAAAAAACTTGTTTTTTGATAATAAAGGAAAATTCCCGTAATTTGATAATCAAATTGACTGTTATGCAAAAAGGAATCTCATTTGAAAAAATACTGTTTCTAGATATTGAAACTGTTCCTCAAGTTTATCCCGCACATGCGTTGGAAGAATATGAGAAGTATTTGTTTGCTAAGAAAACACGTGTGGATTTATCATCTCCTGATGGAGAAGAGCAATTTGAATTAGCTTTTCAACAACGTGGAGGAATTTTTGCGGAATTTGGTAAAATTGTTTGCATTTCAGTTGGTTTTATTAAAGAACGATCTGGCGATAAACAATTGTATATAAAGTCATTTCATCACGATGACGAAGAGACATTGTTACGCCAGTTTAAAACCCTTTTAGAGGATTCATTTAATTCACCTTACCATGTATTATGTGCACATAACGGGAAAGAGTTTGATTTTCCTTATTTGTGTCGACGTTTTTTAGTAAATGGTATGGAATTACCATCTATACTTCAAATCGCTGGTAAGAAACCGTGGGAAATCAATCACATAGACACGATGGAGTTATGGAAGTTTGGTGACTATAAGGCATTTACTTCTTTAGAGTTATTATGTCATATATTCCATATACCAACACCAAAGGATGATATTTCTGGTGCGGATGTTGCGCGTGTTTATTATGAAGAAAAGGGACTTGATCGCATAGCAGAATATTGTAATAAAGACGTGATTGCTTTAGTACAATTGTATTTACGTATGAATGGACGATCACTAATTGATGAGGGAGAAATTTTTATTAAATAGTCAATTCTTTGACGTTTGTGATGAAATCAGCCATTGTTTCGAAAGTGTAATCCGCAAGTATTAGCTTAGGATCTGGCAGGTGTGTTTTTTCAGGAATACATACAACTTTCATTTTTGCTGCCTTTCCTGCAATTACACCATTTAAGGAATCTTCGATTACCAAACATTTTGTTGGGTTTACTCCAAGTGCATCGGCTACAGTAATAAATACTGCAGGATGAGGTTTTCCATACGTTTCTTCTTCTGCCGAATGAACAAAATCAAAGTACGAAGCTATATTTAGCGTTTCTAACACTGCTTTAATTAGAAAAGAGTAGGAAGATGTTCCTAAACCAATTTTATATCCTTGAGTACGTAAAAAAGATAAGGTTTCTATAACTCCAGGTAAAGCTTGTGCGTGTTGTCGAATCAGCACATCCATTTTTTGGATGATTTTTTGTTCTACTTCTTTTGGTGTTGCATTTTCCCAACCCACTTGAGCATACCAATATTCAATCACTTCATCAATTCGTAGGCCAACGGTTTTTTGAAAATCATTTCTAGTTAAAGGACAACCTATTGATTGAAATACTTCTTCCATTGCGATTTTCCAAAGTGGTTCTGAATCCGTAAGCGTACCATCCATGTCAAATATGATGGCTTTATAGTTAAATTCGTTCATCATAATAAAGTCAATCTTATCAATTCAATTTTGTGATCGCTTACTTGTTCAATAGTAAACTTATATCCTTTAATTTCTATGATTGTTCCTTTGTCAGGAATGGTTTCTATTTCGTTGAGGATTAATCCGCCTAATGTTTCGTAGTCATCTAATTCAGGGAGATCAAGGCCGTATTCGTTATTGATATAAGTGATTTCGGCTCGTGCTGAAAACAGAATTTCATTTTCAGAAATTCGTTGTTCGATCCAATCATCTAAATCATGTTCATCTTCAATATCTCCAAATATTTTTTCAATTACATCTTCTATCGTAACAATTCCAGCTGTTCCTCCAAATTCATTCACAACAATTGCAATGTTTCCACTTTGTTTAGCAAATTGTTCTAATAGTATTTTTGCATATGTTGAACTTGGTACAAAGGTAATTGGTAATAAAATTTGTTTGATTGACTCTGGTTTTTTAAACATTTCAAAGGAGTGCACATATCCAATGATATTATCAATACTGTCTCTGTAAATTAAAATTTTAGAAAGTCCTGTTTCAATAAAAGCTTTATTGAGAGTTTCAATTGAATCGTTTAGTTCTAATGCAATAATTTCAGTTCTTGGAATCATACAGTCTCTCGCGCGAATATTAGAGAAATCTAAAGCGTTTTGAAGTATTTGTACCTCATTTCCAAGATCATGTTTCTCGTCTATTCTTTCATTGATGTCGTGTACATATTGTTCTAAATCTACTTTAGAGAACACTTTTGTCGTGTTTTTGGTATCTTCTCCAAACATTTTCATGATGAGGTTACTTAAACCGACAACAAGCATGGTTGGTAAATACAAAATATCATATACGATACGCATTGGAAAAGCCACATAACGCAATACTGCATTTGGGTTTATTTGCACCAATGCTTTTGGAAGAAACTCTGCTGTAACTAAAACAATTAGTGTTGAAATTACAGTTTGAATAAGTAGTATCATGCTTGCATCTACCACTCCCCAATTGGCTAAAACAGGATCTAATATTTTGGCAATGTAAATTCCATAAACAACAATAGCGATGTTGTTTCCTAGGAGCAACATCGCTATAAATGTAGATTCATTTTTATAGAATTTTTTTAGAATTTTTCCTTTTAATGTACCTTTAGCAATATCCAATTGTACTTTTAAACGATTGGAATTCAGATAGGCAATTTCCATTCCCGAGAAAAATGCCGAGAAAAGAAGGGTCATTAAAATGATTATGAGGTCGTATTCCATTTAGTAAATATCAATAAAAAAGCTTTACAAAGAGACATCAAAACCGATGTCTTTGCGATAATATGCGTTTTCAAATTCTATTTGCTGAATACTTTCATAACTTTTTTCAATGGCTGCTGATAAATTTTTTCCGTAAGAAGTAACTGCCATTACTCTACCTCCATTGGTTAATACAGCTGGGCCATCTGGTCTTGTTCCAGCATGAAAAGCCATAGATTCTTTTACTGTGTGTAATCCAAAGATTTGTTTACCATTTTCGTGTTTAACAGGATATCCACCAGACACCATCATAATAGTAGCAGCGCTTCTATTGTCAAATTGTACATCTCTTTCAGACAATGTACCCGTTGCAACACCTTCTAATAAATCAATCAAATCTGATTTTAGACGTGGAATCACTACTTCTGTTTCTGGATCACCCATTCGACAGTTGTATTCAATTACAAACGGTTCATTTTTTACATTGATTAGACCAAAGAAAATAAAACCTTTGTAAGGAATATTATCCAGCTTTAATCCTTTTATTGTTGGGATGATAATTTGATTTTTGACTTTATCTTTAAAAGCATCATCAGCAAATGGAACAGGAGAAATTGCTCCCATACCACCTGTGTTAAGACCCGTATCTCCTTCTCCAATTCGTTTATAATCTTTTGCTTCTGGTAGAATTTTATATGAATCACCATCGGTAATCACGAACATTGACAATTCAATTCCAGATAAGAATTGTTCGATAACAACTTTAGAAGATGCTGCTCCAAATTTTGCATCTTGCAACATGGACTTCAATTCATCTTTTGCTTCTTGAATATTATCTAGTATTAAAACTCCTTTTCCAGCTGCAAGTCCGTCTGCTTTCAATACATAAGGTGCTTGCATTCCTTCTAAGAATTTGTACCCTTCTTCTAGGTTTTCAGAAGTAAAAGTTCCATATTTTGCTGTTGGAATAGCATGTCTTTTCATGAATTCCTTTGCGAAATCTTTACTTCCTTCTAGTTGAGCCGCTTCTTTTTGTGGCCCAACAACAGCAATATGTTTGATTTCTGGAGTATCAAGGAAATAATCGTGAATACCAGCAACCAAAGGGTCTTCTGGCCCAACAACTACCATTGTTATTTCATTTTGTAAAACGAATGCTTTTACAGCCTCAAAATCCATTGGATTAAGGTCAACATTTGTTCCATGTTGTCTTGTTCCAGCATTTCCTGGAGCAATAAACAAGTTATTTAGGGAAGAACTTTGTGCTAGTTTCCATGCGATTGCATGTTCACGACCACCTGATCCTAAAAGTAATATATTCATGGATTAACAAAATTTCAATAGAGATTCAAAAAATGCTTTACCATCAAGGTTATTTAACACCTCGTCAGCAGCACGTTCAGGATGTGGCATCATTCCAAAAACATTGCGTCCTTTGTTTGTAATTCCAGCAATGTTATGTAGTGAACCATTAGGATTTGTTGTATTGTCAACTAATCCATTTTCGTCACTGTAGTGAAAAAGTACCTGATCATTATCCAAAATACTTTTCATTTCATCATCTTGAGCGAAGAAACGGCCTTCTCCGTGCGCAATTGGAATTTTGTATGCTTGAGTTAAAGACAATCCTTTTGTGATTGCGCTGTCGTTTGTAGCTACTTTTAAGTGAATGTTTTTAGATACAAATTTTTGAGTGTCATTATGTAGTAAAGCTCCTTCAAGTAAACCAGACTCGGTTAATATTTGGAAACCATTACAAATCCCCATAACATATCCACCTTTGTTTGCATGTTTAATTACCTCTTCCATGATTGGAGATAATTTTGCAATTGCTCCTGAACGTAAGTAATCTCCAAAGGAGAACCCACCAGGAAGTACCACAAAATCAACCCCTTTAAGGTCACGATCTTTGTGCCACAAAGTTTCAACTTGTTGTCCTAAAAGATCTTTTAGAACGTAAATCATGTCAGCATCACAATTGGAGCCAGGGAAAGTTACTACACCGAATTTCATCTTATGTCAATTAGTTTAGATTTTTTTCTCTAAATTTTGGAAACAAAGTTAGTCAAATTCAGGCGACTTCACCGTTTTATTAAGTGAAAAATTTAATCATTGTTGCCATTAATACCAAGTACAAAAACGGTAAAGTAAACCTACTTAGCTTATTGTGGGTTGAAGCAAGGCTTAATCCAAAGGTAATTGGAATAGCGATGACAACACTTGCGGAGTAATTGCTAGAAAACATAAGATCTGTTACGATATAATAAATACCTAATAAAAGCAGTATTTGTAAAGCTCTAATTATCCTTCTTATTCTTACAGTCCCTTTTTGTAAACGACTTCGAATTCCTGACCAAGCAAAAAGCATAGAGAGTGCAATAATAGCAATTGGAAGATATTGTAAAATTGTTCGATAAATATTTTGATCTACATGAATGTATACGTCTGTCAATTTTATTTCAGCTGAGAACAGACTTATATAAAAAGCATAGAATAAAGGTGTTATCATACCAAATAATAGAAGTATAAACTCTTTAAATCTAAAAGGTCTAAACGTCCATAATTGCATAAATGACAACGGAGCAAGTGGGAAGTAAGCAGGAACGAGACAAATTGCAATTCCTACAAAAAGACCTAGGTTGAATGCTTTTTTACGTGCGTCATCTTGTTGATTTAGAGCATATATGTTGTGTAACCCAAGTAGAATAAATGTTTGAGCGAGGGTGGCGCCGCTTAAAGATTGCGCGGAATCAAAAAAAGCAATTAATGAAATGTAAATTAAAGAAGGCACATAAGTATTTCTATCTAGAAATTCGTAGGTGTTGAAAATCCAGTTTAACAGCAACGCATTTATACAAATCAGTACCGCGTTAATTGTCAAAGAGGAATAAAAAGAAATTTGAATGTTTCCAAACCAACCAAAATCTGCTTGCATCCAATCAGAAGGTGGTGTAAAGTAGGCTTGTAACAGCAAAAATCCTACGACTAAAATAGGCGTAAAAAACAGCACTAAGGGGTGGTTCTTTGTGTAGAGAAAATACATAGCCTACAAAATTATAAGGATTCTTGAGGTTTTGGAAATTTAGTGATGATTTCCATTTCTTAATAATGATTAAATAAAGAATAAGAAACTGTGCTTTTAAAATGAATACCTTTGTAGGTAAGAATATTATTCTATTTTTGTTTCCATTAAATTTTTGATGAAAATATTACACTCAAATTTAACACACTATGAAAGATTCAGGAAGATACTCAGATGCAGAACTAGAAGAGTTCAAAGCGTTAATACATGATAAACTTAAAGATGCACAAGAGCATTTAACTTTATTGAAAGCTTCTTTGTCTAATAATGACAATCACGGAACCAACGATACGGGAAGAACTTTTAACATGATGGAAGATGGGAGCGATACATTATCCAGAGAGGAAGTGGCATCGCAAGCAGCACGTCAAGAAAAGTTTATTCAAAACTTGAATAATGCATTAATCCGTATTGAAAATAAAACATACGGTATTTGTCGTGCAACAGGAAATAAAATTCGCAAAGAGCGATTGATGTTAGTTCCACACGCTACCTTAAGTATTGAAGCAAAAAATAATGAGCAATAGTCTAAGAAAGCAAAGCTATTTGGTAGGTGGAATGATATTTATTATTCTACTTTTAGATCAAGGGCTAAAATATTATATCAAGACGAGTTTCCAAATAGGAGAGGTAAAACCTCTTTTAGGGAATTGGTTGGTTTTAGATTATGTAGAGAATCAAGGTATGGCCTTTGGTACCACATTCGGGGGGAAAGCTTGGCATAAATTGGCGCTTAGTATTTTTCGAATTGTAGCAGTAATAGGTATGGTTTATTATTGGTTTAAATCTGCAAAAAAGAAAGTTCATTTTGGATTTTTACTTGCATTAGGAGCTGTTATTGCTGGAGCTGTTGGAAATCTGTTAGATTCAATGTATATGGACTTCGCTTTTCCTTACAATTCATGTCATCCATTCAATCTTTCTGAAGGATCAGGAATTTGGGTGGATTGTGGTTTTTGGGGAAAAATGGAAACTAAACCTACGGGATTTTTACTTGGTAACGTAGTTGATATGTTTAAGTTCGATGTGTATTGGCCTTCTAGTTTACCGCTAGTCGGTGGAAAAGCAGTATTTCCTGCAATTTGGAATATAGCTGATTTTGCTATATCAGCAGGATTAATTGCTATTCTAATATGGAATAAAAAATTCTTTCCGAAAGAAAAGAAATTAAAGGAAGAGAAATAACAAACCGAGAATAAAATCGATTAAAGGATTTTGTAAAGTGGAGTGTCGTTTTTTTAATTGACTTATATGAAATACGAATAGGCCAAATAAAAAGATGAACACTCCTTTTTTTATACCCACCAATCCCTCGATAAAAAAAGTGGCGCCAATCGCACAAGTTATACTCAAGTACTTTACAGTTCTAATCTTTTTTTCTGACCATTTAGAATCTTGAATGTCATATGCCCAACAAGCTGCTATACAAAGCAAACTTACAGTTAATAGATAAGGATAATGTTGTGATATTAAACTTAGTAATGCTGTAGTCTTATAAAGGAAGCAAGACTGACATAACCAAACGATAGTTATCGTTAATGATTTTGCCCACCAATAATCTCTCAATCTGAACGTACGAAAAGGAAGTATGTACCAAATGAGTAGTATTATACTGATTAATAGATAAATAATATTAGATAATAAAAGTGGGAAAATACTCAAACCTAGTAAAAGGCTTAAGAGAGATATAATAAAAAGTATACCCTCTGTATTTAAAATAGGTCTTCTTTTCTCATCTAAAAAATGAATCAAACTGTATCCTATGTAGGTTCCTGCAAATGGTAGGAAATAAATATAGAAA
>JASLGM010000009.1 GCA_030150045.1 Taishania sp.
GCGGAGTACGGCAGCTAAACCTGTTGAAAAAGTAGAGAATAGCGGAATTTTCATTGCGACCAACGGAAGCACATGAAAAACAGCTGATGAACACTTTTTTCTAGGGTTTACTATAGTAGGTAGACAGAAAAGGCTGCCAAATTATTTCTTGAATTGCCTTTCGGATTTATTTGTTTGGGAAATTTGTTTTATTTTGTGCGAAATATGTAAACATTACACACTGAATTTGAAAGGCTGACTACTCGAGAAATAGTTCACTTTAAGAAAAAGAAAACAACTTGAAAACGAGCTTCGTTTGAAGAGAATATTTCTGTATTATTCATTTTTCCTTTCGTTTATTGCTGTGAAATAATGTGAACAAAGAAATATTACCTAAAAAAAACATTAATGAAAAAAACAATTATTTTCGGTTCTATGTTAGTCGGTGCGCTAGTTTTTAGCTGTTCAGACAAATCAGAAAACGGATTGGAAAATGCCAAGGAAACATCCGTAAAGGTTAAGGATGCGATTACAGTAAACAGCATGCAATTATTGCGTGAATACAAAAATGACCGTTCCACCGCGAATGATAAATATGCGGGAAAAGTCTTGTTGATAACGGATTTATTGATTCGAGATGTCTTCATACCTAAGGAGTCTTTTCAAAAAAAAATGGAAGCAATTCCTTATGATCCGAAGTCCCAATCTGCAGCCATTGGCTATAGAGGAGGAGTGTACACATTTAACGGAAATGATTTGGATTATGGTGATTTTTCGGCCGTTTATTTCAATATCAGTAATGAAGAATTGAAACGCTTGAACCTACTTAGTTATGAAGGTGTTTCTGGACGTAATTTTGAAAAGAAAATGGATGTTTACGGCGTGATTTCGGAAGTCAATTACACACCCAATAGAAATATTGAAAACAATACAACAGCGCATTCCATTACTTTTGAATTAGAAAAAGTGAAAGTGAAGTAATAATCGGTGTAAAACCGTGAATTAGTGCAGGAAGTAAGTGCTAATCAAGGTGACATTTTATTAAAATGGTTTCCTTTATTAGTAGGCATTTTCTGCACTTTTTTTTTGCGGATAGGAATCAAAGTATTTACTTAATTTGTACCTTTAATCATCATGATATTACATTTACTCATTCTTGATTAGGGAAAAATAAGAAAGCTAATTTTAGATTTAAAACAACATAAAACGTCTTTTAAAAAGATAAATAAAGCAAATAATAATGGCAAAAAGCGAAACAAAAACAAAGGCGTTATTTAAGAAAGCATTTCATTACAATTGGGATAACGGAAAAGCGGGGTTACAACGCATAATAAACGATGAGAATTGTGATAAAGCAACGGCTTTGTTGATATTTTGGCGTGCGCACCCGAACTATTATTTCAACCATTCCAATCCTGTGGGAATGGCTTCATACGAAGAGGAAATGTTCGCTTTTTTGAAAGATCTAGCTCAAGATTTGTTGGCGAATAAATTTGAAAGTATTATTTCTTTTCAGCCCGAAGAGGGTTTTGTTCCCGAAGTTCTTGGTCAAATCCCCGAGGCGTTAGTACATGAGACAAAAGGAAGGTTGACGACAAATGAGGTGTTGTACCCAAATATCAATCCTTTTGAAAAAGAAGTGATGGAACTCTGTTCAAATTGTGATGATATACAAAAAATGTATGCTCTAGAAGCGCAGGGCGCGAACTTCAATTTAAAGATTAATAATGGCTATTCTACACCTATTTCTTATGCCTGTTCTTATGGGCAAATTCCTGCTATTCAATATTTTTTGGAAAAAGGATTTGATTTGAAACAAAAATCAGGGAAGTCTCCGTTGTTTTGGAGTACTGTTTTGCATCGCAATATTCCAGCAATTGATTTTATCTTAAATAATGGTGTAAAAGTGAATCAAAAGGGTGAATTTGGGCGTACGATATTGCATTTTATTGCTGGATGGACTTCTGAAAAACAAGAGAGTATTGACGCTGAATTAAAATCCGTTCTTACGTTTCTTATCGAAAAAGGAGCAGATATTTACGCTAATGATTCATCAAAAAAAACACCTTTTGATCTAGCGGAAATGTGGGGAAATACTACATATATTGACTTTCTAAATACATTTGTTACAACAGATTAATTCCTTAATTAATACAAGGGGTACCGTGTGTTTAAATTAATTAATGTATTGATTGTTATTTAATTGATTTGCTTTAATTAAAGTTATTGTTTAACCTTTGTTTCCTCTCTATAGTATTTTGTGAAAATGAAACAATTGAGAATTTGTATCCTTCCCTTTCAGACTGTTAATAATGTGAATCTAATAATATATTTGACATTTAAACATAAAAATTATTATATTATTTAATGCCTGTCAAGGTCTTTACGAGTATAACGTAATTATTTTAAATAGTGGATTGTGTTTTTTGTATAAAATCATTGTATATGAGGTAAGTATATGTTTTTACAATTATCAAAATGAAGTAGAAGGTGAAGCCGATATTAATGAAATTCTGGAACAATAAAAGTGTAATTTGTAAACGATGTAAAAGTAAATAATGGAGGTTGCGTAGCAAGGTACAATACGAATGTGAGAAATATGGTTTTCGTAATAGTTTTAAATCTGGTACTGTAATGGAATTCTCTAAGTTGGCATGTCGATATTGGTTTTTAGCTTTCCACTTGATGACTTCAACGAAAAAACGAAAACGACATTGGAAATGTAACGATAATTGGTCTATTATAAGAATGAAGCAGCAACCTATTTCAATTTTAATAACTATGCTAAAAGTTCCACTATTTTCGCCTTCGTTTTCGGTGTGATTACAACGGCAATTGCCATGATTTTTATTCCTAAAAAACGCGTATAAATTCTTTTATTAGAAAGGATTTCGAAAAGGTTTGAATTTCAACTAAATTTTGTAGGCAGCTTTAACGGTCTTCACGCTTTAGGACGTTTGTACCGTGTGCGTACAGCAACAGCGACCAACGAGCTTCCGTTGGTCGCTGTTGCCCATCGGCTTTAACGTACCTGTACTTCACGACGCTATCGCGTTGCGCCCTAGCTGGGAAATCTCCATGCTAAAACGCAATCTATTTCATAATTCCTAATCTAGTTTTAAAAATGAAGGAAAGTAAAATCTAGATTTTTTAAACGCAATAGATAGGAGGTATACCAATCTCCAGCCCTGGCGGAGTACGGCAGCTAAACCTGTTGAAAAAGTAGAGAATAGCGGAATTTTCATTGCGACCAACGGAAGCACATGAAAAACAGCTGATGAACACTTTTTTCTAGGGTTTACTATAGTAGG
>JASLGM010000010.1 GCA_030150045.1 Taishania sp.
GCGGAGTACGGCAGCTAAACCTGTTGAAAAAGTAGAGAATAGCGGAATTTTCATTGCGACCAACGGAAGCACATGAAAAACAGCTGATGAACACTTTTTTCTAGGGTTTACTATAGTAGGTAGACAGAAAAGGCTGCCAAAATTCCTTTTTTTTTTATTTATTGTTCCCTAAAATAAGGGAAATAGTTAATTAAGCGGTGGGTTTGTCCTTTAGGGATTAGTTTTTATGCTGATTTTATTTAATTTTAACTATCTAAAAAAAATCACTTATGAAATACACTCATCTATTTATCTTTTTTTTTCTAACTTTTTTATCCTATTCACAAACTACTAACGCGGATAATATTTTTGAAAGATTCACAAAAAATGTAACTGCAAATCCAGACAGTGCGAAAATTTATTTAGAAAAATTTGATGGTTTAGCAAAACAAAAACCTGAATTAAAGCAGAAAAACTTGTACATGAAAGGGTTGTTTGCGTTTTATTCAGAAGGCCGTGATAAAGCAGAAAAATTATTTGATGAAAGTTTGGAGATAGGGGAAAAAACGGATCCAGATTTATACTATTCTGTTTTGCGTATGAAGGCTTCGGTGTTACGTGATCGTGGGGAGGCAACAGAATGTTTTATGCTTTTGGAAAAGTGCATGAAGTATGCAAAAAAATCCAATGACATGGAGAAAGTTGCCCTTCTCTACAATAATATGGGGACGGCTTTGTTGGCTTCAAGAAATGAGAGACAAGCGATTCCTTATTTTGAGAAAAGTTTAGCTTATTATAAAGGAAAAAAGCCGATCAATATGATGAACAACTACTTTTTGTTGGCAGGAGCACAAAAGGCAATTGGTGATTTATCGGCTGCGAAAAAGAGTTTGTTAGGTGCACAATCCATTGCGCTTGAGTTTAACGACATCCTTACTTTAGCGGATCTAGATAGAGAATTAGGGCATTTGGCAATTCTGGAAGGGCAATACCAAAAAGCGGTAGAGCATTTATTGAATGCAGATAAAATATATTCAGAAGTAAAATTCTATGAGCCTTTGGCGGTTATCAATTTAAATCTATATGAAGCGTATGCCGGATTAAAAAAATGGGGAGATGCAAAGAAATGTCTAGATAAAGCGAAAGAATATATTGCCATCAACCAAGAAGGAGATTTAAAGGTGCATAGCCAATGGATGGAGTATGATTATTTCAAAAATGTAGGGGATTATCAGCAAGCTTTAAAGATTTACGAAAAGTATACGGCAGAAAAAGATTCTATTTATGGATTGGAGAAGTCGAAGGAAATTAGTCATTTGAACGTGAAGTTTCAAACCGTAGAAAAAGACAATGAAATTTTGACTAGTAAGGTGAAAATGGCGCAAAAGGACATGAATTTAGCAAAGCAAAAGAATGTTATTTATATCGTTGTTGCATGTTTAGCTATTTTTCTAATTTTGACTGTTTCTCTTGTTCTCGTATGGAACAAACAACGTAAGCTGAATACTGAACTTCAACGTTTCTCAGAATTTGACAACTTACTTTATAAGATTATTGGTCACGACTTAAGACAGTCGATTTATTCTGTAAATCATATTGAAGATAAAGTAGGAATAGAACAAGCAACCCATAATACGCTTTACATTCTCGATGGATTGTTGGAATGGAGAAATTCGAATTATGAAGTTAATGATCATGTTTCTTTTGAAAAGTTAGTAGATGAGTTAGAAGATGAATTCAGAACGGAATTAGATTACAAGAAGATGAAGATCGTTTGTCGTTACAATGAATTGCCTGAAATCAAAGGTTCAGGGAAAGGAGTTCAAACGATTTTACGCAATTTGTATTCCAATGCCATTAAGTATTCCTTAGATAATTCGACCATTTTTATTGATGGAAATGCAAACATGTTTACTTTGGAAAACGAAGTGGCTGCAAATAAACAAAGTGGAACAGAAATAGGACATACTATTATTGACGTTTTGAGTGAAAAATATAGCCTTGACTTTAAATTTAATATAAAAGAAGAAGTGGCGATATCAACATTAATTGTTGTAAAATGAAAATCATATTAATAGAGGATAATCCAGTAGATGGGGAGCATTTTAAACAGTTGATCCGACAGTTTACTTCTGTAGAAATTGTTTCCGAATTTTTGAATTTTTCAGATGCTTTTTCCTGGTTAAAGACAAATACTGTCGATGCTATCTTTTCGGATATTGAATTACCTGATATGAATGCCATTGAAGGATTTAAAAGTTTAAATATTTCAATTCCTATTATTTTGGTATCCTCTCATCCAGAATTTGCGGTATCGGGTTATGACATTAACCCGATACACTTTTTAACCAAGCCTATACAACCAGCAAAACTTTTACAAGCTATTGATCGGGCACAAGGCACAGTGCAAACAAAAGGCGAATTTTGCTTTGTGTTATCAAATGGAAATTATAAAAAGATTCATTTGAATAGTATTATGTACATAAAAGCGAATGAGAATTATGCAGAGATTTATTTATCTGGCGGTGTCAAGAAAACCGTATTGTCCAATTTAACACAATTACTTAGACAATTAGATAATCGATTTTATAGAGTTCACAAAGGTTATGCTGTGAATTTAGATGAAATTGAAGCGTTTGAAAATGAACACGTCATCATTGAAGGAGTGATTATTCCAATTGGAAATGGTTATAAAAATGCCTTTATGGAGCGCATGAACAAATACGTGATTAAAAGACAAAAAAACTAGTGTCATTTAGCTAATTGAGTGGAATACAAATTTATGTATTTCACTCTGAAACAAAATTGTAGGTAACACTATTTTGGTAATAAAATCATTGAGGAGGAATAATACAGGATATAAAGTATAACATTGATTATAGAAAAAGAATACTGTCTTTTTTTATTTCAAGTGTGGTAAACATTTGCTTTTTTATATTGTTAAGTAGTGATAACCCTTGATGTTAAAGGTTTTGATTTTTGGTTTGGTTGAAGACCTCTTGAAGATTGCATGCGTTAACGTTCAGGGCGTTAGTTGTTTATGGAGGTGTATTCACTATTGTTGAATAGTGAATACCGAAGATAAAGAATGCTAAAAGTGGAGACCAGAACCCACTATAATAAACGGGGCGGAACTGAAAAGCCAAATGAGTAAGACCTAAAAACTATATTATGGAAAATAAATTTTTTAATTTCATCAAACCCTTTTTGAACTTCATTGATCGTGGAGAACTTTATCGTCGACCATTTAATGTGATCTACATTATTTTTGCGATTTTGAATCTCTTATTTCCTTTATTCATGTTTTATACTGCCGTTGATAATCGTGTTTTCAACTTGCCGGTGAAGTATGTTTTCGCGTTTATTTTCATTTTTATTTCCATTTGTGCCTCATGTTGGCTTGGATTTCAAATATGGTGGAACAGAAAAGAAACCTTGAAGGAACTAATTGTTGAGGGCGATGAATTTGTTGCTATTCCGACTTTGACCTACTTTTTACAAACAATTGGTGAATGGATGGGAACTTGGATTGGAGTTACAGGTTGTTTAATGACAATTATTTCATTGATTTTCCTTGGCGAGGATGCGGAACAATTCTTTGGCATGCTTGGAATACCACGTTTTGTTGCTTCAGGATTGATGATTTTAGTCATGCCAATTATAGGCTTTTTTATTATTGTACTCTTTAGGCTTTTATCTGAGTTTACACGTGCATTAGCTTCAATTGCGAACAATACAAAAGTTAGTAAAGAGAAAAAATCAGCTGAATAAATTTCCCTTATTCCTAAAGTTTTAGGGCGAAATAGAAACTCCAGCCCGGGCGAAGTACGATAGCTAAACGTCCGGGAAAAGGAGTGAACGCCTGATGTTCAATGCGACTAAAAGAAGCACTTGAGAAGCGGCATGTGAACCTTTTTACCGAAGTTTACTAAAGTACGCAGACCGAAATGGCTGCCAAATATCCAATCATCAAATCGTAAAGCGTTCATTTTTAGATCTCTTTTTCCTGCGGACGCATGCTATACACAATCGCCCTAAACCTGGTTTTTTTTCGAATCATTTTTTCCTAATTTAGTTTTCCAGATGCTATTTATTCAATTCAATAATGGCAAGGGGAAAGGTTGAGAATTATTTTTTTAGGCAGCCTTAACGGTCTTCGCGTTTAGTCCATTTGCGTGGCCTAAGTGTTTCACCTTTGCCAACGAGCTTCCTTTGGTCGCTGTTGCCAAACGGAAAGCACTAAATGCACGCTGCATGGAGCTGTCACGCTACGTCCTGGCTAGAATTTTATGGTGAAATTAAATGTACGCTGTTTATTATAAAGTGAAGTAAAATATGAAGGTTGATTTTGAAATAGATACAGATGGAGTTTTGTTGTTGTGCTCCAAAAAAGGGCTGAAAAATTATTTTCAAACAGTGACATTTGATTATCAATTCCCTGATGGGATTTTGCCTTTAGTAAACAAAGGAATTGTTGCAGCAATTGTAACAGAAAGTGGTGAAGAAGTAACTGGTGAAGTTCGTGTGATGGAAGGGATGAACGATAAACCGAAGCATCAACTTTCTGGCGAAGGTAAATTTTACATAGAAGAAGATGACGAGCTTTTTGTTCTATCGCACGGTGAGTTTACACAGATTTGTGACACTTTTAAAGGAGATATAGATCGATATGAATTCAGATCTGAAAAGATTTCTTTAGCTGGTTTAAGAAAAGGATGGGCATTTATGTTTATTCATACAAAAGTAACCAGTAAAATGCCCTATATCGATGTGATTTTTCAATTAACGTATGTAAATATTGAACCACCTTTTGCGGATTTGAAAGACGTGGTTGCTGTGTAAATTAGGAATTAAAAGAAATTATAGAATATGTCGGAAGGATTTGAATTGGTTCACGGTAAAAGTGGACAAGAAGAAAATGATGAAAAGGAATTGCAGCAATTACTTGCTGGAAATGGAGGGAAGGTCTATCCTGTTTTACGCAATCACGAGTGGATTGGTGTAAAAGGAGGGGTGGTATTCATGCCTTTAATCGGAACGTTTGAAGCACCAAAAGTTGTCATTGCTTTGGCTTACGATATGCCTGAGAATTTAATTTATGTACCGCATAAAACTGGAGGTGATTTTGAAGAAGTAAATGCGTTATATGATGAAGCGCAAAAGAATTTGGAAGAATTGGTTATTCCCATAAATATGGTTGAAAAACGAGGGCATATTGCTGTTGATGCTTCAGGACATGAATTTAGTAGTGAATTACTTTTGAGCAAACCTTTTCTTAAGAAAATGCACACAATTTTGGATGCAGAGCAAATTCTTATTGCAGTTCCAAGAAGAGGGTATTTAAAAGCGATTGCAAGCAATACTTCGAAGACCATTTACAACAAATTTATAGATGAATATGAAGCCATTTTTGCTGATGAAAGCATTGAGAAGCCACGTATTGCAAATGGGGTGTTTGTAATTGAAAATGGAAAAATTGTGCAAAGGGCTGGATTAGAAAAATATTAATAATGACAATAACATGTTTAAAGTAATGATTTAAATGTGTGATAATAATGTTTTGTAATTCAGTATTTAGTATTCAAATTTATAATGAAGCAAGACAAGAATGTGTGTAGATAAATTATGTTTTAACGATTTATTGAAAGCAAAAAATTAGGGTTTGTGGCTCACTAAAATGTGGCACTATTTACTGAAAAAACCACAAATTTTGATTCGAAAAAGCAGGGATGTATGTTCGCATATGTTCCTGTTTTTTTTGTTTATTCCTGGTTAAAGAACGAGATGAATAATAAGATTTAGGAATGATTTTCAGCATTAGATCATCGCGTTAAGGATTGAAGCGACATCCTTTTACAAAACGGAGTGATGTAAAAGATACAGCGAAAAGCCTGACTCCTCACCAATTTATTTGGGGAGGAGGAACGCCCAAAAAATGAGCTTCCAGTAGATGCGATTATATGAGACAAAATAATTGTCAAAACTCTTTTTATGTATGCCATTCAGGTGTTCATAAACCTCAAACCTTTGTTTGTAAACTTTAGCGTACTCTTTTTTTTTATGTTGCTTAGATTTGGTGAATAACGGGAATTTACTCACCAATTTATGTAAACATTTGTAACTATACTCTAACTTTTGAACGTGAATTAGCTGTCTAGTATTTAATAGTATATAGGTTTTATTTCTAGACGTTTATATTGTAGTTTATCAAAAAAAACGATCGAAAAATTCAGTTCCACTGTAGGGGGAAATCTTGTGCTATAAAAATGTGTTTATTATCGATGTGTGGGTAGGTTTTGCCAATAGAGCTTTATAAATGGAGTCTAGTAACCATCAAAAACGGGGCGTAACTGAAAAGCCAAATGAGTAGGGAAAATATATTGAATAAAAACACAATGAAATTAACGATTACCACATTATTTTTTGGGCTTGCATTAATGACTAATGCTCAAGGATTGACTAAAGAAGAGTTGAAAATAGAACGCGAACAAATGAAAGTCGAGTCTGCTTCAAAGAAAGCTATTGAAATGGAAAAGATGTTTGAAGAATTAGCACCAGTAGGCGGGAATATGGCTAACGTTGTTTCTAATTATTTATCTACACTTCCAAAGGAGCTTAACGATAAGGTAGAACAACCTTTGAGAAATTTAGTTGGAGATAAAGATGCTAGAATTGTTGAAAAACCAGCTACTGTAGGGTTGAATAGTGTTGATGGTTTAGTTGACGCAGGTGGATCATTGCTTGCTGCAGTAACTTTGTCAAATGAAATTCTAAAAGAATATAGAAGAGAGGTGGTTTCCAATGGAGATGGTGAGGTTGATATAACAAAGTACAAAGCAAATGGAAAAGATTATATAGCAGTTTTGCCATTATTACTTAACGCAAGTGTAGATGCTGCAACTGCTACAGCGCAAATAAAAGTTGTTCAAGATGATGTAAAAAAATTAAATCCAATCCAAGGGAAGACAACAATTGCTGCTTCAAAATGGGCTATTAACGCAGTCAACGTGAGTAGTAAAAAATTAGGAGATAATACAAAACTTCTAAAAAATCTAATTGAAACATTGAAAAGTTCTGGAAATTTATAATATATGAAAAAGATTCTTGTAGTCTTATTATCAGTTGTGAGTAGTTTTGTTACTTACTCACAAACTGATAGTAAGCCAGTAGTAGGTGTTCAAGCATTTACATCAGAAGTGAATTCGCCTTTTGTTAATTCTGTATACGAAAAAGTTGTAATGGTTATTACCAATACACATCGATTTACTTTGATAGACCTTGTTGGTGCTGATAAAATGACAGAGGAATTAAAGTCTGAAAAGTATTTGGATAGTAAGAATGCACAAAAAAACATGGATCTGTTAACTATGCAATCAATGGTTATTGGGCATTTAGTAAAGATGAATATTTACTCAATGAAAAATCCTGATGGTAGTATAAACGGTTATAAAGCTAGTGCTGCTTTTACATTGAAGGTTAATGATATTGAAACAGGTAAAATTACTGAGGCTTATCATTTTGAAACAGCAAATAGCCCTTTAGCCTTATCAAAAGAACAAGCTGTTAATCAAGCGTTACAATCAGTGGAAAATACATTAAACGACTACTTTTCGACAGTTTTTCCATTGTACACCAAAATTGAAAAAGTGGTAGATGCAAAAAAACTATTGATCGCGGGTGGTAAAAGCTTTGGTATAAAAGAAGGTGACAAATTGATTGTAGAACGCATAGAAATGCTAAATGGTAAACCGTATCCAACTGCAATTGGTGAACTGAAAGTTGTTAAAATTGCTGGAGATGATTTCTCTGAATGCAGTATTAGTAAAGGAGGAAAAGAAATTATTGCTGCTTTTAATGCATCTGAAACATTGAAATGTAAATTGATTGTAAAGTAACATGAAGATTAGAATTGGTTTAGTAGTGTACCTACTATTTACTCTTATATCATGCAAAACTGTTTATCCGTCGGCTACCGTAAATTATTTGTCAGGAAATGAACAAACGCTAACTGTACGTTCTGTAGGAATAGGGAAAAATGAAGAGGAAGCTATAAGTAATGCTGAACAGAATGTATTTGATGTTTTGTTATTTAGGGGGCTACCTGAGTCAAATCAGAAAATCACTTTAATAGGGAGTGATGAACATTCTGAGAAGATAAAACATAAAAATTATTTTGATCAATTCTATGAAGGGAAAAGATATAAAACATTTATTATGTCCTCATTACCAGTGAGTAATTTAACCAAAACAAAAAGTGGGAAAATGATTTCAGTTGATGTTAAAGTAAATCTGAGCGCGTTAAGGAATGATTTAGAATCATTTGGTGTCATTAGAAAATTCGGATACTAATAATTAAATAAGATAAGAAAAAAGAAATGAAAAGTTTGAATAATATAATAACAGTATTGGTACTGTCCTTTATTCTTCCTGTTTTTGGACAAAATTCTTCAACGAATAGTGGTGGACAAATTGTTACTGTTCAACCAAAAATTATGGTAATCCCATATACTAAAGAAGGAGAAGATCTTAGAACAATATTAGAAAAGGATGAAAATAAACGTATTGCCATTGCTAAAATAAAAGAAGGATTTGATAATAGAGGATATACTACAGTAGATTTTGTGGCTAAACTAAAGGCTGCTAAAGATAATAGTGTTTTTACATCCGATAATCAAACAGATATAAAAACACAGATTGTGGAAATGTCTGGTGCCGATGTTTATGTTCAAGCTGAAGTTATTATTGATAAAGGTCAATCCGGAAATTCTGTAAAATTGATTTTAACTGCTTTTGAAGTTTCGACAGGAAATTCTTTGTCAAATAAAGTTGGGGAGAGTGGGCGATTTTATACAGAGGACTACAATAAGTTATCTTCAAAAGCTGTAGAAAGTTGTGTAGATGATTTTTTGAATACGATGCAAACAAAGTTTACTGATATTGTATTAAATGGTAAGTCTATAATAATTGACTTTAGTTTTGATGCTGGTTCGGAATACACAATGTCTTCAGAGATTGGAAATGAAGGATTGCTGTTGTCAGATGAAATCGAATTGTGGATGGAGAAGAATGCTTACAAAAACAATTATCACATTCAAGGAACAACAGATTTGAAAATGATATTTGATGATGTTCGAATTCCTTTAAAAGATCAATCAACAGGTAATAACTACAATCCGAATAAATTTGGTTTAGAAATTCATAAGTTTTTCAGAGGTTTAGGATTAACTATTGGAAGGGATATCAAAGGGAGCACGATTTTTATAACGATTAAATAAAATAGGATGAAAAGTTTTTTATTTCTAGCATTTTTAAGCACCACTTACTTCGTGTTTTCACAGACGGTCTCTGATGTTGGGAAAATAGCATTATCTGTGATTATGCCTGAAAATGTTGATGGTCTTAATACATCACAATTATCAAAGTTAGAAACGAAAATTACGCAAATTGTTTCTTCTTCAGGATTAGCCGCAAGTGGTTACAACAATAACTTTGTAATCTATCCCAAATTTGCTATTTATGAAACAAATGTGGTTGAAGGTGGTATGCAAAATATAACGGTTGTAACTTGTGAGGTAAGTTTTTTTATCAAGCAAGTAGATAATAATGTTTTGTTTTCTTCTATCAGTAAACAAGTTAAAGGAAGTGGTAGTTCTAAAGAAGTAGCCTTAACTAACGCAATTTCAAAAATCCCTGTTAAAGACTCGCAGTTTCAGTCTTTTATTGATCAAGGCAAGACGAAGATTGTCCAATATTATGAACAGAAATGTGATGATATTGTCGCGAAATCTGAAGGATTAGTGAAGACACAGAAATTTGAAGAGGCTTTAGGTTTGTTGCAAACGGTTCCCGAGGAGGTTGATTGTTACATGAAGATTCAAGATAAATCCATTGAAGCGTATATGGCGTATCAAAGTCAGAAATGTAGTTCTCAGATTCAAGAAGCAAAGTCCTTAATCGCTAACAATAATTACAATGGAGCGCTTAATATTTTGGGACAGATTGATCCGTCAACTAAATGTATAAACGAAAGTCAAGTACTAATAAAAGGTATTGAAAGTAAGGTTAGTGCAGAAGATAAAAGGCAATGGGATCTCAAAGTTAAGATGCAGAATGACAAAGCATCTTTGGATAAGCAACGTGTCAATGCTACCAAAGAAGTTGCTGTTGCCTATTATAAAAGCAAGCCAACGACAATTAATTATACATATGTAATACGATGATTTTATGAATTAATTGGATTGAAGAATTAAAATTCTTATATCAATTACCGTCTCAGAATTAGTTTTGAGGCGGTTTTTTATTTTTTGAATGAAGAATTCTTTTCAAGATTTGGTTTAGAAAGAAGGGATGTATGTTTGCATATGTTCCTTTTTTTTTTGTTTATTCTTGGTTAAAGAACGAGATGAATAATAAGATTTAAGGATAATTTTCAGCATTAGATCATCGCGTTAAGGATTGAAGCGGCATCCTTTTACAAAACGGAGTGATGTAAAAGATACAGCGGAAAGCCTGACTCCTCCCCATTTTTTTTTGGGGAGGAGGAACGCCCAAAAAAAAGAGCGACTCTATGGCCGCTCTTGAATTTTCTTTGTGAGAAGTTTATTCTTTGATCACTTTGGATTTGAATATTCCGTTTTCTGTTTCAATTTCTAAGATATAAATTCCTTGTGTTAAATGATCTGTAGCCATGTTTTTTTGGTTGCCACTCGCCACGATTTGACCAGATAAATTAATCAATGAAATGTGCTTTATAACTTCGTCTGTTTTGATCTGTATGTAGTTCTTAAATGGGTTAGCAAATGCAAAAGATTTTGGTTCTAAGCTTTCCGTTTTCAAGGTGCTTTCTTTTTCTACTTTTAGGTTGTCCAATAAGAATTTGAAGCCATCAACTGTTTGTAAAACGAAAGCAATGTGTACGGTTTGTGACACGAAGCCTTTCAATGCAATGTTCATTTCAATGGTTTTCCAATCTGGTTCCACCATATCATTAATGTACAAAGTGTCAACGAAATCTGCTTTTTCTGTACCTGTCTTTGAAAGCAATACTTTGATGGACTCCAAGAAGGATGGGTCTTTTGATTTCATGTCCCATGAAAGGATATTTCCGTATGCACCAAGTTGTAAGTTAGGTACGATCATCCATCTGTTTGCTCGTCCGATTGGAGAAAAATAGGAGGTTGAAGAGGCAACATCTTCGTGATCAATGTCATCGTTGTTTTGAACGTGAATCCAAGCGTTGTTGTATTCTGTATGTACGGGTGATAACTGGTCGTTAATTAAAATATAGTTAGCTGGTATTCCGGCTGAAAAATCTTCGTCAATAAGTACGGTCTGTGCTGTTGAAGCAAAGCAGATGAGAGATCCGATGAAAGTTAAAATTCGCATATAACAAATGTATCTTTTTATTTCTATTTCCTTGATATTAATCGAGTAGTGTGATTAGAATTTCTTTGTATTCTTGGTAAAAGCGGTCAAAACACAAACATTTTTCAGTTAAGAAGTCATACATTTTTGGAATATCTTCTTCATTGAAATAATTAAATTCGTTTGTTGACCAACTGATACGCGCTTTGTAAACGGTTCCTTCTAATCCAAGGTTTTGCCATTGGCCTTCGGATTTCATTTCGCTTACCAAAACGGTTTTTAGTTCTCCCATTTGTTCCCACAGCACTTCCATTACTGCTTCGTCGCGTACTTGGATATCGAAGTGAACGGCGCAGGTTTGGCTATTGGCTTCCAAGCGGAAGTACAGTTCTTTTGTTTCGGTTGGATAGCTTAACCAATTTATTCTACGTCCATTGCTGGACATGTGTTTGCGCATTAGTTTTTTATATCCATCCCAAAAACTTGCGTTTTTAGCTTTTCTATCTTCTTTTGATAACATGTTAATGACTTATTGCGTACATGAGAATATTGGCTCCCATTCTTAATGCTTCTTGGTGTTTTTCTTGAGTGTTTCCGTGTACTTTAGTGTCTTCCCATCCATCTCCTAGATCTGTTTCATAGGTGTATAATAAAACGATTTTTCCTTTTTCAAAAATGGCAAATGCTTGTGGGCGTTTTCCGTCGTGTTCATGAATTTTAGGTAATCCTTTTGGGAAGGAATATTTTTGACTGAAAATGGCGTGGTTCATGGGTAATTCTACCAGGGTATTGTTTGGGAATAATTTTTTTATTTCAGGGCGAATAAATTCGTCCATTCCATAATTGTCATCAATATGTAGGAAACCGCCACTTTGTAAGTAGGTTCTTAGATTTTGAATTTCGTTGTTTGAGAAGACAACGTTACCGTGTCCTGTCATGTGAATAAAAGGGTAGAGGTACAATTCTTTGCTACTTACTTCAACATAAGGTATGTCTGTAGAAATGTTTGTGTTTAACTCTTTGTTACAGAATTTCACGAGATTGGGCAAAGAGGTTGGGTTGGCATAATAGTCGCCACCTCCGCCATATTTTAATACGGCAACTTGATATCCTCCTTGTGAAAGCAACACAAATGGGAGGCAAAAAAATAGAGTAATAATTTGCTTAATCATATTAAATTGACTTCCATAACAGCCATTAGTCCTGCGGTTTCAGTTCGTAAACGGAAATTGCTTAGAGAAATTGCTTTGTATTGGTTTTCTTTAGCAATTTCTACTTCCTGTAGGGAGAAATCTCCTTCTGGCCCTATCAGGATAATTCCTGATGAAGCGTTGAATGCGTGAGTAATACTTGTTTTATTGTCTTCGTAACAATGTGCTATTAATCCGTTAGTATGTTCTTTTATAAAGTTTTCAAACTTCACTAAATCATTTATTTTTGGCAAATAGTATCGTTTCGATTGTTTCATAGCGCTAATAGCAATTGCTTCAAAACGTTCGAGTTTAATGGTTTTACGTTCAGCGTTCTTGCACAATAGAAAAGTAATTTCCTTTACTCCCATTTCTACAGCTTTTTCTACTAACCATTCCATTCTATCGTTCATTTTTGTTGGAGCGATTGCTAAGTGTAAATGTTCGTTTTGTGGAAAGGACTGATGGTTTACCACTTTTACCTCACATCTTTTAGGGTTTGCAATGAGTATTTTAGTTTCAAAATATTCTCCTTTTCCATTTAGTAAACCAATGGAATCTCCCTCTTGCATGCGTAAAACTTTGCAAATGTGTTTGGACTCTTCTTCAGAAAGCTGAAAAGTAGAGTGAGAAGTGCTGATGTTGGCGTCGAAAAATAAGCGCATTAGTGCATTAATCTGTAAAACATTTCTTTAAGTAATTCACCTTCTGGCGTTGATGAATTGTTTATTCCTTTTGATTTAAGGTCGTATTCTTCTAAAATGGCAATGTTTGCAGAAAGCTTTTTAGGTGGATAGATTTTGGCTGCATTCGTGTAATTTGTTAACACAAATGGATTTATTTTTAAAGTTGCCACTAGACCTTCTCGGCTTTTGTCTTTTGCAAAATGTACTTGCATTAGCTGGATGTGAAACTTAAATAAAGTTGCGATAATTGGGATGATAGATCCTGCTTTAGGATTGTGTGCAAAGTAATTGATGATTTTAGTTACTTTGAGGTAATCTCTTTCAGCGAAGGCATTTTGTAATTCAAAGATGTTATAATCTTTAGAAATTCCAATATTTTCCTCAATGTGTACGTCGTTAATGGTTGTTCCTTTTTCGATCAGAATGGAAAGTTTTTCCAATTCATTTACGATACGATTCAGGTCATTACCTAAAAACTCGGACAGCAACATAGCAGCTTTTGGTGTGATAGAAAAACCGGCGTCTTTTGCGTAAGCTGCAATCCAATCAACAAGTTTATAATCTTTTACTTTGTCTGAAAGATAAAGAATTCCTGCTTTTTGAGCTGCCTTAAAAGCTTTTTTTCGACTGTCGTATTTTTTATGTTTGTAACAAATCACAAAAACGGTTGTTTCTACCGTTTGGTTGAAATAAATTTCTAAATCATCAATATCTTTTAATTCCTGAGCTTCTTTTACAACTACAAGACGGCGTTGCCCCATCATAGGATATTGTTTGGCATCAGAAATTAAAGCCGCCGCAGTGGTTTCTTTTCCATAAACTACGGTTTGGTTGAAATCTCTTTCTGCATCGTCCATAGCGTGTTTCACAACTGCTTCTTGTATAGCATCAATGAAGTAAGGTTCTTCCCCGTGTAAAAAGTACACGGGGCTGAAATCTCCATTTTCTATAGAACGAATGATCTGCTTGTGATCCATTACTATTTATGCTTTTCCCAGATTTGAACCAATTCTACTAGTGTACAAACTGCTTTTTCCATGTCTTGTACACTTACATATTCGTGTTTAGAATGGATGGCCATTTCTCCTGTCCAAATGTTTGGACAAGGCATACCCATAAATGATAGGCGAGAACCATCTGTTCCTCCACGAATGATTGTTGGTTTAGGGGTAACACCTACAACTTTCATGGCTTCTACTACATAGTCCGTTACAAAAGGAACCGATTGGATCACTTCTTTCATGTTACGGTATTGCTCTTTAACCTCGAATTTCATTTTAGCACCTTTATGTTGCTCAACGACCATGCGAGCTATGGCTTCTAATTCTGATTCATATTGACCCAATTTTTCTGTCAAGTGATCACGAATGATTAAAGAAACGCTTGCTTCTTCCATGATTCCAGAAATTGCTGCAGGGTGAACAAATCCTTCACGGTCTTGTGTTGTTTCTGGAGACCAACGGTCTTTTGGTAAAGCAGAAATGAAATCAGAAACCAATTTCAAAGCGTTAACCATTTTTCCTTTAGCATATCCAGGATGCGCTGAAACGCCGTAGAAAGTAACTTTTACAGCATCTGCTGAAAATGTTTCATCTTCAATAGAACCAAGTGTTCCACCATCTAATGTATATCCATAGTCTGCATTAACTTTAGACATATCTAAGTGATCAACACCACGACCTACTTCTTCATCCGGCGTGAATAATATACGGATTTCCCCGTGTTTTATTTCTGGATTTTGAACAATATAGTTAGCGAAGTCAGTAATAATGGCAATTCCAGCTTTATCATCAGCTCCTAAAAGTGTTGTTCCACTTGCTGTAATTAAATCGTCACCAATTTTCTCTTTTAAATAAGGATGTTGTTCAACAGTAATAACCTGAGAAGGATCTTCCGGAAGTACAATTGGTTTACCATCATATTTACGGTGAACAATAGGTTTTACATTTGTTCCTGTAACATCAGGTGCAGTATCCATGTGTGAACAAAAACAAATGGTAGGAACATTTTCGTTGGTTGAGTTGCTAGGTATAGTCCCAAAAACATATCCCCACTCATCCATATAAGCATTTTCAACACCAATTACTTTTAGTTCTTCAACCAATACTTTTGCTAAATCTTTTTGCTTCATAGAAGAAGGGAAAGATGATGAGTTAGGATCCGCTGTAGTGTCAATTTTTGCGTAACGAATAAAATTTTCTTCTACTTGATGTTTATAGTTGTTCATAATATGTGTGTTTTAATCAAAGTTAAACTTATTTTTTAGTCTTCTAATAAATCTGGACGTCTCTCTTTTGTTCGGTTGTATGCTTGTTCCTCTCTCCACTGTTCAATTTTAGCAAAATCTCCAGAAAGTAACACATCTGGAACCTCCCATTCGTTGAATACTGGAGGGCGTGTATAAACTGGTGGAGCCAGAAGCCCATCTTGAAAACTATCTGTCAATGCAGATGTTTCATCGTTTAGCACACCAGGAATTAAACGAACGATCGAATCCACTAACACTGCTGCGGCAAGTTCTCCACCAGAAAGAACGTAAGAACCTATAGAGATTTCTCGAGTGATGTAATGATCACGAATGCGTTGATCAACTCCCTTATAATGCCCGCAGAGAATCATTATATTTTCTTTTAAGGAGAATTGATTACAGTCTGACTGCTCTAATATTTTTCCATCAGGAGTCATGTATATGATTTCGTCGTATGCTCTTTCTGCTTTTAACTTTTCAATCAATGTTGCAATGGGTTCAATTGACATAACCATGCCTGCGCCACCACCATATTGATAATCATCCACGTTTTTATGCTTATTCGTAGAATAGTCTCTGATGTTATGGATATGGATTTCAACGTGCCCTTTGGTTTGTGCACGGTGCATGATTGAATCAGCAAAAGGACCTTCCAGTAATTGTGGAAGTATGGTAAGAATATCAACTCGCATATCACAAATTTACTGTATTTATTGCGCAAAATCAGCATCAAGTGCCCCTTTTTTTAATGGTTCAATACTTTGTGCAGAGATTCTTTACTGTTCAGGGTATAAGTTCAATTAGGAATGTCTAAATTTGTATTCATTAATAGAATAGGATGACTTACGATATAGCAATCATAGGAGGAGGAATTGTAGGTGCTGCAACATTTTATAAATTGCAGTTACGCAATCCCAATTTGAATATTGTTCTTTTTGAAAAGGAAGGCTTACTTGCTGATCACCAAACGGGACACAATTCTGGGGTTATTCACTCTGGATTATATTACAAACCAGGATCTTTAAAAGCAAAAAATTGCCGCGAAGGTAGACATGAGCTAGTCGCTTTCGCTAAAGAATATGGCGTTCAACACGATGTCTGTGGTAAAGTGGTAGCAGCAACAGAGCAAGCTGAATTACCACATTTAGATAAAATCTTCAAAATCGGACTTGAAAACGAAATTGAAGGAATTGAGAAAATTACTGCAGAACAGCTTTCAGAGATTGAACCTCATGTAAAGTCTATTGGAGGAATTTGGGTGCCTTGTACGGGAATTATTGACTTTAGAGGGGCAACTGCAAAAATGGTCGAAATCGCTTTGGCTAAGAATCAAAATAGCCAATTGAAGTTAAGCCATGAAGTACTGAACATCGAGAATGCGGGAGATACTTCTATAATCGTTACAAGCAAAGGGAACTTTAAGGCAAAACATTTGGTGTTTTGTGGAGGTCTACAAGCAGATCGATTGGCTCGAAAAGATAGCGTTAATATTAAAGAACAAGTTGTTGGTTTCCGTGGAGATTATTACGAATTAACTGACAAAGCAAAACATAAAGTAAAAAATTTAATCTATCCTGTTCCAAATCCAGATTTTCCTTTCTTAGGTGTACACTTTACACGTATGACAGATGGAGAAATTGAATGTGGACCAAATGCCGTATTTACTTTTAAAAGAGAAGGGTATGGTAAAACTGATTTCTCATTCAAAGACACTGCTGATGCATTGAGCTATGGAGGAACCTGGAAATTGTTCTTTAACAATATGAGCTTTGGTATTAATGAATACAGAAGGGCTTTTTCTAAAAAGTTATTCCTAAAGACCTTGCAACGTATGGTGCCGTCATTGGAAATGGACGATTTAAAACCAGGGAGATCTGGAGTGAGAGCTCTATTGCTAAATCAAGATGGTGATACGCGTGATGACTTTAGAATTGAAACCAATGGAAGGTCCATTCATGTATTAAACGCCCCTTCGCCAGCAGCAACAGCGTCGCTTGCCATTGGTGGGTACATTGCAGATATTGCCGAAAAACAATTCGGATTAAAATAATAAACAGTATATTACATAATAAATACCTTATTTAAACATGTCTTTAAAATGTGGAATTGTAGGATTACCAAATGTTGGAAAATCCACTTTATTCAATTGCTTGTCAAATGCGAAAGCGCAATCTGCAAATTTTCCATTCTGTACCATAGAACCTAATGTTGGAACGATCTCTGTTCCGGATAAACGATTAGAAAAATTGGAGGAATTGGTAAATCCTGAACGCGTTGTGCCTACAACGATGGAAATCGTAGATATCGCAGGGTTGGTAAAAGGAGCTTCTAAAGGAGAGGGTCTTGGAAACCAATTCTTAGCAAATATCCGTGAGACAGATGCAATTATCCATGTTTTGCGTTGCTTTGATGACGGAAACATTATTCACGTTGACGGTTCAGTAGATCCAGTTCGCGATAAAGAAATCATCGATATAGAATTGCAACTAAAAGACCTTGAAACGATTGAGAAAAAAATCCAGTCGCTTGCTCGTGTAATTAAATCAGGAGATAAAGAATCGGTTAAAGAAAACGCATTAGCAGTTCGTATCAAAGAAGGATTGGAACAAGGACTTTCTGTTCGCGCACTAGAAATGGAAGAAAGCGAAAAGGAAATCGTTAAGAAATTCCAATTGATTACGTCTAAACCAGTGATGTATCTTTGTAACGTTGACGAAGACTCCGTGAAAACAGGAAACGCATACGTGGATCAAGTAAAAGAAGCGGTTAAAGATGAAAATGCAGAGGTTTTGGTGATTGGAGCTAAAATCGAATCAGATATCATGGAATTAGAAACGTACGAAGAACGTAAAATGTTCTTGGACGAATTAGGACTAGAAGAACCAGGAGTAAATAGACTGATCGTTACTGCATACGCATTGTTGAATTTACAAACGTATTTTACTGCAGGTGTGAAAGAAGTACGCGCATGGACTGTTAAAACAGGAGCTACAGCACCACAAGCTGCTGGCGTGATTCACACAGATTTTGAGAAAGGTTTCATCCGTGCAGAGGTTATCAAATACAACGATTTCGTACAATTTGGTTCTGAATCAGCAGTGAAAGATGCCGGTAAATTCCGTGTAGAAGGTAAAGAATATATCGTTGAAGATGGAGATGTAATGCACTTCCGTTTTAACGTTTAATCGATAAAAAACAAAACTATGAATATCCCTGCTAACAACCCGAATTTAAAAACATGGGTCGAAGTCGCTGAAAAGTCAGATTTCCCCATCCAAAATTTACCATTTGGAATCATTAAAGTAAAAGGGGAGAAGCCAAGACCCGCTTCAAGAATTGGAAATTTTGCAATCGATCTAAAAACACTTTTTGTGTTAGGATATTTACAAAATCTTCAGTACGAATTAGCTGATTTTGATACAGATATTCTAAATCCAATGATGAAAAAAGGGAAAGTCGCAGTACGTGAATTGCGTAACCGACTTTCCAAATTATTCTCAACGGAATACAATGATTTAAAGAATAACAGTCATCACGTAGATCAAGTTTTGATTCCAATTGACCAAATAGAAATGGGAATGCCCGTTCAGATTGGTGATTACACAGATTTCTATTCCTCACGCGAACATGCAACCAATGTTGGGACCATGTTTCGAGATCCAAACAATGCACTTTTGCCCAATTGGTTATGGTTACCAGTGGGTTATCACGGGCGATCAAGTTCTATTATCATTTCTGGTGAACCTATTTATAGACCAAAAGGTCAGACAAAGCCAGATCCAGATAATGATCCTATTTTTGGACCAACACAACGTTTGGATTTCGAATTGGAAACAGGATTTATTACCTTCGACGGAAAACCACTTGGAGACCATATTTCTACCGAAGAAGCAGAGGATTTTATTTTCGGAAAAGTGTTATTCAACGACTGGTCAGCGCGTGATATTCAAACGTGGGAATACGTTCCTTTAGGACCCTTCTTAGCCAAAAATTTCGCTTCCTCTATTTCACCCTGGATTGTAACCTTGGATGCCCTACAGCCTTTTAAAGTAGAAGGACCAGCACAAGATCCTGAAGTTTTAGATTATTTAAAGTATTCAGAAAGAAAATCTTATGATATTCAACTTGAAGTTTTAATTCAACCAGAAAATGCTGAGGAAACGTTGATTAGTACATCGAATTTTAAATACATGTATTGGAACATGGCGCAGCAATTGGCACATCATACCGTAAATGGATGTAACATTCGTTGTGGCGACATGATGGGATCAGGAACAATTTCTGGTCCTACATCAGATTCTTATGGATCCATGTTAGAGTTGGCTTGGAAAGGCACAAAACCATTGAAATTGAAAGACGGTTCGGAACGCAAATTTATTCATGATCATGACACAGTCATTATGCGCGGATATTGCGAAAATGAAGGTGTACGTATAGGATTTGGAGAAGTACGTACGAAAGTATTACCGACGAAATAAGTATCGAATTTTATAAGAGCCCTTTGTGAAAATGAAGGGCTTTTTTTTCTTGTTATCCAAATAAAGGAAAGAATATCTTTAGATGTTTTTTTGGCAGCCTTAACGGTTTACGCGCTTTAGTAAACTTCTTAAAAACGTGTTCACATGCTTATTTACCACGTGCTTCCTTTGGTCGCAGTGGACATTTAAGCGTTCACCACGTTTTCCATCATTTAGCTATCACGCTCAATCCTGGCTGAAGATCTCTAGCTTTCAGCTAAATAGAATACGGTAAATGAAAAAATTATTGATCTGTTAATTTCAAAGGATTAAGGACCAATTCACAAAAGTTTCCAATCAAAATTAATCCGTGATTTCCACTTACCTCTGGGTGAAATTGTACACCAAAAAAAGGTTTTGTTTTATGCATCATTACTTCATTAATCGTACAGTCTGACGAAGCCACAAGGATAAAACCTTGAGGAATAGAAACCGTTTCACAATGATCCTCCATCATTTGAACTTCTTGGGGTAATTTATCAAAAAGGGGACAAGGCTCAAATGCTTCTACGGTTTGCCAATCTCTATCTTCACGAATGCGATCTACAAAAGCACCGTGAACCATACCCATTATTTGGTGACCAAAGCAGATGCCCAAAACGGGTTTTTCATACGTTAATAGCCATTGAAATGCTTGGATATATTTTTCGGGATTAATTTCAGAAAGTAGAATAGGAGCACCAGAAATAATTACGCCTTGAAAAGGAGCTATTTTTTCATCCGTTACTTCTGAAAGGGCAATGATCTCCGCATCAATGTATTCGTCTACACATTGTAAAATGGAAGGTGTTTTTTGGCTCCCACAATCAATTATAGCTATTTTCATAGTTCTAAAATTCCAATTCCTTGACGAATAATTTCTGGTTCATCTGTTGTGCAATCTACAACCGTTGATGTTTCTAATTTTCCAGCACCACAATCTAGGACCAATTCAAAAACATTTTCGTTTTCAAATTTTTCGTAAATGGCGTATGGATCGGCGAAATAGGCTTGAATTTTATCATCCGCATTGTGTAAAGAAGTGGTCACAATTGGATTCCCTAATTCTTCTACAATTGCCTTAAGTACTTCTTGTTCTGGAATACGAATTCCGACTTCTTTTTTATTGGTGTCGAAAATACGTTGAACTTCGTTTGTAGCTGGAAGAATGAAGGTAAACGGACCAGGGAGGTTGTGTTTCAAGATTTTAAAAGTGGGTCTTGAAATTTGCTTTACATAATGCGAAATGTCACTAAGGTCTTTGCAAATCAAAGAGAAATTAGCTTTGGATAATTTGATTTCTTTGTGTTTTGCAAGGGCGAGCAATCCCTTTTTACTATTCAAATCGCAAGCTACCGCATAAACGGTATCTGTTGGTACAACGATAAGAGCGCCCAATTTTAATGCGTCAACAACTTGTTTGATGATGCGCGGGTCAACATAATAGGGGTTTACTTCAATGATCATAATTATTCAATTAAAGATGTAATTGAGCTGCTTTATAGCTAACACAAGGTAAATATCGTGTTATTCTTGAAGATTTCAGCTATTTTAAGGAAAGTGTTATGTTTTTTTAGAGGTTTTCAAGAAATTGAAAATGATTTCTTCTATGAAAAAATGGGAATTAAATCTTAACACGAAATGTTGAAATGTGATTTTCGCGTTAAGGATAGGAGCGGCATCTCCCTTTTCTGGATGAAAAGGGAATACAGCGGATAGCCTGACCTCGCAAACATCTTTATTCTTTAGTTGTGTTTGCGAGGAAACGCCCTGATTGATCTAATAGCTTTCGTTTTGTTGTAGGTATGCTACTTCTTGATCTGTCAGGTGGCGGTATTTCCCTAATGGCACATCAAGGTGTACGTTAATAATTCGGATTCTTTTAAGGCGTTTAACGGTATACCCGCAGTATTCGCACATTCGTCGAATTTGACGATTTAGGCCTTGCGTTAAAATGATTTTGAATTCCAAAACACTTAATTGTTCCACCACACAAGGGTTGGTCATGGTGTCTAAAATTGGGATTCCACCGCGCATTTGTTCTAAAAATTTATCATTGATTGGCATATCCACTTTAACAATGTATTCCTTTTCGTGATTGTATTTAGCACGTAATATTTTATTGACGATATCACCATCGTTGGTTAATAATATTAGGCCTTCACTGTCTTTATCTAGGCGTCCAATTGGAAAAATTCTTTCAGGGTAATTGACAAAATCAACAATGTTATTTCTTTCCCTTATTGTGTCCGTTGTACAAACGATTCCTCTTGGTTTATTCAATGCCAAATAGACACCTTTTTTGCGCTTGCTCTGTATTTCTACACCGTCGACTGCAATTTGGTCATCGATATTTACCTTTGTACCTAATTCTGGGAGGATTCCATTAACGGTAATGCGTTGTTCCTCTATCATTTTATCGGCAGCTCTACGAGAGCAATATCCGATTTCACTCATGTATTTATTTAGTCGAACTTTATTTTCTTCGCTCATTATCTTGTTTTTGAAAAGGTGCAACTGATTGCCCTGTGATCACTAAATGGTTTTTTTTGTATGTTAAATGTGTTTGGAGTTAATCCTTGTGAATGGAACATATAGTCGATTCTACCTGCAGGTAATTTTCCGACGTAGGTTGTACCCAAGCCTTTTCCAGCTTTTAGGAATGCGTCGTTTAGCAAGCTGTTGAAACGTTCATAGACATAGGAAACGGGTGTGTCATTGAAGTCGCCACAAACGATTACGGGATGGGGAGAGGTTTGGATATGATCCAGGATTCGATTGGCTTGATCAGCTCTTTTAGGATAGGCTAGTTTGAATTTCTCCAACATCTTTTGAATTTTCCCTTTTGTTGTTGTATTCTCTTCTACAGCGATTGCCGAAATGCGGAAAGATTGTAAGTGTACATTGTACACACGAATGGTATCTTTAGCTTTCACAATATCTGCGTAAATACAGAAGTTGTAATTTCTTTCGTTCTCCGTTTCGAAGATTACGTCCCCTTTGGAAATCATAGGGTATTTGGAGTACATCACCACGCCAAAGTGCTGACGACCGACGGGTTTATAGATGAAACGGTTATGGGAATAAGGCATTTTCAATTCCTCTTTAAACAAGGAATTGGTAAGGAAAGTTGTGGGTTTATCTTTGGAGTAAAATTCTTGAAGGCAAACTACATCTGGTTTTTCGTGATTGGCATAAGCCAAAATGCTATCTCTATTGATAAATTTTTGATTGGAGTCGTCTTCGTTATACAAATCAAAAATCTGAACGTTGTTAGAAAAAACAGTGAATTTATTTTCATTTGTTTCCACTTCTGTTTTTTCTCCGATTTCTTTATTTCCGAAAACATAAAGACGTGTAATATAGGGATATCCAGCGCCGATTATGATGAGCATAAGTATAGAAAACCACGATTTTCGTACAATCCAATACAAAGCTATTACACAGCAAAAAAGTAGAATAATGGGGTATGCTAAGCCAAATAAGGGAAAGATCCAAATATACGAAGGGTGTACAAATGGGATGAAATAACAAAGAATCAACGCTCCAAATAGGAGCAGGGTGAGTAGTCCAAGACTTCCCTTAAAAGTAGTACTGAGTATTTTTTTAAGCATTCTTGCTTTGCTGAAATAAGAAATCTTTTTCTTCCTTAGTTAAGGATTCGTATCCTGATTTTGAAATTTTGCCTAGGATGAGATCGATACGTTCTTGCTTTTTTCTTTTTGCAAGATTGTATTCTTCATCTGACATATTACGTGTTGTAGTGTGCTTGAATTCTTGTCCGCCACCTTTCTGTTTTTTGAGTTTGGGTTTCTTTTTAAATAGGTCTCCAATTTTCGCTCCCAATCTCATGGTTCGGGAAACGATATTTTGTGGTGAATTCAGATTTTTGACACTCAAGAAACCAATGAGTGCTCCTCCAAGATGAGCTAGTATTGCAGTTCCGTTATTTGCTCCTATGGAAAGGATGTTAAAAATCAGAAGAATAATTGCAAGTGTTTTTAAGTTGAGATCGAATAATCCCCAAACCGAGATTTTGAATTTTGGGATGTAAGTGGCTGTTGCAAAGATGATTGCCATTACAGCGCCAGAAGCACCTACGACCATACCGCGGGGTACAATTCCTAGGTTTTGGCCTATGATTTCTAGTAAACCCCCAGCGATTCCCCCAAGTAGATAAGTATACAACAAACGTCTTCCACCTAAGTAATGTTCATATAAACGTCCAATTCCAAGCAACATCAGCATATTGAATAGTAAATGCAGGATGCTATAATGAGCAAAGATACTTGTGAAAAGCCCCCACGGATGGGTGATAAAAGCCGTCCATTTGGTTTGCAGATTGAAGCAGAAGTCTAAAAAGAAATGTATGTTTTGGGAAACTGGAGTGGAAGCAAATCTAGCAATCAATAGGCTGATAGCAATGAGTAGAAACACAGCTGCGTTACAGTATATGATGCGTACGGACATGGATCCGCTTTTAAAGTTTTCCTTTAATTGATCTAGAATGGAGGACATAATGTGTATTAATAGAAATTACGACGATCTCTTTTTCTCCAAATAAGAACAAGAATGATACCAACTATCGCGCCACCAACGTGAGCTAAATGGGCAACTTGATCATTTGGACGCGTGATGCTGTTGTATACTTCGTATGCTAAATAACCACCGATTAAGTATTTTGCACGGATAGGAATTGGAGGGAAAAGTAACATCAGTTGTGTGTTTGGAAAAAGGATAGCAAAAGAAGCTAAAAGACCAAAGATTGCACCTGAAGCACCAACCATTGAGCTGTTTCCAATAGCATAGTAACTATTTAGTAATTCTTGAGAGTCCGCAGATTTCAAGGTTAATTGACTGATATTAGACCCCCAGAAATATTCATTTACAACTGCCAATTCATAGTTATCAGCGATAAGAGCTTGAGAAATTTGTTCGAATTGGAAAGCTCCAATTGAGTTGTATAAAAAGTAAGCTCCGATACCACTGGCGATATAGAAGATGAAATATCTTTTTGGACCCCAGATGCGTTCAAGGTGAGAGCCAAAAGATACTAAAAGCATCATATTAAATAAAATATGGAAAAATGAATCTACGCTATGTGTAAACATGTGAGAGATTATTTGGTATGGACGGAATAAAGGGGTGTTAATATAATGCGCCGCCATTGATTTATATATCTCTAGATTTCCTTGTTGTACACTGACAATACAAATCACATAAACCAGAATGTTTATGATAAGAATGTTTTTGGTAACTGTGGGTATATTATTAAACATAGCAATTAAAATAAATTTTGAATGTCGTTAATGGGTAAATTTTGTAAAATCAATTTTCCTTGAGGACTATATACATGCTCAGGACACAAAAATAGTGCATTAATTAAATGTTCTACTGATTCTTTATTTGGGAGTAAATTTAATCGTTTACTTGCATTTTTTGAAATTGAACTAATAATAGCATGCGCTAAATCTCCTTTTTCTAGTGAGTCATCTAATAGATTACCCAGTAAATCATCTATGCAAGCATTTAAATTTTCTATTTCTAAACTATTGGGGATTGCGTTGATGGAAAGTACATTTTGCAAAGAACTTCCTTCAAATCCTAATCTACTTATTAGGGAATAGTTTGCGTTCCAACATTCCTCTTCCGCCTTACTCAGTTCTTTTTCGACAGGGAAAAGTAATGTTTGAGCTGCGATTGGTTGCATGATGAAACGATGAATCATTTCATCATATAGGATTCTTTCTTGAGCGCGTGAGGTATGAACAATCATTAAACCTTGTTTATTTGGAACAAAAAGAAAACCATCTTTTAGCACATAGTTGTCAACATGCATTTGTTCCGCGGCTAATATTTTCTCCTCTTCTTCGTGTGGAATGAGTAGTTGTTCTTTGTTTGTTTCCTCTTCTTCTATTTCATAGAAATCATTCCAATCAGCTTGATCTGCCTCTTTTCCAAAGCCAGCTTGTTGAATTGCATTCGAATAATTTTTGACGCCACCAGAACTGTTATTCCCAAAAGCGGTATATGTGTTTGTTCTTGGAAGGGATGATGTATTATCATTTGCAAAAGGATTGTAGTTTGGATTAACCTGAATTGTAGGTTCTACAATTTCTTTATGCCTCATATCATGAGGTAAATCAAAACTTGCTTCTCTTTCAAAGTCTAGTGTAGGAGCAATGTTGTACTTTCCTAAAGCTTGACGTATACTTGAAATAAGAATTGCATAAATACTCTTATCCTCTTCGAATTTTATTTCTGTTTTCGTTGGATGTACATTCACATCTATCTTTGAAGGGTCGATGGTGAAGTAAAGAAAGTAACCAGGGAAAGCTTTCGGTTGTAGCATGCCGTCAAAAGCTCTTGTAATGGCGTTGTTAAAATAGGTATCTTTAAAGAAGCGGTCATTTACAAACAGAAACTGTTCCCCTCTTGATTTTTTTGCGTATTCTGGTTTAACTACGTAACCGCGGATGCTAACGATGCTAGTATCTTCCTCAATAGGAACAAGGCGTTCGTTCTGGCGGTCACCAATAACATCTACAATTCGTTTTCTTAACACTGCTGCTTGCAGGTGATATATTTCTTGACCATTATGGATGAGCGTCATTCTCACAGAAGGATGAGCAAGTGCAACACGTTCAAAATCCTCTCGTATATGACGGAATTCTATATCATTAGATTTTAGAAAATTTCGTCTTGCTGGTATATTAAAAAAAAGATTGCGTATTTCAAAATTAGTACCGTTGTCTGCTACACATTCTTCTTTTTCAACAATAGATGAACCTTCTATTTGTATACGCGTTCCGACTTGATCTTCTTTACGTTTCGTAGTCATGGTAACCTGTGCAACTGCAGCAATAGAAGCTAAAGCTTCACCTCGGAACCCTTTTGTCGTCAAATGGAAAAGGTCATCTACACCTGCTATTTTAGATGTAGCATGACGAAGAAAACATGAAGTTGCATCTTCAACAGACATACCTTTCCCATCATCGATCACTTGGATTAACGTTTTTCCTGCATCTTTGATGTTTACTTGGACACGCGTAGCTCCTGCGTCTATCGCATTTTCAATTAATTCTTTTACAACAGAAGCGGGCCTTTGTACGACCTCTCCAGCTGCAATCTGATTTGCTATGTGATCCGGAAGAATATTGATGATTCCTTGCATTTCTAATTTTCTATTTTCCTTGACATTGTTACAAATTTACTGATTAATAAATGGAAAAACACCATGCTAATTGAGTTTATACTGCTATTTTTGGATGAGTTTTTGATAAATAATTGTGGATAACATTTATTTGTAAAACGATTTCAAACGTTTTCCTACTTTATTTTCGTGGTAATATGACAAAAAAACTGAATTGGTTCTTAAGTGTAACAACAATTGTTGCAGTTGGATTAAGCTTGAAATTAAGTAAAGAGGATGCAAATGCATTACCTCCAAATATCTGGGCAGTTCAAAAAATGAAGACTATGACATTGGAGCAAAAGATTGCTCAATCCTTTATGGTCGCAGCTTATCCTGCAAAAGGAGATGCCCACATGAATGAGATAATTCAAATGATTCAAGATCAAGAAATCGGTGGCGTTTTGTGGTTTCCTACAAATAGAGAGTACTATGAAAAATACAGATATAAACTTCAAGAAGTTGCAAAAACACCTTTGTTTTATGCGATTGACGGGGAATGGGGGTTGAATATGCGTATGAACGGAGAAACACGCTATCCATACGCTTATACATTAGGGGCTACCAAAGATGTTTCACTCACAAAAAAGATAGGGGAATTGATTGCTGAAGAGGTGGCGAATGCTGGTTTTCATTTTAATTTCGGACCAGTTGCAGATGTAAATTCTAACTCGGAAAACCCTGTAATTGGATTCCGTTCATTTGGAGATGATGAGGATAGGGTAGCCGAACGCGTGAAAAGCATGGTCGAGGGGTTGCAATCTAATCGTTTGGCTGCTACAGTGAAGCACTTCCCTGGCCATGGAGATACGGATATTGATTCTCATACGGATTTACCAAAGATTGATAAGAATATTGATGAGTTCCGTAAAGTGGATTGGGTACCTTTCAAAGTTGCAATTCAAGCAGGCGTTAAAAGTATAATGGTTGGTCATATAAATGCACCATCCTTAGATCCAACTGGTACACCAAGTAGTTTATCTACACCAATTATTCAAGATTATTTAAGAAAAGAACTTCAATTTAAAGGTTTAATAATTTCAGATGCTTTGAATATGGATGCGGTTTCTAAAAAGTATCAAAAAGGTGAGGTTGCCGCAAAAGCATATGAAGCTGGAATTGATATCCTTTTGTACTCTGAAGATGTACCCACAGCGATTGAAGTAATTAAGAAAAAAATTAAACAAGGAAAGATTTCTGAAGAACGTGTTGATGAAACATGTCTACGTATCTTAACTTTAAAAAATGAATTAATCGGTAAGTCAGAAGTCTTAGGGAATAAAACGACAGAAGGAGAAAGAAAGCTAGCGATTCGTCAAGTATTTGAAAAGTCAACTACTGTTTTGAAGAATGAAAACACATTACCATTTACTATTTTGGATAAAGGAATACAAGTATTTAGTTTTGGTGGTAATGCAGAACCATTTGTTCAGCAGCTAAGGGAATATGGAAGAGTGACGAATATACATACTTCAAATCAAAATGTAAAGAATTTTAAAAGCGGATTAGGAGGGCAGACTAATCAAATTGTTGTTTCTTTACACGCCACATCACTCAAACCAGATAACAATTTTAGTTTACCTACAGATTTAAAAACAATAGCTTCACAAATGCCAATAGGTGTACCAAAGACATTGATTGTATTTGGTAATCCTTTAGCGTTAAAAAAGATGGAAGGACTAGAAGTATTTGATGCTGTTGTTGTAGCTTACGAGAACAACTCCGTAGTGCAGCAGATAGTTGCGCAACAAGTTGCTGGGGCTATTGATATACAAGGTGTTCTCCCTAATAAAGTGAACAATAAGTGGATTAGTTCTTACGGTGTTTTCGTTAAGAATAATGGAAGGATTAAGTTTTCATCACCAGAAGAGTTAGGGATAGATCCAGAGAAATTGAAAGAAATTGATAGAATTGTAGCAAATGGGATTCAAGTAAAAGCTTTTCCTGGTGCTCAGATTGTAGCCATTAAGGATGGGAAAATGTTTTTTAGAAAGTCCTATGGTTCTCATGCGTACGATAAACAGGCAGTTGTTGATAGTAATTTATATGATTTAGCTTCTATTACGAAAGTGGCAGCTTCTACAGTTGCAGCAATGTATTTAGATGGAAAAGGATCACTAGACATCAATAAAACACTTGGGGATTATATTCCTGAAACGGTTTTTGGAACACCATATGCAAATTTAACATTAAAGGAAATTCTAGCTCATACAGCAGGATTGAAATCTTGGATTCCATTTTATAAGAAAACACAAGATTTGACAGGGAATTTATCTCCTCAATGTTACTCAACTAGTCAAAAGCCTGGGTTTTCGATGCATGTTGCCAATAATATTTATATATGTGACAATTATGTAGATTCTATGAAGATGGCTATCACCAAAGCATCTTTAGGACCTAAAAAATATTTATATTCTGATTTAGGTTATTATTTTATCAAGGGTATAATTGAAAAGCAAAGTGGACAATCATTGGAACAATTATTAAGTCGTGAGATTTATGAGAAAATGGGACTTGTTCATACAGGATTCAATCCATATCTAAAATGGGATGTAAATGGAATCGCACCTACTGAAGATGATAAAATATTTAGAAAACAGCTTATTCGTGGTTATGTACATGACCCAGGAGCGGCAATGGTTGGCGGTGTGGGGGGGCATGCTGGCCTATTTTCTAATGCAACTGAATTAGCGACTTTATTTCAAATGTTGTTGAATGGAGGAGAATATGCAGGAGTAAGGTATTTGGATAAGAAAGTCGTAACAGCATATACGAAAGCCCAGTTTGCTGGAAATAGAAGAGGTGCAGGTTTTGACAAACCAGTTCTTGGAAGTGGTGGAGGAACCTGTCATGAGATGGCTTCTCAACAATCGTTTGGACATTCCGGGTTTACAGGTACATTAGTTTGGTCAGATCCTGTAAATGGGTTGACTTATGTTTTCTTATCGAATAGAGTCTACCCAGATGCTGAAAATAAAAAGTTGATAACAATGGGTCAACGTACAGAAGTTCAACGTGTACTTTATGAAGCGATTAACCAAATCAAGAAATAAGAATTATGGAATTTAGCGAAAAAAGAATTGTTGAGCTAACAAAACTGTTGAATGATTGGAATTATTCTTATTACGTTTTGGACACTTCTATTGTTTCAGATATTGAGTTTGATAAGCATTTGGAAGAATTACAAAGTCTTGAGAAACGCTTTCCTCAATTTGCTTCCCCAACCTCACCAACTAAAAGGGTAGGTGGAGGAGTGTCCAAAAGATTTGAAACGGTAGTTCATCAATTTCCTATGCTTTCTTTGTCGAATACCTATAATAGAGAGGAGATTGTTGAGTGGGAAAACCGAATAAAGAAAAGTAGTGAAGGAGGAATTCAATACGTTTGTGAATTAAAGTATGATGGCGTAGCGATTGGTATTCAATACGAAGGTGGTAAGCTAAAGCAAGCGGTTACAAGAGGGGATGGTTCTAAAGGTGAAAATGTCACTAATAATGTAAAAACAATTAAATCTATTCCATTAGAATTACGTGGTGATTTTCCTGATTTTTTTGAAATTAGGGGAGAGATTTTTATGCCAAAGGCCGTTTTTACATCATTGAATAAACAACGAGAGAAAGAGGGAGAATTACCTTTTGCTAATCCAAGAAATTGTGCTTCAGGAACATTAAAATCTTTAGATTCAAAAGTTGTCGCATCGAGATCTTTAGACTCATATTTATATGGAATATTAGGTGCAAACATTTCAGAGGGACATTACGAAAGTGTAATGAAAGTAGCCGAATGGGGATTTAAAATAGCATCGAAAAAGGATAAATATATTTATAAAACAGATAGTATCGATGGGATAATGGCTTTCATAGAATATTGGGATAAAGAAAGAAAGCATTTACCATTTGAAATTGATGGGGTAGTTATTAAAGTTAATCACTACAATCAACAAGAACAATTGGGGTATACCGCTAAATTTCCTAGATGGGCTGTCGCTTATAAATTTAAAGCAGAAAGAGTATCTACTATTCTTCAATCAGTAGATTACCAGGTCGGTAGAACAGGAGCCGTTACCCCAGTAGCAAATTTAAAACCAGTACATCTTGGAGGGACAGTCGTAAAAAGGGCCTCTCTTCATAATCAGGATCAAATTCAAAAACTAAATTTACATTTTCTAGATACTGTTTTTGTTGAAAAGGGAGGTGAAATCATTCCGAAGATTGTTGGTGTTGATTTGGAAAAAAGAGAAGTAAATAGTTTGGAAATTGTGTTCCCGGAAAATTGCCCAGTATGTGGAAGTAAATTGGTTAAAAATGAGGGGGAAGCACAACATTACTGTATAAACGACGAGCTTTGTCAACCTCAAATACTTGGTAAAATAGATCATTTTATCAGTAGAAAGTCGATGAACATTGATGGTCTAGGAGTTGAAACAATCGACACCTTTTTAAAAGAAGGATTAATTAAAGATGTAGCAGATTTGTATACGTTGAATTTTGATCAATTGTTGGAAATTGAACGTATGGGCGAGAAGTCAGCTAACAATATCTTAAAAAGCATTGAGGCGTCTAAATCTATTCCTTTTGAAAGTGTATTGTTTGCTTTAGGTATTCGATTTGTAGGAGAAACAGTTGCTAAAAAATTGGCAACGGCATTCAAAACTATTGAAGGATTAATGGCTGCAACTGTCGAAGAGTTGATAGAGGTTGATGAAATAGGTGAACGTATTGCACTTTCTGTATATATGTATTTTAAAGATGAAAGACATCAAGAAAGAATTAGAAGGTTAAAAGAGTCAGGGCTACAGTTTAGTATTGTTGAAAAGGAACAAATAAGCAATTTGTTAGAAGGTAAAAGATTTGTTGTTAGTGGTGTTTTTTCCAAGTTTTCAAGGGATCAAATTAAGGTCTTAATTGAAGATAATGGAGGGAGAAATGTGAGTTCAATATCTAAGAATACTGATGTAATCTTAGCTGGAGAAAATATGGGGCCTTCTAAGCTAGATAAAGCGAATAAATTAGGGGTTCCAATTATTGACGAAGACACCTTTCTTGCAATGATAGAGAATAATAAAAACTAAACCACTTTGGAGTGGGGTGTAATTTGTACATTTGTTAGAATAAGAAAAGAACAATTTTGAAATGAAAAATATATTTACAGGCGTTGGTGTAGCATTAGTTACACCTTTTAACGAAGATTATTCTATAGATTATAAAGGACTAGAAAAACTAGTCGAATTACAACTAAATAATGGAACTGATTTTCTTGTCGTTCAAGGGACAACAGGTGAATCACCCGTATTAAGTGAAGAAGAGAAGAAAAAAGTATTAGATAAAGTAATCGAAGTAAATAACGGGCGCTTGAAAGTAGTTTATGGAGTTGGAGGTAATAATACATATGAAATTGGAGAAAAGGTAGCTGCGATACCGTCAGGTGTTGATGGTATTCTTTCTGTTTCTCCGTTTTATAATAAACCTACTCAAATAGGTATATATGAACATTTTAAATATGTTGCTTCAAAAACAGATTTACCAATTATTTTATATAATGTACCTGGAAGAACTGGCTCAAATATTACTCCGGAAACGACTCTTGCATTAGCAGAGATTGAAAACATAGTTGCAATCAAAGAAGCAAGTGGAAATATGGAGCAGATTATGGAAATAATACGCCTAGCTCCTGTAGGATTTGAAGTGTTATCAGGTGATGATCCAATTACTTTACCATTAATAGCAACTGGTGCTGTTGGAGTTATTTCTGTTGTTGCACAGGCAATGCCTGAAATCTTTAACAAGATGATTCATTTATCAATGGAAGGAAGGTTTGAAGAGGCTAGGCCATTACATTTAGACCTTTTACCGATTACAAAAATGTTTTTCGAACAAGGAAATCCTGCTGGTGTTAAAGAAGCATTAGCGAAAAGAAAGATTATGAAGCCAATACTTAGAATGCCCTTACAAATGGTAACGAGTGAATTGAGTTCAAGAATTCAAACTGAAGTAGATCGATTGTTAAGTGTCTAGTAGAATTTACATAGGGGTATTCATTGCAATTGCGCAACTTACATCTTGCTATCAAAAGAAAGCCGAACGTTCTCCTCATTGGGTACAAAATAAGTATGAAGATGAAAGTGTTGATACCAAGGAAGACAGTACTTCACAAAGCGATAATTATTATTTCATCGATTCTTTTAATTTGATTTCTACCAAGGAAATTGTTGGAGAAATGAAAATGAATTCAAAAGGAAACTGGGTTTTCCCAAAAACAGTTTTTGAAGAAATATCACAACAGGACACATTGACTATAATAAAGCAGTTAATGCAAGCTGAAAGACATATTAATTTATATCCAATAACGAAAAATAAAAAACTGTATTTTTTGTCAATTAGTAAAATTGAAGAACTAACAAGTTTTTGGTGTGAAGATGAGAATGTACTTCAATTAAGTCAAGTATCGCAAGATAGTATTACAGTTGAAGTGAAACGATTTTTAATTGAAGCTATAGATTATAAGTATATGGTGTTTGCGGAGGCGTATATGTGGCTTGAAAATTTTCAATGGACTTTGTTGCAATACAAAAACATTATAAACAAAAATAAATACGATCAAGTACTAGCAAGGCAAATTGAAAATGGACAAGAAATGCTCATCCGATTGTATGCATTTCAAGAATTCATACCGCTTGCAAATTTCTCACAACAGTTAATTACGATTATTGATCAAGTCAATGAACAAAAATTAACACCACATGAGCTGCTTAAGATCGTAACCGAAACACATAACAATTTTGGATTAGAACCAGTTGAAAAATGAACATCTATCAAAAAATAATTGCTGAAATTAAAACAGCAGAAAAAATCGTAATAACAGCTCATAAATCCCCAGATGGGGACTCTATAGGGTCATCATTAGGACTAAAAAGGGCAATAGAAAAGGCTGGAAAAATTGTTAATGTATGTCATCCAGATAAGGCACCATCTCTTTTCAGTTTTTTAGGGGATGCTAATGAGATTCTTAATTGGGATGAAAATGAAGAACAGATAAAGGAGTTAATAACTGATGCAGATATTATTTTTGCTTTAGATTATAATGATTTCAATCGAATGGGGGAGCAAATGGGAGCGTTTACAGCTGAATTTGCATCTAAAACAATTTTAATTGATCATCATCTTTTTCCGAAAGACAATGTGAGAATTTTACTTTCAGATACGAATTGTTGTTCAACTGCACAACTTATTTTTGATGTTCTTGAATTCGGGGCACCCGAATGGATTGACATTTCTGTTGAAGAACCTTTGTATCTTGGGATAATGACAGATACAGGATCTTTTAGATTCCCTTCTGTTCAGCAAAGAACGCATGAGATATTAGGAAGGATGATTGGAGATGGATTAGAGCATTATAAAATACACGAAGCTATTTTTGACTCAAATACTTTAGACCGATTAAAACTAAAAGGATTTGCTACAAGTGAAAAATTAGAACTTGTTCATGATAATAAAATAGCCATCATCAGTTTGTCAGAAGAAGAACTTAAAAGGTTTAAGTATCAAAAAGGGGATACAGAAGGTTTAGTTAATTTAGCTCTATCTATTCAAGGTGTTAGTGCAGCCGTTTTCTTATACGAATTAGATGGGAAAATAAAAATGTCTTTTAGAGGAAAAGGAGATTACGAAGTAAATAAAATTGCAAATGATCATTTTCAAGGCGGAGGACATAAATACGCTGCAGGGGGTATTTCTTTTACCTCTATCAAAGAAACAATTGAGAAAATAAAAGAAGAAATACCACGTTATTTTTAATTATGAAAAATGTACTTTTCTTCCTCGTAATTCTTCTTACATTTTCATGTAAACAAACAGTTGTAAGTAAAGAGTTGGAATGGAGTAATGAGATATCTACAACGTTTAATAAACTTAATGCTAAAGAAGAAGAGTTGGATATCAATCTTTATCTAGCTAGAAAACCTACCTGGAAAATGATTAAAACAGGGTCTGGATTGCGATACGAGATTTATCAAAAAGAGAATAAGGGGACGCAAGTTAATATCGGTAATATAGTTGAAGTTCAATATAAAGTAGAACTTTTAGATGGAGAAGTGGTGGATCAAACCAAAGATGATGAAGTAGAGGAATTTGTTGTTGATAGAGCTCAAATAGAAACCGGAATACAAGAAGCTATTAAACTTATGAAAGAAGGGGAACGTGCTAGACTTGTTATTCCAAGTCATCTTGCACACGGTATTGTTGGAGACTTATCTAAAATTCCACCCATTAGTATATTAGTGGTTGATTTATATTTACATCGTGTACATTTATGAAACAAAATATTTTTACTCTTACTACAGTTTGTTTGTTGTTAATTGCTTGTAAAACAGAAGGGAAAAAAGTAAGCGATTCCTTAATGGAAGAAAAGAGCTCTGTTGATACAATTGACTTAAAGCTTCCTATACAAAAGGAAATACATTTAGATAATGGGATTGAGATTAAATGGCTAGATGAAGGTAATGGTGCACAAGTACAAGATGGTCATGTTTATAATATTGATTACCGTGTAAGACTTGAAGATAGTACTATAATTGATGGCGTTCATTTGTTACGAAAACCATTTATTCCTTATCTGGTTGGATTTAATATGCAACCAGAAGGTTGGGACATTACGATGAGAAATCTCAAAATAGGTGATTTTATTAATGCTAGGGTGCCTTCTCGATTTTTACGAGGGGAACATGAAGCTAAAGGTTTAGTGCCTAAGCATGCGGATAATTTCATCAACATTCGTGTAATCAATGAGGTAAAGCCTACACGGATAATAGATGGTGTAAAAGTATGGGTTATGGTAGAAGCGAAAGCGAAAACACCTGTTTTTGGAGAAGATAATGAGATTGAATTTTTCACAATGATCTCCACAAAAACAAATCCATTGTACTTCAATTCCTTTGCAACTGGCAAGCCTTTTAGAGCAAGGTTGACAGACAATGGTGTTATTCCGGGACTTAAAAAAGCGTTAATAAGTGCGAAGAAAGGGGATAGATTACTTATATTAGTGCCCAGTTCACAAGCTTACGGAAATAAAGGTTTACAAGATCTAGTTAAACCTAATGAAGATATTTTCTTTAATTTGTATGTGAACGATGTAATTGAATAATTAGTGATTTAACTATGTTTACATACAATTTTGTTTAAAAATAAATTATGATAAAAAGAATTTTCGCAGGATTTAGTTTGTTTGTTTTGAGTCAATCTGCCTTTGGGCAAGCAGTAATAGACACTTTATATACGCCTCATGGAACTGTTTTGATGTATGACAACCGTTCGTGGCAATATCTAGAAGACCTGAAATTTAACGGCGTAATGAACGAACATGTACATTGTCAAATTGTAGATCATGAAGATTTGCAATTTGTTTATCCTTGGGATAATGAAAGTACCTTTTCAAGTAATAGACAAAATGATATTTCTCAATTTAGAGATACTCTATGGATGTGCCTCGTGGATGATTTAGCTGAAGGGTTTACTATTCCAGTAAATGGAGTTGTTACTTCAAGATATGGATTCAGAAAAGGAAGATATCACAATGGTATAGATTTAAACCTAAATACTGGAGATCCTGTAAAAGCAGCATGGAATGGAAAAGTTCGTTATGCGAAATGGAATAATGGTGGTTTTGGAAATCTAATTATTATTAGACATGATAATGGACTAGAAACTCTGTATGCTCATTTATCAAAGATTGATGTTGTTCCAAATCAAGAAGTTAAGGCTGGGGATGTTATTGGTTTAGGAGGTAATACAGGACGTTCTTTTGGCGCACATTTACATTTTGAAGTGCGTTTTTATGATATTCCTATGAATCCCGAACAAGTGATCAATTTTGAAACGAAAGAGCTTAGAGATGACAACCTGATGGTTCACAGAGGACTGTTTAGACCAGGAGCAGCTCCAATTTTAGAAAATAATCGTACAGTTACACCAAATGCAAATGCTGGAACAATGGTAGCAGGATCAGCGCAAACAGCTGTAGCAAGAACAACTGCAACAACTGCAAGCGCAAATAAATATTATAAAGTTAGAACTGGAGATACATTAAGTGCAATTGCAGCGAAAAATAAAACAACGATCGCTAAAATTTGTCAATTGAATGGAATTAAACAAACGACGGTTCTTCAAGTTGGAAGAAATTTAAGAGTTCGATAAAACAATATATTCAAGAATAAATCGTGGTGATAATAGCTTCAACACGATTTATTCTATTTTTGTACCTACATGAAAAGGAAAATTATAATAGCGCTTATTGGATTAAGCGGAATAATAACAGCATGTTCTAGTTATTCGAAAGTATATAAATCTGACGATTACGCCAAGAAATTAGAACAAGCGGATCATTATTTTGATACAAAAAAATACAATAACGCCATAAATTTGTACGAACAGATATATCAACGCTATTCGAAACAATCTGAGGGAGAAGCAGCTTATTTCAAAATTGGAAAGGCCTATTACTTAAATGATGATTATTACATGGCAGGATATTTCCTTGGGCAATTTGCCCAACGATTTCCTTTTAGTTCACAGGTTGAGGAAGCAACTTTTTTAAGTGCATTATGCTCTGTGAAAAATTCACCTAATTATAGCCTCGATCAATCTGAAACGGATATAGCAATCAATAATTTACAACAATTCGTTGACCGTTTTCCCAATTCACCCTTAGTAGATAGTTGTAATACTATCGTTTCAAATTTAAGAACAAAACTAGAGGTAAAAGACTTTGAACACGTCCGTTTATATAGTAAAACAATGAACTACAGAAGCGCCGTTACTTCTTCAGAGATATTCATTCGCGATTATCCTGTAAGTCCATTTAGAGAAGAAGCCTTTTTTATATTGGTGAATAACTCTATTCTTTTGACGAGAAACAGTGTCGATTACAAAAAGTTTGAACGTGCAAACGCTACAATAGAACGCTTGAGAATATTCAACTTGGAATTCCCAGAATCAAAATATTTGAAACTATTTAAAGCAACGAATAAAGAGATGGAAAAAGAGGCAGATAAATATGAAAGTGTGCAAAAAATAAATTAATCGATTCAAATCAAAATTAAATTGATTAGATTGGTTTTAAATCTCAAAAATTAAGCGTAAATTTGCTTTTGATTGGCGATGATTTCAAAGGTCTCAATTATAACGAACAAGATAATTCAAATTAGAATGAGTTTCAAAAATAGTACAGCAGAGCGCTCAACAGTAACACGTGATACCGTTTTATTGGAGGAGAAAACAGGTAACATTTACGAGTCAATCGTAGCTTTATCTAAACGTTCTAATCAATTAAGCGTAGAGTTGAAAGAAGAGTTGACACAAAAATTACAAGAGTTCGCTTCTTCAACAGATAATTTAGAAGAGATTTTTGAAAACAGAGAGCAAATTGAAATCTCTAGATTCTACGAAAAGCTCCCAAAGCCAGTAGCAATGTCAATTGATGATTTGCTAGATGATAAATTAAACGTTCGTCAAGTACAAGAAGAAAAATAGCATCTTATGAAAGGCCTGCGCATTCTAGTAGGAATAACTGGAGGAATAGCAGCTTATAAAATTGCTTTTTTAATACGATATTTAAAAAAAGAAGGGGCAGAAGTCAAATGTATAATGACTCCTGCCTCTTGTGATTTTATAAGCCCCCTTGTGGTGTCCACCTTGTCCGAAAACAAAGTCGTTATTGAATTTTGGAATAAACAAGATGGATCATGGAATAACCATGTAGATTACGGACTATGGGCAGATGCATTTGTAATTGCTCCAGTTACTGCAAATACTTTAGCTAAAATGGTTAGCGGGAGCTGCGACAATTTTTTACTCGCTACCTATCTCTCCAATCGAGGAAAAACAATTATTGCACCTGCTATGGATTTAGATATGTATCAACATCCTACTACAGAAAGAAATTTAAGGCAATTAGAACAAGACGGAGTGATTATTATTCCTGCGGAATCAGGGGAGTTAGCATCTGGATTGAACGGACAAGGACGAATGGCAGAGCCTGAAATGATGCTTCAAATCATTAAAGAATCACTTATCCAAACCAATGAATTGGAAGGTCATAAAATTCTTGTAACTGCAGGGCCAACTTATGAAGCAATTGATCCAGTAAGATTTATTGGAAATCATTCCACCGGTAAGATGGGATTTGAATTAGCAGAGGCTCTAGCCATGAAGGGAGCGGAGGTAATACTTATTACTGGGCCTACAACTTGCGTGGCAAAGCATTCGAAAATTACTACCTTCCCAATCGTTTCAGCACAAGAAATGTTGGAACAGGTTCAGATACAATGGGAAAATTGTCAAGCAGGTATTTTCGCTGCTGCAGTTGCGGACTATCGACCAGAAAAGGTTGCAACAGAAAAAATAAAAAAGAAATCCAACGAAATGAATCTGGAACTTGTCAAAAATCCAGATGTATTAAGATGGGCAGGTGAAAACAAAACAAAAGACCAAAAACTTGTAGGATTTGCCTTGGAAACGAACAATGCCTTAGAAAATGGATTGCAAAAGTGTATTTCTAAAAATTTAGATTTCATTATCGTTAACCAACCAATCAAAAATACTAGCGGATTTGGAGCTGAAACAAATGAAATAACTATCATTGAAGCTAACAATAAAATCGCTAGATTTGAGTTAAAAGCTAAGCAATCTGTTGCTGAAGATATAGTCAACTACTTAATCGATTTTAAATGATTCGAAAATATAAAATATTATTTTCCGCTTTACTTTGCAGTGGAATACTTTCTGCTCAAGAACTGAATTGTGAAGTTTCTATTGTTCCTAGCAATAAAGTGGAGGTAAATACAACCGAACAAGAAATCTTCCGTCAGTTAGAAGAAATCATGAGAGATTTCATGAACAATACAAAATGGACAAAAGATAATTTTAAACTTGAAGAACGAATCAATTGTCAAATTCAATTTCAAGTAACAAACATTCCTTCCCCAGGTTTGTACGAAGGAAAAATTCAAATCCAGAGTTCAAGACCTGCATTCAATTCAAATTATAATTCACTTATTTTAAACTATCGTGACGAATCAGTTACGATTCCTTTTTCAAGGGGAGCAATGTTGAACTTTTCTTCCACACAGTTTAAAGATAATTTAACTTCCTTACTTGCTTTTTATGCGTACTACATCATAGGTATGGATTACGATTCTTTTGGATTGAAAGGAGGAACAGCTTATTTACAAGAGGCTCAAAACATCGTATTAAATGCTTCAACATCTGGATACCCTGGATGGAATTCAGATCAATCAGGGAATAAAACAAATAGGTATTGGTTAATTGACAATGCTTTACATCAACTGTTTGAACCTCTACGTGAATGTGTTTATGAATACCACAGAAAAGGAGTTGATCTATTATATGACGATAAAACAACTGCGCGTACAAATATGTATGACGCTTTAAATAAACTTGCAAAAGTGGTAGCGACTCGACCAGGTTCGTTAAATCTAACCACTTTTGTACAAGCGAAATCTACCGAATTGAAAATGGTATATGCTGATGCGACACCTGCAGAAAAGCAAAAACTAGTACAATTGTTAAAACGATTAGACCCGGTAAATTCACCTAAATATGATGAAATCTTGAAATAATGTTAAAACATCTTTTCATAAAAAATTTCGCGCTGATTCAAGAAGTAAACATTGATTTCTCAAAAGGATATACGGTGTTTACAGGAGAAACGGGCTCCGGAAAATCAATCTTCCTAAATGCTTTGTTCCTTATTTTAGGTGAACGCGCAGATTACAAAGTGATTGGTCCAGATATGGACAAAGCTATTGTTGAAGCCACTTTTGACCTTGCGGCAATTGATATAAAACGGTATTTTGAAAACTTAGATATTGATTATGAAGAGGAAACAATCATACGTAGAGAAATTTCCAAACAAGGAAAATCAAGGGCCTTTATCAATGATATTCCTGTTCAATTAACGACATTAAAGGAAATTGTAGGACGTCTAATCGCAATACATTCACAATACAACACTCTTGAACTCAAGAATAAAGAGTATCAAATGTTTGTGTTAGATGTATTGGCTGATACACTACAACAAAGAAAAGATTTTGAACTTGATTTTTCTGCATTCATGACCTTGACTAAATTGCTTAATGACAAGGAGTCATTGCTTCATGAACAAGTGAAAAACAATGATTATACAATGTTTCAATTGCAAGAGATAGTGGACCTTCAGGTAGATTCAACTGATTTTTTAGAGTTGGAAAAACAATTAAAGGCACTCGAAAATGCAGGTGAAATAAATCAGTTAAAAGAAACAATTGAAGCTTTGTTCTTAGGGGATAATGGAATGATTACACAATTGTCAAATCTGAGAAATTCCACTCAACGTCTTCATCAATTAACCGATTCCGAAGAACAAAACTTACAGCGTATAGAATCACTGTTTATTGAGACCAAGGATTTGGCAAATGAATACTCTGCTGATGATCAACTAACCATTTCAGAATATGAAGTGCAAGAACTGACGCTTAAGCTTGATCGTTATAATGCAATATTAAGGAAACATAGACTAAATAATCAAGAAGAAATACTAGAGTTAAAGCAGCGTTTACAACAGTCTGTTTCAGGAAACGAAGAGCTAGCGGAGGAAATCGAGTCGCTAAAAAAACAAATCCAAAAAGACGAGAAGTTGTTGCTAAACAAGGCAAAGACACTTCATTTAAATAGATTGAAGCCTTTATCCGAGATCGAAAAAAGATTTCAAATTGAACTGGCAGCTTTAAAATTACCGAATACCCAACTTACATTTGATATTAATGAAAACAGTACTGCAAAAAAATCAGGTTGTACAGACCTGAATTTGTTGTTTAGTGCAAATTTGGGAATTCCACCTGTTGGTATCGAGAATGCAGCAAGCGGTGGTGAACTTTCAAGAGTAATGTTGGTTATCCAAAAGTTGATTTCTGAAAAAGTAGCATTGCCAACCTTGTTTTTTGATGAAATAGATACAGGAGTTTCTGGCGATGTGGCCCAAAAAATGGGAACCTTATTAAAGGAAATGGGAACGCATATGCAATTGTTTGCGATTTCACATTTACCTCAGGTAGCTGCAAAAGCAGAACATCATTATAAAGTTGAAAAAAATGTAATAGGCGACAGAACGTTGACCGAAATTAACCCTGTTCTTGCTGATGATCGCGTGACGGAGATTGCTCGATTGATGAGTGGCGATGTCGTCAATGCCGCAGCTATTGAAAATGCAAGATTATTGATGAATTAATGAAGAATTTATTTTTGCCATTCGAATTTCCAAAGTGGGATTTTGAAATAAACCATGGTGATGGAATTGTCCTAATCGGAAGCTGCTTTTCAGATGAAATAGGGGGGCAGTTAAAAGATAATGGACATCAGGTTTTAATCAATCCGTTCGGAACTATATTTCACCCAAGTCCTTTGGCACAGAATATTTTAGCGTGCTTTGACACGTCCTACCAAGAACGAATATTAGAAAAAGATAAGGTGTTTTATTCCTGGGATTGTAGCTCAAAAATCAATGCGCTTACTTTTGAATTGATGGGAATGGAATTAAAACGCATTAGAAATGAAGTGAAAATTGCGCTTGAAAAGGCAAAAGTTTTAATGGTAACTCTTGGTACTTCATGGGGATATGAACTTAAGCAAACACAAGAAATTGTAGCTAACTGCCACAAAGCTCCAAGTGATTATTTTCAGAAATTCCTTTCATCAAGTTACGAAATGTTACAAGATTGGATCATTTGTATTGAGAAAATAAAGGAAATAAATCCATTGATTCAAATTGTGTTCACCGTCTCTCCTGTACGACACATAAAGGATGGAGTGATTGAAAATAATTTTTCAAAAGCAAGATTAATAGAAATTTCTCATCAGCTTTCAATGGAAGAAAAGGTGAGTTATTTTCCTTCTTACGAATTTATGATTGACGTTTTACGCGATTACCGTTTTTATAAAAAAGACATGGTACATCCAAATGAACATGCGATAGAACTGATATGGAATGAATTCGAAAAGGTTGCGATGTCTGAAGACACAAAAAACATCAATCAAAAGGTTCGAAAACTGAAAATGTTAAAAGCGCATCGCGTTCAAAGTTCTGATCAAAATCAACACGAATTACATCTTAATCGCATACAGAAGATGGAAGCAGAGTTGAAAGAACTATGTGCTAATGTAGGTGTTTAAAGGAGGTGGAAATAACTCCTTTTTTCTTTTAATAATGATTTGATTTGTCCTTTTTTTTATGAGCCTTATCGGTCTTTGCGCTTTAGTAAATTTTTGAAAATGGGTTCTCGTAGTATTTCAAACGAGCTTCCTCTGGTCGCTGTTTTAAATTCACGATCTCACCATTTTCAATTCATTTAGCTATCACGCGCCAACCGGGCTTGAAAAGATGTTGCCTATTTTGTTAATATAAAATGAGCAAATAAATTGAGATCTTGCGCTAAGGATAGCAGCGGCATCCTTTTATCATTTCACCATTCGATGGAGAAATGATAAAAGATAAAGCGAATAGCCTGACCCAGCCCAAGTTTCTTGGGGGCTGGGAAGCGCCCTAAAAATTTTTACTATATCATAAATTAGATTAAAAAAAAAGTGTTCTTTTCAAGAGAAAAGAACACTACTTTAATAATTAATTAAGATAATTTAATCTACTCGCGTCACTACTCCTGAATATTCTTTCGACTCTCCTGGCATTGATTGCTGTAAAGTAACCTTCCAAACGTAAGGTTTTTGAATCGGAATCAACTCTCCAGACGAGCTATCCACGCCATTCCATCCATCGGTGTTATGGGTGCGATAAATGACTTTCCCAGACGAAGGCTCGATGATTATCATTTCAAAATTAACTTCTCTAACTTTTAAAGCGTATGGAATAAACACACGGTTTCTAACATCTAAACTATTGACATTGAATGCTGTTGGTGCTAATAGATTGTAATTTTCTTGTACGAAAACGGTTTGTGTTAATTTGAAATCGCAACCTAGATCATTTTTCGCTTGTACTGAAATATCGTAATTTCCTTTCTTAAATACAGTAAATTCTTTGTTGTCATTCGGTTTTGACTGCCCATTAACGGACCATCTTTCAATATTTTGAAGACCTGATACATCGAATGAAGTATAAGGAATACCTTTTTCAAAATAATAGGCTTCTTTTATTTCGATTTTACCTTTTTTGTCGTTAGAACTAACAGAGAAAGTGTTTATTTTTTGTGCAGTTGAAGCGTGCATCAATTGATATTCACCTGGTGTTTTTGCCGTAAATTCGAACTGAGTATTTGCTTTAATTATTGTCTTTTCTTTTGGTCCAATAAGGATTAGTTCTTGCGGAAATGTATTCTGAATACTAATTTTATCGTTTAGACAATAGGTCGCATTCAAAGAAGTAATGGTGTAGCTGTCTTGCTTTTCACTTTTGATAATGGGGAATACTGCGTTTTGTTGATTGTTGTTCTGTGGGCTTTCATTTTCTAGTTTTGTAACCGGATCAAACTCTGATTTCCCAATTGTTTTGGTCGTATTGTTTCCTTTCTTTTCGAATAAAGTGATGTTTTTTGAATTGCCTTCTTTTGTTTGAATATTTTCATCAATTGATGTAATCGATTTGTGTTTATCTGTTTGGTCAGTATTTTCAGGTTTGATGTTGAAATGTGATTTTTTTGTAGAACTCTCTATTGCTAATTCTTTATTTTTTGTAACTTTTCCCGTCGATTTCGCATCAGATTTCTCTGTGCTAAACAAGAAGAATAAGGAGGTAGAGCATGCTACAGCTAACGAGGAAAAGAAAATTTTTCTACCCAAATTGTTTTTAGGTCTTACAGGCATAGAAGCGTCTAACCTAGCACTTAATTGTGTCCAAGCATTAGCATCAAAGGGGTATTCCACTTGATCTAGACTTTCTTTTATATTTTTGTCGAAATCATTCATATTGATGTAAATTGACAAATTGTTCGTTTAACATTCCACTTAATTTAGCTCTTGCTTTTGCTAGGTTTGATTTTGAAGTTCCTTCACTTATTCCTAGTTTTTCTGCAATTTGCTTATGCGTAAATTCCTCCATGACATACATATTGAACACAGTTCGATATGCAGGTGAAAGTTTTTCAATTGCTTTCATTGCCAATTCAGATTTTATTTCATCCATTTGCGCTTTTTCTTTGATTTCTATCGGATCCTCCGCCGTGTCATAACTATTGTAATCTTGAATTTCTTGGAAGAATTCTTTGTTTTTACGCACATGATCTATGCTTGTATTTGCAACAATTCTTCGAATCCAACCTTCAAAACTACCTTGGTTGTTATAAGAAACTAATTTTTCAAAAACCTTAATAAACGCATTTTGTAGCACTTCTTGAGCGGTATCTCTATCACTTATATATCGAAAAACAACGGCTAGCATTTTTCCGTAAAATTTACGGAACAGCATTTCTTGAGCACGTCGCTCGTTGTTTATGCATCCTGCAATTATTTTATCAATATCCTCCGAATTCATCTCGTCTCAACAGTCCATGTTATAGACGAAAGATACTAAAAACAGTTGCCTGATGTGATTATTATTAATTTTTTCTATTGTTATTTTCATGCGAATGGTTGTTTGTGTTTGAAAATGATTAAATTAAGAGAACATTTTTAGCTAATTAATCTATTAACACTATGAAAGTAACCGTTGTCGGCGCCGGTAATGTAGGTGCAACTTGTGCAGATGTTTTGGCACATCGTGAAATTGCAAACGAAATCGTCTTGTTAGATATTAAAGAAGGGTTTGCGGAAGGCAAGGCACTTGATATTTGGCAAACAGCTCCAATAAATTTATACGATTCTAGGACCATTGGTTCAACGAATGATTATGCTAAAACTGCTCATTCTGATGTTGTTGTAATCACTTCAGGTTTACCTAGAAAGCCAGGGATGTCTCGTGATGATCTTATCGCTACAAACGCTGGAATTGTAAAAAGTGTTACAGAAAATATTATTAAATACTCTCCGAATGCTATCATTATTGTTGTTTCAAACCCATTAGATGTAATGACGTATTGTGCGTTTTTAGCTGCTAAAGTGGATTCGAAAAAAGTATTCGGAATGGCAGGGATTTTAGATACCGCTAGATATCGAGCTTTTTTAGCGACTGAATTAAATGTTTCACCTAAAGATATCCAAGCCGTGTTAATGGGTGGGCATGGTGATACAATGGTGCCATTACCTAGATATACAACAGTGGGAGGGATTCCAGTTACTGAATTGATAGCGGAAAATAAATTAAATGAGATTATTGAGCGTACAAAAGTAGGTGGTGGTGAGATTGTTCAATTGTTAGGCACTTCGGCATGGTATGCTCCTGGAGCTGCAGCAGCTCAGATGGTTGAAGCTATTGTACGAGATCAAAAACGTGTTTTTCCAGTTTGTGCTTGGTTACAAGGTGAATATGGTATTAATGATTTGTATCTTGGTGTTCCAGTGATTTTAGGGAAGAATGGGATTGAACGCATTATTGAGCTAGATCTTAATGATACTGAAAGAAAGTTATTAAATGAGTCTGAAAAAGCAGTTCGTGAAGTGAAAGAAGTGTTGGACAATATGAATTAGTCCCCTATTATTTTTGTAAATAAGAAACAACAAAGGCTTTGAATTTCAAAGCCTTTGTTGTTTCAATATTATTTATCCGTGAATAGATTCTCCTGTCCCATATTTCTCCATGAGTGAAGCCTCAAACTCAAGAAATCGTTGCCAATGCATGTCAACATCTACTTTTCCACCGTATTTTTTTGCAAAGCGGATGAAGGTCATATAATGTCTTGCTTCACTTTCCATTAAACTTCTGTAGAATTCTTTCAAATCTTCATCTTGTAATTCTGTACTTAATATCTTAAAGCGTTCACAGCTTCTTGCTTCAATCATTGCTGCAAACAACATCTGATTGACAAAATGTAATTCTTTTGATCCTGAGAATTGCTTTAAATATTTGGATAAATCACCTACATAAGGGTCTTTTCTTTCGATGGTTAATTGAAATCCACGGTCTTGTAATTTTTTGTGAACCATGTCGAAATGTTGCATTTCTTCAATTACAATGGCACTCATTTCCTCAACTAAATCTGGTAAATAAGGATATTGAACAATCATTGAAATGGCATTACTCGCAGCCTTTTGTTCGCAAAATGCATGATCAATCAATACTTCATCAATGTTCTTTTCTGCGATATTGACCCATCTTGGATCTGTTGACATTTTTAAGCCTAACATGTTAATTATTGTTTTGCGGCAAAGATATCCAAAATAAGTTGATTTCTATAATCGTTGGTATTCAAAGGTAGGGCAGCCTTTTAGTCCATTTGCATTGTAGAAGTCAATCAATCTAAATTTGTATAAATATCCTTCATTGTCTTCTATAATCCAAGTTCGATTACTTGAAATTGAATAGGTAGATCCATCAAATGTCTTCCAATTAAACCCAATCTGGTTCCAATCAGGTTTTAATGTTAATGCATTTGCATAACTATAATCAATCGAAGCAAAATCCTTTTGACCTGTCACTTCCAACATTTTAACATCTCCAGAAGGATTCGCTAATACACCGACAACAATGTAAGGAAAAAATTCAGGCATCCAATACACATGAACATATTGTGTGATTACTAAATCCCATTTTTCTTTTTCTGGTTGTACCAACACTTCATGAACTTGACCATTCATGGATAAATGAGTGTAATTATAGTTTGGGTTTTTTGAGAATGAAATAAGATGATCGTTACTACCATCGAGCATAGCGAAGCGTCCTTTAAAATGCGTTTCATTATTATCTAAAATTTGAAATTTAAACCATCCTTGTGGATTTCCAGCTTCATCAATACCTCTATCAACAAGATACAGATTTTCAGTTTTTATTGCAAATGAATCTGCATGACCTGATGCTGTGTCCCATCTTTTGATAGCTTCAAATCCAAGCGTATCGGTTATTTGCTCAAATGTTTTACTAGTGATTGCTGCTGCGTACATTACTTTCGCAGCGTTTAATATAATTCGTTCACTATTATTTGACACTCCTAGATCCCAAATGACCTTAAGGTTTTCACCAACATTTCTATTCGTTCCTAAATCAAAATACATTTGTTTTTTGTAGTCTGCTCCAAGGTCAGAAAATGCTGTAATTACATCACCTTTATCAGGCATTGGAACAGGAAGCTCTTTTTTTCTACATGACAATAGAAGGGAGGGCATGACAATTATTAGCAAAATGTATATCTTTTTCATCGTTGTTTATTTTTTTATTTTTTGATTAAATTGGAATGTAAGTGTAGAAAAATAGGTTCTACCCATTCCAATTGAGATACTTGAACCACCGCCTTCGTGAGCACCTCCACCTGAAAGTCCATCAATGGTTGTTATGTTGAAAATGTTTTTTACACCAACTGCTAAACCAATACGGTCTTTCCAAAACTTAGTGGTCACTGTGGCATCTAGCATGCTATATGATTGTCTTTTATTTTCAGTTATTGAACCGTTATTATCAAATATAAAATTTGGCATTTTCCCCGTGAATTTGTAAAACAAGTTTATTGTTGTTTTCGCTTTAGAAAAATGATAAGAAGGGTTGATCTTAATCTCTGGATAAAAACTACCTGTAAGCCAATCTTCATTTAATCCTGTTTTTGATTGACGTGCTTTAATGGTAACCCCTGCGTCTACAGTTAATGTTTTTCTAGAAAAGTTTACGTTAGAAGCAAAACCATAAGATTGTGAGCGCATTAGGTTGACATAACTGTACTCAGCTCCTTCAATTTGTGCTAAAGTGATTAAGTTGTGTAAGTCGTTGAAATAGACTTGATTTGTCCAAACGAAACGACATTTTCCTTTTTCATATTCAGTTCTTAATGCTAACTGAAAATTGTTTGAAGTTTCAGCTTTTAAATTGTCATTCCCTTGAATATTATGATTGATATCCACAAAATAGAAATATAGCTCTTTTAAAGACGGTGCTCTAAACCCTCGGCTATAAGAAAATCGCAATCCATTGTTTTTTGTGATTTGATACTTTACAAAAATAGAAGGAATAATTGGAGATCGATATATCGAATTATAAGATGCTCTTATTCCTGGTTTGAAGGTTAACTTCTTCCAAGGTGAATATTCTGCTGTTGTAAAAATAGCATAATCTCCCATTGCTTTTTGAAAATCATTCATTCGGATTCCTCTTGAACGTTCTACATTAATATCATACCCAACTTCATATTGAAGTTTTTCAGAATGATTATACACAAATCCAGTGCGGCTAATCATTAAGTCAAAAACGGAAGTGTCATGATCAGAAGAAGCTTGTGAAGCCATTAACTCAATCTTTGTTAAATCATTTAAGTAAGTGTTTTTCCTTCTTTTGAAGTAGTTGTATGCGTTCACAGAGTTTATCGTCCATTTTTTAGAAATTGCACCTGTTAAAGAAATGTTGTTGTCAAAACGAATGGTTTTGTATGTTTCGTCAATAGCACGGATTCCATACGGTGCTAGTGGTTTTCCTTTATTTTCGATTAATTCGTCAAAATATCGAACGTTAATAGCAAGTAATAAAGGATTAATTTGATGACTACTTATCTTTTGCGTAAACTTAATTCCACCAAATAGCTGTTCTCTAGGTTTGAATTGTTTATTTCTTTGAATATCCGCAATTCGCTCTTTCTCAAAATGAAATGGGGTATCACTAGCATTCCAACCATCGAAAAAATGACGGTTTATGTCAATACCAATAGTAGATTTCTTGAATGCTGTCGCAGCATCTAATTGTAGATTATAGGTTCCATTACTTTCGTAATGACCTCTTAATCGAGCATTAACGATTGATCCTGAATTACTCTTTGTAATAATATTAATTGTACCAGCTAAAGCATCAGATCCGTAATTAACGGATAAAGGACCTTCAATTATTTCTATTCGCTCAATGTTGTTAATGTTGATTTGATCCAAGTCTACTGATCCATTTAAACGACCAATAATTGGAACACCATCAACTAATAGTTTTATATTTTCTCCTGATATTCCTTGTAGAGAAAGACTTGAACCAAGAATAGCGTCATTTGAAAGTTGAATGTTAAGTTCATTTGAAAACAGTTGAGTTAGATTTTGGGCCCCCATCTGCTCAATTTTCTTCGCATTGATGACACGCACCGTTTGGATTGCATCGCCTATATAGGTTTGATGCATTTGACCCGTTACAATAAATTCATCCATTCTTTTTGAGATAGGGTAGAGTATTAATCTCGTCGGTAGAATGTCTATTTTAGTGAATGTTCGGGTTTCAAATCCAACGGCGAACACTTCAATAAAATGACCTGTTTCTACATTTGAAAAATCTACTTTACCTTCCTCGTTAGATTTTAATTCACCAACTTTTGTTTCCTGGGCATAGATATGAACAGAGGTTTTGATAACAGAAGAATCTTTTGAACTGATAAATTGTACCTTTTGTGCAAGAGAACAAACAGTTGTACCAAAAAAGAGAAAAAGAAGTAAGAGTTTATTATTCATTGTGTTGTAGAATATTATAGGTTTCCCTCATCAATTGTGCAATTTGTGCTAATTCCAATAATTGGCTTAATTCAGTAAAGGTGAGTACAAACGAGAATCCCGCAACTTCTGGATGAGAAAGTAAAACGGTTTTTGCTTTATGATGAATCGCAATGTCATTCGACTGGACTTTCGAACAAATATCTTCTACAAAACCATCAAATTGCTTTGATTTTATTACCATTTGTCCTGTTCCGAAATTGATTTGTATGGCTCTACAATTCGAACATTCGACGATCAAACCCAATGTTGATTTTGCTAAGATTCTCGTTGCACACATGTATACCTATTTTATGGTAAGATGATCTTCAATTAATTTCTTAACTGTGGCTTTTGTTTCTTTCGCATTAAACTTCTTAGCTTTACCTGCTTGATCAGCTAACTCAAACATCTTCATATATATCACATTCCCATTTTTGAAAACATCAACCGTGATTGTTCCGTTTGCCAATTTCTCCGTCCAAATTTCACGAACGATTGACCAAAATTCTTGCGTTTTAGCCCAGTAATCCTCAGCAGCTTTACAGTTGTAATTTCCAGTAAAGAAACGCTCAACACCTTTTTCATTAACTAAAACTTGATCTTTTTGATTGTCTTGACGTAAAATCTTCTCATTATCTTGATCTAAAATCCATCCGTCTGGCAAAATTTCAATGTGTGAAAAACGACCTGTTACGTTGTAATCATCACGTTTAGTGTGCTCACGACGTGGAAGTGGTGCGTCTGATTTAGATTCCCAAAATGAACGACCATCAACATGTACCCAAGTGCCATAACCTTCATAACGGGGAGAGTCATCTACTTGAAACACTTTTTGTGTCCATGTACCTTTCGCTTTTTCATTAGAAATAGTCACGTTTTTCCAAGTTTGATCTTTGTCATAAGCTAACATTTTCGTGTTTTCAAATAACCAATCTTGACGCCAGTGTTTCACAACCATTGTGTCTTTTACTACCAATAAATGTTGAAGGGAAATAAAGTTGTCTTTACTTTCCAAGACTTTTACCAATTCAACACCCTCTTCAAAATAACGGTCTTGATATTCGTAGTCTTTATTGTCAGAGTATGTTTCTCCAAAGAAAAAAGTTACTTTGTAACAACCTTCCATTTTTAAAATCGCTTGACGATCTAAGTCTTTTTTTGTTTGTCCAAATGCAGCGCATGACAACATCATTAACGCCGGTAAAACGAATTGTTTCATTACCAAATAAGTGTTTGATTGTTTAATTTTATTGCTTAACTAAAGATTTAACTACAGTATACCCGTTTTGTACAACTTCTACGAAGTACATACCTGTAGTTAAAGTTTGAATATCCAAGGAAACCGTATTTAAACCTGCTTGTCCATTAATAGATTCAGTTTGCACAGTTTGTCCCATTTGATTACGGATAATGATTTGTATACCTGATGATTGCGCATCAATGACTAAAGTCAAATTGTTTTTTGCAGGGTTAGGATACAAATCAACTAAGGTCTCTTTTGCAGATGTGATGCCAGCGTTTGCAACTTGTGAAATATTAAACGACGCAACTCCAGTTCCTTGCCCAGTAAATGCAGTAGGGAAAAGTTTAAAGATATCCCCATTTGATTTTTTTACATAGTAAACAGTTGTATCTGAAACAGACCATTGAAAAGTAGTATAATCAACAGATTTCCAATCCGCTCCGATAATATTATTATCTGTTCCAAATGAGGAGGATTGAAAATCACTATGTGCTGCCTGTTCACCTGCGTTTACAACAACTTGTGCAACTTGAACACCTGGTGCAGCTAAGACACCAGTAACTGTATTCATTCCACTTTGACCATATATATCATGATACTTTCTAAACCATAAATCAAAACCAGCTACTTCATTGTCAACAATCTGACCAGTTAATAGGTTGACAAAAATAAAGTTCTTGGAAGCATAATTGTTTCCAGTAATAGATAAAGAAGTAGGATTAGCAGTGTTGCCAAGCCTAGCAAATCGTAAATTCAAAGTACCTGCTGATTTATTTATTAGATCTAAAACGATAACTGTATCAGCAATCTTCAAAGTGTATAATGAATCACCAACAACGTTATGTGTTGTCATGTTGTATGAACCCCAACCGTAATCCATAGAGTTTGTACCTAATCGATTGAAGGCTCCATTATAACTTCCTGCATAGTTGAATAACTCATTCCAATTATGCATACCAACTGTATCAACAATCGAGAAATCTGAATTCTTTCCATTTGGATAACGATATACTTTCGTATTAGAAGGATTAGAAAAAACTGTAGCACTCATCGTTTGTGTCTCTATAGCAATATGCCAAGATGACGCTGGAACAGCTACTTTTTCACGATTATTTAACGTATAAAAGACCTCGTTGGCATACCCAGGTCCCATAATTATGTTATCTTGTACACCAGTTTGGGCAAGGCTTCCAAAAGTTGTCAAGAGTAAACTGAAGAATGTAATTTTTTTCATGTTTATTTAGATTAAATATAAATTGCGAAACAAAAGTACAACCAAGGTAGTCCTTGTCCAATACCTTAAAAAAGGTAATTTTGAATCATTCTAAATAACAATATGAGGAAAATCTTTTTCACTATCGCTGTTCTATTGACAGGACAAGTAACGTATGCTCAATTAAATGAACCCAAATTAGTCGTAGGAATAGTTGTCGATCAAATGGCATATGAGTATTTGTATAGATTTCAAAATCATTATGTTGAAGGTGGTTTAAAACGTATGATGTATCAAGGAACAAATGCAAGAAATATGCATTATAACTATGTACCAACTTACACAGGTCCTGGTCACGCGTCTATTTATACAGGTACAACACCATCAAATCATGGAATTGTAGGTAATGATTGGTACGATTACAAAACCAATAAAGAACTCAATTGTGTTTTCGATGAACAAGCTAAAACAGTAGGTTCAACCTCTGATAAAGGGAACTTTGCTCCAACAAGACTTAAGGTTACAACCATGACAGATCAACTGAAATTGACTAAACCAGGTTCTAAAGTCATTTCAATGTCAATCAAAAATAGAGGGGCAATACTTCCAGGTGGACATCTCAGCGATGGAACGTTCTGGTTCGATGACACAAATGGTAATTTCATTAGTTCTACCTTTTTTATGGAGGAACTACCTAAATGGGTCGTTGATTTTAATAATCAAAAGCGTGCAGATAGATATGCGAAGTCTGAATGGAATACATTAAAATCTATTGAAAATTACAAAGAATCAATCGCCGATAATGTACCTTATGAACACCTATTAGGAACAAGTAAAAACCCCGTTTTCCCATACAATCTTAAGAAAGTATCGAATAAAGAAGATCAATATGAAGTGTTAGTGGCAACTCCATACGGAAATCAATTGTTGAACGATTTTGCTATCGATGCATTGAAAAATACAGATTTAGGAAAAGACAATATTACCGATTTCCTTGCCATTTCCTTCTCTTCCACAGACTTAATCGGACATCTTTTTGGACCTCAATCAAAGGAAATTCAAGACACTTATTTACGATTAGATCTTGAGATTGAACGTTTACTTAATACTTTGGATAAAGAAGTTGGAGTAGGGGAATACATCATTTATTTGACTGCTGATCACGCTGTAGTACCGGTGCCTCAGTTTTTGAAAGACCAAAAATTACCAGGTGGTTACGTATTCCTGAAAGAACCAACTCAAAAAATAAATGACAAATTAAAATCAAAATACGGAAAAGAACTAATCATTCATTCTACAAATTTGAATTTCTATTATGATAGAAAGTACATAAACGACAACCATTTGGATATCAGCGAAATCGATGCTTTAGTATTAGCAGAACTACTTCAAATTGAAGGGGTTAAAGCTGCTTTCACTCGACAACAATTAATGTATGGGTGTGGCGATAACTGGTTTGATATGGTACAAGCAGGATTCAACGCTAAGGAAAGCGGTGACATTCTGTTCGTTCTCGAAAGTGGATATCTACCCAAAAGTAGCCCTAATTCCAATACGGGAAAAGGAACAAGCCATGGTTCTCCTTTTGCATACGATACGCATGTACCATTTTTGATTTACGGTAAAGGTATTCCGAAACAAGAAATTGTTAGAAAAACATACATTGTAGACATTGCACCAAGCATTGCTCACCTAATTAATATCTCGTATTCTCACGCCACGACTGGGAATACAATTATAGAGTTATTCAAGTAAGGGAAATAATATTTTTTAGGCGTGACCTTTATCATTTTATACTAAATGATAAAGGTCGGGCTTTCCGCTTTATCTTTTGTCTTTCCCCAAGTCTTAGGGAAAAGAGCAAAAGGATGCCGCTACTATCCCTCACGCAAAATTTCATTTTCAAAACTATATATACTGTGAACATCAAAACCTTGTTTTCTATTTAACATAACATTCTTTGGTTTATTTACATATTTACGCTGGATTATGATTCCATATTTTAATTCCTTAAAAAACGTTTGTAAATGGATTAAGGAGATGTAGGATTTCGTAGCTTATAATAATAGATAAAATATTGCTTTATTAGTCACGTATCAATGATTTCTACGAAATGATAAAACGTTAGCCTCGAACTTAATTGAAAATCTTTTTTCGGCTTTTACAAACGATCTCTATAGAAGTTAAATTATGTTTTTGTGAATAATCTATGATAAAATGTAAGACCGTACTATTAGTTTTTATGCAATCATGTATTCAAAGCATTACGGCTACCATGGATTTTTAATACTAATTCACTGATCAATACATCTATACATTTTAATTGCTAGGTAATGTTTAACTCTCTATTTAACGAATATAATTAATGAATACTATTTTGTCTTATAATGTTCTTGCATTATGTTAAATAGCTTTGGTTAAAAATTTCTTCTTTTTAGAAGGGTAGGGGATTTAAAAAATAATTTTCAGGGTGGGAGAGTGTAAGCTCTTTTGCAATTTTAGGTTTGCGCGGTGGCTTTGTGCGAATTGCAAATGTGCTTACATTTATTTATAATTAATCACTACTGTCCGATAAAAAGAGAAATTAATCATTTCGTAGTCTGAAAGGCTTGATTTTATTTGATCTTCATTCTCGATATGAAAAGTAAGCCCCTCCATTTATGCGCTATTAAACTTTATTTTGAGCTGTGGATTGTATTC
>JASLGM010000051.1 GCA_030150045.1 Taishania sp.
TGAACTACCTACTAAATTTGTGACATTTTTTTCAAGCCACTTTGTTAATTTTCCTTCTTATTCTCACTTCCATTTCTAAGGGTGTTAAATATCCTAATGAAGAGTGTATTCTTTTTGTGTTATACCAGTTTATATATTCATTGATTGAATCATACAATTGGGTATATGATTTATATCTAAACCTATATAACCATTCATTTTTTATTGTCTTAAAAAAGCTTTCTGCAACTGCATTGTCCCAGCAATTACCTTTTCGACTCATACTTTGAGTTACTTTATTGTTGAAGCACAGCATTTTAATAATAGAATTAGATGCATACTGAACACCACGGTCAGAATGAAATATTAATTTATCACTTATTGCTCTTTTTGACCTGGCGTTATTCCATGCTTTAACGACGGTGTTTTTTGTGGTCATATCTTCACTCAGAGACCAACCAACAACCTTCCGGTCTGCAAGATCGATTATTGTTGTTAAATAGTTCCAATCACTATTTACTCTAATATAAGTAATGTCAGAAACCCACTTTTCTCCTAGATTCATGCTGTTAAAATCTCTATCTAACTTATTTTCAAATGTTTTGTAAGAATGATTTGAATCCGTTGTAATAACATATTTTCTCCTCAGAACACTCCTTAATCCCATTTGTTTCATTAATAATGCAATGTATGAGCGTGAATAGAAAAGATCTTCTCGCTCAAGCATTTTCTTGATTCTAGCACTTCCATATATTTGTTTACTATTATGGAATATCTCCTTTATTTTGATTTTCAAAGATGTAAGAGATTCATTTTCAATGCAATCTTTTTTATAATAGACCCAATGGTAATAAGCATTTCTACTTAATGAAAAGCACTTACACATCTTCTCAACTGTGAAACTATTTGTATTCTTATAGATAAATTGATATTTCACTTGTCGCTCTTGGAGAAGATGCTTACTGCCTTTTTTAATATGTCACGTTCCATTGTAACATCACGTAGTGCTTTACGTAGAGCTCGCATTTCTTCTTGTTCCTCTGTTCGTTCATTTTTAACAGAAAAATCTCCTGATTGAGCATCGTATATACGTCTCCAACGTCTTAGCATACTATCATTTAGATTATATTCTTCACTAAGTTCTTTTACTGTTCTACCTGATTTAAGTAATTCTACAATCATTACTTTAAAATCGTTGTCATACTGTTTTGCCATACTATTAAGATAATAAAATCGGGCTAATAAAATTTGTCACAATAAAGATAGACAGTCCAAATTGCTTCCTCTGGTCGCAAAGTTAAACTAGCGTTTCACAAACTTTTCACTTCTTCTAGCTACACCCTCCGCCCTAGCTGAAGATCCTAGCAAGAAAATTAATCAATAGAACTATTGAAATTATTCCATGCATTAGCTTTAGAAATGCACTTCTAATTTGGAAGAAAGAAATCAAAAGCTCTAGGAAAGTGAGCTGAAGTAAGCATAACAAAGCAGTCAATCATTCATCTTGTTTTACATTTTGGTTTAGTATTCCTTATTAAAAATACATTTACCATAATCCTAGTAAAAAAAAAAATGATTCCTATTTACTGCTTATTAATGACTGAAACAAGATCATCGCATTAAGGATTGAAGTGATTAGCCCACAGTCCCCAAGTAAATCTTGGGGACGAGGACTAAAAGCGGAAAGCCTGACCTGATTCCCCATTTATTGGGGAGAGGGGAATGCCCAAATAGAAAAAGAAGTTAAAATCAATATTGCTTACTTAATGAAACCTTTCCCTTACTTAAACATTCTAAGGCTAAAGACGCGTCCAAATACACATATCCCCAGAAGGTGTCATCATGATCACGGAGCCATCATGCGCGTTATAAGAAAGTTGATATGCGTGATTAACTTCCTTCACAAAAATCCCATCAGAAACGGGCACCCAATTTGTCTTCGTTCCACCAGAAATTTGCTGTAAATAAGGTGTAGGGCCATTCACATCGCGCAATACAAGGGAAACATTTTCATTCCCACAATTGGACACAAAAGTCCCCTCAAACATCTTAGGATTGGCTTTCAGCTGAAAACTATTTAGCGTTTTAAATACACGCGTTTGATTAAAAACCAAAGTCGGAGGGACATCCTTATCAAAACGACAATTCATTTTATTCGTATAGATCATCCCTTGTTTCATTTCAAACAATTTATCATCTGATTTTGTCGTATAAATAGACTCTTTAGTCACAAAACGGATCTCGTTGCCAAACAAATAAACATCATTATTCGGCTTAATCGACGCTACGTGATTATCTGTCGACACCGTTCTGTATTTCCCATCAGATCCCAAACGCATAGGAACAGCATAATAATAATCGTACACACTCGAATTGACCAGTTGTACTTCAATTTCATAAAGATTTTTCCGCTTTTCCTCCTTGATTAACTTCGTAGTGTACGAGATTTTCACCCCTTCCATATCTAACAAAATTTGATCTTGACCATAAGCATTTAGTGTCAACATCATAAAAAAACAAAGGAAATAAATTAAAGATTTAGTTGTTTTCATAGTAGTTATTTTATGTAATCAACTGAAATACAATACAAAGAACATGCCAGACGCATCATAAAAATAATAAGAAAGAAAAATAATCCTAAAAATAAATTGGCCGCTCTCCTCAAGTTCCTTGAGAGCCAGGCTATCTGCTCTATCTTTTTACTACGTAAAAAGGATGCCGCTCCTATCCTTAGCGGAAGATTACATTACAAAACGATGATCCAGTTGAAAAATAAAAATAATCTAGTACTAATATCGATAAAAATTGGAAAGTACTTAAGCGTGCGATAGCATTCTTCTATACAAAGTATAGTCTCTCACACCAGAGTCACAAAGTAAACTTGGGGACAAAGACAGACCATAGGCGTTGTACGCCGTAATCAGATGGAAAAAGATTATTCAGAAAAAGCTTGATGCCGATTATATGATTGGTTGATTCAATGTGTAGCTTAATTGAACAACCCAATTCCCCTTTTGAGGGAAAATGTATATAAACAAAAAAAGCCTCGCCAAAATGGAAAGACTTTAAAAAAAATAGCATCGACTTAAGGATGCGATAGCTTTCTTCTATACAAAGTATAGTCTCTCACACCAGAGTCCCAAAGTATACTTGGGACGAAGACAGACGATAGGCGTTGTACGCCGTAATCGGATGGAAAAAGATTATTCATGAAAAAGCTTGATGTCGATAATCTGAATCGTTGATTCAATGTGTATATTAATTGAACAACCCGATTCCCCTTTTGAGGGAAAAATGTATATAAACAAAAAAAGCTCATACTTATGTATGAGCTTTTTAAAAAGTGGCGTCGACTTAAGGATGCGATAGCATTCTTCTATACAAAGCATAGCCTCTCACACCAGAGTCCCAAAGTAAACTTGGGGACGAAGACAGACGATAGGCGTTGCACGCCGTAATCGGATGGAAAAAGATTATTCTGAAAAAGCTTGATGTCGATAATATGGTTCGTTGATTCAATGTGTAGCTTAATTGAACAACCCAATTCCCCTTTTGAGGGAAAAATGTATATAAACAAAAAAAGCCTCTCCAAAATGGAAAGGCTTTTTAAAAAGTGGCGTCGACTTAAGGATGCGATAGCATTCTTCTATACAAAGTATAGTCTCTCACACCAGAGTCCCAAAGTAAACTTGGGGACGAAGACAGACGATAGGCGTTGCACGCCGTAATCGGATGGAAAAAGATTATTCTGAAAAAGCTTGATGTAGATAATATGGTTCGTTGATTCAATGTGTAGCTTAATTGGTCAACGCTATCCCCCTTTTGAGGGAAAATGTATATAAACAAAAAAAGCCTCTCCAAAATGGAAAGGCTTTTAAAAAGTGGCGTCGACTTAAGGATGCGATAGCATTCTTCTATACAAAGTATAGTCTCTCACACCAGAGTTCCCAAAGTAAACTTGGAGACGAAGACAGACGATAGGCGTTGCACGCCGTAATCGGATGGAAAAAGATTATTCTGAAAAAGCTTGATGTCG
>JASLGM010000052.1 GCA_030150045.1 Taishania sp.
ATTTTCAATATAACTCAAGACATTAATGATTTTGGGTGTCTATTGCAACGAGGTCCACCTCTTCCCATTCCGAACAGAGAAGTTAAGCCCGTTTGCGCTGATGGTACTGCCCTTTTGAGGGTGGGAGAGTAAGTCGACGCCACTTTTTAAAAAGCTCATACGAAAGTATGGGCTTTTTTTGTTTATATACATTTTCCCTCAAAAGGGGAATTGGGTTGTTCAATTAAGCTACACATTGAATCAACCAACCATATAATCGGCATCAAGCTTTTTCATGGATCAAGCGCAAAACTTGGGAATTAAGCATAGATTCTTGTTAATCGATATAAAAAAAGGCTTTGAGAATTAGGAGGAAGACAATTTTTCATTACATTAAAAAATATAGAATTGTTAGGAATATTGAGAATATAACTAAAAGTATTATTGTTGGTTTAAAAAATGAGACGCTAATTGGGTTTAAAATCTGTATAACACCTACAGTAATGTTATCACGACTTCCTGCCTCTTCCGCGGCTGCAATGAGACTCTGCACAGCGACATTTACATTTTTTGTAGAAATGATTGACAGTATAGAATTATTAGAAATGTAACCACTTAATCCATCAGTACACAATAAAATTTTATCGTTGGGTTTAATTCTAATTACAGGTTTGTGGACAAATGGATAAATGGTATTTGATATTCCTATAGCTTGAGTTAGTTCATTTTTTCTAGAGTGATTTAAAGCCTCTTCTTTAGTTATTATATTTTTTGTAAGTAATAGATTTACGGCTGTATGGTCATCAGTTAGTTGACGAACCTTTTTACCTCTTAATAAGTATATTTTACTATCACCTGAATTTGCGACATATAGTTTATTTTTTGCGATAAGAGCTATTGATACCGTTGCCCCCATCTTTACATGTACTTCACTTTTCGATGGATAGTTGTATAGTATATCGTTTGCATATTTAATTGAGTCTATCAAAAGTGTATTAGGATCAGAGAAGCTATGCATTTCAATATATTGCTGAATTGTAGAACAGGTTAAGGATGAGGCGAGTATGCCATTTTGCAGCCCGCCAATACCATCTGAAACTATAAAACAGTTAAGATTCGGCATATTAAAAACGCAATAAGAATCTTCATTCTCTGCACGGAATTTGCCTTTCTCAGATATAAAGTTATGTTCAATCATATTTATTAGTAGTAATGACCTTCATCTTCAACATTGATGTAGTCGAAGAAATTATCTCCTTTTTTGTTTGAAAATCTTAACCATCCTATTTTTCTTGATGGAGTTTGAATTTTAACCCATACTATGTATTCTTCATCAAATGTCAGCCGTTTACCTTGAATCATATTACATCCATCGTATGCCGATTCACTTAGTATTTTCCCTTCATCAGAAAAATTAACACCAGTAAATTTACCCTTATTGATGGCGTTCCAATAACATTCTCCTTCACCATTGAGTAATAATATTGTATCACCTTTCATTACATCTCCATTTGGACAGCCTTTAAAAGGACTTTTAGAAACTTTATTAACGAGAGCTTTATTCAATTTGTAGTAATGGTATTCTACGTCCAACCCTAGGAAATAAGTGTTTCTTTCCATTCTATCGATAATCGTATTTGAGTATGGCTTATCATATACTGTTACAGTATTCTTTGTATTCCATTTTCTATTATCATCAAAGGTCCAGAATAAAATACTGTTTAATACGCGATAATATTTTCTACCGTCACTTGCTAAGTATAATTTAGCTACACTGCTATTTTCTATATGCTGATTTTCTGATTTATATTCTAAGATTTCTTCATTATTTTCTTTCACAATCTGCGATGTACTATCCACAGGTATTAGACTATCATATTTCGTGACTATAGAATCCTGACTAGTTACAACGTCATTATTTAATATTTGTGAACTTTTATTATTACTATTAATCAAATAAATTGCCATAGAAGTTAATAATATTATGACGATGGATGCTTGTATTAATCGCTTTTTTTTTATTGATTGGTTGTTATAAGTCAATGCGGTATTAGAAATCAAGTCTTGACGCTTAGCATTAGATAAGATTACTGTTTTATCTTCTAAATGCGATGAGTATTTAATTGGGTATAAGAAATCTTCTAATTGTTGTATCCGATTAATTTCATCTTTTTCCGTCGCTTTTTGAATTAAGCCATCCCACTTTGTATTGGTCAATGGTAATTGTTCTTGTACAATTTTAAGTTGAATATCGAAAGTAGATTGAGTTAAGGAGTCATATGGTTTTTTGCCCGCAACCATTTCCCACAAAAGAACTCCAAGGCTGTATATGTCAGATTGCGTTGAGACTTCTTTAACACTGCGTACTTGCTCAGGGCTCATATATAATGGTGTACCTAGAGAAGCGGAAGTAGCTGTTTGTGTGTAGTCTTCAATTAATCCTGAAGTATCTTTCGAAATCCCAAAATCGGAAAGTAATATTTTATCACTTTTATCTACTATAAAGTTTGAAGGCTTAATGTCTCTATGTATAAAGCCTTTGATATGAAAATAATTTAATGTTGTAACTATTTGATTAAGATAGTTGGTAATTTCACTATCTGTTAACTTTCTTTGATTCAGTATCTCACGTAATGTAAACCCTTCGATGTACTCCATGACGATAGCTACCTTGTCCGTTTCTTCTATAAGCTCAATGAATTTGACAATATTTGGATGTTGTAATTGTAACATCTTTTGAGCTTCATTTACAAATCGTTTTCTAAGATTGCTATTGTGAAAAAGGTCATTATTTAATATTTTGATAGCAACAAATTCATTCTCTCTATTTGTTGCTAGATATACATTCGCCATTCCTCCTTCCCCCAGGAGTTTGATTATTTTATAATTAGAGAAGTTTAGTGACATATTAGTGATATTTATTTTTAAGCAGATTTTTGTTTAATTAGTAAATATGTGGATAAAAATAGCAGTAAAGATAGTGATGTAATCATAAGGAAATCAATTGTAAATGATCCGTATGAGCTTCCAAATATATCTGAGTATATTTTGTGATACTGATTTTGTATTATTGGCAATGATTGGGTAACGAATTCTATTTCGGATGCTGATTGCTGCAATGAAGTAGAGTCTGTTTGAGATGTGATCTGTGTAGTTGTAATGTTATTTTGTATATGAGACAAACCCTCGACTCCCCATCTAGAAAATGTAAGGTAACTCAATATTTCCACAGCTTTATTATTAATTGGTGTTATTACTCCCGAAAGCATTATTTGAGGAATTAGGACTAGTGGAACGAGACTAAGTACTTTATCAGTCGTTTTCATTGCTGCACTTAATAACAAACCTAACAAGGCAGAGGCTATGTTAATGAATACTAGCCAACTAAAAGCATCAAAGGTATTCACTAATGGAGATAAAGTAGAAGAATACATCATTTTCAATACAATTACGAATAGAAGGGTTTGAAGAATGGCTACTATAATGAGTACAATAACTTTTGATGACAAGTAGGTAATGGGTAGGACATTGAATAAATTTTCTCTATAATAAATGTTTTGTTCTTTCACTATTTCCCTAGAAGCGTTATTAACTCCAAACCATATAGCTGATACGATCATCATGAATAGTACTGATAGGGTTAAATCTGAAAAAATAAATCCGATTAAAAGAGCAATGATAGGAGCCTGTAATAGTATAATGCTTGAATTTAAATGATCATTAATTTTGATTTTTAAATTGCGAACGGATAACCAATACAATTGATTAAACCAGTTAACTCTTTTGTATTCTAGATCTTGCTGTATGATATTATATTCATAAGGAATTTCAGAGGTAGTCATTTTCCACTTTTCTGCTGATTGCCCACTTAATTGAGAGTAGACATTAATAGTAGATGAGGTCTTAAAATATGAAAGATATTCGGAGGTTGAACCTTTATATGCAAAGTAGCCTCCTTCTGCAAGGAAAATCACTTCATCCATATAGGTTAAATCTTCAGGTTTATGGGTGACCATTAATACTGTAGTACCTTTTTCAACTAAGTTTTTAAGTATTGTCATGAACTCCTCAATTGATTGTGGATCAAGAGGTGATGTTGGTTCGTCAAGGAGGAGCAGGATGGGGTCGGTTAACAATTCAATTGCAATTGCAAGCCTTTTTCTTTGTCCACCACTAATTTTACCAATTGGATTATCCTTAATGAAATTGATATTGAGTTCAGTAAGTAATGAATTTATTTTTGATAACCTATAATGTTCGTCTTTATCATGTAACCTAATTTTTGCGGAAAAGTATAGTGATTGGTATACAGTTAATTCTTCATGTACTACATCATCTTGTGGAACATATCCAATATATTGTTTAAACATATCAAAGTATTCGATTAAGTTAAATCCAAATAGTGATACATTACCTCCTGTATGAGTAGATAGCCCTAAAATCATCTTTAGTAACGTTGACTTGCCACAGCCAGAAGGACCCATTATTGCAGTTAAGGTTTGAGGTTGAATGGAAAAACTCAGTGGATGTATTGCAGTTGAGCCATTTTTATATGCTTTAGAAGCATTCTGCAATTGGACTATTGTTTGATCAGATAAAGATTTGAAAGATCCATCCGGCTTAAAAACATATCTACCAATAATGAATGTGTCATTTATCTCTAAGATGATTTTTGAAATCTTTTGGCCCTTTACAAACGTACCATTAGTAGAATTATGATCAATCAATTCGAATTGATTTTCACCAATATGTCGGATCGTTGCGTGTTTACGACTAATCGCATTGTCATTTAGTATAATATCGCATTCATTTGACCGCCCAATTGTCAGAGAGAAAGTCGAGATTACAATTTTTGAGGAGTTATTTGCAAATGTTATTATACAGTTACTATCTATTTGTAATCGCTTTCCTTGTTCTATTTTATTGTAATTAAGAAATGTTCCGTTCTTACTATTTAAATCGGTAATGAAAAGTTTACCTTCAACAAATTCCAAAACACAATGTTTTGAAGAAATCAAATTGTCTGAAAATGAGATATCATTTTCCGCGTGACGACCAATTGTTAGCGAATCATTCTCTTTAAGAATAGTTTCTCCAATTAGAATTTCATTTTCAAAGTAAGTAATCTTAAAATTGTTTTTCATGGTTAGTTAAGAAGAGCATTATTGCATAAATGTAAATAATTTATTTACAGGTATTTCGAAGAGTTGTGCTAGTTTACTTTTATTTGTGACCTTAGATATTTTTTGTTTTAGTTTGCAATCGTATATCAAGTAAAATTATGGTTACGTCGAAACTATTCCATATAAGTTCAGCTATTACATTTTTAAAATCAAGTGATACATTGTCTTCAAATACAATATTGTGTATGGTTTCCCCTTTTGTAATCTGTTGAAGTAGTTTTTCAGTAGTCATAGTTATGATTTATTATTGATCTAAATGAAGTTTTAATTGCTGTGCAATGTCATATCTCATTTTGGAAAGTGGAATATCGACTTCTTTATCAAAATATTCCTTTCCAAATAAATCAATTTTAATGTCGTTCTTTGAACGACTGTAGCCTTCCCTTTTTTGTAGCCTTCCCTTTTTTCAGACAGTGAATAAATATAATAATTTCTTTTTAATTTCCTAAAACCTACCTTATCAATAAACCTGCCCGTCCTGCGAGGACAAATTTGCGTTTGCATATAGCCAAGGACTCAGTCCATTGAGCGATTTATGTGGATGGTTTTTATTGTATTCTAGTTGCCATTCAAACGCTAATGCATTTACTTCCTGAATATTTTTGAATAAATACGCATCCAGCACATCTTCTCTGAAAGTTCTGTTTAAGCGTTCAATATATGCGTTTTGAGCTGGTTTACCAGGTTGTATATATTGCAACTCAATACCTTGATCATTACAAAATTGAACAAATGTTTTTGATATAAATTCAGGACCATTATCCGTTCTTATACGTTTAGGTTTTGGACGAATTTGTATTAGCTGCCTAAGCGATTTCACTAATCTTTCAGCAGGAATAGAGTAATAAGCTTCGTTAATTAAAGCTTCTCGATTATGATCATCAATAACATTCAAAACCCTAAATTTTCTACCATTTGTTAAGGTGTCGCTCATAAAATCGATTGACCAAGTTTCGTTTAAAAATGTAGGTACTACTAGAGGTTCCTTAATTCTTGAAGGAAGTCTTTGTTTACGTTTTCGTCTCATTTTAAGATTCAACATTCTGTAAATTCTAAGAACACGCTTTCTGTTCCACAACAGTCCCTCCATTCGGATTTTGCCAAAATAAGTTTCAAAACCACGCGTAGGATATCTTTCTGCTAAGTCTTGCAACTTATTGATTACATCCTGATCGTCCCTGGAACTACAGTAATAGTACATACTTCTTGCCATACAGATAATTTTACAAGCCCTGCTAACGCTAATATTCTCTTCATTCAACACATCTTCCACCAGCGCTTTGCGTTCGCAGAGCTTTAGAGCTTTTTTTCGATAATGTCTTTTAAAATACGATGATCCAAACTTAAATCGGCATACATTCTCTTTAAACGAGCATTTTCATCCTGTAATGCTTTTAACTCTTTCAACTGCTGCGCATCCATACCTCCGTACTTTTGCTTCCAGCTATAAAATGTAGGAACTGCAATACCATACTCACGGCAAATATCTTTAGTCTGCTTGCCAGCTTCATATTCCTTCAGAATATTAACAATCTGGGCTTCTGTAAATCTTGA
>JASLGM010000022.1 GCA_030150045.1 Taishania sp.
ACCAACAGCTACTATCGCAGGTACGGCAAGTGTTTGTGAAAATGAAACAGCAAGTGTTACTTTCACCGGAACAGGTGGAATAGCACCTTATACCTTTGGTTATACGGTTGATGGTGGAGCACCTCAAACGATTGTTTCAACAGGAAATACAGTTACGGTTACTGTACCAACAAATACAGCAGGAACATTTACCTATACCTTAACTTCCGTTTCTGATGCAATTTCTTGTTCGCAAGCACAAACAGGAACAGCTGTTATCACAGTAAATCCATCGCCAACGGCAAGTATTTCTGGTACGACTAGTGTTTGTGAGAATGGAACAGCACCAACGATTACTTTCACCGGGATTGGTGGGATGGCACCTTATACCTTTGAATATACGGTTGATGGTGGAGCACCTCAAACGATTGTTTCAACAGGAAATACAGCTACGGTTACTGCACCAACAAATACAGCAGGAACATTTACCTTTACTTTAACTTCCGTTTCAGATGCATTATCTTGTTCGCAAGCACAAACGGGAACTGCAATTGTTACAGTAACAGCGGCACCAACAGCTGCTATTGCAGGTACGGCAAGTGTTTGTGAAAATGGAACAGCACCAACGATTACTTTCACTGGAACAGGTGGAGTCGCACCTTATACCTTTGAGTATACGGTAGATGGTGGAGCACCTCAAACGATTGTTTCGACAGGAAATACAGCTACGGTTACTGTACCAACAAATGCAGCAGGAACATATACTTATGCCTTAGTTTCCGTTTCAGAAACAGGATCTTGTTCACAAGTACAAACAGGAACAGCAGTTATTACAGTAACAGCGCCACCAACGGCAACTATCGCCGGTACAACAAGTGTTTGTGAGAATGGAACAGCAAGCATCACTTTCACAGGAGTTGATGGAACCGCACCTTATACTTTTGAATATACGGTTGATGGTGGAACACCTCAAACGATTGTTTCAACTGGTAATACAGCTACGGTTACTGTACCAACAAATGCTGCAGGAACATTTACCTATGCTTTAACTTCTGTTTCAGATGGAGCGTCTTGTTCGCAAGCACAAACAGGAACAGCTATTATCACAGTAAATCCATCGCCAACGGCAAGTATTTCTGGTACGACAAGTGTTTGTGAGAATGGAACAGCACCAACGATTACTTTCACCGGAACAGGTGGAATAGCACCTTATACCTTTGAGTATACGGTAGATGGTGGAACGCCTCAAACGATTGTTTCAACAGGAAATACAGCAACAATTACAGCTGTAACAAATACAGCAGGAACATATACTTATGCCTTAACTTCCGTTTCTGATGCAACATCTTGTTTACAAACACAAACGGGAACGGTTGTTATTACAGTTGCACCTGCGCCAACAGCAACACTTGTAGGAGCGACAGCGGTTTGTTTAGACGAAACAGAACCTGTATTGACAATTACCACAACAGGAGGTGCTGCACCTTATACTTTTGGATATTCAATAGATGGTGGAGCAACAGAAACATTGGTTTCTCCAACCGCAACGGCAACAATAAATGTTCCTACAGCAGTAGCAGGAACTTTCTCTTATGAAGTAGTATCAATTGTAGATGACAATGGATGTCAAAGTACATTAGTAGAAACAGCAATTGTTACAGTTCATGCTTTACCCGTTGTAAATTCAGGAACAAATGCAAGTGTGTGTGAAAACACAGATTATATCTTAAATGCAACAGGAACAGCAGTTGACTATACATGGACACATGGTATGCAAAACGGATCTACATATCCAGTTACGGGTGATGTCACTTTAGTGGTAGTAGGAACAGATGAAAATGGATGTACAGCACAAGATGCACTTCAAATAACAATGGTGCCAGCAATTGCCGTACAAGCGGGAATGGATCAGCAATTGTGTGCAGGAAGCGAAACGCTTTTAACTGCTGTCATGGCAGATGGAAGTACCGCTGTTTTCAATTGGAATAATGGCGTGGTTGATGGCATGAACTTTACGCCAACAGGAACAACAGTTTATACGGTTGAAGCAACTGACATCAACGGATGTGTGTCAACGGATGAGGTAACCGTAATCGTTATGCCTTTGCCAAACATCCATGCGGGTGACGATCAGAATGTGTGTATTGGTTCACCAGTAACCTTGAACGCAACGGGTAATCCCACAGGAAATTACGTTTGGACAAACGGCGTTCAAAATAACGTAGCCTTTACTCCTGGATTAGGAAGTATAATGTATACTGTTACAGGAACAGATGCTCAAGGTTGTGTTGGAACGGATAGCGTGAAAGTCACTGTACTTGAGAAACCAGAAGTTTCTTTTAATATTAAGCAGCATGGCTTCTGTGGACCAGTAGAAGTAGAGCTTATTAATACCACACAAAATCCAGGGCAGGATTGCGTTTGGACTATTCCAGGAATGGCGCCAATTGTAGGCTGTGGAAACCATACGATTACGATGGATAGAGCAGGGACTTACAATGTAACGCTTACCGTAGGAAATGTAAATGGACAATGTGTTTCCTCTTTGACACGAAACAACGTCATTCAGATCGATCAGAAACCAGTAGCGAATTTCGATTATTCACCGAAAGAAGTGACAACCATACATAATTTAGTTACGTTTGAAAATAACTCAAGTGGTGCAGCAAATTATTATTGGGATTTCGATAACGGACACACTTCAACAAAAGTTAATCCAGTTGAGGTTATGTCAACCGTTCCAAATGCATTTAATGTAACCTTGGTAGCAATTTCTGTAAAAGGATGTAAAGATACCGCACATGTCGTTGTCTACGTAGAAGAAGAATTCCTTTTCTTCGTTCCAAATGCATTTACACCAGACGGAAGCGCCTTTAATGAAATTTTCCAACCTGTTTTTGTTTCTGGATTCGATCCATATGATTATACCCTTCATATTTACAACCGATGGGGAGAATTAATCTTCGAATCTCATGACGCCAGTATTGGATGGGATGGAAGATACGGAGGCGAAATTTGCCAAGATGGAATGTACAGCTGGAAAATTGAAGTACGCACACATCAAACTAAAAACGATGAGCGCAGCATATTTACAGGACATGTCACCCTTATTAAATAATTCACAACAGAAAGGTCTTCGCAAGAAGGCCTTTTTTTTTAACCTATATTTCTTTATTAAAAAGCTCAGCAAAAGTAAGAATACCTTTCAGCTAGGACGGAGGGTGATAGCTAAACGAACAGATGATAGTGTGAAGAACGGATTTGCAGAGCGACCAAAGGAAGCACAAGCAAAACCGATTCTGAACCTAGTAACTGGAGTTTACTAAAACCCAAAGACCGTTAAAGCTGCCAGAAAATAAAACCCCATTTTTTAGGGCGTTACCCTCGCCTCCCCAAACAACTTGAAGAGGCGAGGGTCAGGCTATCCGCTGTATCCCCTCCCCAAAACCTTGGGGAGGGGGATGCCGCTCCTATCCCTAACGCAAAGTCCTGATTCCTCACCATAAAGAGTGTTTGTAAAGCAACATATTTCTATAAAAGTGTTAAAATTTTAAACCAACAGACCTCCATGTTAACCTTTCTACGTCTTAATATCAGAAAGAATCCAGAAGATTTGGAACAACTCCTTTTGAATTGATTTGTAAAGGATTAAAAGATTTTTTCTACATTTACAAAAAAATCGACTGCATTGACACTTTTGTAGATTTTTGACAATACTTACTTTACTTAATTCGTAACATTCATTCATACAATTACAAGTTTGATATGCGAATTAATTTATTTCAGCACCTAAAAATTAACCACATAGAATGGACCTTGGTTGTCCTTCGCTTCATGGAGTATTGCTCGCTTTCGCATATTAATTGTGTTTCGATAAATAATCGCATATTATTATGAAAAAGATTACCACCATCATCGCCTTGTTTTTCCTTCAAACATTAATCGCACAACACTGTAATGATGTTTTTACGATTGGAAATGACACCACAATTTGTAGCGGTTCATTAAATATTCAAGCACCACTCGGCTACGATTCCTACACATGGAGTACAGGAGCCACTCAATCTAATATTCGAGTTACGCAGTCGGGAACTTATCGTTGTGCGGTACAAAAATTCGGCCCAAATTTAGTAACCAACGGAGATTTTTCACTTGGAAACACAGCCTTTACAAGTGATTATCGTTTGGGAACAGGAGGTACTTGGGGATTGGTAAGTACCGAAGGAACATATGCCGTGGTTTCCTCCTCAAGAGATGCACACAATAATTTCGCTTTCTGTAATGATCATACCGTAGGGAATTCTTCGGGATCGATGCTGGTTGTAAATGGAGCAAGCGTGGCAAATACAGCAGTGTGGAGACAAACTGTAAGCGTACAACCCAATACTGATTATCAATTTTCTTTTTGGGGAACGACAGTAATTAGCGAAAATCCAGGTCGATTAATCTTATCCGTTAATGGAACGCAAGTAGGAAACTTACTTTCATTACCGTATGGAACTTGTGATTGGCAAGAGTTTTCAGCCACTTGGAATTCCGGAAATAACACTTTTATATCTATCGCTATTATTAATCAAAATACGAATTCCTCCGGAAATGACTTTGGGATTGATGACATTCGTTTCCGTGCTGTTTGTTCTTATATGGCATCGCGCGTGGTTACAGTGACACCACAAATTACAAGTCAAATTGTTCGACAACCTCACGAATGCGATCCATCAGCGAGCTCACAACTTTCTGTAGCGCAACAAACGGGAGTTACCTATGAATGGAATCCAGGAACGGTAACAGGAACAACATTTCCCGTTGATTTTTACACGCCAACTCGCGTAACGCTGACCTCGACGAATGTTGCAGGTTGTCAAGATACGACCTCTATTCTTGTGCATAATCTACAGAGATTGGAACTCGACAGTATTCCTAATTTCCGTTTATGTCACGGCGATAGGTTAGCAGATATACCATTTGATTTTAATCTTTCAACCTTTGATTATTCGTGGATAAATACGCACGAAAGTATCGGATTGCCAGCAGAAGGAACAACGCCCATACTCAGTTTTATAGCCCAAAATATAAGCCCTATTCCTGTTGAGGCAACGATAACTGTTACGCCCAAACAAGGTACATGTAACCGGACACCACGTTCGTTTAAAATTCGTGTGGATCCAGAGTCAAATTACAACGCTACATTGAATAAAACAGCTGTCTGTAAAAACGATGAAGCACCTGTTATCCGACTGAGAGGAACAGCCGGAGAAGCTCCATTTACTTTCGAGTATCGCATAGATAATGGACCTATTCAAATCTATGTAACGGATCAAAGTGGAGAAGGAGAAATACGTGTGAATACTGCTGTTGCTGGGATTGTAACGGTTGATATTCTCTCTGTTGAGGCAACTTCTGGTTGTAAAAAAGACATGGAAACTAATTTTAGAATTGTGGTGGAAGAAACGCCAATTGTTAATTTTGAAGTGACACAAGATGGATTTTGCACGCCTGTTACTGTAAATTTGCTTAATCAAACGTCAACTGGAGATTATTTTTGCACTTGGGAATTGACAGGACGTGATCCAATTTTCGATTGCGCAGATCAGCAATTTGTGTTCCATCGCGCAGGAAAATATGACGTAACTCTTACCGTTACTACACCTCTTGCTGGATGCTCGGATTTTATGATGCAAAAAGATGTTATTTTCTTCAACGACAATCCTATTGCTGATTTTATGTACAGTCCCGCTCGCATTACGGAACAAGAAAATTACGTTAACTTCCAAAATACGTCTATTGATGCTGTGAATTATAAATGGCATTTCCCCGAAGGTAAATCGTCTACAAAGGAACATCCAGGGGCATTTATTGGTCCAGAAGCAGGTGATTATACCGTGGAATTGATTGCCATTTCTGAGTTGGGTTGCCGGGATACCATTCGTAAAATTGTTCGCGTGGAAGAAGAATTGTTGTTTTTCATTCCAAATGCGTTTACACCGGATGGTTCCGAGGAAAACGAGATTTTTAAACCCATTTTTGTTGCAGGATTTAATCCACTAGATTACCAAATGATCATTTACAACCGTTGGGGTGAGGCGATTTTTGAAACAAATGACACTAATATCGGTTGGGGAGGTCAGTACGGCGTATCGAGTGGAGTAGGTCAAACCGGAATGTATCAATGGAAAATCGTGGTGGGGAACAATTATAATGACGAACGAAAAACCTTTACAGGAAATGTTACCTTATTGAAATAAGGGAAATTTGTTTTGGGCGCTTCCTCTTTCCTCCCCAGACTATTGGGGGAGGAAAGAGGTCAGGCTATTCGTTCTTAGTTTTTGGCTGTGAAACAGCCAAAAAGCTATCCACTGCTATCCTTAGCGCAGGGTTTAGGGAAATAATGAATGATTTCAATTCCAAAAATACAGGGGGTAATTGATCTTCAGCCCGGGCGAAGTGCGATAGCTAAAAGAACTGAAAAAGGTGTGAATGTGAACGGTTCACTGCGACCAAGGGAAGCACGTGAAACGAAGCAGATGAACCCTTTTTCAGGAGTTTACTAAAGCACGTAGACCGATAGAGGCTGCCAAATAAAATGCAAAAAAAAACGGAAGAACTTGCATCCCTCCGTTTTAAATTATTGTGATTTGTTGTGCCTATTTTTTGAAGTTGTCAGCAACAATCAATTCTTTAGTTCCGTGATTCCAACTGTAGAATCCTTCACCAGATTTTACTCCTTTTTTTCCTGCTGTTACCATGTTTACTAATAGTGGGCACGGTGCATATTTCGGGTTTCCAAATCCTTGGTGTAAAACTTCAAGAATAGCTAAACATACATCTAGACCAATGAAATCGGCTAATTGAAGTGGACCCATTGGATGAGCCATTCCTAATTTCATTACGGTGTCAATTTCCTCAACTCCCGCAACTCCTTCGTACAAGGTGTAGATTGCTTCGTTGATCATTGGCATCAAAATACGGTTAGCTACGAATCCAGGGTAGTCGTTTACTTCTACAGGAACTTTTCCTAAATTACGAGACATATCCATGATGCTATTTGTTACCTCGTCGGTTGTAGAATATCCACGGATGATTTCTACCAATTTCATGACTGGTACTGGGTTCATGAAGTGCATTCCGATTACTTTCTCTGGGCGAGCAGTTACCGAAGCAATTTTGGTGATGGAAATCGATGAAGTATTAGAAGCTAGGATTACTTCTGGTGCAGTTAGGCGATCTAAATCAGCAAAGATTTTCAATTTCAAATCGATGTTTTCAGTTGCAGCTTCAACCACCAATTCTACTCCTTTTACACCTTCTTCCATGGAAGTAAAGGTAGTAAGGTTTGCAAGAGTTGCTGCTTTTTGTTCTTCTGTCAACGCTCCTTTTGAAACTTGACGATCTAAATTTTTTCCAATTGTTGCCATTCCTTTGTCCAACGCCGCTTGTGCCACGTCGATTAAAGAAACTTTATATCCAAATTGTGCAAAAACATGGGCAATTCCATTTCCCATTGTTCCAGCTCCAATCACTGCTACATTTTTCATAGTATTCTTTTTTTTCAAGTCAAATATAGGTATAAAATCCTTTTTTCACTTCTTGATAAAAGCTTTATTGTTGCAAATGAATTAATCTTTCAAAGTGCAAGGGTTCTTTGCTAAAGTTGTGGTATTTTTGAAAAGATGAACCAAGGAAATGAAAAGGTAACATTGTTTTACGATGGTGATTGTGGACTTTGCAATCGTTCGGTTGGATTTATACTAAGGCATGAACGAAATACGAATTTGTTTTTTGCTCCTCTTCAATCTGATTTTGCCAAAGGTGTTTTTGGCAACAAAGTTGAGCAATCTTCCTTTTATGACGCTATTAAGGTGGATACAGGTGGATTTGTTTTAGAAAAATCAGCTGCGGTTCGTTATCTGATTCGACACCATCTTAAATGGTATTTTTATCCATCGTTAGTGTTGTTTTTTTTTCCACTGAAATGGAAGGATAGCGTGTATGATGGGATTGCTAAACGACGTAAGAAAATAACAAAACCCTTTTGCGTTGTTCCAGACAAAAGGGCGTTAAGTCGTTTTATGGATTAACCTAAATTTCGGTTGTCAATAATGCGTTTAGTCTTTCCACCTTCACTATTAGAAAGGCTGAAGGGTACTTGAAGTTTGACATCCATACTTAAACCAATATCTGCTTTGATATGTGCACATAGTTTTTTATTTGCGTTCAAAAGGTATTCACAGTTTAATGGATCTTCGTATTGTTTACACAAATCTTCAAAAGTTTTTGCATCAATTTCTACTTTCACTTGAATTTCATCCATAGCGCCTTTTCGGTCAATTATGAGTTGGTAATTATTAGAAAAATAATCTGGGAATTTACCTAGAACGGCTTCGACTTGCGTGTGAAAAAGGTTTACGCCTCGAACGATTAACATCTCGTCAGCCCGACCTTTGATTTGTCCCATTTTAATATGTGTACGCTTCTTGGAATGTGTGTAGTAAATGTTTGTGATATCGTTGGTCCAGAAGCGTAACATAGGCATACCTTCTTTGGTTAGAGTAGTGAAAACAAGTACACCAAATTCACCTTCTGCAACTGGATTCCCCGTGTCTTTGTCTACAATTTCTGGAAAAAAGTGGTCTTCCCAAATGTAACTTCCCGATCCTTTTTCCTCAAAGTCTTCTTGAGCAACTCCAGGTCCAATAATTTCTGTTAAACCGTAAATATTTGTTGCTGATATTCCAAGTTTTGACTCTATTTCTTGGCGAATACTTTCTGTCCATGGTTCTGCTCCAAGAATGGCTTTTTTTAGACCTAAGTCAGCAATTGAAATGTTTCTTTTATGCAATTCATTTGCTAGTGTTAATGCGTAAGAAGGGGTGCAGCAAATCACATCACTTTTGAAATCTTGCATGAGCATAAGTTGTTTGTCTGTTCCTCCACCAGATATTGGGAGAACCGTCATGCCGAGTAATGTTGCTCCATCATGAATGCCTAATCCTCCTGTGAAAAGACCATAACCGTAAGCATTTTGAATTAATTCACCTGGTTGACACCCTCCAGTAACTAATGAACGAGCCACTACTTCGCTGAAAATAGCAAGATCTTTTTTAGTGTAACCAACAACAATTGGTTTCCCTGTTGTGCCACTTGAACAATGCAACCGTGAAAATTGACTGCGGTCTTTTGTCATTAAACCAAATGGATATTCTGTACGCAACGCGTCCTTTTTGATGAAAGGTAATTTGTGAATATCGTTGATAGATCGAATATCCGAAGGTGTGATTCCAGCTTGATCGAAACTTTTTTTATAATAAGGTACGGTATTGTATGCAAGAAGTACTTGATGAATCAGACGCTCGGATTGTAATTTTCGCAATTGATCCAAAGGCATCGTCTCCATTTCTTTGTTGAAAAATGTCATAGTGTGAAGAAGTTTAAGAAAACAACAGCTGAATGCCGTAATCAACAGAAGAACTGTTGGTAATTAGCAACCATTTAAAAGTAATGATAAAAAAACATTACATCGACACCATGTTTGAAAAATCCTAAAAACGAAAGGAAATGCGCTAAATGAACACGGTTATTGTTTCTCTCATTTAACATGGGATTATGTATATTTGTTTTTATGAAATGGTACGAATATTTCCTTTTTCCTTTTTCGTTACTTTATGGTTCAGTTGCAGCCATTCGCAATTTCTTTTTTGACCGTTCCCTTTTTAAGGTTTACACCATTAAGAAGAAAAGTATTGTAGTTGGTAATTTGTCTGTTGGAGGAACTGGGAAAAGTCCTCATATTATGTACTTAGCTAACTTATTGAAAGACCAACATAAGGTTGCAACACTTTCGCGCGGTTATGGTCGGAAAACAAAAGGTTTTTATGAAGTAAAAGAACAAAGTATTGCTGAAGAAGTAGGAGATGAACCTTTAATGTTTAAGAAGCGTTTGGGGAAGGAAGTGTTGGTTACAGTTGATGAAAAGCGAGCGCGTACTTCGGCTTGGTTAGATGAAAAGGAAACGATTGATTGTATTTTATTAGATGATGCATTTCAGCATCGAGCGGTAAAGGCAGGAATGAATATCTTGTTAACGGATTTCAATCGACCATTTTTTAAAGATCAAGTTCTACCAGCTGGACGTTTGCGAGAGTTTCGTGGCGGAAAAAAACGTGCTGAAATTATCCTTGTAACAAAATGTCCAAATCGGGTTTCAGCAGAAATAAAAAAGGAATACATCCGATCAATAGGTTTTTCTTCCAATAAAGTGTTTTTTTCGCAGATCGTTTATGGAGAATTAGTTCCTTTTGGTGCCGAAAAAGATGAGGTTAAACAGGTGTTTTTGATAACTGGTATTGCAAATCCTGAACCTTTAGAAAATCATCTGAAACGGTTTTATGCGGTAGAGACCGCCGTTTTTCCGGATCATTATAATTTTACACGAATAGATTTGGAGCGAATTCACGCTAAATTTGATAAATTTGAGGGACAGAAAACAATGCTTGTTACAACGGAAAAAGATTTTGTACGCATAGAAAACCTTTTAACCGTTGAAGAGAAAATAAAATATCCGTGGCATTATCAATCCATTGAAGTAAGGATAGATCACGAGAAAGAATTTAATGAATTAATACACAATTATGTTAGCGCAATTCCAAGAATCAGTTGACTACATTAAGTCACAAACTAAAATTGAACCAACCATCGGTATTATCCTTGGAACAGGATTAGGCGGATTGGTAAAAGAAATGGAAGTTATTGATGAAATTCCATACGAGAACATTCCTAATTTCCCTGTGTCTACTGTTCAGTCGCACTCAGGAAAATTGATTTTCGGATATTTAGGAGGGAAAAGCGTTGTTGCTATGCAAGGGCGTTTCCATTTCTACGAAGGGTATAACATGAAACAGGTAACCTATCCTGTTCGTGTGATGAAATTAATGGGAATTGAAAAGTTATTTGTATCTAATGCTTCTGGAGGTACAAACCCCGACTTTGAGATTGGAGAAATCATGATCATCAATGACCATATCAATACTTTTCCAGAACACCCATTAACAGGGCCAAACATTGATGAATTAGGGCCTCGTTTCCCAGATATGAGTAAGCCTTATTGTAAAAAAATGATTGATATGGCTTTGGAAATCGCGGAGGAAAACCAAATTAAAGTGTCTACAGGTGTTTATTTAGGGTTGACAGGACCAACTTTGGAGACGCCTGCTGAATACAAATACGTTCGTGTAATTGGTGCTGATGCTGTAGGGATGTCAACTGTTCCTGAAGTTATCGTTGCACGCCACATGAGTATTCCTGTTTTTGCAATTTCAATTTGTACAGATTTAGGGGTTGAAGGAAAAATCCAAGAAACTTCTTTGGACGATGTTATCGCTGTTGCAAGTAGACAAGAACCTAAAATGACGATAATTATGCGTGAGTTGATTGCTCGTGTGTAATGATAATCAAATGTAATATACGAAAAAAAGGATGCCAATTGGTATCCTTTTTTTCTTTTTAGTGAAAGAAAACAGTCACTTTTCCTTAGTCAATGATGGAAACATATACTTTCTTAACGTCTAAATCATTAACTTTGTAGGATTGTGTTTTACACTGTGTAAGAAAAATTATGAAAGAAGAAATTCGCGATAAATACGAAGTGGTAATTGGTCTTGAGGTACACGCTCAAATGTTGACCAATACGAAGGCTTATTCCAATGATATTAACGCATTTGGTGCGTTGCCCAATACAAATGTTAGTGTTGTTACTTTGGGGCATCCAGGAACTTTGCCAGTGATGAATAAGAAAACCATTGAATTTGCAATCCGTTTAGGGTTAGCATGTGGTTGTGATATAGCTGAAAATCAATTTTTCGCTAGAAAAAACTATTTCTATCCCGATCTTCCTAAAGGATATCAGATTACACAAGATAAGACTCCTATCTGCGAAGGTGGTGAGGTGGTGATAAAAGACGAGAATGGAAACGATAAATCCATTCGTTTAACACGCATTCACATGGAAGAAGATGCTGGTAAATCCATTCACGATGTGGATGTGTTTGATACCTTAGTCGATCTTAACCGCGCTGGAACTCCCTTGTTAGAGGTGGTTTCTGAACCAGATATCAAATCCAGCCAAGAAGCATACAACTATTTAACTGAGGTTAGAAAGTTGGTACGCTATTTGGACATTTGCGACGGAAATATGGAAGAAGGTTCTTTAAGATGTGACGCGAATATATCTGTAATGCTGAAAGGTTCAAAAGTATTTGGAACCAAAGTGGAGGTGAAAAATATGAACTCGATTCGTAACGTTCAACGTGCGATTGAATTTGAAATCGAGAGGCAAATTGAGGCTGTTGAAAAAGGAGAAGAAATAGCTCAAGAAACGCGTGCATTTGATGCCTTGAAAGGAATTACGATTTCTATGAGATCAAAAGAAGCAGCAAACGATTATCGCTATTTCCCAGAGCCAGATTTACAACCTATTCATGTTTCTGAAGAAGATATCAATGTGGTAAAAAATGAAATGCCACCGTTACCAAGAGAATTGTATCAAAAATACATCCTTAATTACGGGCTTTCAGAGTATGATGCTAGTGTATTGACTGATACTAAGGATATTGCTTTGTATTATGAACGAATCCTAGAAGGAACAAATAATTATAAGGCCGCTGCAAACTGGGTGATGGGTGAGGTAAAGTCTTACTTGAACCAAAGGGCGTTGGAAATTCACCAGTTTCCAGTAAATGCGTCTCAGATTGCTGCTTTGATTCAATTAATTGATGAAGGGAAAGTATCTACATCAGTAGCGTCACAGAAAATCTTCCCTGAGTTAGTATTGCATCCAACAGAAAAACCTTTGGCTATCGCTGAACGTTTGAATGTTATTCAAGACTCAAATGAAGACTCTCTAGCGGGATACATCAAACAAGTGATAGAAGGAAATAAAGGAGAAGTAGAAAGATATAGAAATGGAGAAAAACAATTGATTGGTTTCTTTATGGGGCAACTTATGAAAGTGTCACAAGGAAAAGCAGATCCAAAACAATCTAATCAGTTACTCCGAAAAATGTTAGAAGAATAATGAAGAAAATTGGAATTTTTGCATGCGCAATAGGAATACTACTTACAGCTTGTAAGAGTAAAGATACGGATGATTCAAAAGAAGGAAAGGGCAATTTAATAGTGGCTGGAAACTTCCAAGATGCAGCGGGGCAACCTATTGCTGTTGTGACAGAATCCCAAAATGGACGCGTCCTTATTGATCAAGGTACAATCGATGAAAAAGGAGAATTCAAATTAAAAACCGATATTCCAGGATTAGGATTATATATCTTACAAATCGGTAGTAATCCGGATAATGGTTTGGTGTTTACCGCTGAGCCAGGAGATTCAGTACACTTCAAAGGGAAGACAAATGATCTTTTGACAAGCGTACGAGTTACAGGTGTACCGTGGGGTAACGATTATCAAACATACATGACGCACTTGCGAAAAATGATGGAAGGTCAAAATGAATTGATGAAAATGCAAGACCAAATGTCGCAAGATCAAATGGTTGAAAAATTCATGGAACTAAAAAAAGGTGTGGACAACTTTGCGGTTCAACACATTAAAAAAGATCCATCTTCTTCTTTTAATCTTGTACTTTCAAACAGTTTAATGCCAACAATGGGCTTCCAATATTGGGATTCTACTTATCTACCTGTTTTGGTCGATATGGATAAAGCGTTTATTAAAAAATATGGAGATAATCCTTTAGCACAGTCGTTTGATGTACAAGTAAACCAAATTATTTCCGGGTTTGAAGATTATCGTGAAATGAAATCTGGTAGAAAGAAGGCTGTTGAGTTAGTGCTTCTGGATACAGAAGATAAAGAAAGACGACTTTCTGATTTGAAAGGAAAAGTGGTATTGATAGATTTCTGGGCTTCTTGGTGCGGACCTTGTCGTAAAGAAAATCCGAATGTCGTGAAAATATACAAAAAATATAAAGATAAAGGATTTGAGATTTTCTCTGTTTCCTTAGATGAACGAAAAGCAGATTGGTTAGTAGCAATCGAACAAGATGGGTTGATCTGGCCAAATCATGTTTCTGATCTTAAAGGTTGGAAAACAATGGTGACAAAGTTGTATAACTTTAGTGCTATTCCACATACAGTTCTTGTTGGAAAAGATGGAAATGTGATTGCAGAAGGATTAAGAGGAGAAGCTTTAGAACAAAAACTAAAAGAAATTTTCAAATCATAAAACTATGAAAAAAGGTATTGGTGTTGCATTAGCAATTGGATTGGGATGGAATGCTTTTGCACAAGTAAAGGCAACTGTTTCCGGAGAGGTATTTAACGCCAAAGCAGGTGATTCACTATTTGTATCTCAATTGTTACAAGGTGGAACTTCAAAGAACTTCTACGGTGCTAAAATGCCAAAGGGTGGTAAATTTACTTTCCAAGTGGAAGTCCCAGCTGAGGATTACTACGTGATAAGAGTAGGAGGTCAAACCCACCAATTAGTCGTTAGAAATAATAGCGAAATCAAAATTTATGGGGATGCTGCTCAACTTGCCAAACACACCAATATTGTAGGTTCTGAAGAAAGTTCTGATTTACAGCGATTCATGAATGAAGTCGATGAATGGAATCAATTTCGTGAGGACAAAGCGTTAAAAGCGCAGCAAGATCCTGCAAATGCAAACAAGTATAGCCAAGAAAGTAATGCTAAATTTGAAGAATTTAAAGTAACCGTAAATGCCTATTACCAAGAGAATCTTGGAAAAGCTTCCTTGATTGGATTATTGAGTGTAATCAGTCCAGAGCAAGATTTTGCATCTTATGAATTGATCGTTCAGGACTTATACCGCTCCTTTAATCAAAGTCCAACGGTGAAAAACATCTACGCGGGATACACGGAAATCAAACGCAAAAAAGACGAAGGCAATCCCCTGGCAATGGGGAAAGATGCTCCAGATTTTGAAGAGTTGATGTTAGACAGAAAAACAAAAATGAAACTCTCAGATTTAAAAGGAAAAGTTGTATTATTAGATTTCTGGGCATCTTGGTGTGGACCATGTCGTAGAGAAAACCCCAATGTGGTAGCTCTTTATGAAAAATATAAAGACAAAGGGTTTACAGTTATGAGCGTTTCGCTTGATGATAATTTGGAGCGTTGGAAACAAGCCATTGAACAAGATAAATTGTCTTGGCCAAATCATGTTTCTGACCTAAAGAAATGGCAAAGCGCTGCAGGAAAAAAATACAATGTTACCGGAATTCCTTTCACGGTATTAATTGATAAAAAAGGAAAGATTATTCAAACAAACTTGCGTGGAACTGACCTCGAAACAGTCGTTTCTCAAATGCTTGATTAACGAATTGCGTGGAAAGAAAAAAGATTTATTTCGCTTCTGATTTCCATTTAGGAGCACCAAATGAAGCCGAAAGCTTGAAGCGTGAAAAACGTATCGTACGTTGGCTTCGAGCAGCAGCGCTGGACGCAAAGGAAATCTATTTGGTAGGTGATATATTCGATTTTTGGTTTGAATATAAACGTGCCATTCCTCGTGGGTTTTCGCGTCTTCAAGGGGCAATTGCAGAAATTACCGACGCCGGAATTCCCGTACACTTATTTACCGGAAATCACGATATGTGGATTTTTGATTACCTCCCAAAAGAATTAGGCGTAACGCTATACCGCGCTCCAATCGTTCGAACTTACTATGGGAAAACGTTCTTCATTGGACATGGAGACGGATTAGGACCTGGTGACAAAGGTTATAAATTTTTGAAAAAAGTATTTGCAAGTCCTGTTTGTCAATGGCTTTTTGCACGATTGCATCCCAATTTTGGAATTTGGTTAGCAGACAGATCTTCAAAGAAAAGCCGTGCAGCAACAGGAAATGAGGACGAAAAATTCCTCGGTGAAGAAAACGAATGGCTTGCGTTATATGCCAAACGTGTGCTTTCCCGCGGAACACATATCGATTATTTCATCTTTGGGCACCGTCATTTACCGATGGAAATTGAAGTCGGACCAAACGCCAAATACATCAACTTAGGGGAATGGATCCACTACGATACGTATGTTGTTTTCGATGGCGAAAATTGTCAACTTCTAAAATGGGACGATCAGGACGAAACGACCCGAAAATAACCCACATATTAATGTTATTTTTTTGTAATGCCACCAATTTTTAGGTGAATTGCTTATAATTTCACTAAATTTGCCGATTCTGTAAAGAAATTACAGTTCCAATAAATAAAATGATACATGAAACGCATTAACGAGTACAAGAAATTATTCCAGGTTGAAAAAGAAATCGATCTAACGGAACTGAAAGCTACATACAGAAAATTGGTGAAACAATGGCATCCTGACAAATTTCAAGAGGGAGATCCGATGAAGGAAGAGGCGGAATTGATGGGCCAAAAGGTTGTAGACGGTTACCATTTCTTGGTGAGTATTGCGCCAGAAACCAAAGCGACAAATTTAGAAGAATATAGCAGAACCATCATAGAATGTGGAATTGCTGACTTTGGACATAAAGGACAATTGTTGGAAATCACGTTTACAGATGGATCAACTTACGAGTATTTTGGAGTGAACGCTACTTTGTTCCAGAAATTAATTAATTCGGACAAACAAGTGCGTTTTGCGAAACGTTTTATCTACAATAGTTTCCTTTATCGCAAGACAAAAAAGGCAACAGAAGGAGAGGCGTAATCATTCTTACACAATAATTTTTAAAAGCGAGCTGTAACAATGGTTCGCTTTTTTTACGTACAATTTTTAAGAGATTTAAATTTTGGGCGTGACCCACACCATTTTCTGAAGCAGAAAGTGGTGTGGGTCGGGCTATTCACTACAAGTCCTCGTCCCCGCCCAAGGTTACTTGAGCGGGGACTGTGGGCTTTTCGTTGCTATCCCTCACGCGGAAATTCCACTTCGAAAGTTGCTTCAATTTTGAAAACCAATCTTGCGTTAGGGATAGAAGCGGCATCCTTTTGAGAAACGGAGTGAAACAAAAGATAAAGCGGATAGCCCGACCCCTTCCCACCTCAAAAGATTTGAGAGGGAAGGGGAAACGCCCAGAAGATTTTGTGTAATTAAATAAAAAAATTAAAATCCTTCGTCGCCTTCGGCTACTACGAAAATATTTCCTGCGAATTTCTCAGATAGTAATTTTTGCTCGCCATTTAGATGAATGGACACGCTTTTGTCGAATTTTTCACGCGACGTCAATTGAAATGTTACACCCAATTGTATGCCCACTTTTTCGGCGTATTGGAGAAAATCATTAGAAATGTCTTTCACGGCAATAACCTTACAAGTGGTGCCTTCGTTCACCTCTGAAAGCAAACGAGAAAACGGGTGAATGATCACGCCATTTCGGTCTGGAATTACATCTCCATGTGGATCCACGCGCGGAAAACCTAAAAATTCTTCTAAAGAATCAATGAGTTTATTGGATTGAATATGCTCGAGTTGTTCGGCAACTTCGTGCACTTCATCCCAACCGAAACCTAGTTTTTCGTACATAAATGTTTCCCAAAGACGGTGTTTTCGTATGAGTAGATTAGCAACTGTTTTACCCATTTCTGTCAAGGAAATTTTCCCGTATTTTTTATAATCCACCACTTCACGCTCTTTCAACTTTTTGAGCATATCGGTTACAGTTGCTGGTTTTACGTTTAAATGTGCTGCCAAATCATTGGTTCCTACGCCTGGTTTATCCGATAAATACGTCAAGTGCGCAATGGCTTTTAAATAATTTTCTTCGGTTACAGAGTACATGAATTATTGAATTTCAGGTTCCTTTAAAAATACAGTATATTTTGCTTTTGCGGTGTTTCTGTCGCAAGCATTAAAGTGCCACCATTCGGTTGCAATGTTTTTGAATCCTGCATGGGACATCACTTTCCGTAGTAGTCTTCGGTTTTGAATGTGTAGAGGAAGAAGGGCTCCTGTTGCCAAAAAATGCTCTTCCATACGAGGGTAGGCAATCGTACGAATGTCGTCGTATCCTGCGCCCATGTCCAAAGGTACTTTATTTTCGTCGACAATCGTTAAATCAATCGCTGCCCCATAATTGTGAATGCTGTGATTTTTTGGATTACTCACAAATTTTGTTCGTTCGTTGACAGGAATGGAGTCGAGTGCGTCCCACATACGCTGTTGTACATCTACTGGTCGAGCAGCGTCGTAAATCAATAGACTATAATTGGGATGTAATTGCTTTAGATAGTCTTGTGCTTTTTTTAATTTTTGCGCCACATCTTTTTGTAAATAGGCTTTTTCGAGCACGAAGTATAGTTTTTTCTTTGTGAAATTATCTGTAGTTGCGTATTTAAGCTCTACCAAAAAAGAAGGGTCAATGGTTTGAATATCTACTAGACCTATTTCGTTTAGCGTGTTTGTTTGAGGTGATTTATCTTCCTTTTCTTCTGTTTTCTTTTCCTGATTAACATCAGGTTGTGGAGTTGACTTTTGTTCTTCAAAATCTGTAGAGCCATTTTCTTTTTCAAGTTTCTCGCCTTCATTATGACAAGAAACGACCAACAAAAAGGAACAAAAAAGAAGGGGGATAAAAGTTTTCATAGAATTAGAGGACTTAAAAAACAAAAATACGAATATTTTGGAAGCTTTCCGATTGAAAAAAGTGTTCGCCAAATGCTGTAGTTTATATATATTTGCAATCAAATTTTGAAACAACATGCCAAAAATATCATCTAAGGCCATTGCGATGCCAGCTTCACCGATTCGTAAGTTGGTTCCTTTTGCGGAAGGAGCTTATGCAAGAGGGTTGAAAGTACACCATTTGAATATTGGACAGCCAGATATTGCTACGCCAAAGGTAGCCATTGATGCGATGAAAAACGCGGATATTTCTGTGTTAGAATACAGTCATTCTGCTGGATTTGCGTCTTACCGTACAAAATTAGCTGAATCGTATAAAAAGTCTGGAATTACAGTTACTGCGGAAGATATTATTATCACAACTGGTGGTTCAGAGGCCTTGACTTTTGGATTTATGGCAACTTGTAATCCAGGTGATGAAATCATTATTCCAGAACCATTTTATGCAAATTATAATGGATTTGCTGTTGCTGCTGGGTTGACTGTTGTTCCGGTAACGGCAACAATTGAAACGGGATTTGCTTTGCCACCAATTGAACAAATTGAAGCGAAAATTACTTCTAAAACAAAGGCAATTGTAATTTGTAACCCAGGTAATCCAACAGGATATTTATACAGTCAAGAGGAATTAAATCAGTTAGCAGCTATTGTTAAAAAACATGATTTGTTTTTGTTTGCTGACGAAGTTTATCGTGAATTCTGTTATGATGGTGCAGTTCCTCATTCGGTGATGAATTTGGAAGGGTTGGAGCAAAATGTAATCATGATTGATTCTGTTTCTAAACGATATTCGATGTGTGGTGCACGTATTGGTGCTTTGGTTTCTAAAAATGTAGAATTGATGGCTGGCGTAATGAAGTTTGCTCAAGCCCGCCTGTCTCCACCCACAATTGAACAAATTGGAGCAGAAGCAGCGCTTGAAACACCACAAAGCTATTTCGATGAAGTACAAAAAGAGTATGTGGAAAGACGTAATGTGATGGTGGATGGGTTGAACGAAATTCCTGGAGTGTTCTGTTCAAAACCAAGTGGAGCATTTTATTGTATTGCTAAGTTCCCTGTTGATGACGCAGAGAAATTCTGTCAATGGTTGTTAGAAGAGTTTTCGTTTGAAGGACAGACAGTGATGATGGCACCTGCTAATGGATTTTATGCTACTCCAGGTTTAGGGAAACAAGAAGCACGTTTGGCTTATGTTTTGAATCAAGAGTCATTGAAAAATGCGGTGATCTGTTTAGAGAAAGCGTTAGAGGTTTATCCTGGTACTATCCGTTAAATAGATTCGATTAATATATGGAAGCCACCTTTAGGTGGCTTTTCTTTTTTTAGGAGTGGTAGTAAGGAGAATGCTGAAAAGTGTATCTTTAAAGCCTGCAAGACTAAATAGGTTTTAATTACCAATGGATCGTTTAAAAATTCTTTTTCTTTCTTCGTGGTATCCGAATAAATTGGAGCCAACAAATGGAAACTTTGTTCAAAGACATGCTGAGGCTGTTGCTCGCTTACATGATGTAGAAGTACTGCATGCAATTGGAGATTACTTTCAAAAGGAACGTTATGTTTTTGAAGAAAAAAAAGAGAATGGTGTTCGAACGGTTGTTGTTTACTATCGAAAATCTCATTTTTCTATTTTTAGTTTCTTTCAACGAATGAAAGCTTATCAAAAAGGATTTGAAATGATGGCTTTTCCCGATATTGTTCACGGAAATATTATGCAGAACAATTTACTATTTGCGCGGAAATTAAAAAAAGAAAAAAGGATACCTTATATTGTAACGGAACATTGGTCACAGTTTTTAGCCGTTAATCGCTCTAAATTAAATGCAAAGACTTTTCGTGTAGCCAAGTTGATAAGTGAAGAGGCTTCATTTATTGTTCCTGTTAGTCATGCATTAAAAAAGGATTTAGAAGACCTTTGTCTTGGAAATCAATTTGCTGTTGTAGAAAATGTTGTAGACACAAAGTTGTTTGCCGAAAAAAAGAGAGGGACGGATGGTGTTTTTTCTTTTTTACATATTTCTAATTTAGTGCCTTTAAAAAATACAGAGAAGATAATTAGAACAGCTATCCGATTGAGAGCACATTATTCGAATTTTGTACTCCACTTAGGTGGTGATGGAGATTTAACACCCATAATTTCTCAAATTGAAGCTGCACAAGCGCAAGATTATATCTTTTTTTTCGGAGAACAAAAACTTGAAGAAGTAGCCGAACGTATGCAGCAAAGTGATTGTTTTCTTCTTTTCAGTGATTACGAAAATTTACCTTGTGTTTTATTAGAATCAATGTCTACAGGAACTCCTGTTGTTGCTTCAGATGTGGGAGGAGTTTCTGAAATCGTTCAAAAAGGCTGTGGTCTTTTAATTGAAAAGACAGAAGAGGCATTGTATGAGGCAATGGAAAAGATGTTATTAAAAACTGTTTCAATAAGTAATCCATCGACATTGCATAGTTACATAGATGGTGCTTTTTCCGAAATTGAGATAGCAAAGAAATTTTCGGTGGTTTACCGTCAGGTTTTGAAAAGATAAATCTTGAAAGTACTCACTTATTTAGATTAATAGGCTTGTATATCAATAAGTTTTCTTCGAGTGTTTTTTTTTTAAGAAGTTTGAGTCGCTTTTATATAGTTTTAAAGCAATATTATCTAGTATTCATTGTTTATGTGAGGAGAATGTGAAAAAAAAGTTAATTATTTTCACTTTCCAACAAAAAATAAGTTATTTTTAATACAACATGTATACATGAATACTTATGATTGTTTCACTTTTATACTAAACAAAATGAAAAAGTTAATGATGACAGCAGCCATTTTTTGTGCTGCTTATGGTGTTTCTGCACAAGGATTTTACGCGGATTTTAATGTAGGATATGGTTTTGGAGCACCAGGACGTATTCACAATGATGGGACGGGTTTAGGGACAATTTCACATACTGAAATAGTTAATGGGAAGCAGACGGTTTCAAAAGAATCAATTAATGGTGGAGTTGGTCAAGGGATTAACCTTCAATTGACCCCTGGATATATGTTTAACGATCATATTGGTGTTGAATTAGGAGTGAATTACTATTTAGGGACAAATGTAAAGGTTCAAGAAGCAACCTCTAACATTACTGTTGCATCTTTGAATGTGAATGGTATGGAATGGAATAATGGGCGAGCACATGCAAAGTCTAATCAATTACGATTGATTCCTACGGTTGTTTTCAGTACAGGAGCAAGTAACAAAGTAAGTGGATACGCAAAGTTGGGATTAGTTATGCCTGTTTTCGGTGCGTCTGTTTTGTCTAGTGAACGTATTGAAAAGGAATTTGTACAAGGAGGAGCGGTTGCAACGAAAACAACAGAATCCGAAATGAAAGTTAAAGGAGGGTTTACTGTTGGTTTCAAAGGAGCATTAGGAGTGAACTTCAATGTGACAGATCGTATTGGTATCTTTGGCGAGGTTTTCGCAACGGCTTTACAAATTAACCGTAAAAGTGCTTCTGTTACAAAATACACAGTTAATGGTGTAGATGGATTAGGAGCAATGACCAATTATCAGAGAGATACAGAGTACACATCTGAATTGGGAGCATCTTCAAATGCTATTGGATATGGAGAGACAGTAGATATGAATAAAGCGAAAAATGAAATGACATCTGGAACAAACTACAATCAAGTAGGATTGGCAGTTGGAGTGAAGTTTTCGTTTTAATTCGCTAGAAATTAATAATGAAGAGGAGAAATTGAAAAGTTTCTCCTTTTTTTATGAAAATAAATAATATCTTTGCAACCAATAATTTATTATTAACGGGAGTTTCGTACTCCAAACAATAACTTTTTAAATATGGCAACTCGTATTAGATTGCAAAGACACGGGAAAAAAGGTAACGCAATTTTCCACATTGTAGCAGCAGATAGCCGCGCAAAAAGAGATGGTAAATTTATCGAGAAAATCGGTGTTTACAATCCAAACACAAACCCTGCAACAATTGATATCAACTTTGAATCAGCGTTGAAATGGGTACAAACAGGAGCTGAAATGTCAGATACTGCTCGTGCAATTATGTCTTACAAAGGTGTTTTATACAAAAACCACTTAGTAAAAGGTATCGCTAAAGGAGCGTTAACAGCTGAGCAAGTTGAAGAAAAATTTGCTGTATGGTTAGCTGACAAAGACGCTAAAATTGCTGGTAAAGCAACTGGATTAGCTACTGCAAAAGAAGCTGACAAAGATGCTAAATTGAAAGCTGAAGCGTTGTTAAACGAAGCTAAAGCGAAAGCAATCGAAGCAAAAAACACACCTGCAGTTGAAGAGGTAGCTGAAGAAGCAACTGAATCAAACGAAGAAGCATCTACAGAAGAAGAAGCATCAGCAGAATAATTAAGTAGAATAAATGAACAAAGCAGACTGCTTTCATTTAGGATATATAGCGAAACTTCACGGATTTAAAGGTGAAGTTTCGTTGTTTTTGGATGTTACCAATCCTGATGATTACCACGGACTAGATGCTATCTTCATTGAATTAGATGGACAATTAGTCCCTTTCTTCATCGATAGCTTTAAATTAAAAAACAAGGGATTTGTTGCCTTGAAATTAGAAGGTGTAGATACCGAAGATGATGCACGTAAGATATTGCGTAAAAATGTATATCTACCTGCTGAAATTCTACCTGAACTTACAGGAGGCTCATTCTACGATCACGAAATTGTAGGCTTCGAAGTATATGATAGCGAACATGGTTTTATTGGAATTGCAGAACAAGTGATTGATCTTGTTGCAAATCCTTTACTTCAAATTCAAAAAGACGGTATTGAAGTGCTTTTACCTTTACAAAATAAGGTGGTGGAAAATGTTGATCGGAAGGCAAAGAAAATGTTCGTTACCGCTCCTCCAGGGCTAATCGAACTATATTTAGGTTAATTTGTCTTTTTTCCAATTCAAATATTTTAAGTTAAGACAAGGCTTTAGCGCCTTAAAGTTTGGTACCGACGCCATGGTACTTGCTGCAATTGTGAAACATGAAGTTTCTCAATTTAGTAAAGTACTTGATGTTGGAACTGGGACAGGAGCGATTGCTTTAATGCTGGCACAAGAATACTCAATGATTGCTGTGGATGGAATCGAAGTAGATGAACTTGCAACGCTTGAGGCTTGTTTTAATTTCTCTCAATCACCTTTTAGTAAAAAACTAAGGGTGATAAATAATGATTTCTTTAGTCACACATTCTGTGAGGAATACGATCTTGTCGTTTCAAACCCACCATTTTATCAGAACACATTGTTAGGTGAAGATGAAAGAGTAAATGTCGCTAAACATGCAAATGAGTTTCCATTTTCTTCTTTTTATGAAAAAGTTTATCTATTAACAACTGACCAAGGAACATTGGTTCTTATTATACCAAATGAGGATATGGAATGGCATTCTTCTGTATGGGAAATGAAAGGGTGGAAATGTAGATTGAATTATCAAGTGTTTAGTAAAGAAGGGTGTTTGAAGAGAAATGTGGTTTTTTTAATAAAACAAGAAACGGAATTGAATACAGTTGATTTCGTGATTCGAAATAGTGATAATAGCTATACAAAACAATACATTCATTTTACAAAAACATTTCATAACAAAGAGCTGTAGTAGAAAGGTTCTCTTTCTGCTTTTGTTTGCTTATTTTTGAGTTATGAATATGAAAGGGTTCAAGTTTGAATTCAAAGTACTACTCCTTTTACTTTTGGGGTTGATTTTAGTCATTGCCATCGGTTTTGCTACATATAATCGTTTTGCCCAACTTTTTGATTCTGTTCTAAAAGCAAGTCGTCCAGATATGGAGCTTGTATTAACGCACGTTATTCAAAATGATGTGAATGAAATGTCTAATATTGTTAAAATTAAAAGTTTGCGGCTAGAAGGTGGGGTAAGAGAAGAAGATTTTCATACAGCCAAACAAAATGTACTTGCTAATCTTTACCTTTTCAATAAAATGCACGCAAAAGCTTATAACGAGGGAGCTGAATTGATTGATTCACTTGTTATGCAAAAAATATATATAGCTGATGGACTTTTTTATGCCGAAGATCCATATCGTGTTCAGAAAGCACTTAATAAAGTTGTGACAACGATCGGTTATACCCTAAAGAAGAATAAACCAGAACCTTTAAAAGTAAAAGAGACGATCTTGATTAAAGAAAAGGTGATTTCTGAGGTAGAGGTTCAAAAGGTGGAAGCGCCTAAAGTGGAAGTAAAGGAAGAAAAGAAGTTTAGGTTGTTTAAACGCAAGGACAAAGAGGTGAAAACGGTTGCAAAAGATTCTGTGACTATACCAGAGCGTAAAGCAACAACATCGAGTTCTACGACCACTACAACAGTAAAAGCTATTGATACTTTAAATCGAGCTCCAAAAAATTCGCTTAACAAAGTGATAGAAGGGATTTCGAAAGTACGTGTTGAAGAACAAGAAATTGAAGATCGAATTAAAGATGCTAACTTGGATTTAGTGCGACATGAAGTAGACCTCGATCGTGAATTGAATATGGCTTTTGATCGATTAAAAAAAATAGAGCTTGAAGAGGTGAAAGAGGCTACATTAAAAGCGGATGAAGAAGCGAAAAATGCTTGGAGACAAATTACTATGTTGGCAGCATCAGTTGGTTTGCTTCTCTTCATTTTAGGATACTTGATCATGCGTTATGCCCATAAAAACAATGTTTATAAAGTAGCCTTAAAGAAAAGTGCAGCAGATTCTAGGCAATTTGTTTTAGCGAAGGAAAGGTTTATGTCTAATGTAAGCCATGAATTGAGGACTCCTATGCACGCAATTCAAGGGTTTGCTGAAATACTTGCTAATGAGGAGTTGGAAGAAACACAACAAGAATATGTGAAAATGATTCAGAGTTCAACACAACATATGAGTTATCTCTTGAATGATGTGTTAGATTTGGCGAAGCTTAGAAATGAAAAGTTGAGAATTGTACAGAAAGAAGTGGAGATTCATGCGCTAATTGAAGAGGTTTGGTTATATGCGCAACAATTAAATCAAAAAGCGACTGTAGAAATGCGTTTTGAGAACACGCTTAAAAAAGGAATGTTTGTAAAAATAGATTCTTATCGTTTAAGACAAGTGTTGTTAAATATTCTAAGTAACGCTATTAAATTTACAGCAACAGGATTTGTTTGTTTAAAAGCAAGTCTCTCGGAAGATAATAAACAAGTGGTATTCGAAGTACAAGATACTGGAATAGGGATGAGTCCTGATGAAACGGCTCTTATCTTTGAAGAGTACACTCAAGCGCAAGCGGAAACGGCTCATCAATTTGGTGGGACAGGATTGGGATTAACTATATCTAAAAAATTGATAGAATTAATGGAAGGAGATATTTCATTGTTATCTGAAAAAGGTGTAGGAACAACAATGAAAGTGAACATACCTTATCTTGTGTGTGAAGCAAAAGAGTGTGAAGTGATTTTACCGATCGTTTTTGAATCACCATTTGAGCGAATACTAGTCGTTGATGATGAACTCTATAACAGAAAATACTTAGAAGGGATTCTTGGTGGTAAAGTAAATCAACTGTATTTTGGTGAAACGGCTGAACAAGGGTTGGAAATCTTAAAGGGAAATAGTATGGATCTAATTCTATTGGATTATCGTTTGCCAGGAATGAATGGTGTTGCATTTCTTCATGAAATGAAATCGAAATATACTTCTGAAAAGCAACCGAAAGTAATCGTATTAACCGCAGCATTGGATGATGAACAATATGAAGAATTGATTTTACTAGGAGTAAATGGAGTGCTTGATAAACCATTCTCTGCAGAGAAATTATTTATGGAAATGGAAAGGATTGCTACCCATAAATTAGAAATACCACCAGTTAAAAGTGTGGAAAAAAATCAAGAGGTTGACTTTTCAGCTGTTAAAGGGATGTTTGGGCAAGATCAAGCATTCTATAAAGAAATGTTAGAGACTTTTGTTCAAAGTACGGAAGAGTCGTTGGTGAATATTAAGTTAGCTTTTGAGCAGAAAGATGTACAATTGATTGGACATGAAGCTCACAAAATAGCCTCACCTAGTAAACATCTAGGAGCAAAAGAGATGTACCAACTTTTAAAGAGAATGGAGAAGAATGCCAAGGAAGGATTGGAAGTAGATCGTTTTAAACGAGATATTAAAGAACTAGAAAGCCACTATACCATTGTGAAAGAAAAGATAAATATCGAATTGGCAAGTATTATTTAAGACATGGAGCGACAGAATTTTAATATAGTAGTAGTAGAGGATAATAGCTGGTACAATAAACTTTTAGTATATACTTTGAAGTTGAATCCAGATTATAATGTTGTCTCCTTCACAAGTGGGAAGGAATTGTTAGATAATTTGAATAATGATATTGATCTCATTACATTAGATTATCGACTGGAAGATTATGACGGAAGTCAATTGTTAATCAAAATTAGAGACTTCAATCCTGACATAAAAGTAATTGTCATCTCTGAACAGAGTGAAATTACCGTAGCTGTTCAATTATTAAAGGACGGTGCGTATGATTATTTGGTAAAAAGTGATGATATACGAGAAAGACTTCTAAATACCACTCAGAATGCGTTAAATGTAAAGAATCTAGAACGAAAGATTGAAACGTTGCAGAATGAAGTAACTCAAAAATATGAATTTTCTAATTCAATTATTGGTAACTCTGATACTGTAAAAAGAGTACATCAATTAGTAGGGAAAGCAGTGACAAATAATATTACAGTAATTGTTACAGGTGAAACTGGTACGGGAAAAGAAGTGGTTTCAAAAGCTATTCATTATAATTCGGTTAGATCAAAAGAACCATTTGTAGCCATTAATATGGCGGCAATACCAGCAGACTTACTAGAGAGTGAGTTGTTTGGACATGAAAAGGGAGCGTTTACTGGAGCGCATGCTAGAAGAATAGGAAAGTTTGAAGAGGCAGGAAAAGGAACCTTGTTCTTGGATGAAATCGGTGAAATGGAAATGAGTTTTCAAGCGAAACTTTTACGAGCATTACAAGAAAGAGAATTTAATAGAGTGGGAAGTAATGAAATGGTAAAGATTGAAAGCCGTATCATTGTTGCAACTAATAGAGATCTTCTTCATGAAGTGAGAGAAGGGAAATTTAGAGAAGATTTATATTATCGATTATTTGGTTTACAAATTCATTTACCTCCATTAAGAGAAAGAGATAAAGATGCTATACTATTAAGTCGCTTTTTTATCAAGAATTTCTGTAAAGATAATGGAATGGAAGATAAAGAACTTTCGGATGCAGCGAAAGATAAAATTCTGAAATATTCTTGGCCTGGAAACATCAGAGAACTTAAGTCCGTTGTTGAATTAAGTGTAATTATGGCAAATGGAAATGTTATTGAAGCAGAAGATGTAACGGTGCAACCCCAGCAGTTTCTTCAAGATTTGATGTTAACTGAAAGAAGTATGCGTGATTATGAAATTGAAATTGTAAAATACTACATGCGACGATTTAATAACAACACAAAAATGGTTGCCGATCATCTAAAGATTGGACAAACCACAGTGTATAGGATATTGAAAGAAGCTGAAATCAACAACTAAATTAAAGCGAAAAAGATGAAAAAAAAAGTAGTAGCATTTTTGGTATTTACTTGTATAGTGACATTGTCAGCATGTAAAAAAGAAGAGCAAATGCATTTTGATATTCAGATGAATGCGGATTCATTGGCATTTGATACCTTAGATATTCATATAAAGGAAATATGGGCGAATTTTTCTTCTGGGAAAGAGGCTTCGAAATGGGAACTTATCCATACAGAAGGAAAAACGATAAATTGGATACACCTTAGTCACTCGACTGATTCTTTGATGTTCAAAGGGCTTTCGATTGATAAGGTTGACGTTTTACAACAGTTACGATTTGTAGTAGACCCTGTAAAATCCATGGCAACGCATTTCTCAGACACCTTAGGTGTTAAAATGATAGATCCATCATTTGGCATTCAAAATTTAGTCAATAAAAAGGTAGAGCGAAATGGGAATTATGTGTTGACTTTACAATTAATAATGGACTCTACATATACGCAAGACAGTATTTTATTTATTGCACCACGAATAAAAACAAACACTTTTGGCAAAATGTGATTCAAAATGAAATGGTTTTTTTCAAAATGAAAATATTTAAAAGGGATAGGGAAGTTTGACTTTGATCAATTGTTTGATTGTCAGGCGGTTGCTTTATTGGTGTTCTCATGGCACGGTTTTTACTATATAGTAAGTAACATACTAAACCAAAAAAGGGAATATATAAACGGGAAACTGTTGCCAAGATATAAAAACCCCTATCTTTTTTACAACTAGAAAATAGTCCGACGCCCGTTGGACTATTTTTGTTTTATGAAATTCATTTCGAATATATCGTTCAACGATATGGTTAATTCATTTTCTTCTAGGCTGATAATGGTATAACTGTCATTTGTATGGAAGACCTCACTCTTCAATTGAATTTTGTCTTTGTCAAGTGTGAATGTTCCTCGGTCCATTTCTTCTTCGCTATCGTAATTGATTTGAAATTCGCCCTGTTTTGAGAAAATAAAAGTGCTGTGTCCTGAACCAGATTCTTCCCACGTCCCATAAAGCTTCTTCTTGTCGAAGGGCTTACAACCTAAGAAGAAAAAGGTCACGACCAGCACAAATAGTAGAGTAAAGTATGATTGTAGTGTTTTCATGTAAAAAGGTTTTTCAGTATGCCTAAGTTACATTAAAATCTTAAGTGTTTGACAGTGTGTCCATTATTTTTTAATTGTTTCAATGAATCAATACCGATTTCGATGTGTGCATTCACGAAGTCTTTCGTTACGTTTGAGTCACTTTCTGCAGTTTTTACCCCTTCAGAAACCATAGGTTGGTCAGATACAAGCAGTAATGCTCCTACTGGAATTTCATTTGCAAAACCAACACTAAAAATTGTTGCTGTTTCCATATCAATGGCCATAGCACGTATGGATTTTAAATACTCTTTAAAATCTTCATCATGTTCCCAGACGCGACGATTGGTGGTGAAGCATGTACCTGTCCAATAATCACGACCATGGTCACGAATTGTAGTTGATATTGCTTTCTGTAATTCGAATGCGGGTAAGGCTGGGACTTCAGGAGGGAAATAGTCATTACTTGTGCCTTCTCCACGAATTGCTGCGATAGGAAGGATGAGGTCACCTACTAGGTTTTTACGTTTAAGGCCGCCACATTTCCCCAAGAATAATACGGCCTTTGGAGAAATTGCCGATAATAAGTCCATGCATGTTGCGGCTGAAGCACTTCCCATTCCAAAATTCATAATAGTTATGCCATCAGCGGTTGCTGTCTGCATTGGTTTATCGTGCCCCATTACTTCTACGCCATAAGTCTTAGCGAAGATTTCTACGTAATTGTGAAAGTTACAAAGTAAAATGTATTTACCGAATTGATCAAGACTGCGCCCTGTATATCTGGGTAGCCAATTGTTAACGATTTCTTCTTTTGTTTTCATACCCATTAAATTATAAAAAAAAAGCCTCTTTCGAGGCTTAATGTTATTTTAAAAAATGATAATTTTTACCATAGTAAAGCATTTGCTCAACGAATGTTTGTTTATTTTCAATTTTAATATCTGTAATTTTTCCATTCTTGTCTGTTACAGGAACTAAGATAGGGTTAACAAACCCAGAGTACGGAGCCATGTTTAAAGGCGCGTAACGATCTAGTACCTCTTTGTGAACTGCTTGGTCAACTTTACGACCATACGTTTCAACAAGCGCTTGCCCCGCCTTGAAATCACCTTCCGATTTTATGCGCTGGATTTCACGAAGTAAATCACCAAATAAACCTCTAAGTTTACTATAATCGTTGATTTTCACATAGGTTTTACCATCTTTCTTTACCCATTCAGCAACGTTGTCTTTGGCTCCTTTTTCCATTACCCACTTCGCAACTAATTGACGGTTTTGCATGTGTTCTTCTTCAATGTTTTTACCCAAATTAATGCGTTGAAGTTGCGTAATAAGACCGTTTCTTAAATAACTGTCATATTCTGCTTTTGCTACCTCTAGCGATTCCATCAACTTTAAGTCAAGCATCTTTTGGTCATACATGAAATACAAAGCCACTAAATCTGCTCTTGCTTCTTCTAATGTACTAGAATATTGTTTCAGCGTACTTGCTGGAGGTAATACACCTGGGTTTATCTGACCTGATGCATGACCAATAACCTCGTGTAGAGCAGTATGTAACTTTCCTGCAAGACCAGCATATTTAATCGCACGCTCTTTTTCTTCTTTAGAATATGCAAATTCATTAATCAAACCTGGGCCACCTGCTTTTTCATAAGCAGAAATAATGTTACCTAAACTAACTGATTTTGAACCGTGCTCAGCTCTAATCCAATCGTTATTTGGAAGGTTTACTCCTATTGGTGTAGAAGGTGAGGCATCACCAGATTCAGATGCAACTTGTACTACTTTGTAACTAACACCAGTTACTTTCTTCTTTTTGTGTGCGTCCATGATCGAAGAATGATCTTCAAACCATTGTACGTTTTCAGCTAAAACCTTCATTTGTTTACTAGCTTCAAAATCAGTAATCTGAACAATTGATTCATACGCCGCACGTTTACCAATTGCGTCATTGTATACCTCAATAAATCCAAGGATCCAATCGATGTCACCATGAGTGGATTCTGCCCATAGGATGTTGTAGTCATCCCATGTTTTTAAATCTCCTGTGTGGAAATACTCAATTAATTTTGTAATAGCTTGTGCTTGCATTTTGTTTTCAGCAACACCTTTCGCTAATTCTAACCATTTAACAACCTCACTTAATGCAGAGCCATATTTCCCTCCAATTTTCCACGTGTCTTCCGTTAGCTTACCATCCTTAAGAACTAGCGTAGAGTTTAGACCAAGTTCGATTGGGCGTGAAGGATCAGCCATTTTGATGTTCGCATAAAAATCCTCCACCATCTTTTGCGTCACGCCAGCACCATAGAAACCATTTGCTGAGGCTGAAATCACGTCAGCTGATTCACGGTCTTTTTTAGATTTAGCAATAGTAGGGTCGAACATAATCTCCATAGTTTCAGCTGTCATCTTGAAAGAAACATCTGATAATAAATTAGAGAAATATGCTTTTGTAAATGTTGGGTTAAATTTTTCATTTCCATAATGGTGATGTAGACCGTTTGCAAAGAAAACTTGTTTTGCATAGCTTTCAAATTCAGCCCAATCTTTCGTCGACTTGTCTCCAGAATACGTTTCTAAAATTGTCTCCAAAGCCTTCCTTACTTCTAAGTTATGTGGATTATTCTGATCCCATAAAATATCACGACCAGAAAGTCCAGCTTGTGCTAGGTAGTACACAAAAAGTTTCTGATTTAGTGATAGTTGATCAAAGCCTTCAATGTCATAACGTAAAACCTGAACATCAGCGAAACGATCCACGATTACATCTGATGTAGTCGCAATTGCTTCTCCTTTTTTATCCGCTTTTTCGTTTGAACAGCAAGCACTTGTAATAGCAGCCAAAATTGCGCCACTTATGAATAAATGTTTCATGTGTTTACTTTTTTTATTGGATGTAATAATACTAAAAAAAGCTAAGGTTTTTTCTTAATTGGATATATGCAATTACTTAATCGGTTAATTTTCTCAGAAAAGTGCAATTTGAAAAAAAAAGTAAGAAACAAAAAAAATCTATAAGAAATTATTGATTTTTATTTTATATTTATTTCATTGTTAGTCTCTTAGTTGTATTAAACGGTGACTAAAATAAGAAAACTAATTATTACCTAAAATAGAATACATGTTTAAGCTACTACTGTATCTGCCGCTATTATTATCTTTTGGCGTATTTCCGTTAAATGTATCTGCTCAAATTTTTTTTTCAAATAGCGCAAATGTTTACGTAGCAAGTAATGCTACTTTATACTGTAATGGAGGAATTCAGTTGATTGGAAATTCTACACTTACAAATCAAGGAGAGATAACTACTACTCTTTTATCTTCAAACAGTTCTGCAGGTAATTTTGAAATTCAATTACAAGCTAATGTGGATGGGAATGGTGTGTACCGTGTTGAACAGGATTGGATTAATGACGGTCTTTTTAATGCGCAAACAAGTGAAGTTGTATTATTCGGCAATAAGGAACAATTTATTTCTTCAACAAATGGAGTAGAGACCCAGTTTAATAATTTAACTTTAAGAGGAGGGGGAAGTAATCAAGATGCCCGTAAAACCTTAGTTAATGTCAATGCGGCAACTGGGATTGATGGTATTTTAGATTTAGCAAATCGTGAATTGAATACAGACACTCAACTTTTTACTGTTCAAAATAAAAGTCAACATGCTATTTTGTTTGCCACACCATTTAAGGCGGAAGGATTTGTAAGCAGCATTGGTAATGGTGCATTGGTACGATTTACCAATCAAAAAGAAACATATGTTTTTCCTGTTGGTTCTAGTGTTGGTGTTCGGAGGTTTAGGCCAGTAACAATTGAACCCAATTCTTTGGATGAAAATATTTTCGCTGTTAGATTTAATAATTACTCAGGAAATATAGACCAGTATAATGTAACAGATTTTCAAGAACCAATTTCAGAAGTAAATGATGGATTTTATCATTCCGTAGAACAAATTCAAGGAACAATTTCCCCAGATCTCTCTTTATTTTATTTACCTGCTGATGATCGTGAATGGGAAGGGGTAGGAATTTGGAATCCTTGGGATCGCAAATGGAATGCAGTGGCTTCAGCAAAAGAGGTGATAGGAGATTTTTCAGCTTACAAGCTTATTAATTGGAATCTTTCCAATACTATGAATCATTTTGCATTGATTAATACATCAACTCCATTAAGTATTCCAAATGTTTTTACACCAAATAATGATGGGATAAATGATCACTTTGTTATTTCAGGTACAGGTTTTACAGAATATCAATTAGTGATTGTGAATAGATGGGGAGAAATTGTATTTGAAACCGATAATCCTAAAAATGGCTGGGATGGTAAATCAAATGGAAAACTTTGTAGCGATGGCGTTTATTTTTATTCGTTTTCTGCTGTTCAAAATAAGGAATCTTTAAAAAAACATGGACACATTACTTTAATTGGAAATAAATAATAAACATGAAAATAAAAAATAAGGCACTGACATTGGCATTCACTTTTGGAGTGATATTACCCTTTTTCTCTCAAAATAACGTAGGTATTGGAACCAATACACCAGCTCCAGATGCTGTTTTAGAGCTGAAATCGAATAATCAAGGAGTACTAGTTCCTAGACTAACAACTGCTCAACGAACGGGAATCTCAAACCCTAGTATCGGTTTATTGGTATATGATACAGATTTAGAATGCTTTTATTTCTATAAAGGGAATGTGGTCTTATGGGAAAGTTTATGTACTAGTGGTGGAGGCGGATCAGTAGGTCCACAAGGTCCAGCAGGCCCACAAGGTAATCCCGGAATTGCAGGCCCACAAGGTCCAGCAGGCCCACAAGGTAATCCCGGAATTGCAGGCCCACAAGGTCCAGCAGGTCCACAAGGAGATCCCGGAATTGCAGGAGCACAAGGTCCTGCAGGTCCACAAGGAGATCCCGGAATTGCAGGAGCACAAGGTCCAGCAGGTCCACAAGGAGATCCTGGTATTGCAGGAGCACAAGGTCCAGCAGGTCCACAAGGAGATCCTGGTAATGCAGGAGCACAAGGTCCAGCAGGTCCGGCAGGCGTTCAAGGCCCAGCAGGACAGAATAATGTTATTCAAAAATATCATCTGATTGGAACAGCAGGACGTTTAGCGGTTGCCAATGAAATCCCAGTCGTTCAACCAGGTTTGACTCAAACATTTACATTAACAGCTCCCTCAACAATTGTTGTTACAGCTACAATTGGAGCACTAAATACACAAACTACATCTGGAGCTTATTCCAACGTAGATATGGTACTTTATGTGGATGGAAGTTATCTTCCAGTAGGCGGTTGGAATCGTTTTTCTATCGTAAATGGTAATAATACCAATTCGTTTAACACTTGTACGCTTCAGTCCATGTTTACACTGCCCGCAGGTACACACACTATTGATCTAAGAACATTTAGACAGAATGGTTCGACAACTCCAGTGAACATTGGATCCAACGGGCTAACAGATGTTAATCCTGGAGAACTGACTATATTAATATTGAACTAAACGATCAGATATGAAATTATTTATTGTTTTAATAATGAGCTTTTTAAACGCCTTCCTTTTTTCGCAAGAATTCACAACATCTAAAACGAATACCGTTAAAGAGGTGGTTCAAGTAGAAAAGGAAATAACCTCCGAGGAAGAAACTGTTCTGGTGAATACTGTAAAGAAAAAAACAGAAATAAAAATGGGTGAAGTGAGGAAGGAAGAAGTTCAAGCGAAATCCAGCAATACAGTAATGAATACGACTAAAAAAGTGCAGAATTAAGTTCGATGTCATGTGACCTCTTTTTTATTGATTTTATTTTTTGGCGTAACCCTTTTCCCAAGTAAACTTTCGAGAAAGGGTCGGGCTATCCGTTTTATCTTTTGTTTCACTGCGTTTACAAAAGGATATCACTGCTATCCCTTACGCGGGATGAGGTTTTCAGAAGGAAGATTTTTGTAGAAAAAAGGATCGTTTTTCAGCCAGGGCGGAGCGGTGATAGCTAAACGATCGGTAAACGGTGTGAACGCTAGTTTACCACTGCGACCAGCGGAAGCGCTTGGTAAACAGCTGGTGAACCCTTTTGCCGAAGTTTACTAAAACGCGTAGACCGTTAAGGATGCCAGAGAGAAAAATAACAAGATTAGGGAAATGAAAATAGCACGGACTTTAAATTTCGACTTTTTCGTAAGACAAAAAGCAATGATTTTTTTTTAAAGTAAAAAATAATTCTAAAGAAATTGATGTGGAAGAAGTATTGGAAAACAAGTGTTTATTGGATGAGAATGAGCTTGATAAATCAATAAATGGTGTGAATGCTGACCTGAATACCTTGTTTAGGAGTAGTTATTTTTGTGTAAAAACTTGATGTTTTAGCTTTCTAACCCGCTTTTTAAGTGTTTGGGATGAATAGGTATTAACCTATCCATAATTTCTTAATTTTAAGGGATCAAATACAACTTTGTTGTGGCTTGTTTTACCTTGATTATCGTTGTGATTTGCTATCACTTATGCTTGTCATAAGCATGGATTCCTTTAAATAGGTATTAACCTATCCATAATTTCTTAAATTTATAGGATCAAATACAACTCTTTATAATTCTATCTAATTTGGGTTCTTGTTGTGATTTGCTTTCAAGTTCTTAAATTTATAGGATCAAATACAACGTCCGATAAATCGAATAAACGAACCGTTAGGTTGTGATTTGCTTTCAAGTTCTTAAATTTATAGGATCAAATACAACTGAATGAACTCGTCAACACTTAGTGAGGTGGTTGTGATTTGCTTTCAAGTTCTTAAATTTATAGGATCAAATACAACATTTGGGAGAGAAGAAATCCAACATATCCAGTTGTGATTTGCTTTCAAGTTCTTAAATTTATAGGATCAAATACAACGCACAACCAAAATGGTTGCGTACATTTGTTGTTGTGATTTGCTTTCAAGTTCTTAAATTTATAGGATCAAATACAACGGGAGGTTTTACCATTACCCCAATAGATGTGTTGTGATTTGCTTTCAAGTTCTTAAATTTATAGGATCAAATACAACTGTTGAAGCTGGTAAAAGATACAGAAAATTGTTGTGATTTGCTTTCAAGTTCTTAAATTTATAGGATCAAATACAACCATCATCCACCAATGAGATAAGGCAACTTGTTGTGATTTGCTTTCAAGTTCTTAAATTTATAGGATCAAATACAACATAATAAACTGACCTATTTTGTTGCACAGCGTTGTGATTTGCTTTCAAGTTCTTAAATTTATAGGATCAAATACAACACCTACCAATAGAATTAAATTCTTGGAAGTGTTGTGATTTGCTTTCAAGTTCTTAAATTTATAGGATCAAATACAACTATTTTTTTTTATTTAATATATAATATTGTGTTGTGATTTGCTTTCAAGTTCTTAAATTTATAGGATCAAATACAACATATTAAACAAAGTGCTGATGCACAATTTCGTTGTGATTTGCTTTCAAGTTCTTAAATTTATAGGATCAAATACAACAAGAGGGATTTAAAGCAAGCGACCAGGCGAGTTGTGATTTGCTTTCAAGTTCTTAAATTTATAGGATCAAATACAACCGTGTTCCTCAACACCCAATTACCTTGTCTGTTGTGATTTGCTTTCAAGTTCTTAAATTTATAGGATCAAATACAACGACCATTCTTTGCCCTTTGTCAAGGAAGTGTTGTGATTTGCTTTCAAGTTCTTAAATTTATAGGATCAAATACAACATCCACCAACTAAAGTTGATTATGTGGGTAGTTGTGATTTGCTTTCAAGTTCTTAAATTTATAGGATCAAATACAACAAGAGGGGTGCTATTAAATATTCCGTATTTGTTGTGATTTGCTTTCAAGTTCTTAAATTTATAGGATCAAATACAACTACGTACCTCTTCAACAGTAACTTTTCCTTGTTGTGATTTGCTTTCAAGTTCTTAAATTTATAGGATCAAATACAACCATCATTAAACATCCTCTATTCAAATAGTTGTTGTGATTTGCTTTCAAGTTCTTAAATTTATAGGATCAAATACAACATAACCACTTCAATTAAACGACTGGAAGTAGTTGTGATTTGCTTTCAAGTTCTTAAATTTATAGGATCAAATACAACTCTGAACTACACACTTACACCAGGGCGATTGTTGTGATTTGCTTTCAAGTTCTTAAATTTATAGGATCAAATACAACCTAAGGATTTGGAAGAGGCTAGAGTTGTTAGTTGTGATTTGCTTTCAAGTTCTTAAATTTATAGGATCAAATACAACATAAGCTATCTTGGTTATTCAAACTTATATGTTGTGATTTGCTTTCAAGTTCTTAAATTTATAGGATCAAATACAACTTAGGGTGGCACATGTCTTTGTTGAGGAATGTTGTGATTTGCTTTCAAGTTCTTAAATTTATAGGATCAAATACAACAAGAGGGGTGTTATTAAACATTCCATATTCGTTGTGATTTGCTTTCAAGTTCTTAAATTTATAGGATCAAATACAACTCTAAGGGTAGTGTTCGACCGCTTCGCTCAGTTGTGATTTGCTTTCAAGTTCTTAAATTTATAGGATCAAATACAACTAGTATAGTTCTTGGACTAACGAAAAGTTTGTTGTGATTTGCTTTCAAGTTCTTAAATTTATAGGATCAAATACAACTCTTTCTGATAGTTTCGATTGAATCCTTAGGTTGTGATTTGCTTTCAAGTTCTTAAATTTATAGGATCAAATACAACTCAACAGATGTAACAGCGGTAAGCTCTACGGTTGTGATTTGCTTTCAAGTTCTTAAATTTATAGGATCAAATACAACACCACGAGGCTAATACGAAATTAAACGGGTGTTGTGATTTGCTTTCAAGTTCTTAAATTTATAGGATCAAATACAACCTGAAAAAGTAAATGGCATTACGACTTGTTGTTGTGATTTGCTTTCAAGTTCTTAAATTTATAGGATCAAATACAACCACCAGCAACAGATATAATTATACCTCCTAGTTGTGATTTGCTTTCAAGTTCTTAAATTTATAGGATCAAATACAACCAAACCAATCAATTCAATGGACTGCAACTAGTTGTGATTTGCTTTCAAGTTCTTAAATTTATAGGATCAAATACAACAAACAAGAAATCTTTAAAAAGTTACCACTAGTTGTGATTTGCTTTCAAGTTCTTAAATTTATAGGATCAAATACAACCATCTAACTTAGGACACGCTGATGTAAACTGTTGTGATTTGCTTTCAAGTTCTTAAATTTATAGGATCAAATACAACATATTACAGGTGAAGTAGATGAAGTAGTGAGTTGTGATTTGCTTTCAAGTTCTTAAATTTATAGGATCAAATACAACGAGTGACTATGCTTCCAGTATTGATCTGTTGTTGTGATTTGCTTTCAAGTTCTTAAATTTATAGGATCAAATACAACGTACATCTATGTTCTATTTAGATAAAACTAGTTGTGATTTGCTTTCAAGTTCTTAAATTTATAGGATCAAATACAACGCCACCTACACCAGCGGAGCGCATCACGTTTGTTGTGATTTGCTTTCAAGTTCTTAAATTTATAGGATCAAATACAACGCATTCAAATTTTTATCTAAAGCTACCATTGTTGTGATTTGCTTTCAAGTTCTTAAATTTATAGGATCAAATACAACGTTAAGTCGGTATCCCTGTCGATCAACTCCGTTGTGATTTGCTTTCAAGTTCTTAAATTTATAGGATCAAATACAACAATGACGGAAATACTTAATGTTATCGGTGTGTTGTGATTTGCTTTCAAGTTCTTAAATTTATAGGATCAAATACAACGCAAATGATTTCCATGCTGGAAGTGAACCAGTTGTGATTTGCTTTCAAGTTCTTAAATTTATAGGATCAAATACAACTCACATAATATTTCACCCATTAACTATAATGTTGTGATTTGCTTTCAAGTTCTTAAATTTATAGGATCAAATACAACATGTTGACAACTTTGATGAGGATGGATTTAGTTGTGATTTGCTTTCAAGTTCTTAAATTTATAGGATCAAATACAACTGTGTATCTCCGTCATCGCCTGTTGCTGTTGTTGTGATTTGCTTTCAAGTTCTTAAATTTATAGGATCAAATACAACCAGAGGAGAAAGCGGACGATACAACATCTGGTTGTGATTTGCTTTCAAGTTCTTAAATTTATAGGATCAAATACAACAGACATTGAAGCTGGCACGTTAAATACTGAGTTGTGATTTGCTTTCAAGTTCTTAAATTTATAGGATCAAATACAACGTACCTTGAGGTATGCTTGTAACTAAAAGATTTAGCGGTCATTTTTTGAAATAAAAAAATGACCGCTTTCTTTTGACAAAGTATCCATGTTAGGATATTAAAATAATTCTAGCTGTTGGGATGGGGTAGGTGTTTTCTCTACTTTATGGCCATGGTAAATGACCATATTCCCGAATTGTTTATCTGTAATAGAAAAGATACCAATCTTCCCTTTCTCTGGTAAAAGAGATTTTACTCTTTTTATATGCATTTCTGCATTTTCTGTACTCTGACAAAAACGGAGATAGATTGAAAATTGAAACATATTGAAACCGTTTTCAAGTAACCTTTTCCGAAACTGTGACGCATCACGGCGTTCTTTTTTTGTTTCGGTTGGCAAGTCGAATAATACCATTACCCACATCGATCGATATGCATTAAAGCGTGAATTACTTAACATGTAGCGTAGGGTAGGGAATCTTTCTGTTCTCTCCAATATAGCACTTGTATAAACCTGCTGTGGTCATACTGACGGCGTGAAATAATGGGCGGGTGAGTTGTTGTATCGTTGTGTCTAATTGAGGGATTTTTAATAATTCGATTTTCTGTTCAGAGGTTAATTCATCTGTCAAATCTTTATGTAATAAATCTAGAACCACTAAATCGACCAATGGACGATAAGGTTCCATAATGTCATCGGCTAAACAAAAAGCATTGTATTTATTTCTGTGAAATATTCCGAGTGAAGGGTGTAATCCTGTAGAACACAAAGCACGCGCCATGGTAGATCGGAGTATGGCATAACCGTAATTTAATTGGGCATTTGGGCTTGTTCTTTCTTGAGAACGAAAGAAATTTAGGCCGTAAAGTGTTTTCCAGTAATAAGCTGCTGCTTGCCCTTCACAGTTCGTTGTGTCGCCGCTTAACACTTTGTCAGCAAGGTATTTCAAACGCTCAGCATTTAATCCCATTCTTTCCAATACCAGTGCTTGGTTTTCAATTTTGGCTTGAATGGTTTGTTTCCACAGTTGCTTCTTTAGGGGTTCACTAATTTCTGTTTGTTTACGGAAGCGTTCCGTTTGCTCCGAATTTCCGTTTAAGGGTAAAAACATACCATTTGGAAGATAGGTTTGGTCGCAGGTAATGATAGCGGCTTTTTCATTTGCTAATTCTTGAATGAGCGCAATCGATAATGTAATGTGTGGATGTTCTAAGACGACTAGTCCGATATCTTCGATAGGAACAGAGCGTAAATCCGTTTGTTCGTTTTTTAGATCAATCATTAACTGCCCATTTCGCATAAACAAATGAGCAGGATTACTAAAATGTAAAGTTCTTTTTAACATGATAGGGAATCATTTATAGGTTTAATGTGGTTAAACGTATTGATTTTTAAATGGTTCCATATGAGGCGTTAAGTTTTCATGAATTAAATGTAAAATAAAAAAGCATCCTGGTAAGGATGCTTTAGTTACTAGTATTCACCAATTTGTACTATCTCACCAAGATGATTGGTTCGAATTTTTATTAATTTCTTCAATCCAGAGGTAGTACACCTTTTGTATGTTAAATTCTTTAATAATGTGTTGACTTCAACTGTTGTCTCTAAGTGGTTTCGGAATGTGTAATCTCCAGTTGTTATCTTTTGCACCCTAAATAAATTAGGACTGATTAAACCTTTATTTTCAGGATCAAGTAAATCAATTTCTTCTGGATTAAATCCTGTTTTCTCATTTGGGAAAACAAAGAGTTCATTTTGTTTCATAGTAAACAAAAATTTCCAACCAATTCCTTCATTAAACGATTTGTCAATAATAGGTAAATCTTCATTCACACGAATAACAGCTTCAAAGAATGAAACAACTTTTTCTTGTAAATTACCTTTTTCATCTACATATATAGCAACATGATGATTATTACCTGTACTGATGTAATCTGTTGGAATAAGGTTTCCATCTGAGTCTTGTATATTTTTCCCTTCTTTATCTTTTTTAAAGTGTATTGCTTTAGCATTTGTAACACCACTAATTTTCACTCTTTTCATAGCAATTCCTTTTTCTTCGTTGAACCAAATTGGATTCTTCTCTAAATCAGAAAATGCTTTTTGAGAATCATTGCCATATTTTATCAATCGATCAAGTAATAACTCTTTTGAGCGTAAATCAAGAACCTTTTCAATTGATTTTGCATCCTTGAAGTTGTCAGGTGTTATATCTTTTCGGATAGAGAAATCACTTTCTAACCATGTTAATTTCACTTTTTCAGGAAGTACTTCTGTTTTATCAATCGATAAATAAATAGGATTTTTGTTTAGTGCGTTTTTCCCACCAAATGCTTTTTTAGGATCATTTTCATTTGCTTCCAAACGAGCCAATAGCAATTCTCGATAAAGAGGATTACTTACGAGATTGATGATGTTTAGATCAAATTTCGGTCCTATTTTTTCTTCTTTTGATTGATAGTATTGATACTTCCCATACACCGTTTCTTTATGTAATTGACCTCTTGGTGTTAAAGCTTTTTGAATTGAGCTATTTCCTGATATTTTGTTTTTATTTATGGTAACAACTTTGTTTTTAGCCTTATGAGATATGAGTACATTGCTTAATAATTCTTTAGCTTTTTGTCTAAATTGTGGTAAAGGTTCAATGAAAATTCTTTTTCGATTCCCCAATGCATCTTTGATGGTTTTTGTTTCTTTTTCTTCAATACCTAAGATATCTTTCGTTGTTAATTTTATTTGAGATGATCCAATTGCTTTTCTTCCTTTTACATTTGAAATGGATTGATGTTCTTCTTTCCTCGCATTCAGATTGTTCAAGTATTGAATATAACTCCTTTTCGTAAAGGCAATAGTTAATGCGTCCATGGCATGGTGACGATGGTCGTTTCGCTTCGTCCAATCTTGAATGATTTCTTTTTTATTCCCCTTAACTTCTATGATTTCTGTTCGACCTACTGCTTTATATTTAGGTAAGTTTAATTCTTTCATAACATTGACCAAGCCCCAATCATCTCTTAAACGATCAGTGATAGATCCAGAGGTTGTTACAATTGAACGTGAAATCTCGAAAAGCATCTCTTTCGCTTTTTTGGCAATATATTGAGAGTCACGTAAATCTCTTTCAATAAAACCTTCACCAATTTCACTTCCTTTTTTAATTAGTTTTTGAGCTTTTGCTTTTGAAAGACCCTCTTCTTTTGAAGAACTTAAACTTTTTATGTTTAACTCAAATTCATCTGCTTTGCTTTGACCAAAGGTGTCGAGAACATAATCATATGCTGTTTTGTTTCCCTTTTCAATATTGATTTTTCTTGGACACAGTGTTTTATTCGAAAAACTATCGTCAAATAATCTTGATTGTGGAATAATATGGTCAATATCGTATTTATTGGTAAACAAATCTTTACGTTCAATATACTCTCCGGTATACAAGTTTTTATAACCATTGTTTTTCAATTCTTGATAGAGTTTATAACGTATGATGTCATTTCGAGTTGGATTCATTAATTGATCTTCTCTTTGTAAAAGCTTTATTATATCTTCATGTTGTTTTTTTGCAGTATTTATTTGACGGGTCATTTCACCTCTTTCCTTGGCGTTTTTCTTAAGCTCTCTAGCAAGTTCAATTCGAATTTCATCAAATTGGAAATTAGGTGCTAATCCTTCAAGTTTAAGTTTTTCATTCTCTGTGTCAATTAAAGTATTAATTACATTAACCATTTGATTAAGAATTTTTTCTACAACTGGATTTCTTAAACTGTTTTTTTGAAGAATATCTAATCTAGGTTTTAATTCTCTATTCTCTAATTCTTCCTTTGTTAAAGAATTTTTGGAGTGTCGATAATTTGCTTGTTCACAAGCGACACTATATTCATTTTCTTTAATATATGGATATATTTCCCGCATAGCTTTTGTACTGAGATTACCATAACCGTCAGTAAATACTATGTTGCCTAGTATTTTTGCATGCTCTAATTTGAAACCATATTTTTCTTGTAAGAGTTTGTGCAATAAATCCATTCCAGTTTTCGAATCGTCTTCGACATAGGAATAGAGAAGGTGCCAGAAAGCATAAGAAGTTTGGTTTTCAAATAATTTACCTTCTAGTTCCGCATCAAAATCGATTAGAGTATCATCTATTTTCAAGTCCTTTAGAATAGAGCTAAACATATCTTTAATATTTGAAGAAGGAGCATCTAAATCTGAGATCGTAATTTCGTCCTTATTCAATTTTATCTTTAGAGATTCTTTAATGTCATAACCTTCATAATCGAGTATGCTAATTAAGGCATTACTTATGGCTGCATTTGTATTATTGCCCTCTAATTCTTCGTAGTTTAATTCATATTGCTTTCCATTTTCAAGGAGGGAAAGCACTTTTGAACTAGACATTTTCCCTTTAAGGTTCAACTCAGAAAAGAGAAGTTCTTTTGCTTCTTGTGATAACTCAATAATTTCACCCGATTTTTTGTTTTTTAGCCGGACATTGTGAAGCTGCTGCCAAATTTTAAACTCTTGGAATAGAGGAGAAGCTTTCGGTGCGACTCTTAAACCTACTTTCTTCGTTTTCCCATCAATGATTATTTGTCTGTTTTCAAACTCACAAATGCTGATTAAATTCTTTTGTGATTTTAATTTTCGTTGATAGAAGATTACAATATCTCTAATTTCTTGTTTTAAAGCTGGGGTTAAGCAATCATGAAAAGATGCTTGTTTCTCCCAAATTGTTTCAAATTCATCTAAATAATCCTGTCGATAAAAGACTTGATTTTTTAAACGTGTATGTGGCGAATCTTGTATTTGCTGATAGAGATATTGCCCAACCGTTTGCTTGTTGAAAAACAATTCTTTACTTCTGTCCGAAATTGCACCTAAATAACCGGATGAATTAAAGGTTTGACCATTAATATCAGCTAAAATATAAGCAACTTCTTCTTTTGCTAATTGTTTTGATAGAGCTTCATTGCGCCAATAATAATTTTGAAATTTCTTTTCTTCTCTCGTACCTTTATTTTCAGCAGTATTAAACTTATAAGTGGTGTAAAAAATTTGAGAAGTAACTTTTTGCCCTTTACTTTTTATTGATTCTTTAAATTCATCAGTTAATATTTCTGGATAAAATTGCTTCTGAAAATTCCATATTTTATCAAATTCAGATTGTAAATCTGAACGATAGAATTCAGGAACTTTCTTTTTTCCTGATTTCAATAAATGCAACACAAATTGACCAGGAGTAATATTTTCTTCATAAAGTTTTTTCGCTACATCCATTCCGTCAACAAGCTGTCCCTCTTCGGAGTTGTTAACTTTACGACTGCTTTTATATCCCCTTTTTTTATTAATCATAAGTAAGACACGAGCAAACTCATTTAGCGAAATTTTATCATTTACTGATGTTGCTCTTAATCTGTATGTTTCAAAAGTGGAATGATTTCCATTTTCTGACAACAAACTTTTTTCGTCTATCCAATTATGATCTTTAAGAATTTGAATCAAATTTTCACGACGTAATTTATAACGCTGTAAATTTCGTCTAGCGGATCTTGCCAATGTTCTATTGGCATTTGTAGTAATTGTTTTTCCTTTTTCGAAATTTGTTTGTTCGTCCGTAGTTAATGGGTTTACTCGAACCCCTATTTTTTCAATTGATGAGATTTCATCTTCCATTTCAGCTTCTTTTACGTAAGCCCAGCCAATACTTGTGACCCCCAAGTCAAGTCCTAAAATTCGTTTCATAAGTGTGATTAGTAAAGTGGTTTTCTTTTCTAGTTTACTTTTCGAATATAATAATTTATTATGAATTAGGATATTAAGAAATTTTGAATATATTTGTAACACTTGAAAGCAAATCACAATAAGGATTATTCCGTTGTGAAAACATTCAAAGCGGGGCGACTCGCTTTTTTTTTTGCCCTTTTTTTCCTCTCTTTTTTGGCGTAACCCTTTTCCCAAGTAAACTTTCGAGAAAGGGTCGGGCTATCCGTTTTATCTTTTGTTTCACTACGTTTACAAAAGGATATCACTGCTATCCCTTACGCGGGATGAGGTTTTCAGAAGGAAGATTTTTTCGGTTATTCCATTGGGGTACAAAGTTCGATGAGAAAACCATCGATGTCTCTAAGGTACGCCACACGCTGGCCCCACGGTTTTGTGTTGGGGGGTGCAACAATTGTGGCTCCTGCGTTCACGGCTTTGGAAAAGGTTTCGTCTACTTTTTCTGTGGTAAAACCAATCTCAAATCCAAAAGGTTTATTGGCTAAATGACTTTCTGTGAAAGTATCGGGTAGATTGGATGACGCCAGAGGAATTGAAGCAAATGAAAGAGCCGTTTCTCCGACTAAAAGTTCACCGTAATCATTTTCGGGAGTAATGAATTTTCTTGTGAAACCAAATGCGGCTTCGTAAAATTCGACTGATTGTGTAACGTTCTGAACGTAGAGTATGGTATATGCAAATTTTATCATAGTGATGTGAATTTATGTAAATTATTGTGTTAAAATAGGATTGGTGTAGGGATGTTTTTTTTTGTAAAAGGCTAATTATTTGTTTTTTGAAACGGATAAAAATGGTTTTACTTTCTTTCTGTATAGGCCTTTTTGTCAATTTTATACCAGTTATGCGGCACTTCATCGAGGAGAAATTGCTCAATATATTGGAAGCCTATTTTTTTTAGGATTTTGTTCGAACCTTCATTTTGACAATCGGCAATTGCATGGATTTCTTTCAAGCTGAGATGATCAAAACCATAGTCTAATGAAGCTAAGGCACTTTCCGTTGCAATTCCATTTCCCCAAAATTTTCTGTGAAGTCTATATCCAAGATCGTAATAATTTTTATGATTATTTACTTCTTTTGTGACATATTCCAAACCTGTCCAACCGATGAAATCATTCGTTTTTTTGTCAATTATTGCCCAACGACCAACACCGTAATCCTCATATTGTTGATTTAGAAAACGAATTATTTCGATGATTTCTTCTTTGTTTTTCACAGTTTTATTCGCCAAGTATTTATGGACTTCGGGATCGGTATGAAGTTCAAACATATCGTCCGTGTCTGTGGCTTGTATTTGTCGAATTATCAGTCTTTCCGTTTCTATAATTACTTTCATTGATTGGAATTTTTAACGGTTTTTCGTTTTATTTGCTGCTCTTTTGATGCTGAAAGTAATCTGCTATTATTTTCTGAAATTTATTTTCATAGACATACAATGAAGGCTATTTTATGTTGCTAATTTATGCAATATGTCGATAAGAATGTCATTTCATTTGTTTTAGATGAAGTTAAATAAGTGAAATGAATGGTTTGTTTTTTTTCTGGGGCGTATCCCTTCTCAAAGTAAACTTTGTGGAAGGGTCGGGCTATTCGTTTTATCTTTTGTTTCACTGCGTTCACAAAAGGATGCCACTGCTATCCCTTACGCGGGGGTAAGTTTTTTAGAAGGAAGTTTTTGGTAGAAAAGAGGATCGTTTTCAAGCCAGGGCGGAGCGTGATAGCTAAACGAACGGCAAATGGTGTGAACGCTAGTTTGCCAATGCGACCAGAGGAAGCACTTGGTAAACAGCTGGTGAACCGTTTTGCTGAAGTTTACTAAAACGCGTAGACCGTTAAGGCTACCAGATAAAAAACATGAAATGATGGAATAAAAAAAGCCGCACTTTTCAGCGCGACTCTTTCGTAAGACAAAAAGAATAGGATTACTTTTTGTTCAAAATTTCATCTTTCCAGATGAAGTATCTTTCGTCGTGGATTTGTTTGATGATGTTGGCATAGGGTTTCGCCCAATAATTTTTGATGCCCATTCCACCAGGTTTACTTTCAAAAGTGTCTTGTAAGACGATTTCACGTGTATCCATGTCGATAACAAGGAAGTGGATTTTTGCCAAATCGGTTGTTTTATTAAGGTATTCGGCAAAGAACAAGAGGCCTAAACCGTTAGAAATACCATAACGTTGTTGGTTGATGTGTTCTTGAATAAATTCTTTTGAATAGTTGGGCTCGTTAACTGCTTCGAGGTCTTCTGTAGGGGTCTTTTTATTGTTTTCGTTTACCCATTTTGTATTGTATTCGATACGGTCTTTGCGCACCATTCCTTTGATGTCGTATTTACTTGGTTCGCGGATAATCATGCTGTTCCATTCTGGGAAAAATTCTAATTTCATGTTGGTAGCAGATTTTGATCCGAAATCAGCAAATTGAGAAAATTGACCAATCAATTTTACTTGGCTGAAATCTATGCCTAACCATGTTATTTGTGATTCTGAAGCCTTGAAGAGGTCCTCAATTTTTGCTTGTGCTTGTACTTGCGTGATTCCCAAAAGGGCAATGAAGAAGGAAAATATAATTCTTTTCATGGGTTATTGTCTTTGTATACTAAAGCTATGCAAAATGCATGCCTTTCTTCGAATTTAACAATTTTCTGATTATTTAAAAGAGATCTTTTCAGGTTTTCGCATGTGTTTCTTGAAGATTTGATCTCTAAGGTATTCGTCCTCAAGGAAGATGATGTGTGGAACAACTTTTATTTTTGCCCTGCAATTTTGTGCTAATTCCTCTAGGTTTAGTTTGTTTTCAATGGATTTTGGAAGCAATACGGTTAAGGTGTCTTGACCGAGGTAGTCTTTAGCAACTTCTATTTTGTATAGAGGGATGCGTTTATCTTGGTCAAAAACGTCAAAAATGGTGTTTGGAAAAAGGGTTGTGCCTTTGAATTTAATCATTTGGTTTTTCCTGCCGATAATTGGACCTAGGCGAGGCGTATTTCGACCACAAGGGCACTTTTCTGTGAGATATTTGGCTAAATCTCCGGTTTTATACCTGATTAATGGCATTCCTTGATTGTTTAAGTTGGTAATAACAACTTCTCCAATTTCATTTGTTTCGACTTGATTTCCATGTTCATCAATTACTTCTAAATGCAATAGTTTATCAATAAGATGCCCACCTTTTTGCTGAGTACATTCTGTAAAAGCGGCTCTCATTTCTGTTGATGCATAGGTTGAAAACAGATCTACATCCCATTGTGATTGAATTTGTTTTCCAAGTGTGTTTAGATGAAAATCATTGGTACGTATAGGTTCCCCGATACACATAATTTTTGTGACTTTACTTAGTGTCCAATCAATGTTGTTTTCCTTGGCATAGGAGAGGAGAGAGAGGATGAAACTAGGTACAGTTATGAGTGTGGTGACGTCGTTTTCAAAAATAGATTGCCATTGTAATTGTGGTACTCCTGGGCCAATTCGTATTATTCCAGCACCGATTTCTCTAGTACCTAAAAAGTAAGCAAGACCAGCCATAAATTGTCTATCCATGGTGGTCATAAGTTGTATAACGTCGTTTGCGTTGACCTCTAATTGTTTTAAAGATTGTGCTTCGTTGTAGGCTAAATTTTTCAGGTCATTTTCAGTTAGATAAACGGTAACAGGTTTTCCAGATGTTCCAGATGTTGTGGCATATTCGATCACCTCTGTTAATGAAACAGCTAAAAAATCTTTGTTGTAATTTGAGACGTCATCCTTTGTTGTAAAAGGGATTTTATTGAAATCAGTTTGAGTGAAATCTGAATGGATATGTATGTTATGTAGTTGTTTTTGATAGAACGGTGTATTTTCTTTTGCGTAGGTAATTGCGTTAAGCAAGTCGTTTGCTATTTTCATTATAGTTTGCTTTTACAATGGTCGATTAATTTCTGTAAATTTTCTTCTCCGTCTTTAGAAACTACTTTTTTTGTCAATGCTTTTTCGAATTGAGCGATGGCTTTTGAATAGTCTTCTTTTTTCTTAAAGTATAAGCCAAGCATTTCATAAGTGACATATGATTCTGAATTGGATTGAACGAAAGATGCTATTTGTGAATCTGTTAAGTTTAGTTTAGATTTTCCGTTTAAAAAAGCACTTATTTCACTTTTTTGATTTTTGTAATCTTCGAAATGTTGATAAGCTTTGCTCTTTAAAAAAGGGTCTTCCTCAATAATTTGATCGTATACGTGTTTTTTCTGATGGATGGATTTTTTGAGGTTGAGTCCAATGTACTCGCCTAATTGATAGGGAGTGGTGGAAACAAAAAATAAGGATGTGTGTGGTTGAATGATAACACTGTGGTGTGCCAAAAGTTGATTGATTGCTCTTGGATTTCCCATTCCAAGTGAGTCACCATAAACGTCTTTTTGATCTCTAAGTATATTTGCTGCTGTTTGTGCTGTCAGCGAAGTCTGTGATTGAAGTAGTGTATTTGTACGATCAAAACGATATTTAGAATCACTGTTCATAATATTAGATGAGTTGGCTTCATCTTTTTTATAGGTGTCTGATTGATAATGATTGGCACATGTTAATGTATTTCCATCCATTTCTTTTACACCGAATTTATTGGGTGAAATTTCAATAATAACAGCTTTGTTTTCTTTTCCAGAACTTACAAGTATACTTTCAGAAACAAATACTTGTCTTTTTTTAGCAATTGCAATGGCTTCATCTACGTTTTTAGCATATTGTAAAATCTCTCTTGCTAATAAGCCAATAGGCATTTTTGCTGCTGTTGGTAGATCTGATTTTGCAGCATTTATGGTTACACTAATTTCCTTTTCATTTAAGCCTGAAGATACTCCCATATATCCTGCCCATGTAACAGAGGTAAATGCATATCCTGACGATGGACGCATGATCAGTATCATTTTATTTTTAGCAAAGTCGTCACCGACGTAAAAATCGAAATTTCGACCAACAAGAATGGATTTGTCTTCACTCTTTTCGTTACGTACAGCGAAGGAAGTGCAACCTACCACACTGTAATCGTTTAGTGCATGTCCCATGTCGTGTGCGGCGTGGTAATTTAGAATACGACTGTATTTTGATCCGATGTAATCGTATTTATCACTAAAGTATTTAGATATGCCAAAGATTTCTGATTGAAATTCTAACGGGAGGTAATTGGGAATGTCTGAGTTAAAATAAGACACGATTATTTTCAAGACATTTTGGAAAAATCCTTTTGGAACAAATTCATTTATTGAAGCAACGAATACCTCTTCTTGATGTTCGGATAGCTCTTTGGACAAGGAACCATAGATTAAACCACGTTGGTACGGTGTTCCTTCAACATACATTTCCCAAATGCCTTTGTCATTTAGCTTTAAATAGTTGTCACCTATAGCATAATAATTATCTGCAATTTGTACCCTTTCAGGAATGGATAGGGGTGTTACTTTTGGTTCTTTTATTGTTGCTTTATGAACAACATATATAAAGAAGGAAATACTTATGAAAAGAAAAACTTCAAGAGGGATTAAGAATAATCCTCTCAGAATATTGAGCCATTTTTGTTTCAATTTCAACTATATTTGATTGATAACAAATATAATTAAATCCAAGTAAATCGATGTATGAAATAGTATTTCAAGCGAAAAAGGAAGAAGTGGACGTTTTTTTGCTTCGTCGACTAGACTACTTTGAACTTTTAGCGAAAGGATTTTCGAAAAGAGATATGGAAAAAGGAGGGGTACAACAAATGTTAGATGCCTTAGGATATGAAAAGCCTTTAAAGTATAATGCCCTTGGCAAACCTTTTTTAGCTGAAGTGTATCAAAAGGAGATTTCTATTTCACATCGGAAAGAGTTTATTGCTATGGCTTTTTCAAAGGATAGTATTGGAGTAGATGTTGAAGGTCAAAACATGAATTTATCTCAGCAAAAGGAGTATTTTATGTGTGCCGAAGAAATACAAACGAATTGGTCGGATTGGGAATTATTATTGATTTGGTCTGCAAAGGAGGCGTTATATAAAAAGTTAGGAGGAGTTGATCTAAAACCTCAATCTGATTTTGTTGTTTCAAGAAGTGGGAGTGATTATATCATTTCTCATGGATCAAATGTAACTAAGATTGAATATGTTCTTTTTCAAAAAGATTGGATTTTAACATGGGTATAAAAAAAGCCCCAATTGCATCGTGCAATTGGGGCTTTATCATATTAACTCTTTTATTGAAGTACTATCGTTTTCATGATTACACCATTTTCGGTTGAAACTTTGAAAAGGTATTTTCCAGAGGACAAATGTTGTAAATCTATTGTTTGCTTGTTTTGCTCTAATTTTCCTGATGTAACTTTTCTACCTGTTATATCTAACACATCAAAATCTGCTTGTTCTGTTTTTTCATTCCAATCTACAATGAATTTTCCATTTGAAGGATTGGGATAGATGTTTAGTTCAACAAGATCCATCGAGTGGGTTGAAACATTTGTTTCTACACAGAAGTTATGACTTTTTGTAGCTCCAAAATTTGGTTGCAGCATGGTTACATAAGCCTGAGATTGTCCATTTGTTATGGAATAAGAACCATTTATTGGACATCCGTAAGGTACAGCTTCAAGACCATCTCTCCCTTGATCAAAAATAGTAAAAATGTAACAACCGTTATTAAGACATGTATTCACTGTTATTAATGAACTTTGGGGATATTTTGAACTATGGTTTCTATCGTAAGTTCCCGTTTGATTTTCACCAGGTACTGTGATGTTTCCTCCTTTTTCGACTACTACGTTATTAATGTCTTTAATTTGCCACCTGGTTTCTTCGGAGTAACAATCGGTTAATATTTCAATTTTTATTTCATTTGGTTTATTATCAACAATCATTGATTTCGTTTGGCTGTCATTACTCGTGTTTTCATCTGCTTGGCCGTTTGGTAAACTTGTTTCAAAAGTTAATGTATGCGATCCAAATGCTAATGAAATGGAAGGTAAATCTACGTTAACTGTGTTATTTGTAGCTAAATTGCCATTCCAATTATACGTATTAACGACCGTTCCGTTTACTTTAGATAAGATTTGTACTGAAGTAAGATTTGCAGAACCATAGTTTTTTAAAACTACTTTCGGAATGATTGAAGAGGTGCAAATTTTATCAGTTGATGGCGAAGAAATATTTTGGATACCAGCATTGTTTACAGTTGCGCTATTTTTAGGGTCATATCCATTTAGTGTATTTGCTTGAATATTATATGGATCAAGCCAGTGTTTTAGTTGACTGTCAATATTTGGGGAGTCTTCCCAAGATTTGAAAACAGCCCCATATGCATCATAACCAGATAAATTAGAGCATCCTGCATTTCCTCCCCAAAGTTGTCCAATGATTAAACCTTCTTGGTTGAAGAGGGGAGATCCGGATGATCCACGCTCAGTTGTTGTATTTCTATCCCATACTACTCTCCATGTATTGTTTGCAATAGAGTTGTAAGAATGGATTGTTGGAGGATTATCATCGAAAGAGATCTTTTTTATGTCTCCACTTGGATGATGAACGCTTACTGCAGCTGTATGTTGATTCTGAGTGCGATCCCATCCAGCAAAATAGGTGTTGTAATTTAGTGGGACAGTATTGTTTTCAAGACCTCCTGTAATTTCAACTAAGCAGAAATCTGATTCATATTTTCTAGCGCGAAGTGTCGCCCCGCTAAGTGAATTGTAAGAAGGGGAAGAGTTTGGTTGTTGACAGGTGCTAGATTGCCAGTTGAACCTGAAAACCCAGCTCGTAGGATTTGAATAACAGTGATTTGCTGTTAAAACGTAAGGCTTACCATCGTTGTTTGTATTGTTAATCATTGCCCCAGAACAAAACCCTGAACCATTAACACCGCCTGAAACGAGCATGACAGCACTTCTAATTTGATTCTCCCAAGGTAATCCATCGGCACAAGCAACATTCATATTACATGTGCCTGATGAACGAAATGCTTTTTCTTGGAATTCTTCAGCTGTTCGATATCCATGTCCAATCATATTAATAGCTAATGAAAAAGGCTTTGTTAAGTTTTCTGGGCTGATGTAATATTCAATAATAGCTTCGTCACCAGGGATTAATTCTGTGCCAAGTTCACCTTTATATACATGGTTTTCATTGAAAGATCCTAGAACAAAAGTTTTTTCAGGGTTATACAAAAAGAGTTCGTTTCCTTTAGGCAGTTGTATTTCTTTTAGGAAAAAATTCAAAGTAAGAGCATTTAAACTCTTGATATTGATTTGCCAAATTTTGCCACCATTCCTTAGGTTTGACCATGTTCCTGAATTGTTCATGTTTATGGATGAGATGTGGTTGTAAGCGAATCTCCAAGGACCTGATTTATCCAAATCAGTTTGTTCATCTTCTAATCTTAATTCTACAATGTTAGGTGTAGGAAGTTTAACTTTCGTAATCATGTTTTGAGAATCTTGAGTTTCCGAAAATGATTTAGGATAACCACCGTTACCTTGATTTTGACCTATTGAGAAAAAACAAAAGGATAATAGTAAAAAGCTGAGGAATAATTTTATTTTCATCTATTCTTGCGAATTAGTTTAACGTAAATATAACACTAAATAATTAAGTGTGTTTTTTGTAGTTGGTAAGGAATATATAAGGAATCTTTATTTCATTGAGTAAGGGGGATATCTTCGGAATCCAGCGATATAAATAACATATATTTAGATATTTTTCTTTTTAAAGGGAATGAGTTTCGTTAAAAAATCGGATATTGCACTCATATTCTTAATAAAATGAAAATTACAACAAATTCAGTTGTTTCTTTAGACTATACGTTAAAAAACAACAATGGTGAAGTATTAGATTCATCAAACGGACGTGAGCCATTGGTTTATTTACATGGAGTTGGTGCATTGATTCCGGGATTAGAAAACGAAATCGAAGGATTAGAAAAAGGCGCAACAAAAAATGTAGTTGTTCAACCTGAAAACGGATACGGAACACGTAGTGAAGAGTTATTACATGTTGTTCCTACTAGCGGATTCCAAGGTGATATCAACGAATTGCAAATAGGGATGCAAGTTCAATTAGATACAGAGCAAGGACCTGCTATTGCGACAATTGCAAAAGTAGAAACAGAAGAAGTAACTTTAGATTTAAACCATCCTTTAGCAGGAGAGGTTTTAAATTTCGATATTTCTGTAGTTGATGTACGTCTTGCGACGCCAGACGAAATTGCTCATGGACACGTTCACGGAGCTGGAGGTCATCACCATTAACATTAAATAATAAGAAACAAAAAAGGGAGCCTAATTTAGACTCCCTTTTTTGTTTCTTATTTGTTCCTATTTTGTTACAACTATAAAGTTTGAACGTCTGTTAATAGCGAACTCTTCTTCACTACATTTCACGCCGTTCTTACAGTGATTTAGCGGCTTAGTTTCTCCATATCCTATCGCACTTAGAATTCTATTTGCATCAATTCCTTTTTCAATGATATAATCTCTAGTTGCCTTTGCTCTTTTGTCTGAAAGGTCAAGGTTGTAATCATCTTTCCCTCTAGAGTCAGTATGTGATTCTATTCGAATAACCATAGCGGGGAATTTTTCTAGTGCAAAGACAATTTTGTCAAGTTCTTTTTCTGACTCTTGCGTAATTGTTGCTTTAGCATATTCGAAATAAATTGGATCTACCTTAATTTGGTCCAAACCTGCTACTTCTGATTTTGTTGTTAAAGATTTATAACTCGTTAAATTAGCATCAAGTTTTTCAGCAGGACCGTTCTTTGGAGTCGTGATTTTAACTTTCTCCGTACTGTATTCCGGTTTGCTGAATACTACTGATAAATTGGAGGAATTAGGTAATAATAGGGTGTATTTTCCATCTTTGTCTGTAGTTGTCTCTGCTACGATTTCTTTATATTCATTAAGGGCTACAATTTTCACGCCTTCTAACAATTCTTTTTCTGGGGATGAAGTTACAATACCATTATATTCCATCATTTGGTCTTTCAAATGAACATGAATACTGTAGATGTCATCATCGCCTGTCCCACCTTTTCTATTAGAAGATAGCAGTGCGTATTCTGCATTTTTTGTCCAGATAAAATGGAAATCATCCGAAACGCTGTTAAAAGGCTCGCCCATATTTCTTGGGATTGAAGGAGTTTGAATATCTGTAATCGAAGTGAAAAATAAATCTAGACCACCAAATCCGAAGTGACCGTCAGAGGAGAAATATAACGTGTCATTTTGAACAGTTGGAAACATTTCACGACCAGCTGTGTTGATTTTAGGACCAAGATTCATCGGAGCTGAAGTACTTCCGTCATTAAATATTTCCACATAGTATAGATCAGAACCACCGTATCCACCTGGCATGTCACTTGAGAAAATCATCGCTTTACCATTTTTAAGCATAAATGGATGAGCGCAGTTGTAGTTTTTGCTATTGAAATCAAGAGGTTTGATGTCTGAAATTTGGTTATCTATCATTGTTCCTCTTACAATTTGTAAATTGGATACTTCGCCATTGGCAGCGTCTAGTTTCCCTTTTTTAGTTACAAAATTACGAGTTAAGAAAACAAAGTTTTCATTCCCAAAGACTAATGTTGCATCGTTGTACTTACTATTGTGTGTTGTTTTTAATTCAGTAATCTGTGACAGTTCATTACTGTTTTCATTCCAAGTAGCGCTGTATAAACTCATGTATGGCTTCCCATTTCCCGGGAATTCTGCTTTTGAAGCGTCTCTATTGGATGAAAAGTAAATTAAATTCCCATTCTTTACAGGACTTATTTCGCCAGAAGAAGTGTTCATGTTAAGAGGTTTAATTTGTTCCACTTCATATATAACAGAATCCAACATTTTTTTCTGATAATGATACAGTTTAACTTTATCTGTATTAGCGCCATAATAGGTAACGAATACTTTGTCTGCAGATTCTTGATCTCCAATTATTCGTAGACTGTTCATGTATTTTATTAGGTCTGTTTCTTTAAGAAGATTTGGATTTTTCTTATATAGAATACTATATTGAACTCTTGCTTTAGAGTAATTTAAGGTGTTATAATAGCTATCTGCAAGCATAAGCATTACAGCTGTATTGTCATTTCCTTTTTTTCCAATGTAGTTCTCTAAATGAGTAATTGCATCAGGGTAATTTAAAAGTGAATACTCATAACTACCTTTTTGTAGGCTACCTTGCGCATTAAGCACTGATAAAGAACCTACAAAAAACAACGTAAATATTAATAATTTCATAAGTTCAGTTTTAGAAGAATCTTACAGATCGACCTGTATTTTCTTTGTTTAACAACGCATATTTTAAAATGATATCATGTGAGCCATGGTGATACTTTCTTAGTTTTGAAACACCAAAATCATAAGAGTATCCAATCATAAAAGATCGATTTATAGTATATGCTACATGTGCACTTACTGCATCTTGATTTCTAAAACCTGCACCAATTGTGAATTTTTCATATAGTAAAGCATTTAATGAAATATCGAAATTTACAGGTGCTCCTGCTACCATTTTTACCATTGTAGCCGGTTTTAGTTTTACATTTTGCAATTCGAATACATAACCTGCAATAAAATTAAAATGAGCTTTCCCATTTACTATTTGTTCTTCAACTGTAGAATAGCGATCAGTTTCAATGAAATTTGGTACAGATGCCCCAACATACCAATTATTATGATAGAGGTAAAGACCAGCTCCAACCACAGGTTTGATTCGATGATTTATATTTGTCATCATCGATTCATCGGTATAGTCTTGCATTTTTCCTTTAGCCCAATCAATCGATAGGGACTCGATACCTGCATTTATTCCAGCAGATAATCTTATGTTTCCTCCAAGCTTAATATTTGCAGCTATTTGTGCTGTTGCTAAGATTGTTTTTGTTGGACCAATCGCATCATTAATAATATTTATACCAGCCCCAAAGTTTTTAAATACTTTTCCTTGGACGCCAATGTTTTGGGTCATAGGTGCTCCATCTAATTTCACCCACTGTGATCTGTGTATAACTTGAGCTTCAAGTCGATTACTGGTCCCTACGTACGCAGGGTTTACCATCATTGTATTGTACATGTATTGTGTGTAATGTACTTGTTGTTGACCAAATGAAAGAAATCCAAGAGGAACAACGAAAAGCGTGATTAGTTTTATTCTTAATTTCATAACAAATAGTTTATCTTATTATATAAATCCAACCAGTTTTTTCTTTCTTTTCATCATTTTCAATGGAAAGTACATAGAAATATGTTCCAGCTGGTAAATCTTCTTTCGAATTATAAACAGCACCTTTATTAGCTGTTCCTGCCCAATCATTTTTGTAATTATTCACAGTGTAAACCAAAGTTCCAAATCGGTTGAATATGGTTAATGTGTTATTCGGATATTCTTGTATGCAATCGATAACTAGTACATCATTTTTACCATCTCCATTTGGACTTATTTCATTGTAAACAGTTAAGCATTCAACATCAACATAAACTGTAGCAGTATCATTGTTAGGATTGTCATCTGGAATATCTGAATGTGTAATTGAAGCAACATTTGTGTGATCACCTCCTTCTAAGACTTCTGCTGTTACAATTAGAGTTGCAGTTGAATTTGCTGCCATGGTAGGGATAATCCATTCGCCTGAAATAGGAGAATAGGTTCCAATGCTTGATGTATGATTGATATAGTTAAAACCATTACGGATTATCTCACTTACAATTACATTGCTTTGAATTCCAGTTCCTACGTTAGTTACTGTGATGGTGAATTCAACATGATCACCAATGAATGCAGATGTTGTATTTGCAACTTTTTTCATTTCCAAATCGGAACAATTTCCAAATTGTATTTGAATACTATTCGGTAGATGGATGATACAATTGCTCATAGTTGTATAGGATAAATCTAGACTTGCAATTGTTGCATTCCAAACTATGAAAACTTCTGATTCATCTGGACTTGTTGCTACGACTTGACCTCCATTTACAACCCAGTTGTAGTTGGTCATTCCCGTTGGTGCTGTATATTTTATTGTATCTCCAATACAAGGAGTAGGGTTTGCAATTGTAATTTGACCATTATTTGGATTGTCAATGGTAATCGTTATTGCTAAACTTTGTGAACTGATACAATGAATACCTTGTGTAAATGCATAGTATGTTTGTCCATTTACTAAGGGCGTACTTCCAGCGAGAGGAGCTCCATTTATATCTCTCCAAACTACATTCATTTGATCCACTGCTATTTGGTTAATAGTTGGAGGTGTAGTTGCACAAAAGTGTTGCTGTGAAGAGCTAGAAGTAGGAGCACTAAGGTTTTCCAAGATAACATAAATAGCTAATCTCGTTTGACTATCACAAGCACCTTGAGTTAATCCTGCATAATAGATTGTGTTATTTTGTAATGTAGTTGATCCTGATAGAGGTGTCGAACCAGTAGGAGTAGTGTACCATTGTACATTTGATTCATTTACTTGTAAATCGTCAATTGTACTGTTTGTTGTACTACAAAATATTTGAACATTATTATTTGTTGTTGGTGGTTGCACTTGGTTAACAGAGACTGTTACTGCAAGGCGTGAATTACTACTACAATTTTGACTTTCTAGAGCTGCATAATAAGTCATTTGATCAGTAAGTGGCATTGTATTTACTAATGGTGTTCCACCAGTTTGTGTACTGTACCAGATTACTCCGTTTTCATTAACTTGAATATCCGCTAGTGTGTAAACACTGTTACCGCAGAACGCTTGTTGACTTGACGTAGTTGTAGGGGGCGGGATGTTTTCAAACACAACGTGGATAGCAGCACCATTTGGATTAACACATGTACCACTTGACGTAAACGCATAATAAGTTGTATTTCCAACAAGAGGAGTGGTTGTAGCTAATACATTCCCTTGATTAGCGTTGTCATACCAAGTAACATTTAGATTTTGTACATCTAGGTCTGCTAATGTCAATGTAGATCCTGTTGTGTTGCAAAAGAATTGTACGTTCGCAAATCCTGACGGGGTTTGATAAATACTAAAAGTTGTTGTTACAGTTAATGGATTACTGTTAATACAGCCATTAATATCGGCTAATGTACCATAGTACATTTGTCCATTTATTAAATTGGTTCCTGGTTGTACAACAGTGGTGTATGCTTGGTCCATATACCAAGTGACACCTGATTGATTAACTGAAATTTGATCAATTGTTGGAGTTGTTGATCCACAGAAGTGTTGGTTTGCTTGCTGTGTTGTTGGAGGAGAAGGATTTGCAATTTGTACAACAACAGGTATACGTATTGAACTGTTACATCCTATGCCTTGATTACTCGCATAATAAGTACTGCCGTTAGTTAACGCAGTAGTCGTAGGAATAATGTTGCCATTAATAGCACTGTTGTACCATACTATTGATTGACCTTGAGTGTTTAGATCTGCAACAGTTAAGTTTTGAGAAGGTGGAACTGGAGGGCAGAATAGTTGTACCCCATTATTAAATGTGGGAGGTGAAACTATTTCTATATTTACAAGAACATCAACTCGACTTGTGCTTGCACAAGTACCATTATTAATTTCACCATAATAGTGTGTATTATTTACTAATATATCATTAGTAGAAAGTATGTTTCCATTTACGGGAGCGTCATACCAAATAATATTAGGGTTTGTTAATTGAAGATGTGAAAGAGTTGGAGCTTCTGAAGAGCAATAATTTTCAATTAGATTCACAACTGTTGGAGCTGTAATAGATTCAACAATTACTAAAATTGGAGTTCTTGTTGTCTGTTGGCAGAATCCTTGACTTGATGCCCCGTAATAAGTTTGACCGCTAACCAATGGAGTAGTTGAACTCAATATTGTACCTCCAACTGGAGCGTCGTACCAAATTACGTTTGTTTGATTTACTGAAAGCGTATCAATAGTTAATACAGGTTGACCTATTAATGGTTCACAGAAGTATTGAATAGATTGAGATGTTGTGACCGGTTGTACAATTTCGAAAGCAACCATAACTTGTTCTCTGTCTCCACTTTCACAATTTCCATTTGTGCCTGCGGCATAGTAAACAGAGTTTGTTACTAATGGTGTATTTAACGGTAGTGGAATACCACCCCATTGTGCATCATACCATATTACGTTTGAAGGAGAGATTACTATATCAGCTAAAGTTGGATGTGTTGATCCACAAAACACTTGAGCTGTATCAGTTGCAAAGGGTTCACTAACAGATTCAATGACCACATATTGAGCTGTTCTATGGTTACTTTCACAGTTTATTCCATTTTGGGAAGCATAATAAGTCTGACCATTTACAAGGGGAGTGCTTGGAGCAAGTGCAGAAGTGCTAGTAGCTGAAGTGTACCAATTGATTGATTGTCCATTTGTACTCAAATTAGCTATGGTTAGAGGACCAAAAAGTACCGTTTGAGGACAGAAAACTTGGGTGCCATTTGTGAAAGTAGGAGGAGTGATTAATTCTACTTCTACAGTTATTTCTAAAGGTATAGGGCTAATACACCCCTGATCATGAGTAAAAGCAAAGTAACTTGTATTGTTCACTAATTGTGTAGCAGAATTTAATAAATTCCCATTTATGACTGCATCATACCAAGTAATATTAGTATTGTTGTTAACATCAAGATCAGCAACTGTAGGTGTAACGGATGAACAGAAAGTTTGGAGTGAATTTGCTGTAGTTGGTGTTGCAGGACTATTGATAAGTACATGAACTAAAGTACGAGCAAAACTTTCACAGTGCTGTCCTTGATTCGCAGCGTAGTATGTTGTGTTATGCTGAAGGGCAGTAGTTGATGGCAACGCAGTGGATCCTGTCGCTTGCGTATACCAACTAACAGTAGTTGGGTTAATAGAAAGATCTGCTAATGTTGGTGCTGATTGACCTTGTCCAGGAGCACAAAATTGCTGAAGGGCAGAAGATGTATTAGCTGGACTAACTGTTTCGATGTGAACTGTAATTGCTAAACGAACTGATGATATACAATTAGTACTTACAATTCCACCGTAATATGTTTGACCATCAGTAAGTAATGTTCCTGCTGGTAGTGCTAAACCTCCAGTCGGGTTTTCATACCAGAAAACGTTTGAAGTTGTAACAGCAATATCTGAAACTGTCGGATTATTTTGAGAACAGAAGTATTGAGTTGTGTTATTTGTAGTTGGTGTTGGTAGATCACTGATTGTTGTAATGATTTCAAGTTTATTTGCTGATTCACAATCATTACCTGTAGATGTTGCATAATAATGACCTTGATCAACAACAACTGTTGACGAAGGAATAGGGGCTCCAGTATTGTCGTACCAAGTAATATTTGTACCGGTAACTTGTAAATCTGCGATAGTTGCATTGTCCGAAGAACAAAAGAACTGGTTTTGGCTTAATGTAGTTGGAATAGGTTCGTCTAAAATAGTTGGATTGATTTCCAATCGTTGGGAACTGATACAGTTTGTACCCACAGTTGCTGCAAAGTATGAATGTCCAGGTTGCATAACTGTTGAGCTAGGTAGTTCAACACTAGAATTTATAGTATCATACCATTTTACGAATGCAGGAATAACAAAAACATCTGCAAGTGTTTTTTGTTCAATTAAACAATAAGGAGGAATTGCACTACTAAGTGTTGGTGGTAGTTCGTCTTGAATATTGATAACTACTGGTAAGAGGTCACCAGGAGCACTCCAACATCCAGTATTAGAATTATGCGTAGCTAAAAACACATAGATTTGACTGGTCGTATTAGAAGCTCCACTAATTTTCAAGTTGTTGTTTGACAGATCAATTGAATAGCTGATGCCGTTTATAGTTGTATCCGAAGGAATAATCGATGTTAAACCGTTAGCGTAATGCCAACGTGTTTGATTTCCAACGGAAGAATGAGGAGTAAGGTTAATAGTGTCAATCGCACAGTACAAGCTCTGTAAATTTGGAATACTCAAATCATTGTTATCAGGACCAGGGGTAACAGAAATTGGAACAGGAATTCTAATTGATTGGATAGGACATCCTGGGTAACCGATTGCAGCAAAGATGTTTGCGGCATTTGAAAAAGGACCAATTTGAATTGGAGTTCCTGCTGGTGATGAGGCTAAAGGCGTTCCATTTAATGGATTATCGTAATAATAAATGGATGCATTTGGCATATTCGAGGTCGCAGAAATGGTTGCCATTGTTCCTTCACATATGCTTGTAAGTGAATTGGATAAATCAATTGATGGAGGTGAAGGGCGTTTTATAAAGTTGTAGATCTTTATTTCTTGCGCTACGTTTACTCCAAGTAAAGATGAAAATGAGAAAACGATTTTATCTACACTTGCTGTTGGAGTAAAGTAAATAGTTGTAGGTAATCCTAGATTTAATGAATCTCGGGCAGCAGGAGTGATGATACTATTTAAGGATTGATTATATAATCTAGTTTGGCCTTTATAGGCGCTTATTGTAATGTTATTTAATACACCTATTGTTAATAGGTTTGAAGCAAGTCCAAAACGAATTCCAAATTGTTCTCCTACGATAGATGGAGATTCATAATGCGCACGTTGAGTTATGGTTGCGGCTAGACCTAACACTCCAAGGCTTAGTTTAGAATAAGTATTATTACTGTGATCGATTGCGCGATTTATATTTTCAGTAACAGAACTTAGACCGAGTAAATCTAAATTTACTCCAGAATAATCATAAGAAGTATATTTAGCTTGATTACAAAGAGAAGGTTGGCTTACATAAAATACATCCCACACTTGTAATGTCTTTTTATTACCTAAACCTAATAGTGAGTGAAGGTTGTTTGTGATTCTAACTCTGTTATATGGTGACGTAGGAGTGATTGCTAAATATTTATTGTTCATAGAATCTACTACAATCTTTGCTCCTTCCCCTGAGAAGTTACTACCAACCCCTGAAAATAAGTTCATTACAGAGTTGTTGTTGTTTTTTACATTAACTGTGAAATTTTGATTTCCAGCTGCAATACCTCCAACAAGACCAGAAAGTACATCTGCTAAAGTTCCACCTAATAAAGCATCAAGGATGTTTTCTTCAGTCTCTATACGGACAAAAAAAGTTTGATTTGCAGGAACCATTGTGGGGAATTCAACTTCTATATGACCATCATAAGAACCTATCCAAAGCAAAGCTCCGGAGCTAGAAGTTGTAATTGATCTTGTGGATTCATTTTGATCGACACTTTTCAGGGCATCTGTTACGTGACTTTGTGATGTTAATTGATTTGCATAAACTTTTGTTTGTGCAACGAGTTCCGTTCCTAGCATTGCGCATAGAAACAGAAGGAATAGTAGAGCCTTCATATTTTAGTAGGGTGTTAACATTTTTCCCAAAGGGAAAAATGATTAATTAGTGTTAAATAAAAACCGTAAATTATTATCTGAATCAAATGTACAATCAATTACATTGTTTGCAAAAATAAGATTAAGTTTAAATGTTAAAATATCTTAATAAATCAAACTGAATATAGAATCGTATGCATTTAATTCTTCAATTTTTTTCAGGAAAAAATGGTAGAACGGGTCTTTATCTAGCGTTGAACTATCACCAACAATGTATAAGGTTTGTTTTGAACGTGTCAAAGCTACGTTCATTCTTCGGTAATCCTTTAGAAAACCGATTTTGGCATTGGTGTTTGAGCGAACGAGGGAAACGATAACATTGTCGTATTCTTGACCTTGAATACTATCAATTGTAGTGCATAAAAATCCTGGTATTTGTTGTTTTATTTTGGATACTTGTGCACTATATGGAGCAATGATGACTGTATTATGGTTTTTAAGTTCCTTCTTTTCTATAAGTTGTTTAACCACTTCAATTTCATCATCATTATATATTGAACCAGAATCTTCTTCTTCTTTTTCATAATATTCAGCACCGGCGGTGTCGAAAAATTGAAGTTCATACTTTGTGTTGTTTATATCGGATTTGAGTTTATTATTATAAAAATATGCATTGGAAATGGCAATTAATGGGGCTGCCATTCTATATTGTATATTCAAGAGGTGTATGTTGTTAGCGTGTGTAACTAAATGCTCAATCAAAGTTTTTTTTAATGCATTATTACTGATTACAGTAGGGGGAAGTTGAAATGGGTCACCGGCTAGAATTATTTGTTTTGCTAGTGGAGCAATTGCCCAAAGTAGTGGGTCTAAACATTGTGCTGCTTCATCCATTATTAGACTGTCATATGAATTATAGTCCAGATAAGAGTCATAGATAGCCACAGGTGTACCAATTATTACAGGATTATTTCTTAAACATTCGTTTTGAAAATCATCTTGGATTTTTTTTATGTGTTGACGGATAGATTTTACCTCTTGTAGAATGAGTTTTTTTTGATCACGTTCATCTTTTCCGAAGTTACGTTTGTATGAAAAAGCTATTTTTCTAAGTTGATCGGCCTGAATACGATATTTTTTTATTTGTTGATCAATTTTTGCCTTCTCCATTAACCCTTCTAAAGTGTACGGTCTTAATTCTTCTGCAACTTTAGCGTTGTTGCCAAGGCGAATAAATGGGATGTTTGATTTCATTAATTGATTCCCAAGGTGATCAATAGCTGCATTACTGGGTGTACTAATAATAATATTTTGACCTTGTTTTACTTTTTGATTACATAGTTCTACAATTGTTGTTGTTTTTCCAGTACCTGGGGGCCCGTGAATAACTCCAATTTCATTGATCTCTAGTAATTCTTTAATAGCATTTTTTTGACTTTCATTCAAGTTTTGATTTTCGAAATCGATTTGTTTTTTTGTTTTATTAGTTGGAATATTGATATCTGATGAATAAACAGAATCGAACAATGCAATAGTCTTAGGGTTTTTCCCTATGTTTTTTATGGCATCTTTCATGATGTTATTTGTATGCTCATCGAAGGAGAGTTGTATTCCGAAATTGCCATCTAGTACTTCTGATGGGAAGTCAGAAGAAAATATGCGACATTCTCCATTGTTTCCATCTAATCCGATTAGTATAGCTTTAAATCGTTCTTTGTCTGTAACTATTTCTACTGGTAATCCTGATTTAAAAAGGTTTGTATCTTGTTGAAAAGGAATATTGAATGTAAACTCGGGATAATCTAAATAACCATAGGATCTTTTATTAATTCGAACGGGATGTAAGAGAAGACCTTCTTTCTTTAATTGTTTGAAATTGGAGTTTTCTTTGAATCTGTTGCGTTGTGCATCTGACTCTTCTATAACGAGATTTAATAATGTTTCCTGGTTCATGGTACAAAAAAAGGGAGAGTGAAAACTCTCCCTTTGGGTGATTATGTTGTTACTATTTTTTTGTGTCTACTTCAACGTGAGCTAATTCTTCGGATTTGTATTCACCGTTTTCTAATTTGCTTTTCAATTTTTTGAATGTGTCGATTGTATATTGTACATCTTCTAAGCTATGAACAGCTGTAGGGATGATACGTAACATGATTGTATCTTTTGGTACTACTGGGTAGATAACGATTGAACAGAAGATACCGTAGTTTTCGCGTAAATCGAAAGTTAGGTTTGTCGCTTCTGCTAAGTCACCTTTCATGAATACAGGTGTAACACATGTATTTGTTTTACCGATGTCAAAACCAGCGTCTTTGAATCCAGTTTGTAACGCTGTAGTTACTTCCCATAACTTCGCTTTGTATTCTGGGTGTTTTTTAATTAAATCAAGGCGTTTACGTGCTCCAATAGTGTTTACCATTGGTAATGCTTTAGCATAGATTTGAGAGCGCATGTTGTAACGTAAGAATTCGATTACTTCCTCTTTTGCGCAGATGAATCCTCCTACGGAAGCCATTGATTTTGCGAATGTCCCGAATAGGATATCGATTTCGTCTTGAACTCCTTGTTCTTCAGCTGCGCCTTGTCCAGTTGCACCTAACGTACCGAATCCGTGAGCGTCATCAACAAAAAGTCTAAAGTTATATTTCCCAGATTTTCTAAAATCTACAATTTCTTTCAATTTTCCTTGGTCTCCTGCCATTCCGAAAACACCTTCAGTAATTACTAGGATACCTCCACCAGTTTTCGTTGCTAATGCAGTTGCATTTTTCATTTGTTTGTCAAATGACTCCATATCGTTGTGTTGGAATACGAAACGTTTACCAGTGTGTAGGCGCATTCCGTCTAAAATACAAGCGTGAGATTCGCTGTCATAAACGATAACGTCGTTTCTACCTGACAAGGTGTCGATTGCAGATACCATTCCTTGGAAACCGAAGTTTAACAAAGTTGCATCTTCTTTACCCATAAACTCAGCGATTTCGTTTTCGAATGCTTCGTGTTCAGAAGTTTGACCTGTCATCATTCTGGCTCCCATTGGGTATGCCATTCCATACTGAGTAGCTGCTGCAGCATCTACTTCTCTAACTTCTGGATGATTTGCTAATCCAAGGTAGTTGTTTAATGACCAAACTAAACATTCTTTACCTCTGAATGTCATACGTGGACCAATTTCCCCTTCTAATTTTGGGAATGTAAAGTATCCATGAACTCCTTTGGAGTATTTTCCAATTGGTCCTTTGTTTTCTCTTATCTTGTCAAATATGTCGTTTGCCATATCTCTATAAATTACAATTTAATTTTGCTACAAATGTACGTAGAATCGGTTGATTAATCGTTGTGGTTATTGGATTTTTATCAACATAAAGGAGGTTGATATCGTTTAATAGTGATCTTATTTTCAGGACAAAAGCTGTTGATTGTGGTATTTATTGTTCTTCTATGATTTTTAGGATTGTTTATTGAAATGGGGGCATCAGCCCGGGCGGAGCGCGGTAGCTAGCTGTGTTGTAGAAGGAGTTTGCTTTTGTTTGTTACAGCGACTGGAAGAAGCTGTAAGAAGCGAATAAGCAACCCCTTTTACGATAAGCTACTAAAGCGTGTAGACCGAAATGGCTGCCTTTTATTTTTTTTTATGTTTAGGATGTTAGTTTTGGATAAAAAAAAAGCCCTTCGAAATGAAGGGCTTTTTTTAGACTCTATTAAGTCGTTCTTATTTTTGGAATTTCAAAAACTCACGATCTTTGTCATATTTTGCTTTCCAAGAAGCATCTTTTGCTACCGCTTTCTCGATGTTTGAGATAACATCTGAAGAGTTGTTTTGGCGTGCAGCAGCGATTGCTTTCAAGTAGTAACCTTGTCCTGATTCAGCATCAGAAGAAGCGTTGATTGTTTTAACAGCTGCCGCAGCATCACCGTTTAACAATTGTGCTAATGCTTTGTTGAAAGAAGCTTCGTTTCCTAGGTTAGAAACAGCAGAACCGTATTTACCGTCCATGATGTCAAGGATACCTTGGTTGTATTTCACCTCTTCTCCAGCTCCAGCAGCTTGTTTCAAAAGTTCTTTAGCTTTAACGCGGTCACCTGCGTTTCCTGCGATTGCAGCCAAGTTGTTTTTAGAAACAGCGTTGTCTTTGATTGAGTTTGCTTTTTCGAATTGAGCTTTAGCTTCAGACAATTTGTTTTGTTGGAAGTAAACAGATCCGATGTTGTTTACTGCTCTGTAGTCTTGTGGGAAGTTTTTAGCAGCTACTTGGTACAAACGTAATTTTTCGTTCAAGTCTTTTGTTAAAGTTGCTGTAAATAATACTTCTTCTAATTTCAATTCGTCTGGATTAGAAACTGAAAGTGCTTTCAATTCTTCATCAGAGTATCCTGTTAAGTCGTAAGTAACGTGGATTTCAGAACGACGCAATAAAGGGAAGATGTCTTTATCCAATTGAGTAAATGTTTTACCCATTGCACGCATTTCTTCTTCACGTTTTGCAGGATCTTTGTACATTTCTAAAACACGTAAGATTAAGTTTTTCTCATCTTCGTTGAATTTAGAAGCTTGCAATTCGCGTTTGAAACCATCGTAATCTTCACCTTTACCAGCTAAACGGTAGATGTCTCCTTGTGCTTTTTCGTTTTTAGCATTTTTAGCAATCTTTACAGTTGCTTCTTTACCTGTATTTGCACGGTCAGATGACAAAGTGTTGTTTTTGTTTTCTTCACCTTCTGGAGAAGCGTAACCAACGATTTCGATATTTTTGATATTGATCTTAGCGTTAGATTGAGCTCCAGCTAACCAAGATTGTAATTCTTTGATATCTTTATCTGTAAATTCTGTTGAACGAACGTCAGATTTACCTTTTAAATAGTTGATTTGAGCAAATGATTTCTCTTCAGTAACTCTTTTGAATTGGTCTGCTGCGTAAATCACTTTGTAATCTTTATTTACAAGAAGTGGAGTAATGATAGTTCCGTCAGCGATCTTATCTGGACCGAATGCTGCTTTTTCTTTTTCTTTACCACCTTTATAAACACGACCTGAAATTGTTAACTCAGATACTTCCATGTCAGCTTTGTAAGGAACAACATCCGTGAATGTTACTTTTCCTCCTGCTTTGTAAGGAATAACAGTTCCGTTTCCAGTTGCTTTTTCACCTTGAATGTTAACTGGTTTCAACGCTGTAGAAGCCAACATAGGTTGGATTTCAGCAGAAGCTTTTTTGTTAACACCTTTCTCAGGTAAAATAACATCAACTTTTACACGTACTGAGTCTCCGTGCATCTCTAATGGATTAGGAGTAACTGTGTAATCAAGATCCTTTAATAGGTTACAGCTTGTAACTAGTGTACCAGCCATAGCAACGAATGCTAAACCTTTGATACTTTGTTTTTTCATATTCATCTTGTAATAAATTCTTACCAAATATTGATGCAAATCTAACTAAATTTTATTCTCTAACAAACAATATTTTGATATTTCGTTTTCCTTGGTTTTTATGCTAAGGTATTGTGTATAACTGTGTTTACGTTGTTTTTATCTAATTTTAACAACTGTTAAAAAAGATTAATCTATTGAAAAAGCTGTAAAAATCAATTGTTAAAAATCAAAAAGGCAATGAAATTATCGGTGTTTGATCCGTTTTTTCTAAAGTATTGATGATGTCTAAAATGTTAAAATGCTCATTTTGTATTGTAAGGTGTTTGTGTAAATCGAATAAGGGAAAGAGTACAAATTTTCGTTTATTCCAATATGGATGAGGCACAGATAAGGTGTCGGTGGATATTGTTTTTTGTTTAAAGAAGATGATATCCATGTCAATAACTCTGTCTGCATAGGAGGTTTTCTTTTCTCTTCCCATTTCTTTTTCGATTTCTTGAGTAATTGAAAGTAATTCGAAAGGGGAAAGTTCAGTCTTTATTTCTATGCAATTGTTTGTGAATGGATGAATAGATTCATAACCCCACGCTTCTGTTGTGTAAAAGTGCGAAATGTTGATTATTTCAATTTCTGGATGTTGCTTTAATTTTGAAATTGCTTGTTTAATATTTGCTGCTCCGTTTCCTAAATTACTTCCAAGTGAAAGTATCACTGTATCTATTTCCATTCAAATGTATTGATCAGTTTTTCTAAGTCTTCAGATACGTATTGTATTGAGGTACGTAAAGAATCGTAATTTGGAACCGTATTGAAGTACAATACTCCTGAGAAAAATTGGGAGGTGGAATCTGTTAGGTAGAATTGAATTGGCGTGGCTACGTTTCCTTCTAATTCAAATATGGTTCCATAAACTTTTTTTTCAGGGTTGATAATGTTTCTGATGTTTTTACCTGTTGCCTTTATTAAGTGTTCTTCCACTTTGTCGTTCATATAGTTGACATATGCCGATAGGGGTTCCACCATTTTCATGTAGGAAAGTTGAAATGTTCCATTTAAAGGACCTAGATCCATTTCTTTGTGGCATGTGTTTGCAAGTGCATTTGACACGTCTTTTAAATGATAAGCTTTGTTGACTTCAAAGGTGTAAGGGCAATTGGTGTCAATAGAGGTATATTCCTTTGCTGGAAAATTGATTCTTAAATATAAGGATGGTTTTGGTACTGCAATTTCTGATGTGCAGCTATTTAATCCTAGGCATGTTAATGCTGTAATGAAGAATCGTTTTATCATTTGTCTAAAAGCATTACTTTAACCATTTTGATTTTCTTTTTATCCGATGATTCTACTATCATCTTAAAGTTGTCAAAAAGGATAAATTCGTTGTTTTTTAAAATACGTCCTGCAATTTCAGTAATGAATCCACCTAGAGTTTCTGCATCACCTTTGTTGTTGTCTATGTTTTTCCCGTCGCAATCGATTACTTTATAAAAGTCTACGAGAGCGGTTTTGCCTTCAAACAGGAAGGTTTTATCATCGATTTTTGTGTAAACGATTTCATCATCATCAAATTCATCAGTGATTTCACCTACAATTTCTTCCAGTACATCTTCTAAAGTCACTACACCACTAACGCCTCCATATTCATCTACGACAATGGCCATGTGTACTTTTTTACTTTGGAAGTCTTTTAGTAAATCGTCGTTTTTTTTGTTTTCGGGAACGAAGTTGGCTTTTCTTAGTAATTTTTGCCATTCGAAATTTTCTGATTCCGATAAATGGGGCAAAAGGTCTTTACTAAAAAGTATTCCTTTAATGTTGTCTAGGTTAGCATCATATACAGGTATACGTGAATATCCAGAGTCAATCACAATCTTTAAAGCTTCAAAGAAAGATGCTTCACTGTTTATGGCAATGACATCTATTCGTGGACTCATGATTTGTTTCACATCTGTAGAGCCAAATTTGACAATTCCTTCTAAAATCTTATGTTCTTCTTCTGAAGCCTCTTCATTCATAGTGAGTGCTAGCGCTGCCTCTAATTCGTCACTTGAAATGTTTAGGCCTTTTCTACCTGCGTATTTTTGTATGAAGTTCGTCCCATTCACCAAGGCCATAACCAACCAATTAATTGGAGGGGTATTGGAAAGGATTTTTATGGTTTTGGACATTAGTTTTACAGTTCTAAAAGCATTTTTTGTACCGTAAATTTTAGGGATTACTTCACCTACTAATAAAAGGATGAAAGTGATTAATCCGATTTCTGTAAAAGAACGGAGGAAATTACTTTCAAAAGAACTTAACCAAGGTTGAAGTAAGGTTGTTGATAAAATTACAATACCAACATTTACAAAGTTGTTAATAATTAGAATGACAGCAAGTAAGCGCTGTGGTGCATTTAGCAAGTTTAATGCAAGCTCAGCACTTTTTGATTCGTCTTCTTTTAAATTAAGTCTATCGATTGGACTTAAGCTAAAAAAAGCAGATTCAGAACTGGACATCATCGCGGATAGCAAGAGTAGCCCAATGATTACAAAAGATAAAAGCACATCACCGGATTCAAAACCTGCGTGTGCTACCATGACCAGAGGGTCGGTGTTTGTGGGGTCTTCTAGCATAATGTATTAAAATGGTAAATCATCATCCGCACTTGGATCAAAACTTCCAAAATTTGTTTCAGGAGTGAAAGTGTTTGCTATAGGAGCAGATTGTTTATTGTAGTTTTGTGTATTTGCTGCTGGGGTACCTTCAGAAGAAAACTGTTGGCGATTGGCAGCTAATTGTTGATTGTCACTTTTAGGTGTAAGAATCGTTAAGTTGTCAGCTACAATCTCTGTTGTATATCGCGTAATATTGTCTTTGTCTTGGTAAGATCTACTGCGAAGTTTTCCTTCTACATACACTTTTGTTCCTTTTAGAACGTATTTCTGTACAATTTCAGCTAGACCTCTCCAAACAACAATGTTGTGCCATTCGGTTTGTTCACGTAATTCATTTGTATTTCTGTCACGGAAAGTTTCTGACGTTGCAATGGAGAAATTTCCTACCATTGCTCCGCTTTCAAGTACACGGATTTCAGGATCTCTTCCTAAATTACCAATCAAGATTACTTTGTTTACGCTACCGGCCATATTTTTTCTGCTTTATACAAATATAGAAATAAGTTGTTACGAAAAGGTGTTGAATATTTGTAAATACTTAAAACTTCATCTTGATTTTGTTCAATCGGAATGAAATTATAAATGTTTACTTGCTAAATATTTGTCAATCACTCTCGGTAAGGCATGTGATTCAAAATGAGAGATCATTATTTCATTTTCATATAAAACAGGGGTCTGGTCGATGTGGATGAATTGTACTGCTAATTTTTGATGACTCAAAATGTGTTTAATAGGTTCCGAAATTTCTACTTTTTGAAAAACATTTCTTTGGGTTAAATATTTTTCAATTTCAATTGCTGAAATAGGAGAGAAGGCATCTAAAACAGGAAACTCGAACAAACCTTGCCAAATGTCTTTTTTTGTGCGTTGTTGAATAATGTACTTTCCTTCTTTTTTGAAAATAAAGTACACCATGTAGCGATTCTGTACTTTTGTTTTCTTGCTTTTTACAGGATAGTTTAGTGGAACGCTTTTTAGACTTGCTAAGCACATTTCATGTACTGGACATTCTTGGCAGTTTGGCGTTTTAGGTGTGCAAACTGTTGCGCCAAGCTCCATGATTGCTTGATTAAAAAGATCGGGTTGTTTTTCAGAAATGAGTTCATCAGCATAAAGTTGGAATGTTTTTCGCCCGGCTGAAGTGTCTATTGGAGTATCGTCCATATAAAACCTGCTAAGTACTCTAAAAACATTTCCGTCTAACACGGCTCTCTTTTCGTTAAAAGCAAAACTTGAAATAGCTGCTGCTGTATAAGGGCCGATACCTTTAAGCTTTATTAATTCGTCGAAGGAATTGGGGAATTCACCGGCGAAATCAGCCGTTATTTGTTTGGCTGTTGCGTGCAGGTTACGGGCTCTGGAGTAATATCCTAGACCCTGCCAAGTTTTTAAAATTTCATCTTGATGTGCATTTGCAAGATCAATTACGGATGGAAATTGTTGTGTGAATTTTTGATAATAAGGCAAACCTTGTAAGGCTCTTGTTTGTTGTAAAATGATTTCCGATAACCATATGAAATAGGGGTTTTTAGTCTCTCTCCACGGGAAATCACGAAAATTAGATGTATACCACTTAATTATATTTTGTTGAAAATCAGACATTTGTATGTTTTTTTAAAAAAAATCAATCCGAAAGCAAAGTTATAATCTTTATCTGAGTTAATTTTGCGGTTGGAAATCACATTGTTGAATTTAAAAAATAAATTGTAGTAACATGACGAAAGCAGACATTGTTGCCGATATCGCAGACGAAACTGGATTGGAAAAAGCAGAAGCATTAAAAGCTGTAGAAGCCTTCATGACATCCATTAAAAAATCACTTTCAAAAGGACAAAATGTTTACTTGCGTGGATTTGGTAGCTTTATTGTAAAAGAAAGAGCAGAGAAAACAGGTCGTAACATCTCAAAAAACACGACGATCATTATCCCTGCGCACAACATTCCTGCATTTAAACCTTCAAAAACTTTTGTTGAAGAGGTTAAAAATGCGGTTAAAGTTGGCTAATACTAATCGACTATGACATTAAAAGCATCCGTTAGGATGCTTTTTTGTTTGTTTGATGCTGAAAGCAAGGGACTTACAATTTATTGAATAAAATTTGAGATTTATAGTTAAATAATAAAATGATTTTACTATTTTTGCACGCTCAAACTATTTCATTCGATTGAAAGGTTTACATAGAAAGGAATTAACTGAATTATTAATATAAAACTTTTTGAATTATGCCAAGCGGTAAAAAGAGAAAAAGACATAAAATGGCTACGCACAAGCGTAAGAAGAGACTTAGAAAAAACCGTCATAAGAAGAAGAAGTAATTCTTTGGTCACACATTTTGAAAAACTTAGTGAGAGTTACTTGCTAAGTTTTTCTGTTTATTAACTTTAAAAAAAGCTTTCGTGAGTTTAGAATTAGTAGTCGATGTCCGAGAAAGTGGCATTTGGCTTGCTCTACTGCGTGATGGAAAGCTGATTGAGTTACACGAGGAACAAGGTAACACTGACTTCGCAGTTGGTGATATCTATTTAGGTAAAGTTCGAAAAGTCGTACCAAGTTTAAATGCCGCATTTGTTGATGTGGGATACGACAAAGATGCTTTCTTACACTACTTAGATTTAGGACCTCAGTTTGATTCACTAAACAAATTTACCAAGGAAACATTACGCGGTAAGCAAGGTGTAGCCGATCTTCAATATTTTAAAGCCGAAAAGGATATCCTGAAAGAAGGAAAAATCAGTGACGTTGTTTCTTCATCTGCCCCAATTTTGGTGCAAGTCGCAAAAGAACCCATTTCTAGTAAAGGGCCTCGTTTGTGTGCAGAAATTACACTCGCTGGACGATACCTTGTTTTGGTACCCTTTTCTGATAAAGTTTCTATATCTCAAAAAATCAAAGACCACAAAGAACGTGATCGCTTGAGAGATTTAATGGAAGCAATACGACCAAAAAACTTTGGCGTAATCATCAGAACGGTTGCTGAAAATAAAAAGATCGAAGAACTTGACCAAGACTTGAAAAATCTCTTGGAAAAGTGGAGGACAATGCATGCTAACCTTAAAACTGCAACTCCTCCAAAACGCGTTTTAGGTGAATTGGATAAAACATCGTCGATACTTAGAGATATGTTGAACGGTGATTTTACTCATATTCATGTAAATGATGGAGCAACATTCGATGAACTGAAAGAATACATTCACGGAATTGCACCTGACAAAGAAAAAATTCTAAAACTTTATGATGGCAAATTAGGCATCTTTGAAAAGTTTGGAATTAACAAACAGATTAAAGCCCTTTTTGGAAAAAAAGTGCCATTACCTTCCGGAGGCTACCTGATTATAGAACATACTGAAGCAATGCACGTTATTGACGTCAATTCAGGAAACAGAAAAGGTGCTGACGGGCAAGAAAACAACGCTCTTCTTACAAATATGGAGGCCGCTGAGGAAATTGCTAGGGTGTTGCAACTTAGAGACATGGGGGGGATTGTTTGTATCGACTTTATTGATATGCACGACAGAGTAAACAACAAAACACTCTTCGAACATCTTAAAGCCGAAATGAAAAACGATAGAGCAAAACACAATATTTTGCCTCCATCAAAATTTGGGGTCGTAGAGATCACAAGACAAAGGGTTCGTCCTGAAACAGATATAAATACTTCTGAAACTTGTCCAACTTGTAAAGGAACAGGCGAAGTACAAGCAAGTATCTTGTTTGCAGAGGAAATTGAAAATAACCTCCGCTACTTGTTGACGGAACGAAAACTAAAAGGAATTACACTACATGTACATCCTTACCTGGAATCTCACTTCAAAAGAGGATTAATCTCTAGACAAGTGAAATGGTTTTTGAAATACAAAACTTGGGTCCCAGTTAGAGGGGTGACCGCTTATAATCTTTTACAATATGCGGTTGTAGATAAGGATAATCAAGAAATTGCACTTTGATCTTAGGATCGGAGTGCAATCTCCCTCTCTCCAGTATTATCCATAAGTTGCAAGCTTATTGCGCTTACCAAGATCGATGCACCTCCGAAGTGCTCGCTAAATTAGATCAATACGAACTCTCGTCAGAAAACGTAGAAAAAGTACTCCAAAGTCTTAGAAATGACAAATTCCTCGATGACAAACGATTCGCAGAAAGCTTTTGTACAGGGAAATTTAAAATCAAAAAATGGGGAAGACTCAAAATTAAACAAACTATTTCGGTTAAAAAGATTGACCCATCGCTTGTCCAGTACGGTATGAGTTGTATTGACGCCGACGAATATTGGCAAACACTTCTACTACTTGCGGCACGCAAATGGGAAGAGGTGAAAAGCGAAAAAGATCCCTACAAAAGAAAAGTGAAAACAATGCGTTTTCTTGCACAACGTGGATTTGAACAAGACTTGATTTATTCCGCTGTTGAAGAAATTACCAAGGTATAATGTGTTATTTTGGCAGCCATTTCGGTCTGCACGCTATAGTAAACTCCTGAAAAGTGCTTCACAAGCTGTTGTACACGTGCTTCCGTTGGTCGCAGTGTAAAACAAGCGTTCACTCCCTTTTCTGTTCGTTTAGCTACCGCCGTTTCGCCCGGGCTGGGGTGTCGTGTTTAAACTATAAATAGTAGTATGAAAACAGATTTCTGCGTTAGGGATAGCAGTGGCATCCCCCTTCACTTCCCAACTTTCTTGGGGAGTGAAGGGGATAAAACGGATAGCCCGACCCACCATGTAATTGGTGGGTAACGCCCCAAAAAAAAACTTCAAAATCAGTTGAAATTGGAGCGGAATATTAGGGAAAGGATTGTTAATTACGAACGTAAACTACTTTTTTAGTTTCGAAGAATTCTTCGTCAAAAAGAAGAGATAAATCGTGGTATTTATAGAATTTATTTACCGTTTTCATTTCTTCTGTCAGGTCGCCGCCTTTCAGGTATAAAATTCCATTTTGCAATGGATTTATGCTTTTTGTTTTGAATTTATCACGTGTCCATTTGATGAAATCAGGCATTGCTGTCACGGCTCTGGATACAATAAAGTCGAATTTTTTATCAATTTTTTCAGCTCTTTCGTGAATACCAATTACGTTAGTTAAACCTAATTCTTCGGCAACGCCGTTCACTACTTTGATCTTTTTTCCGATAGAATCGACCAAGGTAAAGTGGCAGTTCGGGAACAAAATAGCCAATGGAATACCTGGGAAACCACCTCCCGTACCGATGTCCATAATGTCGGATCCGTCTTCGAATTCCATGATCTTAGCAATCGCTAGGGAGTGCAAAACGTGTCTTTCGTAGAAGTTTTCGGTGTCCTTGCGCGAGATAACGTTGATTTGCTCGTTCCATGAAATGTATAGGTCTTTCAAGGCGCTAAATTGTTTGATTTGCTCGGCGCTAAGGTTTGGGAAATATTTAAGGATAATGTCCATTTTCTTATATTTGATCTTTGCTATTTTCCATCATGCTTGCCAAGAAATCTCTTGCGCGAAACAGTTGGGCTTTTACGGTTCCTAAAGGTAAATTCAGTTCATCGGCAATTTCCTCATAACTCAATTCTTCGAAGTAGCGTTTTTCAATAAGTTCTCTGTAGCGCGGTTTTAGGCGTGAAACAATGTCGCGCATGTGTTTGATGCGTTGATCTTGTTCAATAGATTGTTCGGGGTTTAACCCATCAGCTTGTGCATCTAAATAAATGATTCTACCGTCCTCCGTCGCTCTACCGGTGTCCATAGAGGTCATGTGTAAGCGTTTTTTGCGGATGAAGTCGATACAGTTATTGGAGGCAATTTTGAATAACCATGTGCTGAAAGCAAAACTTGGCGAATACTGTTCCAAACGACTAAAAGCTTTACCAAATGCTTCAATGGTAAGGTCTTCGGCATCATCGGTGTTTTTTGCCATTTTCAACATCATGTGGAAAATCGTTTCGCGATACATTCCCATTAATTCCGTATAAGCCATTTGGTTGCCTTCCAACGCCGATTGTACGAGCTGAAAATCCCTTTTGCCTTTATCCGATAATTGTGTAGAATCTACCATCTTTTATTACTGTTTGGATCGCTGAAGTAGTATAATACGGGACTTAGGAAGGCGTACATGATGTCAAGGAATGGAAACAAGATCACCCATTTTTTTTCCTTTAATTGTACCAGACACTTTCCTTGAATCCACCATTTAATGACAATCAAACTGCCAAAAATGATTAAACTCAACCAACGATAATTTTCGTTAAACAACAAAATAAGAAAAGATATCACTAGTAAAATCATGGTCATAGGGTATATTCCTAACAATCCTTTTTTGATAACGTTGTATCTGTTCGAAGTGGTGTAGTGTCTTGCCTTCTGACGAAACCATGCGCTCCAGGTTTCCTCAGCGGGTGAGAACATGTAGCTATTGGGGTCAATATTGATGGTATAGTTTCGTTTTTTTGCTGCTTCTTGAATAAATAAATCGTCATCACCTGAAGGCATGGAGTAATGACTCTTAAAACCATTTGCGTTATAATACGCCGTTTTTGTGTAAGCTAAATTACGTCCAACACCCATGTACGGCATGCGAGCTAAAGCAAAAGACAAGTAATTGATTCCTATTTGAACGGTGTCAAAGCGAATTAAAAAATTTAAAAAGCCTTTAGCTTTGCTGTAAGGAGCATAGCCGAGTACAATCTGTGATTTCGTTGTGAAACAAGCAGCCATAGACGCTAGCCACTCTTTGTTTGGCGGACGGCAATCGGCATCCGTAAACAATAAATGTTCGTGTTTTGCAGCTTTGATTCCTAGAGAAAGAGAAAGCTTTTTGCCAGGTCTTAGATGCTTATTATTTTCAATTATGGTCAATCTTAAGTGCGGATAATGGTGTTGATACGCCATTAATATGTGTTTTGAATCATCAATGGATTGATTTACGACCACAATCACTTCAAATTCTGGGTAATTTTGTTCCAAGATAAATGGAATGTGACTGTACAAATTGTCTGCTTCATTGCGTGCTGCAATAATGATAGAAACGGGCGGAAATTCATTTTCCGTCTGTTTTTTTTGTTTGTAAAAGGCTAGTCTAGCGTAAATTAAAGTAACAAACAATAGTTGAAGTAAACCAACAAATGCGAATCCATAAAAAAGGATGGACCAATTATCAAAACCAAAATCTGGAATAAGGAACATGTATTTTCTTTGAGTGCAAAGATGGCACTACTAGAGAAATAGCTTTATCTTTACCGATGTTATTTTTCAACAATCTTATGCACTTATTGTTTCAGGTATCCATTAAGCGGATTTTTCAGGTTGAAGAAGGCACTCACTCGCTTATATAAAGACTTTGATGAAGTACATAAAAATTATCGCACTCCTCCTTTTTTGTTGTGTATCTTTCTTTTCCCATTCTCAGGAGATAGAAAAAATGTTAGCTGAAATAGCTTCCGAAAAACAGACCGAAAAAAAGATTGATCTTTGGGAAAAAGTCGTAAATATCAGTATTTGGAGAAAATCCGAAAACCAAACAAAAGCCTATATTGATGAATTGTATGCCTTTTCTAAAGTGGAGAAGAGTGCTTATGGTATGGCTTATGCTGATTTGCTCTATGCAAAGTATTTTGAGCGAAAGCAAGAAATGGAAAAAGCTAAAAATCATGCAGATACTGCTTTTCTATCGTTTAAGAAACAAAAGAACGAATTGGGAATGTGTAAGACCTTACGCCAGCAAGGTTTTAATTCATTTAAGATGAGTAATATTGAGCAGGCGGTCAAATACGCTTATCAAGCATTAGCGATCAGTGTAAAAATTAAGAACCAGGTACAAGAAGGAGTTTGCATGGGGCAAATTAGCATCTTACTATTGGGAACCCAACCCAAGGAAGCAATAAAAATGGGATTGAAAGGTTTTAATTTATTGGTGAAAATTGATGCAAAAAGAGAAGCGTCTATCTCTGGGGTAACCTTGTCGACACTTTATTTAGATAATGGTGATATAGCTAAAAGTCTACACTATATCGATACCATGTTTATTTTACAAAAAGAACTGAATGACGTAGGGTTAATTGCCGAAGGAAAAGCAAATGCTGCATTAATCTATTTGGAAATAGGAGAAACTGCTAAAGCTGAAAAAATGCTAGAAGAAAGCGGGGTTTATTTTTCGATGATGAACTCTGATGTCATATTGGCAAAGTTTCTTCGAATAAAAAGTGTTTTTTACCGAGATGCCGAACGTTTTCAAGAAGCAATTACGGCGGCTAATGCTGCATTGGAAATTATTGAAGATAAAGAAGGTTTGGATTATGAAAGGGGAATTCTTCAATATACACTTTTTCTTTCTCACAAGGCATTGAAGCAATACAATCTGGCTATGACTGCGTTTGAGCGTGCTGTTGAACATGATTTCGTGCTCTATGATAAACAGACACGACTTAATGTAGCAGGAATGAAAGAAAAATATGAAACAGATAAAAAGGAACAAGAAAATAAAGAATTAAAACAACAAAATGAAATCAACCGATTGAAAATTAAATCCACTCGTTATTTGTTGTTAGGCGTAATTTTTTGTGCCATGCTTGTTGCTGCCTTGTTCTATATTATCCTTAGAACAAATAAACTAAAAGCTCGAGAGAAAAATGTGCAACTGCAACAACGCTTATTAGTGTCGCAAATGAATCCACATTTTATTTTTAACTCTCTAAATTCGATTCAAAATTTCATATATAAACAAGATGCTTTAACAGCATCTACCTATTTGAATCGTTTTGCTGAGCTGATGCGTATGATCCTTAATTTTTCAAGGAAAGAACAAATTACGCTTGCGGAAGAAGTGCAAATGTTGACCCGTTATTTAGAAATTCAACAATTGCGTTTTGGCGAAAAATTAGCTTGGAACATTCAAGTTGAAGAAGGCATAATTGAAGAACAAGTACTCATTCCACCAATGTTGGCACAACCGTTTATCGAAAATGCCTTAGAGCACGGATTGTTTAAAAACACGGCGCAAGGAAACATTCAAATTCAGTTTAAAAAACACGGCGATCAAATGATCTTTTCCATAGAAGATAATGGCGTTGGAATAGAGAAAAATGAACAACAAGAAGGAACGCATACTTCGTTGGCAACACAAATAACAAAAGAACGTATGGAGGCAATTACTGCATTAACCAAGAAAACGACTACTTTTGAAGTAACGAATTTACATGATGTTGATCCAAGTAAGCACGGTGTTAATGTCACGTTTAAAATTCCATATCAAACCTTATTTTAAGAAACGATGAAAGCGATAATAATTGATGACGAAGCCAATAGCCGAGAACTACTTCAGAACATGCTTTCCCTGTTTTGTTCAAATGTCGAAGTGATAGGAACAGCAGAATCGGTGCAAACCGGTTACACTTTGTTGCAAAAAGAGCGACCAGACGTACTTTTTCTTGATGTGCAAATGGGCGATGGAACAGGATTTGACCTCCTTTCCATGTTAGAAACTGCGTCTTTTCACGTGATTTTCACAACCGCCTATCAAGAATATGCCATTCGTGCTTTTCAATTCAGTGCGGTGGATTATTTGCTCAAACCACTTTCTCCCGAATATTTGATTAAAGCCGTTAATAAAGTTCAGAAACTGAATCAATTTAGCGACGAAGTTCAGGCCTTAATTCAAAATATAAAACAACCAGAGAACCAAAAGATTGTTGTAAAAACCCACGATCGCATCTATTCTTTGCCCGTAAAAGAGATTGTTCGTTGCGAGTCTGATAGCAGTTATTCCACTGTTTTTCTTGAAAGCGGATATAAAATTGTTGTGGCAAAACAACTCAAAGAGTTTGACGAAATGTTGTCGCCAATGGGTTTTATGCGTATCCATCAAAGTCACTTGGTGAACCCTGATTTCGTATTTTATTTTCAGAAAGGTGCCAATCAATTGATCATGAAAGACCAAACTTCCATTCCTGTTTCGACCAAAAAAAAGGACGATGTTTTGACTTTCATTGCCGCAAATAATCTTAAGACGAAGTAATATTTACAGCTCCTTTTTAACTTTATTTTGGCTGCCTTTTTCGGCCTGCGTGTTCTAGTTGCCTCCGTAAAATGGGTTCACTTGCTATTTGCAACGTGCTTCCTTTGGTCGCAGTGGCAATTTAGCGTTCACACCGATTTTACGTTCAGCAAGCTGCCAAACTCCGTCCGGGCAGAGGTTTTTACTTCGATAGAATACATGCTCAATTTTAAGCAAAATTAAGTTTGGAACACCGATTTCCGCGTTAGGGATATGAATGGAAAGCTTTTCAAACGCCCGTTTGGAAACTTGCAATGGATAGCCCGACCCCTTTTCAAGCATTGAAAGGGGAAACGCCCAAAAAAATCAATTACTTATAAACACACAATCTTTTTTATTCACATAAAGTTAAGAGAAATAGATGTGTTCAGTAAGTGTGTTAAATTGTTAACGAATAGGTTTTTAGGTTTTGCATGGTAAAAGCTGAATGATTTCAAATACCAAATGAACGCTTATGAATACACAATAACTCAAGTGTAGCAAATGGTACACGTGTTTTTGCTTTAAAAAAATAAATATTTTAGCGCAACAATTTTAACTACTTATGAGAATTATTTTAGTCTTATCATTATGCCTATTTAGTGCGCTTAGTTTTGGACAAGGCGTACTTTACGATTGGGTTTCCACTTTTAATGGTCCCAGCTTGGTTCAAACTTTGGCAGTCGCTGTCGATCAACATGAAAATTCGTATGCAACAGGTGCGTTTAAGGGAACGGCTGATTTTGATTCTGGTTCTGGCGTACATGCACTCACTGCGATAAAGGGGAATGATATTTTTGTTTCCAAAACGGATGGCAATGGGAATTTGGTTTGGGTAAAGCAGCTTCGCGTTAGCCAATCGTCTGCCAGCTTAGGAAAAGCCATTGCAGTTGACAATGATGGAAATGTTTATGTCACTGGATACTTCGTTACTACTATGGATTTTGATCCGGGAGCGGGTGATATGTCCCTTACTTCTGTTGGATCTAACGATTGTTTTTTATTGAAACTAGATGCTAATGGTGATTTTCTATGGGTAAAAACATTTGGTTCCACAAGGAAGGAAAACGGAACAGGAATTAGCTTGGATGGAAATGGAAACGTTTTCATTGTTGGTGACTTCAATGATACTGTAGAGTTCAATCCAGGTGATCCTACATCGGAACGTACACCGGAAGGAGGAATAGATGTTTTTGTTGTAAAATATACTACAAATGGTGACTTTGTTTGGGTAAAAACCTTTGGTGGATTACTTACTGAATCGATCGATGGCATTGATATAGATGCATCTGGAAATCTTGTTATTGTTGGAAATTTTAATGGAACAGTGGATTTCGATCCAGGCATTGGGGTTAACAGTGAAACAGCAACCAGTACCACAGGTTTTATTTTGAAATGGAATAATGATGGGGAATTTATATGGGTGCGTAAGTTGACCTATTCTTCTACAAATGTCAATCGTTCGTATGCCCGTTCTGTGGACATTGATAGACATGGAAACATTCACGTCTCCGGACACTTTGTTGGAACAGTGAATTTAGACGCCACATCAGCGCAAGGAAATCTAATGCAGACATCCGGAGATTACGCAACGTATATTGGTAAATGGACGGCAAACGGAGATTACGTTTGGGGTAAAGCTTTAATTACAACCTACCTAGGTCGTATTGAAAACAAAGGAATAAAGGTGGATCATGACGGGAATGTGTATTCAACGGGATTTTTCTCTGGAACTCCTGATTTCAACCCTGGTGCTGGTGTTTACAACAACTATTCTACTTCAGGATTTGTTAACGCTTATCTATCTAAATTGGATGTAAATGGAAATTTTGTTTCTGCAGCGCATCTTGGCGGACTAACTGCTGTTTACAGTGATGGAATAGCTATTTCACCTTTAGGAAATATATTCTTGGCAGGCTATTTTTCAGGAACGATTCCTTTTAATCCAAGAGGATCTTCGGGCACGCGAACAGCAATGGGATCAACTATTTCTTCGGCTGACGGATTCATTGTGAAATACAGACCATCTGCATGTAATGGAGTAGGGACGGACACAAGAACTACATGTGGTAGTTACACTTGGATCGATGGGATAACTTATACGACATCAAACAATACAGCTTCTCATACTATTATTGGAGGAGGAGTAAATGGATGTGACAGTACAGTGAACTTAAATTTGACCATCAATCAGCCAAGTAGTGCAACGGTAAATAAGACGGCTTGCGGAACGTACCTTTGGCCATTGAACAATCAAGCGTATACGACTTCAGGAACGTACACATACGTCATTCCGAATAGGAATAATTGTGATTCTACGGTTACCTTACGTTTGACAATCAACCAACCAACCACATCTACGCAAACT
>JASLGM010000039.1 GCA_030150045.1 Taishania sp.
AAAACAAAAAAGCCTCCTCATTGCTGAGAAGGCTTTAGCTTAAAACGTAAATTGCGGTCTGGACGGGACTCGAACCCGCGACCCCATGCGTGACAGGCATGTATTCTAACCAACTGAACTACCAAACCAAAATCTTTACTAACGTTGTCGCTACAGCGACATTCAAGTTTTGTGTAATGCTTTTCGTTAAAAGCGTGTGCAAAGATACATAATAAATTCGATTCTACAAGCACTTTTATTAAAAAAGGGTGAAAAAAATTCACCCTTTTTTATAACTCCTTGATTTCTATCCTAAAAATGGATATTTATAATCTACTGGTGGTACAAATGTTTCTTTAATTGTACGCGCAGAAACCCAACGCATCAAGTTCATTTGTGCTCCTGCTTTGTCATTTGTTCCTGAACCACGTCCACCTCCAAATGGCTGTTGTCCTACAACTGCTCCAGTTGGCTTATCGTTGATGTAGAAGTTTCCTGCTGCATTTTCTAAAGCATCGGTAGCTTGTAATACTGCGTAACGGTCATTTGCGAAAATAGATCCCGTTAATGCGTATTCAGACGTTTCATCTACTAATTTCAATGTTGCTTCGAATTCGTTTTCAGGGTAAACGTAAATGGTTAATACTGGCCCGAAAATTTCTTCGACCATCGTACGGAAAGTCGGGTTTGTCGTTACCACAACAGTGGGTTCGATAAAATATCCTACTGATCCGTCGTAGTTACCACCAACAATAACCTCTGCATCAGGCGCAGTTTTTACGAAGTCAATATATCCTGAGATTTTTTCGAATGCTTTTTTATCAATTACTGCGTTGATGAAATTCGAAGTATCACCTGGCGTTCCCATTTTCATGGATTTCACTTGGTCAACTAAGATCTCTTTCACTTCAGCCCAAAGGTTAGAAGGGATGTAGGCACGAGAAGCCGCACTACATTTTTGTCCTTGGTATTCAAAAGAACCACGAGAAAGTGCCGTTGCAACTTCTGCAGCATTTGCACTCTTATGTACCATCACGAAGTCTTTCCCACCTGTTTCACCAACAATTCTCGGGTAAGAACGGTAAGTAGCAAGGTTTTCACCAATTTGTTTCCAAAGGTTACGGAATACTCCTGTTGATCCTGTGAAGTGAAGTCCTGCAAAATGTTTGCTTTTGAAAATTACGCTACCAATTGTAGGTCCATCAACCGTAACCATATTGATTACTCCGTCTGGCAAACCTGCTGCTTGGAAAATCTCCATGATAACTTGAGCTGAATAAATTTGAGACTCTGCCGGTTTCCAAACCACAACGTTCCCCATCATTGCAGGAGATGCGCAAAGGTTTGCACAGATAGCTGTAAAATTGAAAGGTGTAAGTGCAAAAACAAATCCTTCTAAAGGTCTATACTCAAGACGATTCCATACTCCAGGAGAAGAAACAGGTTGCTCCGCATAAATTTGCGTCATGTATTGTACATTAAACCTCAAGAAGTCAATCAATTCACATGCTGCATCAATTTCAGCTTGGTAAACATTTTTACCTTGAGAAAGCATTGTTGCTGCATTCAATTTATCTCTGTAAGGTCCAGCCAACAACTCAGCCGCACGCAAAAAGATAGCCGCACGTTCTTGCCAAGGCATTTTTGCCCATTTTACACGTGCTTCCATCGCTGCAGCAATTGCTTGCTCAACGTGTTCTGCTGTTGCTTTGTTGTAGTGTCCTAACACTTTACCATGTTCTTGAGGTGGCGTCAACGCAATTTTATTCGCGGTATATACCTTCTCAGAACCAATATAAATTGGCACTTCTATGGGTGCTTGATTGTACATTTCGTTATACTTTCCAATCAAGTTTGTATGCTCGACTGAACCTGGAGCATAAGCACGAACTGGCTCATTAACAGCTACAGGAACTTTGAAATAGGCGTTTGACATAATACTTTTTTTCTTGCAAATTTAATCATTGTTCCTTATCCTTGCAAAGAACTCTTGTCTATATGTAGTTATGCAGAACTTTTTTCGTGTATTCTTAATCTCATTTTCGTTCCTGTTTTATGGAATTTCCTATCTAAAAGCACAAGACTTCAACGCATTCCTAGAGGAAAAAGACATCGACAAAAAAATTGCATTAGGCTACCATATTGTCAACCAATTAACCATAACGGACCTCGATTCCATTCAAATCGTTGCTAAAGAAATCCTAAAAATTTCCAACAAAGCCAAATACGAGCCTGGTATCATCTGTGGTTGGTTTGTCATGGGACAGTTATATATTAAAAATGGTAACGAAATAGAAGGAATCAATTATTTGCGTAAAGCCAAAAACTATTTCTTACAAAAAGAACAATTCATAAAAGTAGTCGATTGTATCATTCTAATTGGAAACGGATATTCTTCACTCGGAAAATATAAAGAAGCAATTACATGGTTCCGCCAGGCCTTGGATTATATTCCATTGGTATCTGATGTCAGTCACGCCTCAGCCGTTGAAATAAATCTTGCACAAGCACATTATAGCCTTAAAGAATATGACGAGGCAACTAAATATGCCAATTCCTATCGCGATGAGCGCCTAAAACTAAGAGCAACAAGAGATGTAGCAAATGCATTTGCCCTCCTAGGGAAAATTGAATTGGCAAAAGGAAATCACGGTGAAGCAATTAATCATTTTGAACAATGTTTCGATTTCTCCATCAACAATCCAGACAACTCTATGCTTGGACATGCTTACGCCAATATTGGTATTGCTTACTACATGCAAGACGAAAATGATTTGGCGTTGGATGCTTTTAAAACCAGTTTAAAATATCGTGAAAAAGTAAACAACATTCGTCAACTTTGCGACGCTTACATCAACATTTCAAACTTTCATTTCTTTATGGGGGAATACGAACCTGCATTGGATTACGTACTTAAAGGGATCGCCATTTCTCGTGAACATAAATTATACATGAACGAATTGGAGCTTTTAGAAATGTATCGCGTTATTATAGAACAAGTAAATCCGAAAGCTCTACCAGAAATTATGGAAGAGATTGATGTAGCTGAAGGAAACCTAAGACAACAGAGAGAAGAAGAATTTGAGTTTGATGCAGAAATGCTAAAGGAATTAAACAACAGTATCATTATTTCAAGCGCAGGTTACAAAAAGCCGTATTATGAATGGATCTTTTTTGTTGGTGCAGGAGGCATCCTGATTTTCTTTGGTGTTTATCTGTTCAGAATTAAGGATTAATCAATTTAATCTTCCTGGAAAAATCAAATGAAATTTAGGGATTTCCGCTCTAAACATTTCACCCGTTTCTAGATTCATAAAATCATACGTTCCTGTCATGTAGCCGATATCACTAAACATTTCGCATCCCGAAACATATTTAAAACTTTCGCCAGGATGTAGTATCGGTTTTTCGCCTACAACACCTTCCCCACTCACGAAATTCACCTCGTTTAAGGAATCAAAAATATACCAGTTTCGGTGCATTAACTGTACGCTAAACGCATTGCTGTTTTGAATCAAAATCTCGTAATTATAGAAATACGATTGATTAGACGCGTCAGACACATCGGTCCTGAAAACTGTTCGAACCGTTATTGATATGCCTCTCGAAATTATGGTTTGCGGTATATTCATGTCCTAATAAAAATACAATAATTAATACGTAATACGTCTTTTTTTATGATTTATTCGAAATTAATTCAAAAGTTTATCCCTTATCTTTTCTCTTTAATTGGCAGCTTTTACGGTCTGCGCGCTTTAGTAAAATCGGGAAAGGCTGTTCACTTGCTGCTTGCCACTTGCTCCCTCTCGTCGCAGTGGCAAGCTAGCGTTCACCATCCTTCCCCATCTTTTAGCTACCGCGCTCCGCCCGAGCTGATGAAATCACGGTGCCAAAACGAATTCCAAGATGCAAAATAAAATTACGAAGAACAACCAACAATTGGTTTTGATTTTAAAATTTTGAAAACCGATCTTCCGCTAAGGATAGTAGCGACATCCTTTTTTAACGCAGTAAAAAAGATAAAGCGAATAGCCTGCCCCCCCAAAGTCATTTTGGGGGGAAGCGGCCAATTCTTTTTCTCTAGAATGAAAAAAGGTAGGTTTATCGAATGTATTTTTTTGGTACAAAATTTGCCAAATAGTCTGTGCTAAAACGAAACACATGATCAAAACATTATTCTTATTCGCTGGATGCCTTGTTGCATTCACTGCTTTTTCACAAAGCAAATACGAGAAAATAAACGCCGAACTTTCAAGCTGGGATGCCGTTCGTGGCACATGGTTAGCCAATAGTTACGAGGCTTTGGAGAAAGGTTTCGCCATTCCGGATCGGAATTTCCCGGAAGATTTAACCCCAACCGAAGTGTTTCAATTAGCTCCAGAATCCACACGAAATAAAGTGTTGGAAATTGTTCGTCAAGCTCCAAAAACACCCGAAACGCGTGCTTCTGTTCCGGCAAATGCTCCTTCGGTTAGTGCGGATGGTAGAATTCGTCGTCCGCTAGAGGATACCCCCACTTCGCCTCCACGCATGGTTTCTTCCACTGGAAATTTTAATTCCATCTTCACCAATGCCAATTGTCAATTGGTACAAGGTCGTTCTTATGGTGATCCACATATTCGTTCGTTTGATGGAAGCACTTTTTCTTTTCAAACAGTTGGGGAATACATTCTGGCGCGTGGTTCTGACGGGAATTTTGAAGTGCAAGGAAGGCAAAAAGCGGAATCTGACAAGGTATCGATGAACAGTGCTGTAGCCATGAATGTTGCAGGAGATAGGGTTGGGATTTACATGCAAGATCAGCTTTCTCACAGCGATTTGCCATTGCGTGTCAACGGTCAGTCGGTGAACCTACAAAACGAAACGTATTTCTTACCTAGTGGAGGAACAATTCAACAAAGTGGAAAAAAATACATCATCACTTGGCCGACAGGTGAGCGTGTTCAGGCAGATATGTTGCAATCTTCGGGTAGAAGATTCATCAACCTTTCCATTTACGTTTACAATTGTTACGGTGATTATTACGGTGTCCTTGGGAATGCAAACGGCAGTAGAACCGATGATTTTAATGTGAATGGAAGAAATCTAAATAACGCTTTGGTTTTTGATCCTTTCGATTCACGCATTTACAATGATAGGAATGCCCAATTAGAAAGAGAACAACTGCGTTTTATTTCGAATGATTATGGCAGTCAGTTTTTAGTAAACAATCAAAATACCCTTTTTGAATATCCTTTTGGCATGCAACCATGGAACTTTGTTGATCCTTCGTTTCCACGTGTCCACTTAACAATGAATGACATTTCACAATCCAACCGAGATCGAGCGCGTCAGGAATGTATTCGTCAAGGTATTGCACGCGAAGAACTATCGGCATGCATCATGGATTTTTCACACGCTAACATCGCTCCTACACCGAACACTTCAGTTCCAGATCGTGTAACAGGAAGGTCATTTACTCCTGTTCAGCAGCCGGTAACAAACCGAAATCGCGCAGATGCCGGTGGAGGATCTGGGTATCGTTCTCCTTGGCAAAATGGAGAAACGCCAAGTACGCGTCAGCCCTCTGGAAATGAGAATGGAAACGGCGTGCGCAAACCTTTAGATGAAGGTAAGCCTAATAACGACTTGCGTTCTACACCAGAATCAAGAGGTACAAACATGGAATCTGCTCCAGTGCGCCCGCAACAACAAGGTAACGAAGGAGTACGTCCTGGTACACGCTCATCCGTTCTGTATGATAAAAAACCGTTAGAGGAAACTTCTGTTCCATCAAAACCGCAAGTGGAGAGCACAAGAAATACAAATGCAACACCCGAAACTTCAACAAGAAAGACTACTTTTGAGGGAACCGCTACCCAAACGGAGCGAACATCTGTTCCACCGGTAAAAGGAACATCTTCCATGTCGACAACACCAAGTCAAACTACCGGTGAACGTCAAGGAATTGGAGCTCCGAAAACACAAACAAACGCAGTTCCTTCAACTAGAAGACCTTAAAAAAATAGAATTATGCAAGCAATTATTCATCTATTAAAAGAAGAAGATTTGGGAATAATCCAAAGCCTAGCGCATGAAATCTGGCCATTGGTTTATGCGGATATTTTACATAAAGACCAAATTGAATATATGCTTGCTCAGTTTTATTCTCTTGATGCATTAGCCTTGCAAATGGAGGAAGGTTCTCAGTTTTTTTTACTCACAACAGCCGATAAGCCAATTGGTTTTTTCGCAATACAAACAAATCATCCAAGTGTGGAAACGATGCGTTTACACAAATTGTATTTACTTCCGAATTATCACGGCCAAGGATTTGGGAAATATATGTTACAAGCCATTGAGAACAATGCCCATTTACAAGGGATGAAAAGAATCAATTTAAATGTAAATAAATACAATCCAACGATTGCGCTTTACAAAAAGGTTGGGTATTCGGTTCTTTTTGCGGAAGACATTTCCATTGGAGGAGGATATCTAATGGAAGATTACCAAATGGAAAAAGTTTTGAATTAAAGCTTTGCATTTAATATATTGATATCATGCCCGCAGGAAAAATGATCTTGTGGGCATTTTTTATATCCGTGAATGCCACAAGGTTTACAGGTTAACCCAGGAACTTCAAGCACTTGAGAATCGTCAGAAACGGGACCGAATCCAAAATCTGGAACAGTAGAACAGAAGAAAGCAGTTACAGGAGCATTCATCGCTGAAGCAATGTGTAAAGGCGCTGAATCGTTTACGTAATTTCGTGTTGCATCTTGCATTAAGGCGGCTGAATCCATTAGGTTAAGCATTCCTGATAAATTAAACACGCTGTTCGATAAACTGGAAGTTGCAATCAATTCACATAGATCGAAATCGTCTTTGCTTCCTAACAAATATACCGCATTATTAATGGGTAATCGTTCGATTAAATCCACCCATTTTTGAGCTGGCATTTTCTTTGTTTCCCAGACAGAAGCTGGAGCTAAACAATAATAGCCTCCGTCTTTAAAAGGTGCAACTTTATCAAAATTTTCATCTGAAGGAAATAATTCCATGGGCATTGGTTTTTTCAATCCAAATGGAATAAGCATTTCAGCATTTCGTTCGATCTCATGTTTTCCTCCACTTAAGTCGTGATCAAATCTTTTTGAATACAACAATGAAAGCGGATTTTTCGCGAATCCGTAGACTTTCTTTCCACCGCTTAAAACGGCAATAATTCCAGAGCTTGCAAAACGTTGAAGATTGAATATGTGGCTGTATTTTTGTTTTCGGAATCCTTTTATCAGCTGCAGCATTTGCTTCCACTTTCCATTGGTTTTATCAAAAGTAAACACTTGTTCTACATGTGGATTTCCTGATAACAAGCTTTCATTTCCTTTTTTTACCAAGACATGAATACGTGCATTAGGGAAGCATTTATGAACAGATGCGATAAAAGATGTTGCAAGAATAACATCTCCTAAGAAAGCGGTTTGAATGACTAAAATGCGTTGCATATCGCAAATATACGACTTTTGAAGCGATTAGCGGATTAGGTTCACATGTCCTCTTTTGACAAATTGCTCGCCAAAACCTAAGTCAAAAGAAATCATATAATTATACAATCCTATACTTGCTTTTTGATTGGACCCTATTATAGTTCCATCCCATCCTTGATAGATATCGTTTGTTTTAAAAACAGTTTGCCCCCATCGGTTGATTACGGTAAATTCATAGGATCTTACATCAACATTTCTTAGAACTGGAATAAAGATGGTGTTGATTTCACCATCAGGAAGGAAGGCATTTGGGACAAAAAGCAATGGTTCTACCTCTAGACAAACTTCGTTAGAAAAGCTGTAATTACTTTCTCCTTTTCTATTTACCCCTTCTCGTGCTCGTACAACATAACACACCAATCCATTTGTCTCTATCGCAGATACGTCGTCTTGTGCTGCCCACTTCTGCGCATTTGTTCTACCGACAATCGTTTCATTATAATCTGGTTCTATTCTACGTAAGACTTCATATTGAATGGTTGATCCATTAAACACGGAATACGGGCTCCAATTTAAGTAAGTTTGTAAAAGAGTTTGATCTATTTGCCCATGCAACAACATAGTACGTGCAATATTTGACGCTTGGCTTTTCATGCCACAAGTATCGTAATAAAACACTCGATATGCATAAGAACGTTCATCTACATTGACATCTGTATCTACATATTCCCAGATATTACTGGGGTTATTTTGGGTATGTATGGTTACAAATTGTCCTTCTTTCTCTCTTTGTAATTCCAGTTTAGAAGTCAATACATTTGGATCCAAAGTATAAGAAATTTTCACCTTATTATTTGCAAAATCAACTGAAGCATATTCAATAAAATGATATTCAGGAACGACCGCGGGTTGCATATCCAACACTCTTTTAGCGGAGAAAGACTGCTTCCCGTTTCCATCAATAGCTTGAATTACGAATTGCAACTCATCTCCTGCATCAGCTTGGTATGCAAAATGATTTTGCTGTCCCGCCGAAGTACGTTGCCAAGGTCCTCCGTTCAATCGATAAAAGACCACATACTCTTGAACATTCCACCCTTCATATGGTGTCCAGATCAAATCAATCATCCCACCACAAATAGCGGGTTCTAACCTTAAAAATATCGTTGCTTGCAAATTAGGATCTCTAGCCGACAAGTTAAAAGGTCCTCCCATAGGGGAAGGACAACTATCAAACGCAGCAATAGTGTAATTCATAGGTCCTCCATCATAAACTTCTAAATAGGTGAAGTCAGTATTATTTGCTCCCCAAATGGTATCCATTTCTACCAACCAATTTGAAACTGGATCCGTTTTGTAAATGATATAACCATAAGTATCTGGAGAAGGCGATCTATTCCATGAAATAGTTGTCATTCCCGTCAAGGTATCGATGGACACATTGGTCATGTTCGCTAAGTCAGGTGGTGTTTGATCACTGAAATTATTTCCACTTATTTGAGAACGTTGCATACATCCCTGTTGATCATCAATTTCTACATAATAATTGATGAACTCAGAACATACAGAGATAACATCTTGAAATTGGGGGGAATTATATGGAGCGTTGTGAATCGACGTCCAAGTTCCTGCTGGATATTCTTTAAACACTCGGTAGGTTGCCCCCATTCCATTACGTGCAGGATTTATTGGTCTATTCCAATCCAACACGGCAATTCCTAAATTTGCATTAGATAAATTCAAATACATATTACGAAGTGTGTCACTGTAACGTCTTGCATTTCCATCGCAACCAGACACAGTAGCAATATACCATTGAAAGTCGTCATTCATAGTGGTTGTGTATGAAGTGGTTGTTCGGTTATTGATTGTCGCAATCAACCCTCCTTCCACAGAATAGACTTCATAAGCCACAAACCTTCCATTTGGATCTGGCACTTCGTTCCAATTAATAGTAAAAACATTATTCGCAGCACCTTGTATACATGTCACTTTTGTTGCTGGTAAAACACCTGGATTTCGAACATTTACAGTTGCAGTATAATATGCGACTTCAGGTATTGGACAAAAATCATCTTGGATACGGAAAACGAATTGGTAAGGAACGACATCTAACTCGTTTGCGTCAAAACCGCGTAAATGTTCACACGATGTTTGCCAATTCACTTGCACTTGAGCATTTTGCACACCAATTACGGGTTGTCCGTTTATCGTTGGACAAGGTTCCAAGATACATCCTGTTGGTAATTGAGGATTAGAACCGAAAAGCAATCCTGAAGTCAATATACGCACACTTTGAGGACTTCCATTTTGTAGGTTATCGTTATCTGTTCCCTTTACAGAAAACTGTACCAAATCACCGGCGTTAACTGTTGTTTCCCAAAGCCCACCAAATGGCCCTGTTACTTGAGGAGCGTTGTTTACAGCTGTACAATTGGTGACAACTACCTGAAACTCATGCTCAACAATTGATATCACCCTTCCGTTTCTATAACTCGTTGCTTTCAATTTAACAACAAAGTTTCCAGCAAGTTGACTTAAAAAAGTCAACTCCCCATTTTGTTGGTTTAATTGTGCGTTTTGATTGTTCCCATTCATGGCCACTCCCGGGGTTGGCGCATCAAATCGATAGCCATTAACATAAGGAACCTCCACAGGATTAACTCCTTCGTTATAAGGGTTATTTGCGAGGTAATTCAATGGTTTGTCCCATTCAATTTTCACAGAATCTAAATCTGGATCTACCGGGTTTAAATTTAATTTATATGGTTTCCCTGTACAAGTAACAAAATGTGGTGTTTGTAAAAACTGTACGGACTTGTCATTACATGTATTATTTGACGTTCCGACATTATAGATTTTTGCACGAAGAGTTGTTCCATAATTCAACGGATTTTGAATATTAGAGATATTACCATTTCTAGAAAAATCATCGAAAGTAAATACCCAAGCACTTTCTGGAGGCGTCCCAGATATTTGTACTGGCATACTTTTATAACTAATTTTCTCAATTGAGCCGAGTCCGATATTGCCACCCGTAACGCAATCAAAACACGCTGGACCTCCAGGAACTTGAGTTCCCTGTGGTGAACTATTCTCTCGACTTACATAATTCAAAGTAATTGAATTAAGTGTTGGATGATTCCAAACTTTTAATTGCTGCGTTGAGGTACTTACATCTGCTCCATTACAATCTCGATAGATTACTAATTGGAATATGTATCGTCCTGTTCCATCACATTCATAGGTGATTGCCCCACCAAAAATATGGCTAGCTAAAGCTGTGAAATGAACACAAGTCAAACAACAGAATAACAGGAACGCTATATTAATTTTTCCTTTCAATGGTATACGTATCTCTTTAATAGGACGAAGAAAAGTACTTAACGTTGTTTATCCCACACTAACAATTGTAAAATCGTTCCAATCCAAGTACTTTTCAGCTAACTTTTGCAGTCTTTCTGCTGTAATGTTTTGAATTGCTGTGATGGCATTATTGTAAAAATCCAAATCAAGACCTATCATTTCTACAGAAAGGAATAAATCCATCATCATGTATGCTCCATCAGCACTCTTCAGTAATTGACCGAGCATATAGTTCTTCACAAGTTCAAGTTCTTCTTGTTCAATTACTTTTTTTCTTAAACGATCAAATTCAATTTTTATTTCAGCCAAGGTTTCTTGACGAACTTCCTTTTTAACTTCTGTCCCAATCAAGAAATATCCTGTTTCCAAGAATTCTCCTACCATAGATCCTATTCCGTAAGTATACCCTTTATCTTCTCGGATATTAGTCATTAAACGACTACCAAAGTAATCACCTAGAATGGTATTAAGAATTAAGAAATCGAGATAATCTTCATGTGTTTTATTAAACAACTTACGTCCCACACGAATGGCTGTTTGCAAAGCTTCTTCTTTCTCTGTATGATGATATCCTTTGATATTTGTAAAATCGTTAGCAATCGGTTGTTGTGTTGTACAAGCCCATTCACCAAAAAGATCCATCCATCCATCTAATTCATCTTGTGTAAATCGGCCAATAACAACAATTCGTTCCAATCCATTTAAATAATATTTTTTATGAAATTGGATTAAATCTTCTCTAGTAATGTCGTCAATATCATCTGCATTCGTCACGCGGCTGTATCCATCTGCATCGTTGAATAAATGCTGTCTGAACTGTCTTTGTGCTAACACGCTGCCTTTTTCAAGGTTCACAGCCAGTTTTTGTTTCCTTTCCTTAGACATCATCTCAATTTCTTTTGGAAGAAAAGCACAGTTTTCTATTGCGTCTTTAACGATTTTAGAAATAGCGGGTAAATTTTCACGAAGTGCATAAATACCCACCACTGCATTTTCGTTTGAAACACCTTGTTCCATGAAACCTCCAAGATTATCAATTGCCAAATGTATATCTTTTGAGCTTTGATTTTCCGTTCCAGTCAAGAGCATTCCATTTACAAAAGAGGCCAATTCAACTTTTTCGTTTATCGTTCCTGCGGCAAAATACAATTCAATTTTTGCTGTTTCATTACTCAAATCATCAAAACAAATCAGCTGGCAATTTGGTGTAATTTCGAATCTTTTCGGCTGAATAAATTCGATTCTTTCAATGGGTTTTATCTCGGGTTGTTGTGTACGATTAAGCATCCTTTTGTGATTTTACTTTTAATAAAGAACAATTGGTTTTTTTAAACAATTTTGCGGCTACTCTTTTTAAATCTTCAGGGCTAATTTTGTCATAAATCTCTTGTTCTTCATTTATTCCATTTGCATCTCCAAGAAGTTCAAATACACACAAATTCATTGCGCAGTTTAACATTCCTTGTTCTTGAAACTCTTTTGCTGTGCGTACTTTTATCAATAATCTTTCTAATTCGTTTGCTTCAATCGGTGTTTCAAGAAGTTGTTTGAGTTCCAAGAAAAGTGCCTCATCCAACTCTTCAAAAGTCACCTCATCAGATAGTTTACCTGAAATAATCAATAGCCCATCATCTAATGACCCCATGATATAGGCATTGATGTCCGTAACCAGATTTTGTTCCTTTTTCAAAGTATTGTATAATCTTGAAGACTTATCTCTTCCTAAAGCATCGGATAAGAGGTCTACAACATAATAGTCAGTGTGTTTTCTTTCTGGCATTTTGAAAGCATAGTAAAATCCATTTGCGGGAACTTTACGTTCAATTGTTAACTCTCGAAATTCTTTTTGATCTGGTTCTTTTGGTAAAATGCGAGCAGGCTTTAATTTCCCTGGAATGTCTCCATACCATTTTTCCACCATTTCTTTTACTTCTTCCAATTCAAAGTTCCCTGCAATACAAAGGATTGCATTTCCAGGATTGTAGTATTTTTTAAAAAACAACTTCACATCATCCATTGTCGCTTCCTCAATGTGCTTAAGCTCTTTACCAATGGTTGCCCAACGATAAGGATGTTTTTTATATGCTAAAGGCCTAAGCTCTAGCCATACATCACCATATGGTTGGTTAAGATATCTTTGTTTAAACTCTTCAATCACCACATTACGTTGTACTTCCAAGCTTTTTTCAGTAAATCCTAAAGACAGCATTCTATCGCTCTCCAACCATAGAGCTGTTTCAATGTTTTGTTTAGGAATGATGTTATAATAATTGGTAATATCGTTTGAGGTAAATGCATTACTTTCACCACCAGCATTTTGTAATGGCGCATCAAAATCAGGTATGTTTACTGATCCACCGAACATTAAATGTTCAAAAAGGTGTGCGAATCCAGTTTTGTTTTCATCTTCATCTCTCGCTCCCACATCATACAAGGTGTTTACGACTGCCATAGGCGTAGTTGTATCCTTGTGAAACAAAACGGTCAACCCGTTGCTCAATACAAAACGTTCAAAATGTATCATTTAGAATCTATATTTATCTTTTGTTTGTTCTTCCAAAGTTTGTTTAAACTCTGCAATAATTTCATTTACTACTTCTTGGGCTGGTTTAATTTCTTGAATCAAAGCGGAAATTTGTCCCACTTCTAATTCTCCATCGAGTAGATCTCCTTCGAACATTCCTTTTTTAGCTCTTCCTCGTCCTAATAACATTTCCAAACTTTCCTTATCTGCCCCTTTATCGTAGGCATTTTGAACTTGTTTGAAAAACTCATTTTTTATCAATCTAACCGGCGTTAATTCCCTCAAAGTTAATTGCGTATCTCCTTCATCTACTGCTAAAATAGCTTTTTTGAAATGTTCATGTGCACTTGACTCTGGAGTCGCAATAAATCTAGATCCAATTTGAACTCCGTCTGCACCAAGGTTCATTGCCGCCAACATTCCGCGTCCTGTTCCTATTCCTCCTGCTGCTATTACTGGTATATTTACTGATGCAGCAACATGAGGTATCAAACACATGGTTGTTGTTTCTTCGCGTCCATTATGTCCACCAGCTTCAAATCCTTCTGCAACAACAGCATCAACACCAGCCGCTTCTGATTTCTGAGCAAATTTTGCACTTGAAACGACATGAACAACTGTAATTCCATGCGCTTTTAGATGAGCTGTCCAGGTTTTGGGGTTTCCTGCTGAAGTAAATACGATTGGAACTTTATGCTTAATTATTGTTTCAATATGTTTATCTATATCTGGATAAAGCATAGGCAAGTTCACTGCAAACGGTTTACTTGTAGCTTGCTTACATTTAATCACCTGATCTTCTAACACTTCTGGATACATTGATCCTGACCCAATAATTCCTAATCCTCCGGCATTTGATACGGCAGCCGCTAGCTCCCACCCTGAACACCAAATCATTCCAGCTTGAATAAGCGGATATTGAATTCCAAAAAGTTCTGTTATACGGTTTTTCATTTCATTCGTCTTCTCCTACGAAATTACAGAAGATTTAGCAAACGACGTTAGAAATACATTGAAAAGTCATTAATATTCAATTGGAAGCTTTCTTCGTGCGTTCGCTTCATTTTTTCTGCAGAAAATCTGTATTTTAGCAAATATAGCGTATGAAAAAATATCTTCTTTTTTGCTTTTCGATTTTTTTTGTCTTTTTTGTTAATGGGCAAGAAATAACACATAGCTATAATCCAACCCATGGATTGATAGAAAACAAAGGACAATGGCCAGACCAAGTTTTATTTCAATCGAAGTTTGATGGTGGGAAATTATGGATAGAGAAGCAACGTATGGCATTTCATTTTTTGAAGTACGACCATCATGCTGAAGGTAAAAAGATGGAAGTGTTAGGAGATCAAGAGCACATGGGATATGTTATGTCCATGGAGTTGATTTCTCCTTTGCCATTCACGTCTTATTCTACATCAATAAAATCGGATTATTATTTTAATTATTTCATTGGTAATGATTCTCATAAGTGGACAAGTGAAGCTTATGCTTATTCCGAAGCCAGCATACACAATATTTATCCAGACATTGATCTAAAATACATTTCTGAATCGGAACAGTTAAAATACGAGTTTATTGTAAAACCAAAAGCTGATATTTCAAACATAAAATTTGAAATAAAAGGAGCGTCTAAAATTGTTATTCAGCGAAATGGGTCATTAAAAATGACAACTCCTTTTGGCGAGCTTATTGAACAAGCACCAAAAGTTTTTCAAATTAGCAATGGAAAAGTAATTTTAATTCCCTCCAAATTTAAGTTAGAAGGAAATGTTCTCGGTTATGAAATTGGTAAATACAATTCATCCTTAGAATTGGTGATTGATCCCGAATTAATTTTTGCTACTTATTCTGGATCTGTAACGGATAATTTTGGGATGACAGCAACTTATGATTATAATGGGAATGCGTATTCTGGAGGGATTATCTATGGGAATGCATATCCTACCCCAGATAACAATGCGTTTGATACGCAATCCAATTTCACAGGACCTAGCAGTGCAGGATACGGTATTACAGATGTGTTTATTTCAAAATTCTCACCTGATGGAACACGTATGTTATGGACGACTTTTCTTGGTGGAGGCAACAACAATGACGGTACAGAATCCGTACACAGTTTGATGGTCAATCACCAGAATGAACTGTTCCTTTTTGGAGCAACTTCGAGTTTAGATTTTCCAACAGTAAATGCTTTTCAATCTACGCATGGAGGAGGGACAGGAAATGCCAATTACTATCAAAATGGAGTCTATTTCAAAAACAATGGAACAGATTTATTCGTTTCCAAGCTTTCCGAAAATGGAAGACAATTGTTGGGTTCTACCTACATTGGAGGCAGTCAAAATGATGGGGTAAACTACAAAGTATCCTCAGGAAACTATAGCACTCCAAACTCTTATGATTCCTTAACCCGAAATTATGGCGATCAATTTCGTGGAGAAATTATGATTGATCAGAATGGGGATTGCATCGTTGCGAGCTGTACACGTTCTTTGAATTTCCCTCTACATAATGCTTCTCAGAATACATTAGGTGGGAATCAAGACGGTGTTGTTTTCCGATTATCAAGTAATTTGTCTACACTGAAATGGTCTACTTATGTTGGTGGAGGAAATAATGATGCATTATATAGCGTAAAGGTCGACTCTTCCTACAATGTTGTTGTTGGTGGCGGAACGAGTTCATCTAACATACCTCAGATCACAAACGGCCTACAAAGCACCTATAATGGTGGAAAAGGAGATGGTTTCATTGTTAAATACACTTCGGATGGGCAACAAATTTTAGCGGGAACTTATTTAGGCACTTCAAATTTGGACCAGGTTTTCTTTGTTGAAATAGACCGTAATGATAAAATTTTTGTTCTAGGCCAATCGGAGGGTGGGATGTTTCCGGTTGTTCATTCAGGTTATTCGAATCCAAACAGTGGACAATTTGTCGCGAAATTAGACGAAAACTTACAATCGATTGAGCACTCCACCGTTTTTGGAAATGGAAATCGAAACATCAACATTTCTCCTTCGGCCTTTCTAGTCGACATTTGTGGGAATATTTACATCTCTGGTTGGGGAGGGAATATCTTACAATCGACACCGCTTTCAGGAATGCCAATTTCTCCTGATGCTTTTCAAACGAGCAGTCCAAATGGTTTTGATTTTTATTTAATGGTGCTTCATCGCAACTTTGATCAATTACTTTATGGGTCGTATTTAGGTGGAAATGTGGCAAGGGAGCATGTCGATGGTGGAACTTCTCGTTTTGACAAAAACGGAGTTGTTTATCAAGCAGCGTGCGGCGGGTGTCCGGGCGTGAGTGATTTTCCGACAACTCCTGGTGCTTATTCCAACAGAAATTTATCTTCAAATTGCAATACTTTGTTGTTTAAGTTTGATTTTGATTTAATTCCTACTGCTGCATTTTCGGCTGATCAAACAGAAGGGTGTTCTCCCTTCACGGTAGAGTTTCAAAACACATCTTCACAATCGGATTCGTATCGTTGGGATTTTGGAAATGGTAACGGCTCAACAACTGTTTTCAATCCAAGCGTAACCTATACAAATGCTGGTGAATATCATGTTTGGCTTTACGTTACCGATAGCATTTGCTTACTTACGGACAGCGCAGAAATTACTGTAATCGTATCTGACCCCTTTCAATTGACCACTTCTTCAGATATATTATTGTGTACCCCTACTCCACAAATTTTAACCGCAACAACGAATGGAACAGATGTACAATTTGAGTGGAGCACTGATTCGGATTTTTCTACATTGTTACCTGCTGACCCGATTTCAGGGAGTCTTCAAGTCAATCCGGATGAGAGAACGGTTTACTATGTTCGAGCAGCGAATGCGGGTTGTTCAAAGACGGATAGTATTTTAGTCGATTTTGTTGGCTCTAGTGTCCATCTGAACGGAAATATAAATTTGTGCAAAGGACAAACGACAACTCTATCTGTAACAAACACTAATCCTGCGATTCAATTTAATTTCAATTGGCATCCAGCGGACAGTATTGTCTCAGGAAATGGTTCGTCAAATATTTTGTTGCATCCGAAAGTGAGTCAATGGGTACGTTTACATGCCACGAATAACTTAGGTTGTGATATTTGGGATTCTGTTTATATAAATGTCAGTCATCTCCACCCGGATTCGGTTCATGCGTGGGCTGATCCTGTTTTGATTTACGAAGGAGGAAAAGTCGTTCTTCAAGCGCAACCTTCAGGATTACAATACATGTGGTCTCCTCAAACCGTGGATCAACCAAGCGCATCGAGTACAGAAGTAAAAGTAGATCAATCAACCGTGTATAGCGTCACTGTATCTGATGGGATCTGCAGCGTAACAGACACCGTTTTGGTAAAGGCTTTTCCTTTTATTTGTGATGATCCGTTTGTATTCGTTCCGAATGTTTTTACTCCAAATGGTGATGGTCAGAATGATGTTCTTTATGTATTTGGAGCAATGGTAAAGCAAATTGAGTGGCGTATATTTGATCGTTGGGGTGAATTGGTTTTTGAAACTTATTCTAGAGGTGAAGGTTGGGATGGTACTTACAAAGGAAAATCTTTGGCACCTGATGTTTATGATTATTATCTAAAAGTCGATTGTGATGGTGGAGGTTCTTTTATTAAAAAAGGTAATGTTACGTTGATGCGTTGATTCTTTTATCCGAAGTTTATCTATTGACTTTCCACTGTTTTTTATTGGCTCCTTGATTTTCAGCCCGGGCGAAGCGGCGATAGCTAAATGAACTGAAAAAGTTGTGATTGCTCGGTTGCCATTGCGACCAAAGGAAGCACATGGAAACCAGCCAAAGAACACTTTTTCTGGAATTTACTAAAGCGTGCAGACCGATAAGGATGCTAAATAAAACTACCTTTCTATCCAAGATTATGCTTGCTGGAATAGAATCCTTAAATTTGTAAAAAACGATGGCTATGGAATATACAATTTCGGAAAATGCGATGTCATTTTTGACAAAATATTTGAATAATGCGAGTCCTACTGGTTTTGAGTGGGAAGGGCAAAAAATGTGGTTGGATTATATTTCGCCGAACATTGATTCTTACTTTTCGGACAATTATGGTTCGGTTGTGGGAATTGTGAATCCAGAGGCGAAATATAAAGTGGTGATTGAGGCGCATGCGGACGAGATTGCTTGGTTTGTGAATTATATTACGAAAGATGGTTTTATTTATTTGAAGCGTAATGGTGGTTCGGATCATATGATTGCTCCTTCAAAAAGGGTAAATATTCACACGCCAAAAGGTATTGTTAAAGGTGTTTTTGGTTGGCCTGCCATTCATACTCGTCACGCGAAAGAGGAAACTCCAAGTTTGAAAAACATCTTTATTGATGTGGCTTGTTCTACAAAAGAAGAGGTAGAAGAAATGGGGGTTCACGTTGGTTGTGTGGTGACTTTTGAGGATGAATTTATGGTGATGAATGAAAATCGTTTTGTCGGTCGTGCATTAGATAACCGTATTGGTGGTTTCATGATTGCGGAAGTGCTTCATTTGTTAAAAGCGAATAATGTAAAATTACCTTTTGGGTTGTACATTGTTAATGCGGTTCAGGAAGAGATTGGTCTTCGTGGTGCGGAAATGATTTCTAGAAGAATCAAACCTGACGTTGCTATATGCACTGATGTTTGCCATGATACTAACACGCCTATGATTGATAAGATTGAGAACGGTGATTTCAAATCTGGAGATGGTCCTGTTCTGACTTATGGTCCTGCCGTTCAAAATAATTTATTAAAATTGATTATTGACACGGCGTCGGAAAATGAGATTCCTTTTCAACGTGCAGCCGCTTCACGTTCTACGGGTACGGACACAGATGCTTTTGCTTACTCTGCAGAGGGAGTTCCTTCTGCATTGATTTCTTTACCTCTCCGTTACATGCACACTACAGTAGAAACATGTAGAAAAGAGGATGTAGAAAACTGCATAAAATTGATTTATGAAACGTTGTTGAAAATTGAGAATGGAATGGATTTCCGTTACATCAAATAACATTTAGATAATTTAGAAAGCCTCCTCGGAGGCTTTTTTTTGTACCTTTTTGAAGTTCGTAAATAGATTACGTTCTTCTAAAGGATCTTTGTGTCACTCAAATGATAAGTTATGACACATTTAGAATTAAGACAACGTATGGACCGAGTTAAAGCCCTCAAATTGGAGTGCATTCGAAAAAGAGATTTTTTGAATGCGGCTATGTACCACAATCATTTTAATTTTTATCATCGCAAATGGTCACAACAGGTTGCAGGAATCTTATTCACCTAAATGTATTTCTCGTAGAAAATGGAGTGTTAATTCCAGCGAAAAAAGGATGAAATGGAGGTGAAAGATTGAAAAAAATGCCATTTTTACATGTGTTATTCAAGAACAAAAACATATACATCAAACACTTAAGGGAGAACCTTAAAAATCCTTTATACGATCTAAAAAAGAACCCACTTTACCCTTTCACATGAAAACCCTAACCACTATTCACTTTAGATTTAACTAAAAATTTAATATTTCCTTATTTATAATCAATATAATTTGGGTAATTTTGTTGACATCAATGTCAAAATTATGTCACATTCGAATTGCGTCACCGATATCACCCTAAAAACGAAGGCAAAAGAATTGTTTTTTCAGCATGGTAAATTAAACTCTACCACGCAGGAAATTGCTGATTTTGCTGGTGTAAAGCGCACTTTGGTAAACTATTATTTTGGTTCAAAAAAAGAGTTGTTCAATCTGGTATATCAGGAAGCCATTGATGAAATGCGCAATCAATTAGAATCGATTTATTTATCAGCCCATCCTTTTAGAGAAAAAGTAGAGTTGTTGATCGATTTTTTGATTGAGTTTCGGGATCGTTACCCTTTTTTAGAAGTGTTTAACATTCAGGAAACGATAAACATTCAGAATGCTGTAGACACGATTGTACGACCTTCAGTAAGTGAATCGACAAAACATTTTGTAAAAGAAATCGAGGCGGAAATGCAAAAAGGGACCATCAAGGTTTTTCATCCGTTGAATTTTTTAATGGTTATTTTCTCCTTAATTTCCTTTCCCGTAGTTATGCGTCCTATCCTTCGTTCTGTATTCGATTTAGATGAAATAGAATACACAAAGATGAATAATCAACGCAAAGAAATCACATTAAATTTATTATTTAACTAAGCTATTATGTTTTCAAAAACATCAAAAATCACATTAGGGTTATTCAGTTCATTGGTAGTACTTACCAGTTGCGGGAGTAAATCGGCACAAGCGCCGGCAGCCAAAGAACCACAACCTTACAATGTCATAGAAGTAAGCAAGGAAAATGCAGTATTGATTGCTGAATACCCTGCCTCATTAGAAGGTGTGCAAGACATTGAAATTCGTGCAAAAATCGATGGCTATATTGCTTCCATCCACGTCGACGAAGGACAGGAGGTTAAAAAAGGTCAATTGTTGTTTTCCATCGATAATCCTCAATATGGGCAAGATGTTCAACGATTAAAAGCAGCATTAGCAGCAAGTGAATCAGCTGTATCTGCGGCAAAATTGCAAGTCACAAAAACAAAACCTTTAGTAGACAAAGGAATAGTTTCGTCATTTGAACTACAAAATGCTGAGATCAACTTAAAATCAGCTGAAGCTAATTTGGCACAAGTAAGGGCACAAATGTCGAATGCAGTAACCAATGTCGGATACACCCAAATAAAAAGTCCTTTTGATGGTGTAATTGGTACTATTCCTTTAAAAGTTGGTAGCTATGTAAGTGCCGCAACGCAAACACCACTTACTCGTGTATCAGACATCCGTAAAGTTTATGCATATTTTTCTGTTAATGAGAAACAGCAATTGGAAATCATGGATAACAACGAAGGGAAAGATTTTAAAGAAAAGATTGATCGTTTACCAGCCGTAAACTTATTATTATCGAACAATAAACGATACAGTGAGAAAGGGAAAATTGAAACTTTCTCAGGTCAAATCAATACCCAAACGGGATCGTTCAATGTGAGAGCAAGTTTTCCAAACAAAGGGCGAATTCTTCGTTCAGGAAGCAGCGCTACCTTGCAAATCCCAACAGAAGTACATGATGTAATCATCATACCACAACAAGCAACAGCCGAATTACAAAACAAACGCTTAGCCTATATTGTTGGAGAAGGAAATACGGTTGTAGGCGTACCGATCACGGTTCGTTCTATTCCAGGAGGTCAATATTTTGTTGTTGATTCTGGCTTAGAAGTGGGTCAAAAAGTAATCATTGAAGGAATTGGAATTTTGACTGAAGGGACAATCATAAAACCTACGGTAACGAAGCTTAATATTGAAGCTCCCGAACAAGACTAAATCCTTACGAAAAAACAAGTAAAACATGTTTGAAAAATTTATAGAAAGACCCGTCCTATCAACAGTGATATCCATTATCATCGTTATTTTAGGACTTTTGGGGTTATTTACCCTTCCCGTTTCACAGTATCCAGAAATTGCTCCTCCAACGGTCGGGGTGTCAGCTAGTTACCAAGGAGCAAGTGCGGAAGTGGTTATGAACTCAGTTGTAATTCCGTTAGAAGAGCAAATCAACGGTGTGGAAGATATGACTTACATGACTTCTACCTCCTCTAACGATGGAGCAGCCAATATTAGTGTTTACTTTAAATTAGGAACCAATCCCGATTTAGCCGCAGTAAACGTACAAAACCGAGTTTCAAGAGCAACCCCTTTGTTACCTCAAGAGGTTACACGAGCTGGTGTTACAACAGCAAAAAGACAATCTGATAACATTCTTATCATCTCCCTTTTTTCAGAGAACAAAGCGTTTGATCAAACATTTATTCAAAACTATGCTAACATCAACATCATTCCTAAAATCAAAAGGGTAACAGGTGTAGGAGAAGCAATGATTTTTGGTCAAAAAGATTATTCCATGCGTATTTGGTTAAAACCAGACATCATGGCTTCATATGGTCTCGTTCCTAGTGATGTAATGGGCTTATTAGCGGAACAAAACGTAGAGGCTGCACCAGGTCAATTAGGTGAAAATGGGAATCAAAGTTTTCAGTATACTTTAAAGTATAAAGGAAGATTAAAAACAGAAGAAGAATTTGAAGAGATTGTTGTTCGTGCAACGGATGATGGTCAAATATTATACCTTAAGGATGTTGCTACCGTTGAACTAGGTGCACAATCTTATGCTGGGAATTCAAATACAAATGGAAACCCGTCCATTGGTTTTGCGATTAGCCAAACGGCTGGATCCAACGCACAAGAAGTCATTGAAGGCTGTATTGCCGTTATGAAAGAAGCAGAAGCTACGTTTCCTCCTGGAGTGAAATACATTTCTATGATTAATGCCAACGAATTTTTAGACGCTTCCATCACAAAGGTTATTCACACTTTAATTGAAGCTTTTATTCTGGTATTTATTGTGGTTTTCCTATTCTTACAAGATTGGCGTTCTACCCTCATCCCAGCGATTGCTGTACCTGTAGCTATTATTGGTACCTTCTTCTTCCTGCAGCTATTTGGCTTCACCATTAACTTATTGACTTTATTCGCGCTTATTCTAGCAGTTGGAATTGTGGTCGACGATGCGATTGTGGTCGTTGAAGCAGTTCACGCTAAAATGGAACAAGGTGAAAAAGATCCCAAAGTAGCAACTAAATCAGCAATGAGTGAGATTTCAGGAGCTATTATCTCCATTACATTGGTGATGTCAGCGGTATTTATTCCAGTGAGTTTTATCTCAGGTTCTGCAGGTGTATTCTACAAACAATTCGGTCTAACCTTAGCCATTGCAATTGTTCTTTCGGCCATTAATGCTTTGACTTTATCGCCGGCATTATGTGCTATATTCTTGCGTCCGCACGAAGAAGATCCAGACAAGAAAAAAGGATTAGCACAACGATTTTACGGTGCTTTCAACAGTGCTTTTGATGCAACAACTTCGAAATACAAAAAAGGAGTTGAATTCCTTATCAAGCGAAAAAGCTTTGTTTGGCTTTCCATTGCAGCATTTACAGGAATATTTATTTATCTAATGAATACCACTCCAAAATCATTCGTGCCAAACGAAGATACAGGAACCATTACCTCTGATATCTCATTACCTCCAGGAACATCATTAGAGCGAACAGACCAATTGTTAAAACAAATTGAAGCTGCAGTAAAAGACCTTCCAGAGGTAACCAATGTGTTGACCATTTCAGGTCGCTCCATGATTTCGGGAGCAGGTTCCAACTACGGAATGGTATTCTTGAAATTGAAGTCGTGGGAAGATCGTACACAGAAACACCAAGATGTAAATGCTCTCATTGGCCAATTATTTGCAAGAACAGCAAGTATTAAGGATGCGAAAATCATCTTCTTTGCACCGCCAACTATTCGTGGATTTGGTTTCTCCAGTGGATTTGACATGCAATTACAAGATCAATCAGGTGGTTCCATTGAACGCTTCAATGAAGTGAAAGATCAATTCATGGCGAAATTAAACCAAAGACCTGAAATCTTATATGCTTCTACATCGTTCTCCCCGAACTTCCCACAATACAACATCGATATTAATGTTGCATCTGTGAAAAAAGCAGGCTTAGGCGTAAACGATATATTAGGAACTTTACAAGGTTATTACGGAGGTGTTTATGCTTCTAACTTCAATAAATTTGGAAAACAATACCGTGTCATGTACCAATCAAATCCAGAGTTTAGAGCGGATGAACAATCCCTAAACAAAGTAATGGTACGTAACAACAAAGGTGAAATGGCACCTATCACACAATTCATTACATTAGAAAAAGTATATGGTCCACAGGTAATTAGCCGTTTTAACCTCTTTACTTCTATACAAATTACAGGAGCACCCGCACCTGGTTTTGCATCGGGAGACGCCATTACAGCTGTCCAAGAAACAGCTAAGGAAATATTACCTGTTGGATATGGATACGAATTTTCTGGAATGACCCGTGAAGAAATGAGTGCAGGTGGACAAACCATTTATATTTTTATGCTTTGTTTGATCTTCGTGTATTTCCTACTAGCGGCACAATATGAAAGTTACTTGCTCCCATTTGCCGTATTACTTTCGTTACCAGTTGGTCTTGCAGGTGTATTCATTTTCGCAACTTTATTTGAGGTAAGCAACAATATCTACATTCAGATTACCTTAATTATGTTGATTGGATTACTCGCAAAGAACGCCATCTTGATTGTAGAATACTCCGCCGAAAGACGCCGACATGGTTTATCGATTACGCAAGCTGCTATCGAAGGAGCTGTAGCACGATTACGTCCTATCTTAATGACTTCATTTGCTTTCATCATGGGGCTCATTCCGTTGATGCGTGCTTCAGGAGCTGGAGCAGTTGGAAACAATGCCATTGGTACAGGTGCAGTTGGTGGAATGCTGATCGGAACACTATTTGGTGTTTTCATCATCCCTGCCTTATTCGTAATGTTCCAATATTTACAAGAGAAAGTATCTTCTAAAAAATATCCTTCTGCACCAACAGAATAAAGTAAAAAACGACAGTATGTTAAAAAGAAACACTAGATATATTCTCCTTTTTGCCTCCACAACACTTGTGCTAACAGCATGTGGCGTAGTGACCAAAAAGTATGAAACACCAGAAGTTGCACAAGACAAAATGGAATCGCTATATCGCGACCATCAAACCACTGATTCAACAACCATTGCTGATATTAATTGGGCAACATACTTTACAGACACTGTATTGGTTGGCTACATTTCGGAAGCATTGACGCAAAATTATGATTTCCAAAATGCAGTTCTTGCCATCGGTTCAGCGGAAAACATTCTGAAACAAAGTAAATTGGCCTTTTTACCAAGTTTAAACTTTGCACCAACAATTACGCAGAATTTCACATCCAAAAACTCGTTGAACTTTCCGCCAAATGTAAACATCAACCTACAAACAACAGTCGTTTCACTCGGTTTTCAAACCAACTGGGAGATCGAAGTGTGGGGAAAAATGACCTCGGCAAAACGAAGCGCTTACGCAGGTTTCATGAAAGCTGAAGCAACAAAACGCGCCTTACAAACATCAGTTGTAGCAACCGTTGCAGAGAGTTATTTTACCCTTATGGCCTTAGATGAGCAATTACGCATTACCGAATCAACCTTAGCCATTAGAGAAAAAACCGTAGATGCCTTGAAAGCCTTAATGGAGGCTGGTGCAGTAACAGGAGCCGATGTAGTGCAGGCTGAATCGAATTTATACGCAGCGAAAGTAAGTGTTCCTGAGATAAAGCAAGCCATTCGTGAGCTAGAAAATGCCTTTTGCATCCTATTGGCAAAACCATTACAAAACATTAATCGTGGGGCCTTTTCTGACGCAAAACTACCACTTGACTTAATGACAGGGGTTCCCGCTCAATTGTTGGCTAACAGACCCGATGTAGAAGCTGCCGAGTGGGCGTTTAGACAAGCTTTTGAGCAAACAAATGTGGCACGTGCATCCTTTTATCCGGCATTGACATTGACCACAGGAACGGGAGGAATTTCCGCATTGACTTCTCGTGCGCTTTTCGATACAAATTCTTTTTTCGCACAGCTGATTGGTGGAATTACACAGCCGATTTTTCAACGAGGACAGTTGCGTACAAACTACAGAAACTCATTGATTGCCCAACAACAAGCCTACAACAATTTCGAGAAATCACTATTGGTTGCGGGACAAGAAGTCACCAATTCTCTGTACGCTTATGAAGTCATTCAAGAGAAAAAAGATGCCCGTCAACTGCAAGTAGAAGCTTTGGAAAAAGCGGTTGAATTTAGAATGGCTTTGTTGGAATATTCTAGTAATACAAACTACACAGATGTCTTAACTTCTGAACAATCTCTGATCACGGCGCAATTGGCACAAGTAAACGATCAACTTTCCGAATTAAAAGCGGTGGTTGCTCTGTACCGTGCACTTGGCGGTGGTTGGAAGTAAATAATCTTACCAAATAGCATTAAGGTCGGAGAGCATTTTCTTCGGCCTTTTTGTTTTTATTTGGCTGCCAAAATCGTTTTACGCGCTTTAGTAAACTTCTAAAAAAGGGTTCACTAGCTTTTTGCCACGTGCTTCCTTTGGTCGCAGTGCCCATTAAGCGTTCACACCTTTTTTCGTTCCTTTAGCTACCGCGCTCCATCCGGGCAGAGAGATTGGTTTTCAAAAGAAAGTAAGCATTTGAAAACGGTTTTCCGCGTTAAGGATAGCAGTGGATAGCCCACAGTTCCTCCCCAAAATATTTTGGGGAGGGACGAGGACTAGGAACGAATAGCCTGACCTGAATCCCAATTCACTTGGGATGAAGGAAACGCCCAAAACATTCCCCTTAATTGCCAATTATTTGGAAAAAGATGTTAATTCTCGGCTTCCTGTTAAAGAATTTATATCTTTGCGATGTGAAACACATTTTGGTCATATTGGTTGTATTTATGGCTTTTAGGCCCGTAGTACCGCTTTTGGAGTACATTATCCAATATGATTATATTGTGAATGAACTTTGTGAAAACAAAGAAAAGCCACAAATGCATTGTAATGGAAAATGTCATTTGAACAAAGCTTTATCGCAATCTACCAGCACCGACGAGCAGAAAAAAGAAGATTTCAAGTTGTTTAACGCCCTGTCCATTCCGGCAATCCTTCCTCAAGAAACAACGATTTCAATTACCAAAGCATTCAAAAATAACATCGTTTCTTATTTTCATTACAATACATTCGGATCCGAATGCTTCCTTTCTATTGATATTCCTCCCCGTTTATTATTAAATGTTATCTCATAATTTTTTTTGAACATTTAATTTTAATAAACAATACCATGAAATTTATTTATATCGTGGCTGCAACTATTGTAGCCCTTAGTGCTGTGTCTTGTAAAAAAGAGACTGAAAAAATTGTAGAAGTTGTAGAAAACAACGAAGCAAAAGATTTAACAAAAGTAAAAACCATTGAAGAAAATGGTCTTTCTGTAGAGATTTTTACTGCATCTGGTAAATTCGTAACTGGTTATAACGAAATCTTTTACCGTGTGAAAGATCTTTCCCTTAATGCCTATGTCAACAACGCTACTTTGACTGCAAAGCCAATGATGTTTATGGTTGGAATGTCACACGGTTGTCCAACTATTTCAGTTGAAAAATTGACGGCTCGTCCAAACATGTACAAAGGAGGAGTTGTTTTCACAATGGCCTCAAACGAGCAAGAATACTGGGAGTTAGGTGTTGACGTAAATCAAAACGGCACGGTGAAATCAGTAAACAGCCGTGTAGTTGTTGAAGCATCTCCTAAACGTAATGTAAGCAGTTTCTTAGCAGATGATGGTAAAAGATATACCGTTGCAATGGTTCAACCAACAAAACCAATTACAGGAATAAATACCATTTCAGCTTATATTTTTGAGCGAGTAAACGGTTCTACTTACCCAATTGTAAACGGTTACAAACTGGAATTCGACCCACGTATGCCGGGAATGGGAAATCACTCATCGCCAAACAATGTGCACATGACACAGACTTCTGCGAATGGTTTATACGAAGGTAAAGTTTCCCTTACAATGACTGGATATTGGAAAATCAATCTTCGTTTACTTGACGATGCAGGAAATGTATTGAAAGGAGAAGAAGTGACCACCGCAAATCCTTCAAGCAGCATTTTCTTCGAGATAGAATTTTAATATACACAAAGGGCAAGAAATCTTGCCCTTTTTTTTCTTTTCAAGATGAAAATTCTTTTGCTATTATGCGCTTTTCTTAGCGGATACTTACTTGCTTTTGGACAAGAAGACAGCCTCAAAAAAGGGAAACAGATAGAGCAAGTAACCATTACACAACAAAAAGGGCAGGAAAAAACGGACTTTACTGAAAGTTTGGAACGTGTTTTACAGAAGCAAGGTGCTATTGAGCTGATTCAGCGTGGGGCGTATGGTTCCGAAATTTTATTGAACGGCATGAGCACGGAACGGAGCGTCATAACTTTAGATGGTATGCGTATTCATTCAGCATGCACAGACAAAATGGATCCCATTACTTCCTATATGGATAGAAATAACATCCAATCCATTCAAATTAATTCCGGTAGTAAAATGTCGGCGTATGGTTCTTCGATCGCTGGGAATGTGCTTTTAAAGAGTGCAAATCCGTATTATGGTGCAAAAAAAACAAGTGGCAATGTATTCACAGGAGTGGCCACAAATAATGGTTTCTTTTCAAGTGGCGGACAATTGGTATTCTCTAGTCCTCGTATCTACCTACAACCAACTTTTTCATTTCGAAGAGCAGGAGACTACAAGGACGGATCCAATAAACGCCTTGCCCATTCTGGTTATGCGAAATGGAATGGTTCCACAAAATTAGGTGTAAAAGTAAATGACAAATCATCCCTAGAAAGTTATGCTTTGATAGATTACGCTACCAATATTGGCTATCCTGCTCTTCCCATGGACGTACGTTTAGCACAATTACTTTTATTTAGCCAAGCATATAAATGGAGCAATGGCATTTGCCACGATCACCCCATGTCCTTTGAAGCTAAAATCTATTTCAATAGCACCAAACATATCATGGACGATAGCAAACGCACAAATGTTCCTATTCGTATGGATATGCCCGGTCAAACACATACGACTGGTTATCTCACTGATTTTGAAAAGCGTTTTGCCAATTCAAGTAAACTAGGCGTGAAATTAAATGGATTTTGGAATCAGTCCATCGCTGAAATGACGATGTATCCTGATGGTGAATATCCAGACATGTATATGTACACTTGGCCGAATATTCACACTATAAACAACAATCTGTCTGTTCAATATACATTTCAAACAGGTAAGGAACATTGGTGGAACATTGGCGGAGGTCTACAACATACATTCTACACGTTTGGGGACTCGCTCGGTTATCATACAACAACGATTTTCCACCCTGAAGTAACATGGTCACAACAACGATTAAACAGTTCTTTTTTCATCAGTTGGGTTAAAAATGTAAAAGAACAACATTTATTCACCATTCAAATGGGTTACAGTGATCGCGCACCATCCATCTCAGAAGCATTTGGTTTTTATCTATTTAACAGTTATGACCGCTATGATTATGTTGGGAATCCCTTTTTAAAAAATGAAAATAGTGTGAATGGAGAAATTAATTACACGTTTACCAGCAAAAATAAAAACCATATTGTTTCCTTTCGAGGGGCGTATTTCCACATTCAGAATTATATTTACGGGCGAATTTTGGACAACGTTTATCCCATGACTATTGGAGGCTCAGGTGTAAAGGAATATACCCAAATGCCTTTTGCGGATCAAATGAATATCCGTGGTTCGTACACCCTAAAACAGGAACAAATTTACGAAGGGAATTGGTCCATTCAATACAGTTATGGAAAAGGGAAAGGGAACATTCAATTGCCATTTATTGCTCCAATTCAAGTGCAATGGCATAATCAATTTAACGTAAAAGGACATCTTCTTTCACTTGCTATTCAATTTCATAGTACGCAGAGAAAAGTAGGCACTTATTTTGGTGAACTTCCTACTGAAAGTTGGTATTCGATAGATCTTTCTTGGGAGAAAACTTTTCAGGTGAAATCACATCAATTGACGGCAAAAGCCGGTGTAGAAAATCTAACAAATCAATATTACTCCACTTTTAGCGATTGGAATAAAGTGCCACGTATTGGTAGGAATTTCAACTTTCAGTTGATGTATTCCTTTTAAGATTGATCTTGATCTAATTGTTGTCCTAACGCTACAAAAGCCGCTTCGATTTGCCCTAAAATCAAAGATATATTCGTATTCTCACCTACCCTTTGTTTTTGGCCATAAACTAACTTTGATTCAACTGGTACGATTAGATGATCATCTTTGGGCATCGCTTTCCCCATTCCTTCCATTAGCGCGGGAATCCATGGAACGTTTGGTCTTTCGATCAATACCAAGGCAACCCCAGGTTTTAGCGCTTGTTTTACTTCTGGCTCTCCCCTTGTTCCTTCTGGAAAAATAATTAAAGAAAAACCTTTATCTAAAGCTTCTACCATCTGAAAGATGGGATCTTCCTTTACGTTTTTCAAATCCCTTTTCCTTTTTATCAATAAGGTATTCACGAAGAAGTTCGTGATTCTTTTTTTGAATTTCGTTTTCCCAAAGTGATCCGCAGCAGCAACAGGTTTCACCTTGTGGACAATACTTCTCGGCATAGATGCCAACAAAGTCATCGTATCCAAATGACTATTGTGGTTAGCTACAATAATAAACTGTTCTTCCTCCTTCAAAAACCCTGCAACCTCCATTTTTACACCTACAAAGAGGCGTAAAAAATTTCGCATAATGAAACTGTATAAAAATTGAAGTATTAGTTTTTTCATTAAAAAGTGGTATAATGTAAAACATAGAAAAAACAAGGAGCACTATACGCCAAACATTCTATACGGCTTAGCATTCCATTTCTTGCTACCAATTCACTTTCCGTCTGTTTCCCTTCTAAATCCATTCGAACAGCGTTCATCACAAGTTTCCCTAGGAATCCTGATACGCCAATAACAAATCCCATCCACATGGCTTCATTAATCGAAAACGGTGTAATAAAACGTAAAGGAATAGCGATTCCTATAGTTGCAATTACCCCACCTATAAACCCTTCCCAAGTTAACTTTTTTCCTATACCATGCAAAATATAGTGTTTTGGAAGTATCAAACGGAAAAGGTATTGAAACAAATTATTCCATTCTGTTAGGAAAACAAGGTACAGTAACAATCCACGACCGCCAGATCGCAAGTGTAGAGTTTCAGGCAAAGAAAGTAAAAAAGCCATGTGACTTATTCCATATACAGAAAGCATGAGTACCCAATTTAACTTTGCGGAAGATTCAACTAATCGGGTTGTTTTCCCCGCCAGCACCATTCGCAGAGGTAGAAAGAGGAACATTCCAACTGGAATAAATACTAAAAAAGAGATAAACCAGCCTTTATAGGCAAAGAAATATTGAAGTGGAACAGCAAGAATAAGCCAAAATATGGCACGTCTGTCATTGTTTTCAAAGGTTAAGATAGAATAAAGTTCCCTTAGTCCTACGAAGCAAACAAAAGCAAGAATAATAAAACTTATTTCAGTAGAAATCATCGTTGCTGCAATATATACTGCTGCCATCGTCCACCAGTATTTCACATCTTTTATAAGTTTGCCTAAAGACGTACTTTTTGCTGTAAGAGAAATCAATACAACAATGAGCGTAACAAAAAAGAGCAAGCCAATAATAAGAGCAAGCATTATTTTCATTTCACTATTGGACCAAACATCCATTCGGAACCATTCTGTCATTTTCAGTACTTTTTCAATTCCCCTCTAAAATAACAAAAAAAGGAGCACTTTTACGGTACTCCTTTGCTATTATTTGAGGCATTTGAAATAATCAAATGGTTCTAGGCATTCTTTACATTGATAATGTGCTTTACAAGCGGTACTACCAAATTGAGAAACCAATCTCGTACTAGTGCCATGGCAATTAGGACATTTGATTATAGGTGGATCGGCAAACAATACACTTTTATCTATCTCATCTACTGGAGGAGCAATTCCGTATTCAAACAATTTTTGCTTCCCATTTTCTGAAATCCAATCTGTTGTCCAAGCGGGCGCAAGTACCAATTCTACAATTGCATTGTCAATCCCTTTTTCTTTTAATAGGATAAGGATATCTTCTTCTATCGTCTGCATTGCAGGACATCCTGAATACGTAGGTGTAATTTGAATTAGAATATGTTCCGGCTTTACTTCTACCATTCTCACGATCCCAAGATCGACAATGGTTAAAACAGGTATTTCGGGATCAGAAACCCCTTCAAGCCATTTCCATATTTCTTTTTCGTCTACCATGTCATTCCTGGATATGCGCGTTGCATATATTGTAATTCGGCTAAGATAAATCCTAAATGCTCAGAGTGCAATCCTTTTCTACCACCATCTCTTTGCCATCCATTTACTGGAATTTGCAGTGTTGCTTCTTCTAAAACAGTTTGGACGGTTTGCATCCATTCAGTTTTCAAATCCACGTAGTCTGGAATAATATTTCTTGCAATTAAGTTGCTTTCAGCTTCGGATTTATAGAACATTTCATCTGTATATGCCCATAAGGTATCCAAAGCATCTTGAACTCTTGTGTGAGATTCTTCAGTACCATCTCCCAAACGGATAATCCATTCCGAAGAATGTTTTAGGTGATACTTTGTTTCTTTCAATGACTTTGCAGCAATGGCTGCTATTTGTGTATCTTCACTTTTAGTAAGAGCTTCAAACAAGGGTTTCCTAAAGGCATCAAATAAAAATTGACGCATCATTGTCATACCGAAATCTCCATTTGGTTGCTCCACCAATAAGACGTTCTGATATTCTCTTTCATATCTAAGAAACGCTAGGTCATCTTCGGTCTTTCCTTCTCCTTGAATTTGAGCGGCGTATTGAAATATAGACGTTGCTTGTCCAATAAAGTCCAAGGCAATATTTGTCATTGCGATATCTTCTTCTAAGATTGGTCCGTGACCACACCATTCTGAGAGTCGATGCCCTAAAATAAGACTATCATCACCAAGGCGTACTAAGAAGGTAAACAAATGTTGATCTTTCATTTTCATTAAGCTTACATGTGTTCAATTCCGTCTGGAACAGTATAAAATGTTGGATGTCTGTATACTTTAGAGTCAGCCGGTTCATAAAGTGAATCTGCCTCACTTGGTTCAGAAGCGAATACTTGCTCTGAGGCAACTACCCAAATACTGATTCCTTCAGATCTTCTTGTATACACATCACGTGCGTTAGAGATGGCCATTTCCGCATCTGCAGCGCGTAAACTTCCTACATGTTTGTGGTTTAACCCTTGTTTACTTCTAATAAACACCTCCCAAAGAGGCCAATTTGCATTTGACATAATGATTCTTTTATGTGCTATCAATTACTCTTTATGAATTTCTTTTCGCTCTTTTTTCAGCGTATGCATTTGCGGCCTCGCGCACCCACATTCCGTTTTCTTTCGCTTTTCTTCTTGCGTCAACTCGTTCTTTGTTACAAGGTCCATTACCTTTTACCACTTGCCAAAACTCATCCCAATTGATTTCTCCAGAAACATAATGTCCTGTTTCTTCATTGAATTTCAAATCAGGATCTGGAACTGTTAATCCAATCATTTCAGCTTGTGGAACTGTAATGTCAACAAATTTCTGACGTAATTCATCATTTGTTTCACGTTTAATTTTCCATGCCATTGATTGTGCTGTATGCTTCGATTCTGCATCATTTGGTCCAAACATCATCAATGCAGGCCACCAAAATCTGTTTAATGCATCTTGGGCCATCGCTTTTTGCTCTGGTGTACCATTTGCCAAAGTAGTCATGATTTCAAATCCTTGTCTTTGGTGGAAAGATTCTTCCTTACAAACTCTTACCATAGCGCGAGCGTAAGGGCCGTATGAACAACGACACAAAGGCACTTGATTCATGATAGCTGCACCATCAACCAACCACCCAATAGCTCCCATATCCGCCCAAGAAAGCGTAGGGTAGTTAAAAATAGACGAGTACTTAGCCTTACCTGAATGTAAATCATCAATAGTCTCTTCTCTATCTGCACCCAATGTTTCTGTAGCACTATATAAATACAATCCATGCCCAGCTTCATCTTGCACTTTAGCTAAAAGTACAGCCTTACGACGCAAGTTTGGAGCACGTGTAATCCAGTTACCTTCTGGCAACATGCCAACAATTTCAGAATGCGCATGCTGTGAAATTTGACGTATTAATGTTTGTCTATAATCATCAGGCATCCAATCTCTAGGTTCTATTTTGATATCTCTATCAATCTTTTCCTGAAATTGACGCGCAAGTTCCTCTCTATTTAATTCCATAATCAAGACGTGTTACTCTTACAAATTTAGAATAATCAGTCAAATAATACCCTATTTTGAGCAGATTAAAAGTAAAGCTAGGATGTAAACCGCTTTTTTGTAAAAAGTTTCAAATCGAATGCTTAAATTCGTAGCACTAAATTGCAAGAGAATGACGCCAAGATTTAACACGCTTCAAGTAATTGATATCCGTCAAGAAACAGATGAAACCGTTTCTATTGCGTTTCAAATACCTGAAAACTTAAAAGCGGACTATCACTATATAGCTGGTCAATATTTGACTTTACGCGCAACTGTAAATAACGAAGACATTCGCCGTTCTTATTCACTCTGCTCCACTCCCAATCAAAACGAATGGCGAGTAGCAGTAAAAAAACTAGAAGATGGTCGTTTCTCCTCTTTTGTGCATGAAAATCTAAAAGTAGGTGATCAGCTTGAGGTAATGACACCAATGGGAAATTTCACCTTTGAACCAAACAAAGATGCTGAAAAATCATATGCATTATTTGCCGCTGGCTCTGGGATCACGCCAATCATTGCTATATTAAAAGATATTCTTGAGAATGAACCTTTGAGTGATGTGACTTTATTTTATGGAAACAAAGGGTTTGCTTCAATCATTTTTAGAGAAGAAATTGAAGCTCTAAAGAACCTTCACATGAATCGTCTTCGCGTTGTTCACGTACTTTCTAGAGAAAGCATGGGGAATACGATTCAAAAAGGTCGTATCGACGCTATTAAATGTGGTGATTTACATACCGCTTTCTTAAAAGGTCAAAACGTAGATGCTGTTTATGTATGTGGTCCTGAAGAAATGATCGAAGCAATAAAAAATACACTTCCAGAATTAGGAATAAGCAAAGAAAATATTCATTTCGAGATGTTCAATACAGGTTCTTCGAAAAAAGAAACCGTAAAATATGAAGGTCCTTCTATCAACGCAAACGTAAAAGTCATCATGGATGGTGAAGAATACGATCTTGCACTTGATGGAGATGGTATCAACATCCTTGAAGCTGCTCACAATGCAGGTGCAGATCTACCATATGCATGTAAAGGAGGTGTATGTTGTACTTGTAAAGCAAAAATCATAGAGGGAGCTGCCCGAATGGATGTAAATTACGCTTTAGAAAAAGATGAAATTGAAGCTGGTTATATCCTCACTTGCCAAGCTCATCCTACTACAGAAAAATTAATAGTATCATTTGACGAATAAATAAACAATGGGATTTTTTAGTAAATTATTTGGCAAGACAAAAGAAGTCGCTCCTAAAGGATTTGAACAATTAATGGTGCGCGAAGTTCGTCCTTTATCTACAGATACAGTAGAGATTCTGTTCGAAATTCCAAATACTGTAAAACCAAAATATGAGTACACACCCGGTCAATATGTCAACCTACAAGTTACTGTCGATGGGGAAAATCATAGACGTTCTTATAGTATTTGTAGTAAACCAGATCAACCCCTTGCTGTAGCTGTTAAGAAAGTAGAAAAAGGAATCGTTTCTAATTTCTTAAACAGTAAAATTGATCAAGGAGATTACATTTGGGTGAGTTCACCAGAAGGGAACTTCGTGATGGGTCAGGAAAAAAACATTGTCGCAATTGCTGCTGGTTCTGGTATAACACCAATCATGAGTATGGCAAAAGAAATTGAAGACAAAACAGACACTAAAATTAATTTACTTTATGGAAGTAAAACGGAGGCTTCTGTTCTATTCAAAGAAGAATTAAAACAATTTAAAAATACAAATACTACCTACTTCTTCTCTAAAGAGAGTGTAGCTGGTGCTCAGGCAGGTCGCATATCGAAAGAAACAATTACTGATCTAATTAAAGCGGATTTATCTTTATTAAAAGCGGATGGATTCTTTATTTGTGGACCAGAAGAATTAATCTTTACCACAAAAGAAGTTCTTGAATTATTTGGTGTAAGTAAAGACAAGATTCACTACGAGTTATTTACAACTCCAACCGCCCCTCAAAACACAAGAACACCAGTAACGGAAGAAACTGGATTCTCTGGTGAAGCGAAAATATCGGTTACATTAGACGGTGAAGTTTTTGATTTCAAAGCGCAAAGCGAAGGCAGAACCATCTTAGATCAATTGATGAAAGAAGGAGCAGATGCACCTTATTCTTGTCGTGGCGGCGTATGTTCTTCTTGTAAGGCAAAGGTAACGGAAGGAAGTGTGAAAATGGGGTTAAACTATTCTCTTACAGATCGAGAAATCGAAGAAGGGTACATATTAACCTGCCAAGCACATCCTACAAGTGAAAACGTAAAAATTACTTTCGATGCCTAAAAATATTGTTGTTATAGGATCCTCACGTGGCATTGGGAAAGCATTAGTAAAACACTTTGCTCAAAACCCTGATGATCATGTGTATGCTTTATCTCGAGATATTTTCTTAATGAAGAAGAATTTTGAAGGGTTAAATAATGTCACTCCTATCGAATTGGACCTACATGCCGAAACACTTGCTTTTGATTTGAACAAAATCGTTCTTTCATTGCCAAGCATTGACATTTTAGTGAACAATGCTGGGTTTCTTGTAAACAAACCGTTCACAGAATTGTCATTCTATGAAATCCAAAAATCGTATCAAATCAATGTGATTGCTGTCATGCAAACCGTTCAGGCATTTTTACCCTTAATGGAAAAGGGAGCGCATATTGTAAACATCAGCTCGATTGGTGGTTTCCAAGGAAGTGTAAAATTCCCGGGGTTAACAGCTTATTCCACTTCAAAAGCAGCTTTAGTTTCCTTCACAGAGATGTTTGCAGAAGAGTATAAAGATTCTACTATACGTATGAATTGTTTGTGTTTAGGATCTGTACAAACAGAAATGTTAGAAGAAGCTTTTCCAGGTTACAAAGCTTTAGTAACTCCTTCTCAAATGGCAGAATACATTACACATTTTGCACATACGGCTCACAATTGGATGAATGGAAAAATCATTCCTGTGTCTTTAACTACTCCTTAATTCATAACACTATAAAAACATTGGGAAAAAGAGCTTCGGCTCTTTTTTTCATTTAACCGATTTCTACACGCATTTCATTCATTCAGCAATAGGAATTGTTTGTTTAGATAGTGGAATTAATTGGAGTTTATTAATTTCAAGAAAAATACTGCAGTGCGTTACGGAGGTTTGTTACTTTTTTTTCAAATACTACTTTCCCTTTCTTCATGGGGACAAGACATGCATTGGACACAATTTAACCATAATCCGCTCTATCAAAACCCCGCTAACACAGGAAATTTCAAAGGAGACCTAAGATGGACAGCAAATTATAGAGATCAATGGCGTTCTGTTAGTAAAGCCTTTTCGACTGTTTCTGTCGGGATGGATGGTCGCTTACTTTCATTCAGAAACCTATCTTTTGGTGGTAATTTTTCACATGATGTAGTTGGCGATGGCGCATTAAGAACCCTAGAAGCAAATTTCTCCGCAAGTTATTCCCTCCGTTTAAACAACGACAGTACTCAACTTATTTCATTTGGTGTGAATGCAGGCGTAAATAACAGAATGGTGGACTGGAACGCAATGAAATTTGGGAGTCAATTTAATGGAATACATTACGACCCCACTTATGCAACTAACGAAGGTTTTACTAGAAGTCAACGTACTAACTTCAATTCAAGCGTTGGCGCATTATACCAAAACTTCCTCGGTGATCGAAAAAAAATAGAAGTTGGTTTCGCCATGCACAATCTCGCTCGTCCTAATAATGGTTTTTATGACGAAGTCATCCGTAGACCAATACGCTATTTATTACACGCACAAATGGAACTGCCAATTGGATTTGATTGGGACATCATCCCTTCTGTTCAACTCCAATTTCAAGGGAAATATTGGGAACTACTTTATGGTGCATCTGTTAGGTACATAATACAAGACCGAATGGGAATTTACCGAGCCGCCTTCTTTGGGGCTTGGAACCGCCCTATAGATGCCCTTATGCTATCCGGAGGGATGCAATTTAATAGTCTTTTTGTGGGGTTGAGCTACGACATAAACTATAATAAACTTGTCCCAGCAAGTAGTACTTTAGGCGCTTTTGAAATCGCCCTAAGGTATACGCTTTTCCGCTTCAAGCCTAAAAACATAAACCACAGAATATGTCCAAGCTATATATAATCCTTTTTTTCCTGGGCGTTTTGTTTCATGTAGAAGCACAAAGTCTACTTCCTAAATACATTAAATACGCTGAAGAGCAAATGCAGAAGGGCGATTACTATAACGCTGTCATTCATCTCGAAAAAGCCTTAGAAATTGATTCCAATACGGTAGACATACTATGGAAGATGGCAGAAGCACAAAATGCATATAAAAATTATGAAAAAGCAACTTACTACTACAGTAAAGTCTACCAGAAAGAAAATTCTCAAATGTTCCCCTCCTGCTTACTCAAATTAGGGTTAATGCAAAAACAAAATGGAGAATATGATCGCGCTTTAGCATCCTTTAAAAAAGCAAAAAAGTTATATAGTAAAGACAAAAGAAATTATTTATATATCAAGTCAAAGCAAGAAGTAGAAAGTACCATATGGGCCATTTCACAACTACCAATCTATGAAAAATTGGACATGCAAAGATTACCAGAACCAGTAAATTCACCAAATGCAGAATTTGGTCATACGATAGTTAACAACACCTTATATTTCTCTTCTTTAAGAGGTGACAGCGTCTCAAACCAAGAAGAAGTATACAGTAAAAAATATTTGCATCAGATCTACAAAACAGAAATCGAGAACATGAAAACCATAACCCCTTTGTTTGCCACAGATCATCACCAGGGGAATGGCACTTTCTCAACAGACGGGAAACGATTCTACTACAGTAAATGTCAAGATAATAATGGTGCTTTTACATGTAAGATTGCTGTGCGTATATTTGAAAACGGAACCTTCAAAAACGAAGATATTCTTGGGGAAATCATAAATTCATCAGAGGCTACAACGACAACTATGCCACACATTGCCCACATCGATGAAAAAGAATATCTCTTTTTTTGCTCTAACCGAAAAGACAGTGAAGGAGGTTTAGATATTTACTTTTCGGAAGTGAAAAATGGACACACCTACACCAAAGCAAAGGCCATAAAAAGTATCAATTCTATCGAAGATGAAATCACACCTTTCTGGGATGTGAAACAGCAACGCTTATATTTCTCAAGTACTTGGAATCAAAACTTCGGAGGAATGGATGTTTTTTATTCCAGCTACGCAAACGGCACTTTCGGGACGCCTCAAAATGCAGGTCAACCGACAAATTCTCCAGCCAATGACAACTACTTTTTTATTGCGCAAGAAGAGAAGTACGTCAGCTCCAATCGAGTTGGAGTATTATACGCTAAAAACCCAACATGCTGCAGCGACATTTTTAAATTACAAAAACCAAGTTTCTTTGCTCCTCCAACGCCATCGGAATCTTTAGCTGAATTGAATAAACGCTTACCGGTTACTCTTTTTTTTCACAACGACGAACCCAATCCAAGAACAACAGCATCTTCAACAACACAGAATTACCTCACCACGTATACTAAATACCTAGAACTAGAAGAAACTTACAAAAAAGAATACCAATATGGTCTAAAAGGCGACGACGCTCAATTTGCTGCTGAAGACATTGAAGATTTTTTCCTTGAATATGTAAAAAAAGGCGTTAATGACTTGTCCTTGTTCACTCAATTACTATTCGAAGAATTGCAAACAGGAAAGCACCTACATCTGATTGTTAGAGGGTTTGCTTCACCCTTAGCCAAAACAGAATACAATGTACAACTTACCAAACGTCGTATTTCTTCTCTTGAAAATTACTTACACGAATGGCAGAATGGCGCTTTAGTAAAGTATTTTGAATCTGGGAAACTAGCTATTGAACAAGTACCCTTTGGTGAGTACAATGCCAATCAATTGATATCCGATAACCCCAATGACCAGAAACAATCCGTATATTCACGGGCCGCAGCTTTGGAACGGAAAATTGAAATCAACAGTATTTCGACGGAAGATACAGGCAAGGTATCAAACATAACACTAAAAAATGCTGTGTTTGATGCAGGAAAAAAACCATTAGGAAGCAACATTTCCGCAACCTTTGAAATACAAAATAGCGGAGAGGAAGTCGTTTTAGAGTTAGCACATAAAGATGCTTGCATAGACGCTCCTGCCGCACTACTATTGGAAAGAAACAAAGAAACTAAACTAACCGTGTTCTATCATACAGAAGGATATTTTGGACATTCAACGCGCCAGATTGTTTATATCCATCCGCAAACAAAAGAACGATATACACTGAATGTAACAACTGTTTTACAATAATTAGTTGCTTTTTATTATAACTTTGTACTTTAAATTTTAATGATGAGTGAAATTACATTAAAACCCTCTTCAAATCGCCTGCAATTCATAGACATGGCTCGTTCCATAGCTATATTATTGATGTTAGAAGGCCATTTCGTAGACGATTCTTTGATGGACATCTATCGCGATCCGAATAACATCATTTATTCAACTTGGCTGTTTATTCGTGGTTTTACCGCTCCCATTTTCCTTACAGTAACAGGATTGGTATTCGTTTACCTCCTTTTAATGAAAGAAGAAGAAGGATTTTTCAATAATCTTCGTGTAAAAAAAGGATTTAAACGCTCCGTAGAGTTATTGTTCTGGGGATTTATTCTCCAATATTATGCTTTCCACGTACTACAATGTATTGGAGTTGGTATCTTCACCATCCTAGTCATTTACGGCATTTATAAACTGATTCGCTTTATTCCTCTTTGGGTATATTATCTCCTTGCTGGACTCCTGCTTTTTGGACTAAACATGTATTTTGATCAGCTAGAAAAATACGAACTTTGGCCAAAGAACGCTCCTTATTTTGTGCAAAACATGTTCCACGGCCCTCAAAATAGAGCTATTTTCCCCATCGTTCCATGGATGGGTTATACCATGTTCGGAGCATTTATGGGATGCTTATTACATGTTTTTAAAGGAAATATAAAAAAGTGGTCAACCATTGCTATAACATTTGGCATTGGTATGATTTTGTTCTTTTATGCAAAACCAATTTTAATTTTTATTGACAACATCACAGGTAATCAATTTGTACTAAAATTGTCGCGACTAGATTGGTTGTACATGCGTTTAGGAATGGTCATTATCGTGTTGAGTTTACTCTTAATGATTGAACATATACTCGGCGAAATAAAACCGAACCTTTTCTTAAAAATGGGACAAAACACACTAACCATCTATATTTTACACATGGTCGTTTTGTACGGTAGTATTACCGGATTGGGATTAAATCGTCTGTTTAGAAAATCATTAAACCCATGGGAAGTAACCATAGGAGCAATATTATTCATTGCCTTCTTTGTGATTCTCATCAAATACCTAGATCAAATAAAAGCCAAATTGGAATTTATTTTAGGCCCAATACGCAAGGTCATGAACAAAATTTTCCGCATTTCATAAAGGAAACAAATGAGTAAGAAAGGGGTGTCAGTGGCACCTCTTTTTTTGTTTTACCATTTTTATTTGGCAGCCTTTTCGGTTTTCGCGCTTTAGTAAAGTCCTGTAAACCGTTTCGCTAGCTGTTTTCTGCGTGCTTCCTTTGGTCGCAGCGAAAAACAAGCGCTTAATCGCTTCACAGTTCCTTTAGCTATCACGCTACACCCGGCCTGAAAACAGGTCGTTGAATACTAAATTATTGAAAAGTGAAAGATCTTGTATTCAAAAGAAGTAATCTCATCCTATAATTAAAAATACGTGCCGTTTAAAGCGTTTTTAAGCGATTAAATCCATGAGTGAATCCATTTTAATGAAGGAAACAAAAAGCGTTAGAAATTAACGATTTTCAATTAAAAGTCAATTATGATTATTCACTGGGATTTCGCGTTAGGGATTGCAGTGGCATCCTTTTGTGAACGAAGTGAAACAAAAGATAAAACGAAAAGCCCGGCCCCTCGTCCCAATTCTCTTTGGGTCGAGGGGAAACGCCCAGAAAAAAAATAAAGGAAATATTTTGACAAAAAAAAGTCCTTCTTTTCAAAAGGACTTCGCGTTTATTATATTCTTTTTTGCTTCGGTTGGTAATTAGTAACTGGATTGCTTGCAGGAACAGGCTTGGGTTTATAGGGCTCCTTGAAGGTAATCGGACGATAAATAATGCGCGTCCCGCACTTGTCGTACACGGTTAACTTAACGTAATAAGTACCAAATGTTTTGTAGTAATGTTGATCTCTAACCTTTTCAGTTTGGGTTCCGTCACCGAACTCCCAAAGTAGCGAGTCAGCCTGAGGATAATTGGCATTTACCTTCACTTTGAACTTTCCCTCCTTGGTAAATTCGTGATTGACATCCAAAATATTCATGTCTAGGTTATATTCTTTGAGATTTTTCATCACAAAAGAATAGGCGGTCGATTGAATAGGATAAGCCACTTCTTCGGGTATATTTGAGGCAAAACCTCCTACTGGAGAAGAGCGGAACACCGCCGAATAGATTGTAGAAGCGACGATATAAGAGCCATATTTTGTAGGATGATGCTCATCTGCTTGATACAATTTAAAATCGGGATAATTTTTTCGCACCTCTTTCCATACGTTACCCACTGGAATAACAGGAATATCGAAGAGGTTTCCTAAATAACGGTAACCGTCTTCAATGGCCAAAGACATTTGATCGAAAGATCCAAGAACATCGGAATATGCGTATCCATTTTCATAGCCCCAAGTCATGTAAAGCAACAATTTCACACATGGATTATTCTTATAAAGCGTATCTACTATTTGTGTAAAATAAGGTACAACTGCAGTATCTATGTGTTCGTGTCCAAAACTTAACTCGCGGCTAAAACCTTGAAGAATGACGTAATCGTATTTGTTCCTATTAATGTCTTCATAGAGATCTTCTCTCTCGGAGTGCATCTTAAAGGTGTGATTACTTTTGGCACTCATAACTACATTTACTTTATAGCTTTTTGAAGTTGCCAATTTCTCGAACATAACAGGCATGCTGTTCATGTGCGTAAAACTATTCCCAATAAACAAGATATTAATGGGATTAAGTTCTTTTTGCGCCGCAGCCGTTAAGGGCAATAAGCCGAACAAGAAATGGAAGAATCTTTTAATCATAGCATCTCGCAGTGCCTTCATATATGAATGTTGTAAATAATGAATTAAGCTTTTTGCAAAAGTACAGCAATCTCTTCCAATTCTAGCTGAGACAACGTTAATTTTTCATTAGAAAAATTCATATCGGAAACATTATTGATAGGAATGAGGTGGATGTGAGCATGCGGAACTTCAAGTCCGACAACAGCTACGCCAACTTTTCTACAAGGGAATACCGCTTTTATTTGTTTGGCTACTTTTTTAGCAAATACCATCATGTCAGCGAGCGTATCGTCTTCGATATCGAAGAGGTCGTCAACTTCCACTTTTGGTATAACCAAAACATGCCCCTTTTTAAGAGGCATGATGTCTAGGAATGCTAAAAATTTATCGGATTCTGCAATTTTGTGAGCAGGTATTTCTCCGTCAATAATTTTAGAAAACAGTGATTTCATTATCTTGATATTTCAACTATTTCGAATTGTACGATTCCATTTGGTGTTTGAATATCTGCGATGTCTCCTACTTCTTTTCCAAGTAGTCCTTTTCCGATTGGAGATTCTACAGATATTTTTTTCTCTTTCAAATCTGCTTCATTTTCTGCAACGAGCATGTACTCCATTAGCATTCCATTTTTCACATTTTTGATTTTCACTTTAGAAAGAATAAACACTTTAGAATTATCAATATTTGTTTCATCGATAATTCTAGCATTAGAGATTACAGCTTCTAATTTAGAGATTTTCATTTCTAAAATTCCTTGTGCTTCTTTAGCTGCATCATATTCTGCATTTTCAGATAAATCACCTTTATCTCTGGCTTCACCAATTTGATTTGAGATAGCGGGTCTTTGCACCGTTTTCATTTCGTGCAATTCATCTTTTAACTTTTGTAAACCTTCGGCAGTGTAATAACTTAATTGTGCCATATCAACTACGATTTAATATAAAAATTAAGAGAGCCCTCCTAGAAGAGCTCTCTTATAAACAAATATAGTAAAATAAATTACTTGATACTAATCGTTGCTCCAAACGTGTGGATAATCCCAAAGATACCGGCAAAACGCGCAGTGTATTCTACACCGATTGCTGTTTTTTCCTTAACCTCACGATCTTTTCCAACTAAAGCATCAACGGAAAAACCAACAGCTGGACCGATTAAGGCATTAGCTCGGTTTTCAATTGAAGTAAGTTTTCTTTCGTAAGCGTAACCAGCCATAATGTTGAAAGCAACATTTTCTGCTGAGAAACCGTAATCAATACCAATTCTGAATTGGTCATAAGAGAACGAGTTCGCTGTGTACGCTAATGCAAGAACTAATCTATTGTTTTCATTAAAAACGAAATCATAAGATCCACCCATTGCTAACAAAGCTGGCATTTCATAAGAAGCCAAACGCTGTTCCATAGACATGATGTAATCATTACTTAAAGGATTTGTTTGCGCAGCAAAACCATCTCCCTTAGGTTTCATTTTACCACCTACGTTACGTAGAGCAATACCAAATTTAAGTTTTTCGTCTTTAGTTACATAACGGATACCTGCATCAAAAGCTACTCCATTAGATTTAACATTCGAAATCGTTTCACTTACCACCTTTACGTTAACCCCTGCACTAATTGTACTTGAGAAAGCGTGTGCATAAGAAACGTTCACTATGTTAACACGTGGAGAATAATATCCGATATTTCCTTCAGGATTACTTACCGTTGTGATTGGAATATCACCATAGTTGAATCCTTGAAAACTTGCTGCAACCACAGAGTTTTTACCAAGTCTTTGTGCAATACCTGCAGAGTTTAGAGAGATTCCAGCTTGTGCCCCCATCCAGTTTGTATGATTAAACTTGATTTGAGTTTTACTAGTGGAAGCAAGACCAGCCACGTTCAAGAACTGTGCTTCTAGTCCAGTAACGGTAGATACCCCAGCATCTGCCATTGCAGAAGAACGAGCCCAAGGGTTAACTAGTAAATGTCCAGCACCACTGGAACCCACGCGGTCTTCATTTCCAGCGATTCCTACGAAGCTCGATAATAGAGCTCCGCAGAAAACAACTGTTTTAATATTTAAGAATGACTTTTTCATCTTCAAATAACATTAATTTGTTTAAATACCTTGTAAGTCAGCTTGACGAACACCAATGTACGCTTTAAGTACACGTTGTCCAATCTCTGGTACATTCACATGAATTAAATAAACACCTGATGCCACTGGCACACGTTGGTGGTTATTAAGATCCCAATCAATGAAAGTCACAGGACTATCTTTTTTGTAAGATCTCACCAGTTTACCATTACTTGTAAAGATTTTCACCTCACATACTTCTGGAAGGTTAACAATTTTCACTTTAGTATCTAATCTACCTTCTTCGTATTCAGAGTATGCATAGTAAGGGTTTGGTACAATGTTGATCATATTCAACGCCTCAGCCAATGCATCTTTACTGTCTTTAACTGTACGGATATCGCTAATTGTCCATTCGTACATTGGTCGACCTTGGTTAAGTCCAGTAGCGCTATAGTTTTTGTACTCTTTGTTAACGCGTAACTTAATTGTTGTTTTTGTCTCCAACATTTTACGTCCTGAGCTTAACAATGGGTAAACGATCCACTGTAAGTTACCGTATAATTTACGCGCCATCGTCGTATTTGTAGGAGTTGTCTCAAGTCCTTTCAATAACGAGTAAACCTCAGGTAAATCACCTGTAGAGTATGAAGGTAAATAATGCCCTAAATCCTCTGTTTGTGCTGTCAAGTTAATTGTTTTAGAAAGCGTTCCAAAAACCCAAACTGGTTGCATTCCTCCTAATACATAGTTTCCTGAGTTATCTGTCAAACGGCTTGACGGATTCCAGATCATATCTGTTCCACCATCAGTACCGAAGTAAGAGTTCTCTCCGAAAGCCATTTGAAGACGTACTCCTGTTTCAAGATCGATTGCGTATCCAGGGAACCATCCTAATCCAGTAGTTCCAGATCCGTCAGGACGACCTTCTTTATCTACAGATGGAGATCTTCTTAATCCTCCAGATTTTGCATTACCGATGTTCAATGCTTCATCAACTCCTAACTCGATAACTGGAACTCTTGTCCACAAGCTCTTATCATCTGTCATAACGATATCAACACTTGATAAGTAAGACAATGAAGCTACGTTTCTCGGAATAGAGTGAGAAACACCAGGATAATATTTCAACGGGAACAATCCACCAACACCAGCTCTTGTTACTTTATGAGGTGCAACACCACCATTCAATAACTTAGCAAAATCCTTTTTGTTATCTAAATTTTTCTCATCTGAGAATAAACATGGATTAAAGATCCCTAATGTCGGTTGACAATCTGTGATTTCATTCTCTCCTGAAGAAATCCAGTTTGTAGGATTTAATGCCTCAGTTTGAGTTACGAAACTTAACCAACGTTTAGAACTATCCTTGAACTCGATTGTCGCAGAAAGCGGCGAAGTTGTTCTGTGATAAATCTGTGTATAGTTTGGTACAGTTGAATATTTATTTTGGAAGATCTGAACAGAAATACCTAATTGAGGTAATATTTGTTCATTGTCTTGTTTAATCGCTACATCTGAAGAATACGTTTCGATTAAATCTCCACCTTTTTCTTTAAAGTGTTGCAATATCCATTTCGCTGTATCAGCTGCGTTACCGTTAGCTACGTTTGTATTATAGTCTACAAATTTAACTGTGAAATATCCTGGTACAACATTTAATGGGTCGATTACTTTTACATTAATTGGAGCACCACCTAAATCGTATGTTAATGCATCTAATTTTCCATTAGCCAAAATCTTCTCTTCAGAATCTTTCGTTAATTTCAATTGTTGCCCACCGTTACCTGTTCCATCGATACGAGTAATACGTGGCGTCGTTCCATAAGGAACAGATTGATACGTACCACCTGCCTCTGGCATTGGGTTGTGTGGAGTTGCAGAAACAGCACGAACAGATTGTCCATCATAAGAAAGACGAGAAGAAATATATTGTGTCTTTTGTCCGTCTAATGAAGTTGGGTCCGTTTGATCATACAATTTGTAATTATTGTAAGCGTAAGCCACAGCTATATAGTAATATTTCTTGTGGTTTACTAACGTTTTATCTGTACTTAATGAGAACATATCATCTGTAATACGGAAAGTGTGTTTAATACCTTGGTCCGTACCAGCAACCATCTCACGTCCTTCTAAGATACCGTACTGTTCGTTCAACGTATAGTTACGCATTTTAGTAACACCATTTTTGATATCACATTGTGCAACCAAACGTGCTTTAGACAAATCTGTAATATCAGCAGAAGAAGCATCTTTATTCAACATTTGGAAGATTTGGTAACCTTCAAAACGGTACGTACGATCTGCTACAGTTGTAGGAATGTTAATATCATCAACTTCCTCATATTTCTCCAGATAGTTATTAGAAGATGGTGGGTTTGAAATCATCAAAATCAACTCATTTTCCAACTCTTGAATTTCCAATTTTGGAGCGTTTGGCGGATCTAAAATTTTAAAACATGCATTAAATAAAGCTTGTGCTTTCGTATCCGCAATCTTCATTTTGTTAACTGAAGCTTGTAATCCTCCTTCTGTAGATCGTCCGTAAACGATACCAACAGTAATGTTATTCATCGCTCCTGGTTTCAATGTAAATGGTCCAGCAGATTGAACAAATCGTCTATCATGAGGTGCGTTACCTGCAGATTCTTCTGTCCATTCAAAACCTGGATCAATTCCATTTGTCGCCCAGAATAATGGATCTGAGTCACCTGGGAACATATACTGAGATTCCAAAGATGTTACACCTGGAGAACCTGTAAATCCTCTACCACCGAAGTACATTGTAGAACCATCTGCCCATCTACCACGCATAAAGTTGTAGTATTGAACATAAACGTTAGGATCCGTATAAGGATAAACTGATTGACGATCGAAGTATGTAAAACGTCTCATTCCATAACGCTCGTTATCGATGATACCATCTCCATAACCAGTACCTACACCAGCATAAACAATTCCTTTGTTAGTAATCGCATCAGCAACTGTTGGAGTTACCCAAGCGTTAGTTGCAGGGTCAAAATAAGGACCAGGGTTATCAACACCATCTACATCTTGGTATGGACCTTCGAAGAAGTCAACTCCAATCGCAGGAGGATTTGAACCGTATCCAATTTGAGCTCCTTGCGTTGGATCGAAAGGCTCACCATTGTATGCATATCCTAATCCACGAGATACGTCACAACCTACATAGTCATTTTCAGAGAAACCGATATCTGGATCCACATACTGAGAGAAGAATGTATTTGTCAACGTTTGTGTTGAACGGTTAATCAACTCATAGTTATAGAACGTCATGTTGTTGATTTCATCTGTTGTACCGAAAGCAAATGCTTGCGCACGGATTTCCATACCAATCGGATCAGCTTTTGTTTCTGTGTGAGCATTTCCTTTATCGTTGAAAACAAACCAAATTGTTTCGTCACCAAATAAAGTAACACGACGGTCAACACCACATAAGATATCATCACGTCCTAAGATATCATCATACCAAGGGTAGTCACCATCAGCGATTGGATCATACACACCATTCTTAACACCATTGATTTCTCTATCATAGAAAGGTGCTAAAAAATAATCTTGGAATTCATCTGGATTTCCATGAGCTGGCCAATCATAAATCAATTCCAATTCACGAGGAGTTGGTTTTGTTTCTTCAGCTTTAGCACAAAGATCTGCGTCAGCTGTTGGAGACAATGCGTTACATGCTTCCCACCAAATGATGAAACGAGTAACAATTGATTTATTGATACGGAAGAATTTGTCGTACTTCGTACATTGAATGTCCGTAGTATTCGCATCTCCATATGGGCGAATTGTATTATCTCCTACAGGCCCAGAAGGATCGTAGTTAACGTCATTATGGTGTGGGATAGCTACTGAAAGCGGTCCAGGCCAGAAGTCATTCCCTTCTGAACGGAAACGTACAGCTGCTAATTTAAGCATACCGTTAACGTCTTCTCCACCCATCCATAAAGCAGCAGCAAAGATCGCTCTTACACCTCCACCTTTTGGAACTTCGTATCCGGCTACGTTGTTAGCACGGTCCATAAAAAGAACACCCCCCATTTCAAGTAGTGCACTAACACCATTGAAATCTAGAACATATTTTCTTACAGCCGGCGCACAGAATGCAGCCTTGTTTTGGTTATCATTTTGAGCATGCACTTGATTGCTCGGGGCTAAACCAGACGACCCCTGTCCCTCGCTTGGTTTTACATAACCAAACGACACATTACTGAGGAATAATCCTATTCCTAAAAGTAAGGTGGTTTTAAAATATTGCTTCATGACAACTGCTTGCGTTAATTAGAAATCAAATTTAATTCCTAGACGAATCTGACGAGGTACACTGATGTTATAAGGGTTGTTTACCTTCATCATGTAGTAATCTCTGTAAGACTGCTCGTCCACTTGATTTTGAATTGAAGACTGGCTGGTTGCTGCTTCTAAGAAACCGTCATCATTCGAGTTTCCTGTAGCTCTATACAATCCAAGAACGTTTTTCTGATTAAACAAGTTTGTAGCACGGATGTAAACATTCATGTACATGTGTTTTTTCTTATCTTGATTCTTTTTGTCTTTGAACTCAAAATTAAATGTTCTGTCTAATTGTAAGTCTAGACGGTATTGCCAAGGAAGACGAGATCCATTTGTAGATCCATCTAAACCTTGAGCTGACCCACCAACTAAAGCTTGTGTATTGATAATTTGTGAAGATCTAGAATATGGGTTACCTGAGTAAATGTTAGCTAAGATATTTAACCCCATGTTTCCGAATACTTCGTAGTTACCAATTTTTGGTCCGTTATATTCTGCACCTGTTCCATAACGGTAATCAAACATTACAGAAAATGCATGACGTTGGTCATAAGACAATGGGAAGATAGAACGTAAGTTTGGTTTACCTGCAGAGATCAAACCTGCTTGTGACGTTGCATCAGATCCAGTACCATCAGCAAACTGCAATGTATATGCTGCAGTCATACGAATGTTCCCTGTTCTACGTAAGTCATAAGAAAGTGTTAATCCTTTTACTGTACCAAAATCTCTGTTTCCAAAAGTTTTGTATGTCGCTGGATAAGCAGAGTTAACTGCAATCATTTGTACGTTGTTTCTCAACTCACGGTAGAAAGCTTCAATCTTAATTGAAGATGTCTTTCCGATTACTTGTTGGAATCCTAATGCATAATCAATCGTTGTCTCTGGCTTCAAGTTTGAGTTATTTACCACTTGGTTACGTGTATAAATATACTGGTATTCATATGGGTCAAAACGTACACCTGTAGTAGGTCTCTTTGTCAATACATCATAGTGAGCAAAGAAAACAGACTTATCAGATACTGGGAAAGAGAAAGAGATACGTGGCATCACACTTACTTGAGCCTTGTAATCTTCAAATGCACTTGAATTGATTTTGTCTTGTGTAGGGTCTAACAAATAAGGGTTAACTCCTGTCGCACCTTCTACAGCTTTAGCGTCTTCGATAGCTGTACCCGAAGCATTGTACCATTGGTCACCTTTACGGTATCCTTTGATTGCAGAAGGATTGTCTTTATTATCTACATAAACAACATAATCGTCACCCATTGAAGATGGAATCTCAGAGTCATTCAACCATTCGAATCCATTTTGACCTTTTTGCGCGCGTGTTTCACCAACAGTGTGAGCATTAAACATTAAATAAGGATCTTTCAATACAGGTTGGTTAGCATCAAATACGTCAACACGAACCCCAACATTGAAGATAATATCTTTGAAAGAGAACTTATCCATGATATATCCAGATATATAAGTAGGTTGGAAAGCTCCTACAAAACGTTTGTAGTTTCCATTCTCATCAAACTCATTGAAATATTTATCAATGTTTGTTTTACCTCTCACTTTTTTACCTGTATGGTCATAACCATAATAAGTAATATAAGAGTTTCCAGAGTTTAACAACTCGTCTGGAGCAAACATATCTAAACGGAACGTATTTGGATCCATAGCATCAACTTGTAAAAAGTCGTTTCCTCCTGGATTTAATCCTAATTCTTTACGTAAGTTGTAATCAAAGAAAGATTGAACATCTCCATTCGCTGCACCACCGTATACTCCACCATTTGTAGCAGCTTTACCTGCATTCAAGCGATCATAAGTGATTACTTGGTACGCATCATGTTGAACAACTGAAATTGGCGTTCCTTCTTTATCAATCTCACCAATGTGAGAGTTTGCTAACAAACGAGCACTGTTCCAAATTCCGATTGGTCCTAAATCTCCTGATCCCCAACCACGGTCTGTACGTTGTTCGTACTCAAACCCTAAAGTCAATGTGTGGTTTCCAATAACAACACCCCCTGAACCAGTAACACGTAATTGGTTATTGTTAGACTTAGAGAATCCGTTGTATGGTGTACCAAATGAACTCCATAAATTGTAAACTGAATTAGGAGCATAACCATTCAATAAACCGTTGAAGTTTAAGATTTGGTCATTGCTACGAATATTATTATCTCTTAGTTCATAAACTTGAGAAGTAAAACGAGCTAATTCTGGGTTTAATTCAGAAGGCGTAAACACTACACCATTTTGGTATGGATTCGCTTCGTTGAAATAAACTTTGTTATCTCCATCAAATGTATATCCATAAGAATAATTAGATTCAAATTTACCAACGTGTCCGTAGTTGAACAAGTCATATTTAAATCTCTTATCATAAGATTCTCCATTAGATTGAGAGTAATCTACCATCAATGAGTAATAAGCAGACTTGAATTTAGAAGAACTTCCTTCACGCTCATTTTTGAATCGTTGAGTTAAACGTCCATATACTCTCCAATCTAGGTTCTTTGAGAAACCAAAGTTGTTCCAGTTGAAAAGTGATCCACTACGGCTATATGCGTTTCCATCTCTATAGTTCAATGATCCACCAAAAGACAAGTTCATGTTTGGCCCTGTATTTACATCTATTTTAGCTTGTGCGGCAACATTTTGCTGACGAGCATTCATTCTGTATTTTACATTTTCAAAATCATCCTCTCTTAAGAAATCTGTTGCAAAGTAAGTTCCTTGACCATCCCCTCTCGCTACAAGCGGGTTAGCAGTAATTTGCTCTCTAACGTCTTTCTTAACGCGTTGAGAACCTCCATTCAATGGACGTCCGTCTAATTCGTTTAAGTACATCGCAGAAACCAAGAACCCTAAGATAGGTTTCACTTTAGCTCCTGTAGAGTCTTTTTTCATCAATAATGGTCCTGACAACATTCCTTCAAAAAGGTTGTAAGCATATCGGTCCAATCCAAAAGACTTACCATCATACCCTAGAGGATCTTTTCCTTTTAAGAAAATCCCTGAGGTAACTCCCTCGATAGATCCGAAGTAAGTTGAAGATGGTCCTCTTGTTGTAATGGATACGATACCTCCGGTAACGTCACCGTAATTTGCAGGTAGACCACCAGTAATAACTGACACCTCTTCCAATGCAGATTTTGGTAAGTTCGCAGACCCACGTACTTTAACCCCATCGATGTAATAATAAGATGCATCTGAACGCGAACCACGGATGGATAATGATCCCGACCCTTCGTCAGCATTCACCCCTCCAACAGTACGCGCAACACCATCTGCAGAACGAACTGGCAGGGTTTTAATGTCATCACGTGTAATGGTTTGACCAGAAGGCCCTCCATCCTTTACAATCAACGGAACTCGGTAGTGAGAAACCACGACTTGATCCAATTCAACAGAAGCTTTTGGCTTTGAAATTGCCAACTCCCCACTGTTTAAGAAAGTTATACGATCTCCAGACACGATCACGCCTTCAAGACGAATAGCTTGGTAACCTTCACCTTCGTTTTTCACCTCAACGTCATACGCTCCTGGTGATAAAGAAGTAATGTGAAAACCTCCATCTTCATCTGTGTTGGCACCTCCCTTTAGGTTGCCGTTCTGGAAAAGAAGCACTTTCGAATACTCGACCGGTGCTTTAGTCTGTGCGTCAATAACTACCCCCTTTATCTCACCAAGACCGGTTTGACCAAAGGAATACGCTACTGATAACAAAAGACTTACGATTAACAAGTGTAAATTTCGTAACATAAGTACAGCCTATTTTTAATCTATTTTACGCTATTAAGCGGGTAAATATAGGAAAAAACATATTCATTAACTATTTGTTAAATAATTAAAATTTCATCCCACTTTAACCGCTCCTAACAAATATATATCTTTTTCAACCGTTTAACATCAAATATTGCCGTACGTTTATTGCCAATATAGTGAACATGGTCTTTGGATGATTATTCACTTCATTTTGTTGATTTAAAAGTACATTCAATGCTTTCATATATCTTTGTGTTATGAAAAATAAAATGAAAAGTGATATATCCTTTCATATTCAAGACGTATCCATTTACATTAACACTCTGAATGACAATTCGCTATCAAACATTTCGTTTTTTTTAACAAATCAGGAAAAGGAGAAAATCGCTACATTTAAAAATCAAAGTAGAATTGATTCCTTTGTCGAAACACGCTGGCTTGTTCATTCGATTTTCCCAGGAAACACCATCCGATACAATACGCTTGGCGCACCTCATCTCTATCCATTGAATGGTTTTCTATCTATTAGTCATTCTGGAGCATTCTGCGGAATAGCCTTCAGCAAGGAAAAGAAAATAGGATTAGACATGGAATGCTATTCAGAGAAAGCGCACAGGGTCCGATCCAAATTTTTACACCCCGATGAAGAACAATTTGCTATCTCAGCGAAAATGGACACGATAATATGGTCTGCAAAAGAGGCTCTCTATAAAATATCAGAAAAAAATCAGTTGATTTTTAAAACCCAACTGCGGATAATGAAACACAATCCCGAAACATCTACTTTTGATGCGGTGATACATTTTCACAACGAACGAACAGTTTCTTACACGATACACTATATATTACATGAACATTTTATACTTACTTTAGCTTTAGAAAAAAAGTAAGCATGCTTCATCCCGATTCAAAAAATCAAATTGCCGTACTCATTGACCCCGAAAAAGTTGCTAAAGACCTTTCAGCTCTATCCTCCTTTTGTGCGTTACTGGACGTCCAATTCATTGATTTCCTTTTTTTGGGCGGAAGCACAGTTTCTGCTTTAGAAATGGATCTCGTCATTGAAACTATTAAAGCAAATACCCAAATCCCTACTCTTCTTTTCCCAGGTTCGCAAGAACAAATCACCGAGAAGGCAGATGGTCTTTTACTCCTCAACTTGATTTCAGGAACGAATCCAGATTATTTAATTTCACAACACATAAAAGCGGCAGATCGCCTTTGGTCCAGTAAACTCCAAATTCTTTCGACCAGTTACGTGCTAATTGATGGGGGCATAATCACCTCTGTGCAACGCATCAGTCAAACCCTCCCTATTCCCCCAAAGAACACAACTTTTATACGTTCAGTGCTACGCGCAGGGCAATTGATTGGTCATCAACTGTGCTATTTAGAGGCAGGAAGTGGTGCGCAAAATCCTGTTCCATCTTCACTTATTTCTATGGCAAAGGAAATCTTTAACGTGGTCATTGTTGGAGGTGGAATTCGATCGGTATCAGCAATTAAAGAAAGGCATTTGGCTGGAGCCAACTTAGTGGTTATCGGCAATCATTTAGAGACGAATCCTGCATTTTTAGCCGAAATCAAAGCGTATAAGAAAAACCTATAATACATCCCTTTTTATTTCTTTTTTTAGGGCGTTTCCCTCCCCCCTTTTAGGGTGGGAACGGTCGGGCTATCCGCTGTATCTTTTCTATAAAAAGAAAAGGATGCCGCTCCTATCCCTAACGCAAAACAATGTACCCCATTCCATGATGTTCGACAAAGTACAAGCTGTTAAACCCAATTTTTTATCTGTATTTCTGTCACTAACAAATAGTTGGCATAACTTTTGATATTATGTACGCATAAGAGTTAGTTTTCATAAGTAGTAGTTTAGGTTTTACAAAAGAGAGAAGCACACGATTCTCTCTTTTGTGATTTATAGCCTTTTAGATTGAAAACGGATCTTCAGCCAGGGCGGAGTTGCGGCAGCTAAATGAACAGAAAATGGTGTGAACGTTTATTTGCCACTGCGACCAGCGGAAGCACGAGGCAAATGAACAAGCGAACCCTTTTTCTGGAATTTACTAAAGCACGCAGACCGATTCGGCTGCCAAAAAAAAAGCTTGTTCCAAATAAATGAAACAAGCAATTTATATCTGACAAAGGAAATAAATATTCCGTTCTCTCTTTTATTTTTGATAATCAAAAGTTGCTTTCAAGCTCATGTCAAGGCTTTTGAAGGAATGTGTGAGTGCGCCAACAGAAATAAAATCCACTCCGGTTGCGGCAAAATCTTTGATGGTCTCCATGGTAATTCCGCCTGAGGCTTCAACTTCATACGTTTTGGGTATGCGGGGCAACACGTTTTTGATGCGTTCAGGAGTAAAATTATCCAACATGATACGATCTACTTTACCAACAGCCAAAACCTGATCCAATTCCTCTTCGTTTCTCACCTCTATTTCAACCTTCAATTGCTTGCCTGTATTTTTAAGGTATGCAGCGGTTGCCTCGATTGCAGGAACAATTCCTCCGGCGTAATCAACGTGATTGTCTTTCAACATGATCATATCATAAAGTGCAAAGCGGTGATTGTGCCCGCCTCCAATTCTCACGGCCCATTTTTCCAAAAAACGAATACCTGGAGTTGTTTTACGAGTGTCGAGCAATTGTGTTGGATACGCTTCGATGCTTTTAACGATGGTATGTGTTTGGGTAGCGATTCCACTCATGCGTTGCATGGCATTTAGCACCAATCTTTCGGTTGCCAAAATGGATCTGGAACTTCCGGAAACGGTAAAAGCAATATCTCCTTTTTTGACAGGTGTTCCATCGTGAAGGTAAATTTCCATTTCCAAGTTTGGATCATAGAGTTCAAAGGTTCGTTTTGCGACTTCTATACCTGCTAAAATTCCATCATCCTTGATGATTAATTTGGCAACTCCTTGTGCATTTTCTGGGACACATGCCAAGCTGGAATGGTCTCCTTCTCCGATATCTTCTAAAAGTGCGTTTTTGATGATTTGATCTAACATGTTGATTTTATTCAATGGTTAAACATTCGATTTTATATCCGTCAGATCCATTTTTGAAATGAACGGTAACGCGGTATTTGCTGTTCCCTTCAATGTAATTACCTATGGCAAAAGTTCCGCCTTCGGTTTCATTTCCTTTAAAGGTAAAATCGAAATATCCTTTTGGATTGTGAACAAAAAATTCTTTTATGATTTGTACGGCTTGTGTTTTGCTGTATATTCCTTCTTTTCCAGCGTATTTAATTACGATTTTGTCTCTTGCTAGCGCCACTACTGCATCTGCGTTTCTTGCATCGAGAGCTGCGTCTAGTTTCCCAAACGGAACCCCAGTTTGCGAAGGGCTAAAAAGAACACAAAGTGTAAAAACAAATGATAATAAAGTACTCATTTTACATGTATTGTTGTCAAAAATCAGAATAGCTTGTTACAAAAAATGTGCCGCTAAACGAATGGTGCAAAAAACGTAAATTTAACTATTTTTACTTTTTATTCCTCGCTATCGCACAAAAGAGGTTTATTTTTGTGTGTTTTAGACGAATTAAACATCAATTTTACATGCGTATTACTTTCATCTGTATTGGAAAAACAACTCAATCCTTTTTAATTGCCGGCGAGAACGAATACTTAAAACGTTTGTCGCACTACTGCAAAATAGACCGTGTGGAGTTGAACGATATAAAGAACAGTAAAAACATGCAACGCGATCAAATAAAAAAGGAAGAGGGCAAATTGTTCTTATCGCGCATTGATGTCAACGATTTTGTGTTACTTTTAGACGAGCGAGGGAAGCAATACTCATCCATTGATTTTGCTTCATTCATTGAGAATAAACAAATGGAAGGCACACGGAATCTTGTAATAATTGTTGGTGGAGCTTTTGGTTTTTCGCAAGAAATGTATACACGAGCAAATGGTTTGATCAGTTTGTCTAAAATGACATTTTCACACCAAATGATTCGCATGCTTTTCTTTGAACAACTCTATCGCGCCCATACCATTCTTAGAAAAGAGCCTTATCATCACGCAGATTAAGATTGTATTATGCTGACCAAGGCGGACCTGTTTCAATATTTCTTAAGTCCCATTGACCTTTCAATGGCCATTCTTTACTTGCTTATTATTATCATAATTGGCATCATTATTTCTCACAATCAAAAGACAGAGTACCTCAAAAAGCATTACCGTTACAACCTGACATTCAAACTATTGTTTGCTAGTATTTTTCTTGTTTATTATGTAATTGTTATTGGCGGTGGAGATACCACAGCGTATTGGCAAACAACAGGTGTGCTAAAAAACTATCTTTTCGTCGATCCGTCCCACTTTTTAGAAATGATGCGCGCGGAGCCTTCCTACGAAAACTTTATTGGTTATTTCAATTACAGAACGGGCTATCCTTTCCGATTTATCTACATGGAACCCGAATCGTTTTTTGTAAGTAAATTGTTGTTACCTCTCCGTATCATTACCTTTGACAGTTATATCGCAACAACATTTATCATGGCCTTTTGGATGGCACACGTGAATTGGAAGTTGTTTCTCGCAATTAAAGGCCTAAACATTATTCATTCTAAGTATTTAACGGCATTTTTACTTTACATTCCATCCGTTTCTTTTTGGGCAGCAGGTATTTCCAAAGACACATTTACCCTCATTTGTATCTTTGCAATCATTCGTCAAATCATTTTATTGCTGAATAAAAACTCGGTTTTCAGTGTGAAAAATGTTTTCTGGATGTGTTTATATGCTTTTTTCATCTATAAACTTCGCCCTTTCCTATTACCTGTGGTGTTTGTTCCTTTGATTCTTATTTACATTCAACATTTCATCAAGCGATTGGAAGGTTATAAATTGTTACAACAATTAATTAAACTCTTCACGTTTTTAACCTTTATTTTAGGCGCTTATTTAGGCTTCAATCGTTATATGAACGAAGACTATTTAAGTTCTTCTACTGCACTAAGCAGCGCCTTGGTTATTCAACAAGACTTTGAAAACAATACGGAAATATATGGTGATGAGCAAGGTAAAAGGTATTCCATTCATCTGGAAGACACCTCTCCTCTCAGTTTAATTAAAGCCCTTCCAACAGCGATAATAGCAGGAATGTATCGTCCTTTTATCTGGGAAGCCCTACGCCCCTCGCTTATTCTGAATGGAATTGAGAGTCTCCTTTTTATTGTTTTTACCTTTTCTTTTTTCAGTTCAGGTGTTAAGGAGAAAATTCGGATTATTTTAAGCCATCCGTTTTTGGTTTTCGCCTTGTTATTTGTCATTTTTATGGCGTTTATCACGGGATTCACCTCTATTTTATTTGGGGTATTAGTTCGTTTAAGGGCACCGTTACTTCCTTTCTTCGGCATGCTATTACTTGTAAAACCTAAGGATGAATATACCGAAGATTAATCGTTTTGGTCGCGTAGACAGCCTTGCTTCGCATCTTTCAAATACATTTATCGCGTCCATTTTGATGCAGGCATTAAGTGTGATTACAAGCATTCTTATTTCGCGAATACTCGGAGTGTCTGGTCGTGGAGAATATGCGCTTTTCTTCGCAACAAGTAATTTTCTTGGTTTAATTTCCACCGCTGGTTTATCGGTTAGTGTGATCTATTTCATTTCAGCGAAAAACATTGCTCCCCAAAAGATAAACACTTTTGCTGCCATTTTATTGGCCTTCAACTTTTGCGTGTCCCTCGTCTTTGTTTTCTTAACTTTCTTTCCCGTACTAAAGGAAATCCTTCTTCCTGCGATGCACTGGGATGTAAAACTCGCTATACTATTAATATTAATGACCTTGGCCGCACAAATCAACGCGGCATATTCTGCTTTATATCAAGGGTACAAGAAATTCCGATACGCCAACAAAGTTCTTTTACTGAATAGCGTTTACAACTTCATCAGCTTCACTACACTCTTTATTCTCCAGAAGAAATACGATTGGAACATTTCATTAAGCACCGTTGTTTTCATTTCACTCATTTGTTTAAGTATCAATTTGATTCACTTAGGTATTCATTTACACAAAACAATGGGTTTAAGTCAATTTGCCTCTCTCACCTTACGTCAGTTTACAGCGCTTTTTAAATTCAATTCCTTTAATTACGCAACAGAACTTTTAGGTTTTCTCAACCAACGAGTAGTGCTTTGGATCATCGCCTTTTATTGGAGCACTACGGAACTAGGGATCTTTGCTGTAGCACTGGGAATCATATCTATGGTTACAATGATTACCGCTCCAATTCACATGGTCCTTGTTTCTCATTTTACAAGTTCATCTCTTTCTGAAAGTAAGGACTTATTCTCTCTCTTTTCGCGTTTACAATTTGTAATGCTCTTACTGCTCACTTTACTTGGTGGTTGGTTGACGCCTTATTTCATTTCATTTGCGTTTGGAGAAGATTTCCTTGCACCACAATCTGTTATTTGGATATTATTTATCAGCTTGATTTTCTACAGTCAATCGAATGTTTTTTCTAGTTATTTAATTTCTCAAAAAAGATTGAAAATCAATCTTTGGTCGTCCATCCTTAGCTTTGCGCTATTACTATTTTTTGCCTTTATTCTCACTCCAAAATATGGTATTCTAGGAACTGCATTGGCTCAATTGATTGCTTTTTTTGGACAATTTATCTTGCAACTTACCCTTCTTTGGCGCAAAGACCATCTGGGATTAAATTTATTTATTCTAAAAATGAAGGATCTAAAATTCATTAAAAGTCAATTAAAAGGAATAGGTTTGTAATTGCAAAACGGAATCACGTAAAGCGTATATGGAACAAACAATTATCGACGGGAAGAGAAACAGTATTTTTCCAGATTGGAAAGAAATTTATCGTTACAAAGACCTTTTCTGGACTTTATCGTGGCGTGATTTCAAAGTACGATATGCACAAACAACCATCGGATTATTATGGGCCATTATTCAACCCGTGGTTACCATTGCTATTTTGACGCTCGTTTTCGGGAAGTTTGTTGGTGTGCAATCGCCTGTGCCCCATTTGGTGTACACGGTGGCAGGAATGAGCATTTGGACTTATTTCTCTTTCGTTATGGCACAGTCCGGTAATTCCATTATCGCGAGTCAGCAAATGGTGAAAAAGATTTACTTTCCGCGCATCATTATTCCTCTTTCTAAAGCAATTGTAGGTTTAATAGATTTGGCCATTACGCTTGTCATCTTATTTATTTTGATGATTTATTACCAAATTCCAGTTACCCTGAACATTCTTTTCGCTCCCATTTTCATCCTTTTTGGAATGCTGGCTGCCTTAAGTGTGGGGGTACTTCTTTCTGCCTTAACCGTTCGTTACCGCGATTTTCAACATGTGGTGCCGTTCATGATTCAGATTGGATTGTACATTACGCCGGTTGCCTACCCGATTTCATTGGCGACGCAAAACATTCCTGAAGGCTTGCAATGGATTTATTTTTTAAATCCTATGGTTGGTATTGTGGATGCATTCAGATGGAGTTTATTTGGCGGAGAGCTACACACAACCGCTTTATGGATAGCAGTTGCCGTAACTTTGGCATTGTTGGTGTTGAGCCTTTATTATTTTCGAAAAGTAGAAGATCAAATCGCTGATTTCGTATAAAAATCTTAATATCAACTCTCATTTTTTACGTTGGGCGTTTCCCCTTCTTGGGAACTTTATTTGTTTGAAAAGATATCCTTCAGCCCGGGCGGAGTTGCGGTAGCTAAACAAAGTGGTAGAGGTGTAAACCTTTGGTTGCCACTGCGACCAACGGAAGCGCGTGGCAACCATTAGGTGCACCATTTATCCACACGTTTACTATAGCATGTAGACCGTAAAGGCTGCCAAAAAACCGTTTTTCTTCTTCCGCCAAATCTCATTTCACCCCTTGCTTTCCATTCAATTAACGAAGGGGTCGGGCTATACACTCCAAGTTTTTTGTTCCTCAAAAAAGCTTTCCATTACTATCCCTAACGCGGAATCCTGATGCCTACCTAAGTTTGACTGTTTAGTAATGCTTTCTTGCATTTTTTTAGGCCTATTTCTCTAATCCTAAAAAACATTCCATTTTTGGGAAAACGAAAAATGTTAAGCGATTCCACTTTTAAAGATAGATTTTTTTACATTTACCCTAAATCAATTGAACACATGAAGTCTGCTTATCAACAATGTAGCTTTTGTTTTATGGACACGAGCGATCCTGAAATTACGTTTAATGACAAAGGAGAATGCAATCATTGCACCCATTTTTTTGCCGTTCGTGCGAAACATCAATTTCAAGAAGGGAAATCAGACAAGGAACTATTTGACCTCATAGACACCATAAAAAATGACGGATTAGGTAAACCTTATGATGCTGTTCTGGGCCTTAGTGGCGGGGTAGACAGTTCGTATGTTGCTTACATTGCAAAGGAAAAAGGTCTTCGTCTTTTGGCTATTCATTTAGACAATGGTTGGAATGCCCCTGAAGCGACTCATAATGTGACTTCTATTGTTGAAAAATTGAACATTGATTTAGTAACCGTTAAGCTAAATTGGGAAGATTTCAAAGCGGTACAACTTGCCTTTTTGAAAGCGAGTGTTCCTGAAGCGGAAACGCCTACCGATATAGCAATTCCAGCTGTTTTACATCGAGAAGCTGCAAACAGAGGCATCAAGTACATTATTAGCGGAGGAAACATGGCCACTGAAGGTATTTTACCAAAATTCTGGCAATACAACGCAAAAGATGAGCGTTACTTTAACGCCATTCTACAACGTTTTTCAAACAAAAAAAATATTGATTTCCCTACCTTTGGATATAAAAAAGAGATGTATTTCAAGTTAGTAAAAAAGATGAAAATCATTTACTTATTGAACTATATTCCTTACGACAAGGACAAAGCGAAACAGCTATTAGAAGAAAAACTGGATTGGAAATACTACGGCGGAAAACATTACGAAAGCAAGTACACCGGCTTTATTCAATCGTATTATTTGTTTGAAAAGTTCAATATAGACTATCGTCGCGCAACCCTTTCTACCCAATTGTGCAATGGTACAATCACTAAAGAGGAAGGTACTCAATTGTTGAAACACAAGCCATACGACGTAGAAAAAATTGAAAATGACATTACTTACATCGCAAATAAACTAGGGGTTTCTGTATCAGAATTTAAGGAGTTGGTAAATCGTGAGCCACATTGGTACACCGATTATCCGAACGATGAGGCTTTTCTACAGAAAGTGTACAACATTTATCGTACGCTTTTTAGAAAAGAAAAGTTAGCAAATTTTTAAACCCTAAAAAACCGCACACACCACACTGTTTATCAACACGATAAAATAAAATAACTATTTTTACACACAGAAACAAAGGGATTTGATAGAAGAAAAACAACTTTAGATTTGACAATTAAGCGTATCTTTAAAGGTCCAAAAAAAATCCATCTTTTACGGAGGGACAAAAAAACAACAGAAAAAACAATATGAGTAAACAAGTTCACGATAACTGTATCATTTGTGGCTCACCAGATTTAATGCCTCTCGATCGCTATCAAAAAGCGCATCTTTGGCAGTGTTTGGAGTGCGACCAAGTTTTTTCTACTCAGATTCCAACAAAACAAGAAATCGATCAGTTTCAAACACCTTTCAAAAGAAAAGATCGCATTACATCAAATTCTTTACGCAGGTATTCGAGCATTTTAGATCGTTTTGAAAAGTTTAGACAAACCAATAGAATATTAGACATTGACTGTATTCACGGTGAATTTATGGCCTTGGCTAAAGATTTTTCATGGGAGGTATACGGTACCGCTGATACAGATAGTGCCATGAAGGCTTGTGAAGAAAACGGTCTTAAGATGTCTTTTAAAAGCCTGGATTTAAGCCGTTTTGAAGATGAATATTTCGACATTATCTGTTTAAGAAATGTTCTTGAAATGCATCAAAATCCCCTTGAAATTATTGAGGGTGTGAAACGCATTTTGAGAAAAGGTGGGTTGGTTTATGTGACCACGCCCAATTTTAACGCATTGCTTCGGTATCGCCTAAAGGAAAAATATGTTCTGTTTAACTACCCTCTTCGTTTAACCTATTACACCTCGAGAACATTGCGTCGTGTATTTAAGTTAAATGATTTTAAGGTGTTTGAAACGGAAACAACAGGTATTCCATTGTCTGCGAAAAAGACAGTGAAAGCTATTCAACATGTTCCACAAACGGAAGAGAATCAAGATAAAAGCATTGCGAAAGAAGAAAGTTGGCTAGCCCGGAATATGGCTTCATCCACAAACTCCATTCTTTCCTTTTTCGGACTTGGAAACTTTATAAAAGGCTGGTTCATAAAACAATAATCCAATACCATGTGCGGAATAACAGGATGCATTGATTTTTCAAAAAAATCTTCTCTTCAAATCATTGAAGACATGACCTTATCCATTGCACACCGCGGCCTTGATGGTCATGACACCTTTTTTGTTAATACTCCAGAAGCCCATATTGGATTAGGTCACCGAAGATTAGCCATCATTGACACGAGCACATTAGGTGCACAACCCATGACTTGGAAAGATAAGACCATTGTTTTTAATGGGGAAATCTACAATTACGCCGAAATTCGTCAAGATCTAATTGCTCTTGGGCATACCTTTCTCTCGAACAGTGACACAGAAGTAATTCTTCATGCAGTCGAACAATGGAAAGAAAAAGCATTAGACCGATTTATAGGCATGTTTGCATTTGTCATCATTGACCAAAAAGAGAAAACAGCTTTTATCGCTCGAGATCGCATGGGTGTAAAACCTTTGTTTTATTATTGGAAAGAGGACTTGTTTTTATTTTCAAGTGAATTAAAAGCCTTTCACCAACATCCGCATTTCATAAAAGAAATCAATAAAAATGCTGTTGCTAGCTATATGCAATATGGCAATGTTCCTAGCGGAAGTTGTATTTTCAATTATTGCTACAAAGTAACTCCAGGAAGTATGCTTTGCATCGATTTAACACATCCTGAAGTAAAAGAGGAGAAATATTGGTCGGCGTATGACTACTATAACAAACCCTTTTTACCTGTTGATTTCGAAGAAGCTAAACAAGAGGTAAAAGCACGTCTAAAGCAAGCTTGTCTTTACCGTATGGTTTCAGATGTTCCCGTTGGTGTTTTTTTGAGCGGAGGCTTCGACAGTACAATCGTTACTGCAATTTTACAAGAAGGTCGCACCACCCCTCTTAAAACATTTACCATTGCAGTAGAAGACGAAGTACTTAATGAAGCACCTTTTGCAAAAGAAATTGCCAAACAATTAGGTACAGATCATCATGAAATGGTTTGTACTGGCGAAGATGCCTTAGCTATTGTGCCACAACTCTCGTTTATATACGACGAACCCTTTGCGGATAGCAGCGCAATTCCAACTTTCTTAGTAAGTAAAATGGCTCAAGAGCACGTTACAGTTGCATTGAGTGCCGATGGAGGAGACGAGTTATTCGCTGGATACAATCGTTATGATTATTTAGCAAAATATGCAAAGACTATAGGTAAATTACCGCCTATAGTATTAAAATCGGCTGCGAAAGTGATGGATATCATCCCTGTAAAATGTATTCCTTTTGTACAAAAAAAATACAATTTCTATCATCGTTACGAGAAATTGAAGGCACTATTACGCAACAGCGGTGTAAAAAGCCTCATGCTAAGTCTATCACGCCAATACCAAGAAAAAGAGTTAGACCAATTATTAACTTTTTCATATTCGATAGAAGATCCTTTATACCATAAAACTTTAAGTAAGAGCAGTCATGCTACGCCTTTGCGTCAAATGCTAGCCACCGATTTGGAAACCTACTTAGTGGACGATATCTTACAGAAAGTAGATCGGGCTACAATGCATGCTGGAATAGAAGGTCGTGAACCCCTGTTAGACCACACCTTATTTGAATATGTCAGTCAACTTCCAGACGCCTATAAATACAACAATGGAATAAAGAAACATTTACTTAAAGAATTGGTCTATGACTACATTCCAAAAGAGAAAATGGAGCGTCCAAAAATGGGATTTGCGGTTCCAGTTGACAAGTGGATGAAGGAGGAACTTCGTTCTTCTATAGTTTCCCATTTATCGCCATCTATTATTCACGAACAAGGCCTTTTTAATTCCAAAGAAGTTTCACGTTTACTGACCGATTACTATAATGGTCGTCAAGAAAACACGTTAAAAATATGGTATTTATACCTTTTTCAGCTTTGGTATTCCCGTTGGATGAATAATTAATTTTGGTTTTCAATCAATTAAATCTTATTTTTGCGCCACGTTTGATCGGACTTGTGTGATGAGAAGGCACATGGCATGAGTTGGTCCTATGTTAGCTTCCAACGATTTTATTGACAAGTTGTTTGTTAATAAGATCTATTTTTTTATTTTTGCACCCCCGTTCATTGTATGGGAGGGGCATATTGTCTTAAATTAATAAATGTAAAAATTGTGGATACATTAAGTTACAAAACAATTTCCGCTAACAAAGCGACTGCTGATAAGAAGTGGTATGTAGTGGATGCTGAAGGCCAAACAGTAGGTCGTTTAGCGAGTAAGGTAGCAAAGGTATTGCGTGGAAAACACAAGCCTAACTTTACTCCTCATGCAGACTGTGGTGATAACGTTATCATCATTAATGCAGAGAAAGTTTCTTTCTCAGGAACAAAACTAGTTGACAAAGAGTACATCCGTTACACGGGTTACCCAGGTGGACAACGTATTTTGACAGCAGAAGAAATGTTGGCTAAACACCCTGAGCGTTTAATCGAGAAAGCTGTAAAAGGAATGTTACCTAAGAACACTTTAGGTAGAGCTGTTTACAGAAACTTGAAAGTTTATCGTGGTACTGAGCACAAACAAGAAGCTCAAAAGCCTGAAGTATTAAACCTAGATACATTCAAATAGTCGCATGGAAGTTATTAACACATTAGGAAGAAGAAAAACGTCCGTTGCTCGTGTTTACTTGACACCAGGTAAAGGAGACGTGATCGTTAACAAGAAGAATTACAAGGAGTTTTTCCCTGTAGAAGTTCTTCAAGCTAAAATTGAACAACCATTTAACATTACAGAAACTGTAGGTCAATATGACATTACGGTAAATGTTGATGGAGGTGGTATCAATGGACAAGCAGAAGCAATTCGTTTAGGGATTTCAAGAGCTTTAGTTGAAGTAAACGCTGATTTCAAAACATTATTGAAAGCAGAAGGTTTGATGACACGTGACCCACGTATGGTTGAGCGTAAAAAACCGGGACAACCGAAAGCACGTAAGAAATTCCAGTTCTCAAAACGTTAATTGGATCAGGTATATACTCTTTGGAGATATGCCACAAGTATTTGTTTAGTATCCAAACGATGGAGCACTTTTCACAAAGAACCCTCTATTGTTGATTACTAACGGAATGTAAACAATATTAAAAGAAAAAAAATGTCAAAAGTAAGTTTTGAAAGTTTATTAGAAGCAGGTGTACATTTTGGACACTTGAAAAGAAAATGGAATCCAGCAATGGCACCCTACATCTTCGAAGAGAAGAAAGGTATCCACATTATTGACCTTAACAAGACAATAGCTTCTTTGGATGTAGCGAATGCTGCAATTAAACAAATTGCTAAGTCTGGAAAGAAAATTCTTTTCGTTGCAACTAAGAAACAAGCAAAAGAAATCGTTGCAGATAAAGTTTCAGCAGTAAACATGCCATACGTAACTGAGCGTTGGTCAGGTGGAATGTTGACAAACTTCCAAACTACACGTAAATCTATCCGTAAAATGTCAACTATTGACAAAATGAAAGCGGACGGAACTTGGACAACTTTCAACAAACGTGAGCGTTTGTTCAAAGAGCGTCAACGTGAGAAATTGGAAAAAACTTTTGGTTCAATTGCTGACATGACTCGTCAACCAGCTGCAATCTTTGTTGTAGATGTATTGAAAGAGCATATTGCTATCGCAGAAGCGAAAAAATTGAACATTCCAATTTTTGCAATGGTTGATACAAACTCAAACCCTAAAGTTGTTGACTTTGCAATTCCTGCAAATGATGACGCGACAAAATCTATCGCAGCAATTTTAGATTCAGTTTGTGGAGCTATCAAAGAAGGTTTAGAAGATCGTAAGTCTTTAAAAGAAAAGTCTGCTGAAGAGCCAAAAGCTGAAGCAGAAACTACAGAAGATAAACAATAATCTACAAAAAGAAAAAAAATGGCAATTACAGCATCAGATGTAAATAAATTGCGTCAACAAACAGGAGCAGGAATGATGGACTGCAAAAATGCACTTGTTGAAGCAAACGGTGATTTCGAAGTTGCAGTCGATATCTTACGTAAAAAAGGACAAAAAGTAGCTGCAAAACGCGGTGAAAACGAAACGAAAGAAGGTTATGTATTAGCACAAGTATCTGCTGAAGGTAACAATGGAATCGTTTTTGGTTTGAACTGTGAAACAGACTTTGTTGCTAAAAACGACGGATACCGCGAATTAGTAGAATCAATCATGAAAGTAGCAATGGACAATTCTGCAGATTCTGCTGAGGCGTTATTGGCTATGCAATTCAATGATAAATTAACTGTAGCAGATAAAATCACTGAACAAATCGGGGTTATCGGAGAGAAGTTAGAAATCTCTGGATACGCTACGATTAAAGGTGAGGCTGTTGTTGCATACAACCACCCAGGTAACCAGTTAGCAACTTTAGTAGCTGTTAACAAAGCGGGAACTGAAGTAGTTGAGGCTGGTCGTCAAGTTGCAATGCAAGTTGCTGCTATGAACCCAATCGCATTGAATAAAGATGGTGTTGATCCTCGTACAATCGAGCGTGAAATCGAAGTAGGTAAAGATTTGGCTATCCAAGAAGGTAAACCAGCTGAAATGGCTGATAAAATCGCTCAAGGACGCTTAAACAAATTCTTTAAAGAAAATACTTTGTTAAGCCAAGAGTTTATTCGTGATAACAAATTGACTGTAGAGCAATTCCTTGATTCAACTGAAAAAGGATTGACAATTACAGATTTCAAACGTACATCACTTAGTTAGTAATAACACAAAATAAGAAAAAGACCAATGGCTAAGCTGTTGGTCTTTTTTTTTGCTCTTTTTTCAGGAAGTAGTAATCCTCTTGTTCATTTGAAAAGGTAATTCCGCGTTAGGGATTGCAGTGGAAAGCTTTTTCGTGAAGAATGAACGGAAAACTTGTAGCGTATAGCCCGACCTTTCCCCCACCCCAATCCATTACAGCGGGGGAAAGGTAACGCCCAAAAAGAAAATCATCAATTGCACATCTTGGTTATAAAACACCTTAAAAAGCCCGATTTAGCCTGTCTTTTTGGTGTTAACACTTGTTTTATTTTGAAAGCTAGACCTTGGGAAGGCTTTGTCCATTTTTTTTTCAGTAGAAAAGCGTATCTTTGACCCGATAACGAAAAAAGACCATGAAATACAAACGCATTCTCCTTAAACTTAGTGGTGAATCCCTGATGGGAAACAAACAATTTGGAATTGATAACAATCGTTTAAGCGAATACGCTGATGAGATAAAAAAGGTGTGTGACCTTGGTGTTGAGGTAGCTATTGTAATTGGTGGGGGAAATATTTTCAGAGGCGTACAAGCTGAAGAAGGTGGAATGGATCGCACGCATGGAGATTACATGGGGATGTTGGCAACGATGATTAACTCAATGGCTTTGCAGGCGGCTTTGGAGGCAAAAGGTCTCGAAACACGTTTACAATCAGCAATTGAAATGAAGGAAATCGCTGAACCTTATATCCGTCGTAAAGCAGTGCGTCATTTGGAACGTGGTCGCGTGGTGATTTTTGGGGCAGGAACAGGAAATCCTTACTTCACAACGGATTCTGCGGCATCTTTACGTGCTATCGAAATTGAGGCTGACGTGGTATTGAAAGGGACGCGTGTAGACGGAATTTACACTGCAGATCCAGAAAAAGATCCAACAGCTACTAAATACGATGAAATTACATTTGAACGTGCGTATGCTGAAGGTTTAAAAGTGATGGACATGACAGCATTTACCCTTTGTATGGAAAACAATTTACCCATCATCGTTTTTGATATGGATACGGAAGGGAATTTACAGAAATTATTATCAGGTGAAAAAGTGGGGACAATTGTCCGTAACTAATAGTTTAATACGCATAAATAAGATCGCATGACAGAAGATATAGAAATGGTTTATGATGAAATGAAGAGCTCTAACGAGAAGACCATCATTCACTTAGAAAACGAATTGTCAAAAGTACGTGCTGGTAAGGCAACTCCCTCTTTGTTAAACGGGGTTTACGTTGATTATTACGGCGCACCAACTCCTTTACAACAAGTGGCAAACGTTCAAACAATGGATGCACGCACACTTACTGTTCAAGCATGGGAAAAATCTATGCTAACCGAAATTGCTAAAGGAATTATGAACGCAAATTTGGGCTTAAATCCTCAAAATAACGGTGAACAAATCCTAATTGCTATCCCAGCTTTAACGGAAGAAAGACGTAAAGAACTGGTAAAGAAAGCAAAAGGTGAAGGAGAACATGCGAAAGTAGGTATCCGAAATAACCGAAAAGACGCCATGGATATGTTAAAATCCATAAAAAATGACGGTGCGCCAGAAGATCTAATTAAAGATGCTGAAGCACGTGTACAAGCCATTACTGATGCAGGAATCAAGAAAGTTGATGACATGATTGAGGTAAAAGAAAAAGACATAATGACCATTTAATTTTCAAAATAATTTGTTTTAATCTTTAGATTACATATATTCGTCGAAGTAAAAACTATTATTATAACAAACATTATGAAAAAAGTATTAATTGTTGCAGTTATCGCAATGGCCGCAGTAGCTTGTAAAAAATCTTACACTTGTAAAGTTGATGGTATGCCAGATGTAACTTACAATGACTTAACTAAAGATCAAGCAAAAACAGCTGAGTCAGGTTGTAAATTGATTGATGGAAAATGGTCTGTTAAATAAGACAAAACCATAAAAGATTAAAGAGCCTTCGGGCTCTTTTTTTTTTGCGAAAAAGCATAAAAATTGTTATGCTATTCATAATAAATTATCATCTTTGTAGCAAAATTATTAAAACTATTATGAAAACTATTTTCGCTTTGGCAATCGTTGCCACTTTTTCGTTGACTTCATGTTTTAAAGCACGTACTTGCAAATGTTCTGATGGTGACATTATGCCGATGACTTCTGTTAATAAAAATCAAACAAAAATAATTTGTGAGAGTTTTTCTAACGCAGATGTAACTTGCAAACTTGAAAAATAAGACATGTAACGAAAGAGGTTTTTTATAAGCCTCTTTTTTTTTGCTATTAAAAAGCAGGCATCCATCTCGGTCTACTTGCTTTAGTAAACTCCTAAAAACCTGTTCACCAGCTGCCTTTTATGTGCTTCCGCTGGTCGCAATAACCGCCAAGCGTTCACTCGTTTTTATTTCCTTTAGCTAACGCAATCCGCCCGGGCTGAAAATCTAGTTTATCCAAATAAATAACATTGAAAGCGTACATTTGATTTGAATAAATTAAATAAAGCCGTACAAAGCCATTACTCCAATTTCACTTTAATTTCGAAGCTTACTTTTCGTAACAGTATCACAATAAATCCTTAAATTTAAACTTATGGAAAGTATCTATGAAAAAATAGGATCCAATCGTCTAGAACGCATTGTCAATCACTTTTACGACTTGATTTACGCATCCGAAATTGCCGATTTATTTAAAGGAGAAAAGGAAACTATTGCCCAAAAACAATTCGAATTTCTTTCTCAGTTCCTTGGTGGTCCTGGTATCTATTCGGAAAAATACGGACATCCCAAAATGCGTATGCGTCATTTACCCCATGCTATAGACACCAATGCTAAAGACGTCTGGCTAGCGTGTATGCACGAGGCTATTCATCATACAATACCTGAAAACAAAGATTTAGCAGACGAACTCTACGCTTGTTTTCCAAGGGTTGCAGCGCACATGATTAATCAATAATTTGCATATTCAAATAAGAATATCTACTTTTCTAAAAGTTTTTAAAAAATATTCATATGAAACGTATTCTATTCATAGCATTCCCTATTGTTTTGGCGACTTTTGCTTGCTCAAAATCTCATACATGTAAATGCGTAACGACGCAAGAAGGTAATGCTTCAGAAAAAAACACACAAATTACAGGAACAAAGAAAAAAGCAACTGAATCTTGTGAGGCAAAATCTGCAACATATAATGTTATTCACACAGTAAAATGTGAAATCGTTAAATAAAAAACAAATACACTATTTAAAAGGGACGTTTATACGCCCTTTTTTTTCTCACTAATTTTATGGAACACCTGCTCACCACAATGGGATTATCATTTACAGCAAGTAAAATCATCCCTTTCGTCCTTTTTTTACTTTTAGGGATTATTCTATTTATTTTTTCGCGCAAAAAAATCAAGAAAGCGGTTATTAAAAACATCGTTTCTATTCTTTTGTTGATCGCTCCAGTTGCCACTTATTTTGCGTTTAATCCCATCTTTCAAGGAGATTTGAACAATACATCTAGTACTGTTCCGCTACTGAAAGAATACAATGAAATTAACGAGAATACCTTGTATGTCATTTCACTACCAGGTTGCCCTTGGTGTAAATTAAGTATTAAAGATTTAGAGAAAATAAAAGCCCATAACCCAGCGCTTGATGTCACTTATTTGGTCACATCGACAGATTCAATACACTTGAAGTTTTACAAAGACGAAATGCCAGAAAATTTCAACCTAAAACTAGCAGAAAATCCGGAAGCAATGGCTGATCTTGCAGCTCATTCCTTTCCTACATTTGTAGTTAAGAACAAAGAAGGTAAACTTTTAGTTTGGAACAATTCCGCGTTTGGAGCAAATGCTTTTGACCAGATTTTAAGAACACTTCGTTAACCATTTAATAGATTTAGTTTTACGGCTTCGGTATTGACCACAAAGGAAAAATAAATTCCGCTACCAGATTAGCCCATTTAACTTTTAAATAATTCGCCCCATTCACCCAAATGTATGCTTCAATTTCGTTGGATACTTTCGGTTGAATAGGGCTTTTTAATTTCACCGCATACATTTGTCCTACAACTTCTGTTTTCTGTTCATTAACAGCAATCGAGGAATGCTCCCCTAGGTAGTGGATGTCCCAATCTTGAATAGATAACGCTAATTCTTCTTGAATCTCTCGCCTAAGAGTTGCTATATGCAGTTCTTCTGCCTCTGCCTTCCCTCCTGGTAATTGGTAATAAGATGAGCCTTTTTTTCGGACCAATAACAATTCATTGTCTGAATTAAAAATGGCTAAAGTAACGATGTTGATAGTTTGCATTAATCGATTTTAATATGCCCCCAGTTTTCACCACTTTTTATTCTATACAATTGCATTTCGGAGATTCCGAATTGCTTAGCGATCATTTTTAACCTGGTTTTTCGATTAGGGTCGGCTAACTTTCTTTTGATAAGAATAACCTCGGTAGAAGTTAATTTTTGCCCATCTCTTTTCTTATTAAACTCGATCAAATTTGCCTTTGCTTTTTGTACGGCTGGGGAGGTTTTTTGATGCTCCAACATCTCCTCTTTAGTAACCCATTTCAAATTTGAAAAGTGATCATTCATTTTATTATGATCTAAATGAATGATATGTTGATGTAACTCAGATGCAGGCACGAGAAAATGACTTGCTACTAGATGAAAGAAAAAAGCGTGTTTATTTTTTACTTTTGGTCCTCCAAAAAGTTTGTACCTAAAAATGCGATATCCTTCAACAACACTTCCTTTTAATAATCTACCGTCTTTTTCAAGATCGGTTGTATAACTAACAAATCTACCATAATTGGAAATGGCATAATTTAATTTCAATTGGTCTTCAAATTTAACGTCTTTGAAAACCTCCGTCGGATATGGCTTAACCATAATTTAGTATTTAAAAGGTTTGAACTTACGTTACAGTAAAAATACAAAAACAAAGGTATTAATACGGATTGAATGTAAACAATTGCATTTATTTAACACAGTAGCAAGAAAACAAAAAAAGGCAGTGTAAACCTACACTGCCTTTTTTAAGTTTATCTTAAAACTAAATTTAGATTTTCTCAATAATAAGATTTAAAGCCATTGAAGGTCGCATAGCGTTTTCACCTTTCTCATCATTAGGGAAGTAGTATCCGCCAATATTTTGTGCTTTTCCTTGTGCATCAATCAATTCCTTAACGATTACAGCTTCTTGCGCCTGCATTTCTGTAAAGATCGTCTTGAATGTTTCTGCCAATGCAACTTCTTTTGTTTGGTTTGCTAACGCTTCAGCCCAATACATAGCAAGGTAGAAGTGAGATCCACGGTTGTCAATTGTTCCCAATTTTCTACCTGGTGACTTATCCTCTTCTAAGAATTTTGCATTTGCATTGTCTAAGGCCTCTGCTAACACCATTGCTTTCGCATTTTCTTGTGTTTGTCCTAAGTGCTCAAATGAAGCTGCTAAAGCCATAAATTCGCCCAAAGAATCCCAACGTAAGTATCCTTCTTCAATGAATTGTTCAATGTGTTTTGGTGCAGAACCACCAGCTCCTGTTTCAAACAATCCTCCACCATTCATTAATGGAACAATAGACAACATTTTTGCAGATGTACCTACTTCAAGAATCGGGAACAAATCAGTTAAGTAATCGCGTAATACGTTACCTGTTACCGAAATAGTATCTAACCCTTTTCGAATACGTTCAACAGAAACCTTCGTTGCTTCAATTGGAGCAAGGATACGGATATCCAAACCATTTGTATCAAAGTCAGCAAGGTAAGTATTTACTTTGTTGATGATTTCTCTATCATGCGCACGGTTTTCGTCTAACCAAAAAATAGCTGGAGTATCAGACAAACGAGCACGATTAACAGCAAGTTTTACCCAGTCTTGGATCGGTGCATCTTTAGTTTGACACATACGGAAGATGTCACCTTGCTCAACAGCTTGTTCCATCAATACAGTTCCATTTGCATCTACTACTTGGATTGCCCCTTCACCATCTGCTTGAAACGTTTTATCGTGTGATCCGTATTCCTCAGCTTTTTGCGCCATCAAACCTACGTTTGGAACAGACCCCATGACTGTGGGATCATAAGCTCCATTAACTTTACAATCTTCGATTACTGTTTCATAAACTCCAGCATAACAACGATCTGGAATAATAGCAATTGTATCTTGCTGTTTTCCTTCTTTATCCCACATCTGTCCCGATGTACGAATCATTGCAGGCATAGATGCGTCAACAATAACATCAGATGGAACGTGCAGGTTCGTAATTCCTTTATCAGAATTTACCATTGCCAACGCTGGTCCATTTGCAATTGCAGCTTCAATAGCAGCGGTTACTTCAGCTTCTTTTGCATTTCCTGCAATCTTAGCGTAAACTTCTCCTAAACCATTGTTTTTATTGATTCCTAACTCTTTGAATAAATCGCCATATTGATCAAAAATTGATTTGAAATATACCTCAACGATTGCACCAAAAATAATTGGATCTGAAACCTTCATCATTGTTGCTTTCAAATGAGCAGATAATAATACGCCTGCTTCTTTTGCTTCCTGAATAGCTTGTGCAATGAATCCTTTTAATTTATTTAAGTTCATTACAGAAGAGTCGATCACTTCACCTGCTTTCAACGCTGCCAAAGATTTCAATTCTTTAACAGAACCGTCTTTTGCAACAAATTGAATTTTGAATTGTCCATCAGCAGCTACAGTAAGTGATTTTTCTGTTCCGTAGAAATCACCATCAGTCATAGACGCCACTTTTGTTTTAGAGTCTTTTGCCCATGCTCCCATTGAATGTGGGTTCGCCTTCGCGTAATTTTTCACCGCTTTAGGTGCACGGCGGTCAGAGTTCCCTTCACGTAATACAGGGTTAACTGCAGATCCTAAAACTTTTGCGTAAGCTGCTTTGATTGCCGTTTCCTCTGCTGTTTTCGCTTCATCTGGATAATTAGGAATGGCATAACCAGCAGCTTGTAATTCAGCAATCGCTCCTTTTAACTGAGGAATAGAAGCCGAGATGTTTGGTAATTTGATAATGTTTGCTTCTGGCTTTGTTGCCAAATTACCTAAGAAAGCTAACGCATCTTCCACTTGTTGCTCTGCAGGTAAAAATTCGGTCATTGTCGCCAAGATTCGTCCCGCTAAAGAAATGTCTTTAGACACTACATCAATACCTGCTGTTCCAGCAAATGCTTTAACGATAGGTAAGAACGAATACGTAGCTAGCATTGGAGCTTCATCTGTTTTCGTGTAGAAAATTGTTGCTTTATTACTCATTTTATAAGATATTGATTTTTTGACCTTTAAGTCAAAACGTTAAACTTCTGTCTTTGCCCACAAATTTAGTCATTTGTAAGCAGAATTAATAGGATAAAAGTTGTGAAAAAGGTATAAAATAGAGGAATTTGAATTCCTATTCCCTTTTTAAGCTTTCTTTAAAAAAGCAATCATATTTTGAAAGGCACGTGCGCGGTGGCTGAATTGATTTTTCTCTTGCATTTCCATTTCAGCAAAACACTTTTTCTGATCTTCAGGAACAAAAACAGGATCGTAACCAAATCCATAAGTTCCTTTCTTCTCCTTCTGAATCACTCCTTGTACATGACCTTCAAAAAGCCTTTCTTCTCCTTCGATAATCAAGCAAATTGCAGTACGAAATTGCGCCGTTCGATCTTCTTTCCCCATTAAATTTTGCAATAATAAATCCATATTGTCATTGTCATTACGTTGTGCCCCAGCATAGCGAGCCGAAAAAACACCTGGTTCGCGATTCAATGCAAATACTTCAAGTCCCGTATCGTCTGCAAAGCAATTTACCTTGTACTTTTCAGCAATCCATCGTGCTTTTAATACCGCATTTCCTTCTAAGGTGTCAGCCGTTTCAGGAATGTCATCGTCACAACCAATTGCTTTTAGCGTAACCACTTCTATTCCCGCTGGCATTAACGCTTGAATCTCAGCTGCTTTATTTTCATTTTGTGTTGCAAAAACAAGTCTCATATTATTGGAATAAATTTAAATAGTTAGATGTATTTGCGCGAACGCTATATTTTTCTTCAATGGTTACCCTTCCATTTTGCCCAATTTGTTTGCGTAAATCAGGGTTTTCCAGAAGGTTTTTCAGGTAGGAATATGCTTCCTCCGAATTTTGATAAAGAAATCCATTTTCGGCGTGCTGCACTATTTCTTTATTTACACCAACAGCTGAAATCACACAGGGAATACCAAGCGCCATATATTGCAAAGCTTTAAATCCACATTTACCTTGTGCCCATTTATCATCCAAAAGAGGCATTACTCCAATGGAAAACTGACTCAAATCTGTAAATTCGGTTTCCTTTGTCCATGGCACAAAAACCATTGATTTCAGTTGAAAATCTGGAGCTTGATTGGATATAATGTGAAATTCAAATACAAATTCATTTTCCAATCGCTGAAGGACAGGGATTAAATCAACTAAATAGTGAAGAGTAGAATGCGTCCCCGTCCAACCTAGAACAAGCCTTTCTTTGTCATAATCAGGTTGTAAACTATGCTGATGTTCTAAATCTATTGTGGTTGGAATCACTTGAACATTTTCATTAAATCCACTAGCGAACCGATGCAAGTATGCGTTTCCAACCGTAATTTGATCGGCCCATTTACAAATGTGCTTAACCTTTCCATACCATTTTACACGATGAACCCATTTATTGTTTTCCGAAAAATTGGGCAACCAAATGGCATCATCAAAATCATATATAAAAGGCTTACGATAAATAAATCGCAACATCCATTCAAAAATGGGAGGTCCAAATTGAGCCATTTCTCGATGAATGAATACGAAATCAGATGCTTTAGCTTTACGTAAAGATTTCCATCTACGGAACCAAGCCCAAGCCATGGTTTTTATTTTCTTTACATACGACCCAGGCTGATAAATAACACGCCAATCGGTGGAATCTAGAAAAGGAAGGATTTCTACTTCCATTTCATTTTCCTTTAAGGATGGTAAATATTGTTCAAAACGAAACCGCTGAGAGGGTGCTTCATCAAAAGGATAAGGACAATATATCACTACTTTCTTCACGCTTTACTTTCATAAATAGCATGATACCCTTCCACACCAATTTGCAACTCAAAAACATACTGTGCTCCTTGAATTGCACGCTCAAATGAGAAACGGTTTAATTCTAGTAATGCTTTTCTATATCCCTCAATAGTAAAAGTATTTACCACACTTCCTGCATTGAATTGTTCCACCACCTCATCCATATCACCAACATTTTTATTGCAAATTATCGGTACGCCCATCGCCATGATCTCGCCCAGTTTTGTAGGACTAGACGCCATCTTGGAATAAGCAGGAAGAATAAAAATAACAGATAGATCCAGCGTTTCAATAAAGGCTGGGATAGCGTCATGCTTTAAAGAAAATACAAATAAATCATGCTCCGGAATTCCTCGTGATTTTGCTTTGTCGTAAATAATTTGTGCATTATCCTTGGTTGCGAAATGAAACTGAGCATTGGGTTTATCTTGCTTTAAAACCATAAAGAAATCAAGCATTTCATCCAACATATACCACGTTCCAATAGAACCTACATACCCTAAAACAAAAGGTTCTTTAGCTTGATAATGGGTTTTATTAGTGTAAAAAAGGTCAAGATTCGCGCAACACGGAAAAACAGAGATTTTCTGCTCAATCGACTGCAATCCTTCCCAACTTACCATTTCTTTTTTCGCTTTCTGTGTCAAGCTAACTACCGCGTCAGCTTCTAACAAAAATTGTCTTTCTTTTTTCTTGAAAAAGCGATAAATAACTTTAAAAATAGGATTTCTTATGTCCCAGATTTTACCATCCACTCTTTCATCGGGCCAAAAACCACGCATATCAAACAGAAACTTACATCCCCACTTACCTTTCATTTTTTGTCCCACCATAGCAGCAATGTAACTGCGACAATGCACCCAATCAAACTGATGTTCTTTGTGTAAATCCTCCGCTTTTTTTTGCATCGTTCTCAAATCCTTGAGCGTAGATAGTACGGGCGGCGTTTTGGTATACATTTGCGGATACCAATGAATATTTTTTTGATCACAAAGTATTTGGATATCGTCTTTTAACTCCAAAAATCTTTCCTCTTTTTCAAAACTAATTAAATGAAACTCGTGCCCTTTATGGCTAAGTTCACCGATATAAGGTAACACCTGCGACTGTCCTAGCGCATCGGTCATTCCGTCGTATGAAATGTAGAGTACTTTTTTCATTCTACACGAAAGTAGGAAAATAAGTCCTAACCTGAGTGCGAAAAAGAGAACTTTGTGCCCGTGTGTTTTCACACAGCATATCGAAGCGGTTTTTCAACCTTTTTAAAACCATTTTGCACGAATTTATTAATCTGAAAACAGATCTTCAGCTAGGGCGTAGTACGGCAGCTCTATGAAGTGGATAGGTTGTGAATGCTTGGTTGCAAGGGCGACTAACAGAAGCTCGTGGCAAACAGCAAATGAACACCTTTCCACAAATAGACTAAAGTACGTAGACCGTTTAAGCTGCCTGAAAAGTTTTTTTTCTTTCCTCTATTTGGGCGTTTCCCTTCCCCTCCCTAAGGAGATTAGGGAGGGGAAGGGTCGGGCTTTTCGTTCCAAGTTTTTTGCTTCACAAAAAAGCTTTCCGCTACTATCCCTAACGCGGTTTTCGGTTAAATTGGAAATCGTGTTTATTGTTGGGCATAAAAAAAGCCAATCTTTACGGATTGGCTTCATTTCTTATTTTTTGAAGGCGTTAATTGCGTTGATCGTGAATTCGCTGAGCACTAATTTTCCGCTCATAGCTGCGCGTTTCACTAATAGTTCATCCCAATCTTCCGTTCCTTCCCAACAAACGTTTTTCAACATTTCCATTGCTTCAGGATTTGATTTCGCTAATCGTTGAGCTAATGCATCTACCTGCTCATCCATCTCTGCGATAGTCGCAAAAACGTCAGTATACAAGCCTTTTTCTCTTGCCCACGTTGCCGATTTCCATGCTGTAGCATTGATTGCCAATTCGCTCATTGCAGCCAATCCCATTTTACGTTCCACCGCTGGTCCAACCACGAATGGCCCGATTCCTACGGCTAATTCAGAAAGTTTCACGTCTGCATTTTCGGTTGCGAAACAGTAGTCTACAGCTGAAGCTACGCCTACTCCACCGCCAACTGCTTTCCCTTGTATACGTCCAATGATGAATTTTGGTGCTTTTCTACAAGCGTTGATTACATTGGCGAATCCTGAGAAAAACACTTTTCCGGTTTCTAGATCTTTAATGGAAATCAATTCGTCGAAACTTGCTCCTGCGCAAAACGCTTTATCCCCCGCGGACTTAAGGACGATCACTTTTACGTTTTTGTCCTGACCAAGCGTGGTGATTGTGTCAGCTAATTTTTGCAAGATTTTCCCTGGCAATGAGTTGCTAAGCGGGTGTCCAAATTCGATGGTTGCGATACCATTTTCGGCGATCGTATGATTAACGTGGCCTTGATCAACAGCGTTTGACATTTCTGAGTAATATTTGGGGTTATTGTTTATTTCTGCGGGGTCTAAGCACTCTTTTCACTTCACCTTCTTCGCTTGATGATGTTGTGTTTTCGTCACTTACAGGTTTGCTTGTGAAAGTCGATTCTGAATCCTCTGTTCTTGGGAAACGATCTTGTCCTTCTCTTGGCGTATAAGCTCTTTGTTCACCCGAATATTCTCTTGGTGTGTAAGGTCTATCGCTATTTTCACGTGGAGTGTATCTTCTTTCTCCAGAAGCGTTATTGTCACGTGGAGTGTATCTGCGTTCTCCTGAATTATTATCACGAGGCGTGTAGCTTCTTTCTCCAGAGTTGTTGTCACGCGGTGTATAACTTCTCTCTCCGGAGTTGTTATTGTAACGGCGTTCTCCACCTTGGTTATTGTTGTATCTACGTTCGCCGTTATTATTATTGTACGGGCGGTTTCCTCCTTGATTGTTGAAAGATCTACCACCTTGTTTATTGAAAGGCTTACGAGTTTCTACGGGTTTATCTTCTTTTTTCGGACGGTTTGATTTAGGAGATGCAATTTTCACGTCAATTGCTCTTCCGTTAATTTCCATTCCATTTAACGCTTCTATTGCTGCGATTGCTGCGTCTGCGCTTTCCATTTCTACATAACCGTAACCTCTAGATTTACGAGATTCTTTTTCATAAACAACGTGTGCATAGTGAACTGTTCCAAAGCTGGAAAAAGTAGTGTTCAAATCTTCTGAAGTGATTGACCAGTCAAGATTTGCAATAAAAATATTTACCATCTAACAAATAAAAAAAATATAAAAAAAAAGTAACGTCGAATAGATCTAACCGCATTCGACGTTACAAATATACATTACTTTAAAGTAAAATTATCTTTTCCGATTAAATGTCCATCGGCAAAAATGCGAACTTGATAATTTCCTTTTTGAGCTTCTTCCCCTCTAAGGTCATAATAGATTGCTAAATTTACAGCATCTCCAGTATAGTCAATGTCTTTTTTATCGGAGTAAGGAACAGAACCGCCATCTGTAGAAATTATGTTAGCCGTACTGCGTTGGAAAGTTGATCCATCTGGCTTAATTACTTGCATATAAACAGATTTTTTTCCTTTTGCCGAAATTGGATTCGCTCCAATTGAGAACGCTGACTTCACTTGCACGGTGTTTTTTGCTTTGTTTGTCTCTGCTGTCATGTCATTCAATTTAGAACGTAATGCCACAGTTGCAAAAGAATATGCGCTTAATTTACTTCCTTCTTTAACTTTAGCTGAGCTTGATTCTGCTTCTTGACGGAATTGATCACGTTCAGAAGAAGTTGAGCTTAATTCTTGTCTTGTTACATCTAAATCAGAAGTCAATTGAATATTCAATGTGTTTAGAGAGTCAATTGTTCTAACATATCCTTTCATGATGTTACGTAAAGTTTCGTTTTCACGTTTCATCTTCGCCAATTCGCTTGCTGTCCACTTGTTTCCTTCTACTTTATCTAATAAGCGTTGGATTTCTGCTTGTTGCTCTTCGATTACACTTGACTTAGAAGCATCTTGTTTTTTCAATTGATCATACGTAGCAAGCATGTTTTTTAAATCTTTTCTCAAATCGTCAGAAACTTCACCTGTATAATCAGATAACATTCCTTCAAGGGAATTGATTTGCGCTTGAAGCTCTTGATTTGTTTTTGTGCTATCGCCTAATTTTGATTTTGTATTAGACCACAAAAAAGTCATTGCACCAGCTACTACTAATAGGATAAGCAATCCTAGTGTTGCCATCCCGCTTTTCTTTTGGTTTTGTTGTTCTAATTCTGACATAACATTTCGATTTAATAGTTACCTAACATTTATAGTTTAAGCAACAAAAATATTGGACATTTGTTAAGATTTTACTGTTTTAGCATTTTTTTTCAATGTTATTAACATTAATTAAAGAACACTTGATTTTAGTATTGTACGACAATTGGACGTAAAAAACGATAAATACTAGTTGGCCCAACTGCGGTAAACCTTGAATCTGAGGATGCTGGGTAACTTCCGCCATGCACCATTTCTAAGGCTACTTTTACCCCTGTCGGCACATCGTTAAAAACTATGCGTCCTGCTCTATCTATTGCTAAATCAAGGATGTTTTCGAAACCATCTTCTTTTTCGTGTCCTATTAAAGAAAACGTTAATTGTCCATCTAACAAATGAATTGCATTTTCTAATTCTTCTTTATCCTTGTAATACACCAACAATGCTTGTGGACCAAAAAATTCTTCTCTCAATCCTTCGTTAGTCCTAAATTCATTCATCGAAACGATTCTTACTGTTGGTTGAGCCTGCCACTTTGGGCTTTCTATCCATTGAAAATGGTTTTCTACCAACTTTTTAAATCCAGTGTATAGTCCTGGATGAACGAAATACTTTGGTGCCTCCTTTTGTAATTCTTGCTGAAGTGAAAAAGCAAAACGCTCACCTTTAGGATCATTAGGCACGAAGATAACTCCAGGTTTTGTACAAAATTGACCTGCATCTGTTGCTATACTTTTAGCATATTTATTCGCCCACTTTTCTATCTCTTCTAAAGCACTTGGAAAAACAACTACAGGATTTAAACTTCCCATCTCCGCAAAAACTGGAATAGGTTGTTTTCGTTGTTGCGCGATATGCATGAGTGCCTTACCTCCATTAATTGATCCTGTAAAACCTACTCCTTTAATATTGGAGTGCTGTACTAAAAAAGTCCCACATGCAAATCCATCATCAAGGAGATGAGAAAATACACCATTCGGAAAATTTAACTTTTTTAATACATCTAATATTATTTCAGCGACTTTCCAGCTTGTTCCTGCGTGAAAAGGATGTGCTTTTACAATAACGGGGCAGCCAGCAGCAAGAGCTGCAGCTGTATCTCCTCCTGCGGTGGAATAAGCAAATGGAAAATTAGACGCTCCAAAAACAGCGATTGTTCCTATTCCATGCCAGTTTCGTTTCAAGGTATTGCTTTCAAATAATTGCGAAGACTGCTCATCGGAGAATCGTTGTGAACCAATAAACGTAGCGAGCAACTGCAACTGATAGATCGTTCTATCTAATTCTTGATTTGCCCTTTTAGCAGGTAAATTAGATTCCATTTGATAAATGATGATCAATTCCTCGCGATTTTGCTCCAGTTGATTTGCAATTGTGTGTAACAACTTCGCTCTTTCTTCAAGTGTAGATTTTTGAAAAGGTAGGCGTGCTTGCTCTGCTAACACACACATTTCTTCTACTTCCTGAAGCGAAGTTTTATACATTTTCCATTCGTTAGGACGGTCATTTACCGCACTGAACGTATTAAAAAACCCATTTTCACCTTTTGCAAACTGATAACCTATTCTACTTTTCATTTCTCTTGTATTAAACAAAAAAAGGCTACACATAGGTAGCCTTCAATATTATAAAATTACAAAAATTATGCTTCTTCTACAGAAAACACATAGCTTTCCATAATTTGGTTAGCTAATAATTTTTTACACGCTTCTTCCACTTTTGCTTCTGCTGTAGCTTTAGAATCTGCTTCAATGAATAAACGAATGTGACGTCCGATACGAACACCTTCAATTTCCGGCAAACCGATGTTTTTCATACTATTTGTAACCGCCTTTCCTTGTGGGTCAAGTAATGCGTCCAATGGCATTACATCAATCTCAGCTTTAAATCTCATTGTTTGATATTTTACGTTTGTTTTCTATTAGTGCTAAACCGATATACAAAAGTATAATAAAAGGGATTGCCCACACCAATAAAAAGATAAATAATAGTAAACTACTTGCTAAAAAGATAAATCTCACTTGGTTTCCTTGCCATTTAAAATGTTTAAACTTCAAAGCAAAAAGAGGTAGTTCAGCAACTAACATCAGGCTCATTCCAATTGTTAAAACAACAATTGTCCAAGGATTAAGCATCAATTTCAACAAACTTGCATCTAATTGATTGTTACTATAACTTGACATCCAAATGAGAGGGAAAGCAGTGAAAAATATTGTATTCGCAGGTGTTGGCAGTCCAATAAATGATGTCGTTTGTCTAGTATCAATGTTAAACTTTGCCAATCGAAACAAAGAAAAGAAGGGAATTACGAGTCCAACAAAAGGTAAAAAAGATATTTCCGACCAACTTCCTTCTGCAAAAGCATCTAAATAGTTTGCTATTTCATAGTTTGCTTTTTGGTGAAAAGTCATTAATGCATCATAATCCATGATATCACCAGTTCTTACAACTAACATTGCAAAAACCAATATTCCTGGCGCAACACCAAAAGTAACCATATCAGCTAAAGAATCTAATTGTTTTCCAAGCTCACTCATTTTATTCATTTTTCGGGCGATAAAACCATCAAAAAAATCAAAAATTGCAGCAAGATAAATGAGGTAGCAAGCCCAGTCCCATCTTCCTGATAGGAGGCAAATAATTGCTGTTACGCCACACAACAAATTAGAGGCTGTAAATAAATTGGGTATATTGAACATTGTAAGCACGAAATTAATCAAAAGCGAGGGTAAATTTAACCCAGAAAGCTTATTTTTACCTAATAAGATATAATTCTTTTATTTTTGTGGAATTAATTTTACTGAAATACAATCGAATACAAGGTTTTACGTTAAGACTGATATATTTATAGACGAAGTAATGCGAAATATACTCTTGCTAAGTGTTCTTACCACACTTTCATTTATTACACTAGCTCAAAACGACTCTAAACCAACGGTCGCACCTAAATATTCCAATGAATTTTTAAACATTGGAGTTGGTGCTGATGCCTTAGGAATGGGGAATGCTGTTGTTGCAAATACAGGCAACGTCATGTCCTCTTACTGGAACCCAGCAGGTTTGACGCAAATAAACAAATGGTTAGACATTGGCTTCATGCACAGTGAATACTTCGCAGGGATTGCAAAATATGATTATCTAGGGATTGCGCACAAAATAGATGACAAAAGCGCTCTTGCGTTTTCAGCCATTCGTTTTGCTGTTGATGACATTCCAAATACAACTCAATTAATTGACAACAACGGAAACATTGACTATGACAGAATTACCTCTTTCACAGCGGCGGATTGGGCCTTCCTAATGTCTTACGCTAGAAAAACAAAGATAGAAGGTTTGTCATTTGGTGGGACGTTTAAAGTTGTTTACCGGAAAGTAGGTGACTTTGCGAAGTCTTGGGGGTTTGGAGTAGATGCTGGAGTTCAATATCAAAAAGGAGAACATTGGAAATTTGGGGCTGTTCTTCGAGATGCTACTTCTACTTTTAACGCGTGGATCTTTAGTTTAGATGACGCGACCAAAGAAGTCTTTATGCGAACAGACAACGTCATCCCCAAAAATGGATTAGAGTTAACATTACCACGTTTAATTTACGGTACATACTTTAAGTATCCTCTAGGAAAAAAAGGGATTTACGCTGCTGGAGAATTGGATCTCTCATTTACTACAGATGGGAAAAGAAATACGCTTTTAAGTTCAAAAGTTTTCTCCGTTGACCCTCACTTTGGTCTTGCAGTTGGTTTTAAAGAATATGTAGTCATACGTGCTGGAGTAAGTAATATGCAATGGATCAAAGACTTTGACGATAAAAAGTCTTTCAACGTCCAACCTAACATAGGAATTGGACTTAATCTAAAAGGAATTTATTTAGATTATGCTTTCACAGATATTGGCGACGCTTCGGTAGCGTTGTACTCACATGTCATCTCACTTAGAGTACTCTTAAACAAACCCAAATCGGCAACGAAATGATATTAAAAAGATGGATATTCTTTACTTTATTGTTTCTCCATTCTCTTTCTAATGCTCAGAATTATGGGAATGAATGGATTAATTATTCACAAAAGTATTTCTCTTTTCCAATAACGCAAACAGGCTTATATCGAATCAACTATGAAACGATACGTCAAGCTAATATACCTATCGAAGCCATTCAACATAATCAAATTCAGTTAATTGGCAGGAATAAACAACAACCCATTTATATTGAATTGAATGGCGATGGTACATTTGACGCAGGTGATTTTATTTTATTCTTTGCAGATAAAAACGATGGATGGAACGACTCATCACTTTACATAGACCCTCAAAAAGTAGCAAGTCCATACATCAATTTATACAACGATACCATCCACTATTTCTTTTCTTGGTCAACCAATGGTAACAACCTTCGTTTTGAAAACGAATCGGCTAATAATTTCTCTTCTTACACCCCAAAAGATTACGTTTGGTCTGTATTTAATCAAAATTATAGTAATGCGTACATAGAGGGAGAAACCTTACAATCGTTACTTTCAAGTTCATTTTATGTCGGTGGTGAAGGTTTTGGTCTTGGTGGAGTAAATGGAGTAAATGGCTACGCACTCCCCACCACAGCCGCCACACCTTTTCCATATCAAGGTCAAAATGCCCCCGATTCAAAATTTATTGGATTAGTCACCACAATGGCCAGTGCTTCTGTAAATACGGTTGGAGCTCCAAATCATCATACACGTTTCAAAATCAATAACACAACAGTTTATGACCAAACTGGATTTGGCTGTTTCCAGTTTACTGCTAACCTCCCTTTTTCCTCTAGTCTTCTTACCAACAATACTCCTGTAACTTGGGAAATTGTGGGCGATTTACCTGTTGCAACACAATATCAATCTATTACTCACTACTCTATCACTTATCCACGTTTACCAAATTTTTCGAATGTCAGTTTCATGGATTTTAAAGTGGAAAATTCGATCCAAAACAAAATTAGAATTGACCTTCAACCCTCTTTAGGCTCAAACGTCTATTACTTTTCTTTCGGGAATCAGCCCAAACGACTACTTCCTGAAAACAACAATGGCTTAAAGACCTTGCTTCTTCCCAATTCCTCTGGCCCAACTCGAGTAGTTGGGTATGATATAAATCAAGCGATTGTTGTACAAAAACTTTCTCCAGTTAACGGAACGGGAATGTTCAATGATTATTTAGCAGGGTCCATAGAGAATGCATTTTTAATAGTGTACCATCCAAGTTTGACTTCAGGAGTTCAAGCTTATAAAAACTATCGTCAAAGCCTAGTTGGTGGTAGCTACAATGTAATTTCAGCTAATATTGAAGAATTGTATTTCCAATTTGGTGGAGGGGTTAAGAAGCATATTTCTGCGATTCGGAATTTTTCTAATGCTGTTTATCAACGAGCAAACGTAAAACCTAAAGCTCTTTTCTTAATTGGGAAAGGAATGTCTAATGATAGAAGTCGGTTGAATGCTGCTGCATATAATGAGAATCTTGTTCCGACTTTTGGAATTCCGGCAAGTGATCTTATTATTACAAGTAATTTACCCGGAACAGATTTATGGACACCCCTTATTCCTACAGGAAGACTTTCAGTCAAAGATGATCAAGGTATCTACACGTATTTGAATAAGATCCAAGAGTATGAATTGGCCCAAAATCCTAATGATGTTTATGATACACCTGCAAAGGATTGGCAAAAACAAGTCGTTCATTTGGTTGGAGGTTCAGACTTAGGGCAACAAAACTCATTCAATGTCCAAATGACAATGATGAAAAACACAATTGAAAAAGATTCTTTTGCTGGGAAAGTACATACGATTAAACGGGAAAGCGACGATCCTATTCCGCCAAATAGTTTAAACCAAATCATGGAACGGATTCGAAAAGGGGTTTCAATCATGACGTATTATGGTCACTATGGAATTGGAGACAACGGATTTGAGATCAATTTAGATGATGTCAATAACTGGAACAATGCGGGAAAATATCCCTTGATGATTGTGAACTCTTGCTACAATGGTGATTTGTTCAAACCTGGACTAAGCTCTTCCTCTGAATATTTTGTGGGCGCTCCAAATGTGGGTGCAATCGGATACATTTCTAGTACAAGTACAGGCTTCCATCCTATGGTTGGAGATTATTCCAATCAACTATATAGGGAATTTGGTCGCTACAACTACGGAAAATCCATTGGCGAGTGTATGAATCGTACGATACAGAACTTGTTCAATCCGTATAATTTATACATGGAAGTTACTGCAACGCAAATGCTTTTGCATGGTGATCCTGCTATGAAGGTGAATTCTCACATTAAACCAGAAATTGAATTACTTCCTGAGAATGTACGTCTTTTACCTACTAACATAGATTTAAGTGTTGACTCATTAACATTAGAGATTATCGTGAAAAATCTTGGACAATCTATTGCTGACACTGTAATGGTTGAGATTCGTAGAAACTTCCCGAATTCTCAAATTGATTCCATTTACTTCTTGAAACGTCCTCGATTGGATTACACGGACACCATTCGTTTCCGTATGCCACTGATGCCAAGTATTGCTGCTGGAATCAACTCTTTTGATATTAAAGTTGATATTCCAAGTGTATACCCTGAGGTCTATGACGATATATACAACAATCAAATAGTTAAACCATTTTTTGTCAATTTAAGCGGTGTGATGCCTGTAGCTCCTTACGAGTTTGCAATTATTCCATGGGACACTGTAACCCTCGTCGCTAGTACAATTAACCCCATTGATAATTTCAATACTTATCTTTTTGAAATAGACACCACCGATTTATTCAACAGTCCTTTCAAAAAACATGCAACCGTTGCAGGACTTGGAGGTGTAAAAAAAGTCAAAATGAGTGATTGGAATCAATCGTTCGTATTCAGTGATTCAACAGTGTATTTTTGGCGCGTTGGAATTGCTTCTGACACTATGCAATGGGCGGAAAGTTCTTTCCAATACATCAATGGTAAAGCAGGTTGGGGACAGACCCATTTCTTCCAAGGCAAGAAAAATAACTTTAACAATGTCGTTTACAACCGAAACACTAGGCTTCGTGAGATGTCACCGGACTCTGTGTTAATTTTGTTAGAATCCTATACGGACACACGATATGAAAATGCTTGGTACATCAATGGTACGATGCAAGATTATTCTGTATGTGGAAACTGGCCACAACTACATGTAGCCGTTATAGACCCTGTCACTATTGAACCTTGGTCGACGAATTACAATGGCCAGCATCCAGGGAATGACTTTGGTAACGTAATGGGATGTAGAGCACGTCCTGAGAAGTATTTTATTTTCTCACAAGGAGATCCTTCATCGATGAACTCTTTTAGAGAGATGGTATTGAACCGCGTACCAAACGGGCATCATTTACTTATTTGGGCGCCTAATGGGGCAGACTACACCCTTTGGGACGCACAAACGTATGCTGCTTTCGCTGCTCTTGGTTCAGACAGTATTATCCCTGGTAGAATGAATAACACTTTTACCTTTTATGTTCAAAAGGGAGTGCCTAGCTCGATGAAGGAATATGTTGTAGATGAAGCTCACCCAAATGGTGTTGGTGCAGAATTTGGATTCATAAAAGCCCGAATTGAATTTTACATCCAAAGTGCGGTTGGTCATGGTCAAGAATCTACTCCTTTAATTGGTCCTGCCTTTGCATGGAAAGCTATTTTTTGGAAACAACATGCTTTAGAATCTAATTCAGCAGATACAACACGATTGATTGTTCAACCGTACACATGGGAAATGCAACCAGGTCCAAAGGTAGATTTATTCTTTAGCCCTCACGATTCTTTACAGAATCTACAACATCATATTAACGCTCAAGAATATCCTTTCGTTCGTTTATTTGCTAATTACAAAGATTCCATTCGCTTTACACCAGCTCAACTTGATCATTGGCATATTCTTTATGACTGGGCGCCTGAAGCTGCTATCGATGGTTCTAACGGATATTATTTCAGTCATTTGAACGACAGTATACATGAAGGAGAACGCTTGGCTTTTTCTGTTCCAGTACGCAACGTGTTTTCAATCCCGATGGATTCTTTACTCGTGAATTACTGGGTAGTTGACAACAACAATATTACCCATCCGATTACTTATGCTAGGCAAGCCCCTTTGTTAGTGAATGGAACATTACATGATACGGTTCACTTTTCTTCTGAAGGGCTAAAAGGTGATTGCTCCTTATGGATGGAAGTAAATCCTTACATAAATGGAAGCGTATACAAAACCGATCAACCGGAGCAACATCATTTCAATAATGTTTTACAATTTCCATTTCATGTTAATAGTGACAATTTGAATCCGATTTTAGATGTAACCTTTGATGGAAGGCATATTTTAAACGGAGATATTGTTAGTCCAAAATCAGAAATTTTGATTTCTCTTAAAGACAACAATCCTTATTTGATTATGAATAGTGATTCGGATACAACTTTGTTCGGTATTTATCTAACGCCACCAAATGGTCAAATGACACGTGTTCCTTTTGTGTTAAACGGTCAACCAAACATGCACTGGACTCCAGCAGAAAACAATTATAGACGTTTCAAAATTTTATACCCTGGGAACTTTACCAAGGACGGGAAATACAGATTAACTGTTCAAGGAGCAGATAGAACTGGTAATTTATCCGGGGATTTACAATATAAAATTGATTTTGAAGTCATCAATGGTTCCAGTATTACAAACATGATGAATTACCCAAATCCATTCAGTACATCAACGCGTTTTGTTTTTACCTTAACCGGTTCGGAGTCTCCAGATGATATCATTATTCAGATAATGACTGTAACGGGTCGTGTGGTAAGGGAAATAACCGAAGATCAGTTAGGTCCTATTCGTATTGGGCGAAATATTACGGAATATGCATGGGATGGCAGGGATGAATTCGGAGATCAATTAGCAAATGGAGTTTATTTATACACGGTAAAAGCAAGAATCAATGGGGAAGACATTGAACACCGTGAATCGGGTGCGGATAAATACTTTAAAAAGAATTTCGGAAAAATGTATTTATTGAGGTAATTTCAGTTTTTGAGTTTTTGGATCAAATCTTTTTATTTCCTTTATTTCCAGAATTTGGGTTCATTTGAAACCTATAGCGTTTATCGCCAGAAGGATTTCTGCCAGGGTGTAGCGGTGATAGCTAAACGCACTGAAAAGGGTGTGAACGCAAGGTTGCCATTGCGACTGAAAGAAGCACATTGTAACCTGCTAGTGAACCCTTTTTCAGAAGTTTACTAAAACGCGGAAACCGTTTAGGCAGCCAAAAAAAATCTTTAGTTTATTAGAAAAAACGACAAGCTAAAATAGCGGTATCATCGACAAACGGACACGTTGTACGCCATTCATCAAGTTTTCCAAAAGTGAGATTCGTGACGTCTTCCATTTTTAACATGTAGAATGAATGGACAACTTTTATGAGACGCTCGAGACCAAATTGCTCGCCGGCTTCGTTCTCTAATTCAACCACGCCATCCGTGTAAGAAATCAATGCAGTATTGGGTTTAAGGACCACTTCGCCAATGTTTAAGAAGGGTAATTCGTTGAACATTCCAAGTCCAATAGTACCTTGATCTAGCATCTTTACTTCCTTTCCATTCGTCAGAATAGGATGATTGTGCCCCGCATTTACGTAGGTCATCAATCGGGTTTCGGCGTTGAAATGAGCGATAAAAAAGGTGATAAACTTCTCCCCTTTTGTGGTTTGCATGACTTTTTCATTCAGTTCACGTACGAGAAAATCCAACTCATATTTTTGTAAAATAAGCAGTGTTCTTAATGTTGCCTGAAAATTTGCCATCAACATGGCTGCGCTTATTCCTTTGCCTGATACATCACCTATACACATGATGTATTCATTTTTACGGATGGGAATAAAATCGTAATAATCTCCTCCTACTTGGTTGTGCGCAAGGTATTTTGCGGCTATGTCCATTTTTCTATTGGAGGGCAATTCTGCGGGGAACAAAAACTGTTGCATTTCACTTGCAAGTGCGAGTTCCTTTTCAAATTGTTCTTGTATCACCTTTTGTTTTTCCATCTGCTTGTTTTCGATGGCCACGACGATAATATTGGCTAAGGTTTGAACAAAACGCAGGTTTTCAATGAACTTTTCATTGTTTTGAATATGTGTTTCGAGATGGCGTAGCAAGAGGTAAGAAAGAGGTTTTTCATTGTGGAAAACGGGTACTACCACTTGGAAATCCTGTAAGATTCGCGTGGGAGAAGAGTGAATAAAAGTAATTTCTTTGAAGCGCCCTAATTCTCCAATCACGTCGAAATCTTTGAAGGATCCTTTCACGCCAATTTTGGTTTGTATGACCCACTCATTGGCGTGATTGAAAAGTACAATTTTATTGAATCCTAACTGATCTTGCAAAATGTATAGAAATATTTTCATCAAATACTCAACTGGCATATTCGAGTTTATGGCACTCGTTATTTCCAAAAGAGAATTCAATTTAAAATCCTTTTCTGCCAATTCTGCTTCTAAGTTATCGATTCGGATATCTTTCATTTATTTGATTTTGCGAACCAAATCAGGTAAGGATTTTAAAGCTGCGACTTCACGGAATTTATCTCTTGCCTCTCCACACGGACTACCGAAGTATGTTTTTCCGGCTTCTAAGTCTTTTCCAATTCCTGATTGAGCAAGGACTACCACACCGTCTTCAATTGTTACATCTGAAGCACAGCCTACTTGTCCCCAAAGTGTTACGCGGTTTCCTATGCGTACACAGCCTGCTAATCCAACTTGTGCAGCGAACAGACAGTTTTCTCCTACCACTGTATCGTGTCCAATGTGAACCATGTTGTCGATTTTTGTTCCTTTCCCGATTTTTGTATCTCCAGAAACGCCAGCATCAATGGTGCAGTTTGCTCCAATTTCTACCTCATCCTCAATTTGAACCCATCCACATGTGTGCATACGATCAAACCCTTCTGGTTTGCGTTTGTAATAAAACGCATTGTGTCCTAAAGTGGTGTTAGGTCCAATAACAACATTATCGCCAATAATGGTGCGGTCGCCGATCACTGCACCTGGGTAGATACGTGAATTTTTACCGATTTTTACATAGTTTCCAATGTAAGTGTTTGGATAGATAATGGCTGTAGGATGGATAATTGCTTTTTCTGAAATACTTGCTTTTGGATCTTCTATTGGGCAAAAATGCTTGGTTAACCAGTTGTAAGCATCAAAAGGTTTTTCGTGTACGATGATTGATTTTCCTTCAGGGCATTCCACTTCTTTGTCAATTAGAATAATGGTTGCCGCGCTGTTTAATGCTTTATCGTAATATTTTGGGTGATCCACAAACACTAAATCTCCTGGAGTAACCTTATGAATCTCATTGATTCCCTCTACCAGCTGCGTCGCTTCTCCTTTAAAAACCCCGTTGATCAATTGTGCAATTTCTTGCACGGTCTGTGGATGTTGTAATTTCATACCGTTCTATATTTCGTATAAAATTAATGGGAATCCACGGATTTAGTGGGGAAAAATAAATTTATTATCCGCCATGTATTGTTAATAGCGTTACCCAACTACATTTATGGCGGATTTGTATTTTCTATCTGTTTTCTTTTAATTCAATACGTTCGATTATTTTCTGATCGTCCGAAGTCATTTGCAAGGTGTATTTCCCTGCTTTTATGTCTTTAAAACTCAATTTGTAAATTGCAGAACCAACTGCTGGCGAATCGACAACAACTGTTCCCTTATCATCTAAAAGTTGGATAGCTAATTTTTTGGAAATAGGGGTATAATCACATTGCACCACAAGATTACTTCCTACTTCATCTTTGTAAACACGAATGTGTCCTAATGTTTCGCTAGCATTTATTTTCTTAAGACTTCGTTTTGTTTTTCCTAATTCACTCCCTAATTTTTTCGCTCTAATTTTCCCGTGTTCGTATACATAGCTTTGTGTTCCATTTTTAGTAAAAATGATTTCCTTTTGCTGTGCGGATTCTTGATATACTCGTATGTAGTCAACTTCATAGACAGCCGGGAAAGGCGTATTCTGGTCTTGTCCAGGGCCGAAGGCACAGCCAAAGTTGTTAGCTAATCCAAGATTTGCGATGATATTTGCTGGTTCATTCAGCGAGCCTGCCCAAGAGGCTATCCGCTGTCCATTTAAAAACCAAAACGCTGCATTTTCATTCCACTCTCCACTCATGGTATTGAATTCAGTACTGAAATCACCGGTCATGGGTAACCAGTTTCCAAATCCTTTACAACCACCATCTGGACAATGCATGTCATAGTGTACTTTATCTAATTTTTCCCCTTTTGCTTCAAATATGTCAAACTCTTCATTTGGTTTACCTCCAAACAACCAAAATGCTGGCCACAATCCTGCTCCAGTAGGTAGTTTAAATCTTACTTCGAAAATACCATACTTGAACTGTTCTTTAGAGAACAGCATTCCTGAAGTATAACTCCACTCTCTATAATTATCTTTTTTATCTTGTAATTTGAACGTGTCGGATTCATAATTTACACCTCTTGCAGTTACTTTCTCTTCTTTGAGCACCATTTTCACTTTCCCATCTTCGAACACCAAGTTTTGACCATCTGTCATCCATTCTTGGTAACATGTTCCTGCGTAATTCTGTCCCCAAGGATAACTTGTTAACCAATTTGAACGGTTCAATTGTTGGTTTGAAAATTCATCAGAAAAGGACAATCCATATCGGTGGAACTTACCTTTTGCATCGACTGAATAAATCACTTCTGGTTGTGCCTGAGCACTCACATAAAACACTAAAAATAAGGCTGCAAGAATTGTTTTCATAGTTGATTATTTAAACGATAAATATACTGAAAAACGGAAATAAAAAAATCCCAACACAAGGATTGGGATTTGAAATAAATTTTTCTATTCAATTAGAACGCTAATAACTTAAGCAATTCTGTTTTTACTTTTTCTGCGTTTGGTAATAACGCTGCTTCTAAAGACGAATTAAGAGGAATTGCTGGCGTGTCTATAGATCCAACAATTGCAATTGGCGCGTCTAGTGCTTTGAAGTTATCGCGCTGCAAACGTCCTGCCAATCCGAGGGTGAAACTTGCTTCAATAGACTCTTCAGTTACCAACATGACTTTACCGTGCTTTCGTGTCATTTCATTCAATAAATCCATATCTAACGGATTCAAAGAACGCAAATCAATAATTTCCACTTGGTCTTTCATGTCTTTTGTTGCTTCTAAAGACCAATATACTCCACGTCCATAAGTAATGATTACTGCTGTGTTCTCCGATTTAGCTTTTGCACCATCTACAGCTTGAACCACACGTCCTTTCCCGATTGGAATCACGTAGTCTTCGTCCGGCTCTATAGACATTGCTCCTTCCGTTCCTTTTATTTTTGACCAATACAATCCTTTATGCTCCAAAATAACCACTGGATTTGGATCGTAGAAAGCAGCCTTCATCAATCCTTTTAAATCCGCACCGGTAGAAGGATAAACGGTTTTCACTCCTCTGATATTTGTCAGAACCGATTCTACAGATGAAGAGTGGTAAGGACCTCCAGATCCGTAAGCTCCAATAGGAACACGAATCACAGCAGAAACAGGCCATTTACCGTTTGATAAATAATTTGAACGTGAAACCTCCGTAAACAATTGATTCAATCCTGGCCAAATGTAATCGGCAAATTGTACTTCCACAAAAGGTTTTAAGCCAACTGCAGACATACCCACAGTTGAACCAATAATAAAGGCCTCTTGAATCGGCGTGTTAAAAACGCGATTATCTCCAAATGTTTGCGCCAAGGTTGCTGCCTCGCGGAAAACTCCACCTAAACGCCCACCCACATCTTGTCCGTATAACAATGCCTCAGGATGTTTTTCCATGATCTCTCTTACAGCAAACAGAGCTGAATCTACCATTACGGTTTTCTTTTTCCCTTTTGGCTCGCGTTCACCTTTCTCTTCTGTGATTGGCGTTGGTGCAAAAATATGTTGTGTAACCGAATCGACAGATGGTTCTTCAGCATTTAATGCTCGAGTATAATCTGCGTCAACGGTTTCTTTTACGGTTTTTTCAATATTGGTAATCTCTGTTTCTGTTACTCCAGCCGCTACTAAACGTTGCATTAATTTAGGAAATGGATCTTGTAAAGCCGCTTCTTCTAAATCATCTCGGTACCACTCTTTTCTTACACCAGATGTATGATGTCCTAAAAGGGGAACTTTGGCATGTAAAATGAAAGGTCTTCTTTCTTTACGCACCGTTTCAAAGACTTCTTGTACCGTTTGATAGCAGGTGTCAAAATCGGAACCGTCAATGCTACGCACCTCTAATCCCTTAAATCCTTTAGCGTAATGCGCAATATCTTGTGCGCGGGTTTCGCTTGCATTAGCAGAAATATCCCAACCGTTATCTTGCACCAAGAAGACAATAGGAAACTGTTTCAGAGCCGCCATTTGGAAAGCCTCAGAAACCTCTCCTTCTGTGCAAGACGCATCTCCAAGTGAACAAACTACCACGGGATTATCACCTTTATAATCTTCCGAGAGTCCCTGTTTTTCTTTATACTGAATTCCCATTGCCACGCCAGCCATTGGTATAGCTTGCATACCTGTTGCAGACGATTGATGCGGGATTTTTGGCATATCCGAACGATTCAAAGAAGGGTGGGAATAATACGTTCTACCTCCCGAAAATGGATCTTCTTTTTTAGCAAACACTTGTAGCATAAGTTCGTATGGCGTGATACCGATACTTAACAGAATACTGTCATCCCGATAGTAAGGAGCAACCCAGTCTTGTGGATTCAACTGCATACCAACGGCGATCTGAATGGCTTCATGACCTCGCGATGTAGCGTGCACATATTTTGCCGTTACTTCTTTATTTTCCTCGTATTTTTCGGCCAAGGTTTTAGCCGTACACATATATTCAAAGGCTTTGATTAACTCAGCTTTCGCTGTTTTACTGTCTAATTTCCCTTGAGTCGCTGTAGCTTTGGACATTTCTTTCGATTTTGCTTTTCAAATATACGGATTTATCAATTATTTGGAACAAAAAAAGCAAGCCGAGTAGATTCCTTGACTTGCTTTAAAAAAACTGTTTTTCAATTCCTGAAACAACTCCCCGATTAGGCACCCTGATTCCGCGTTAGGGATACTAATGGAAAGCTTTTTCGTGAAGCATGAACGGAAAACTTGCAATGAATAGCCCGACCCCTTCGTTTGTTGTTAAAGGAAATATTTTGTCTAAACAAAACAAAGGGCGGAAGAATAAAAACATGTATTTGGCAGCCATTTCGGTCTACGCGTTTTAGTCCACTCTTGGTAAAAGGGTACACCTAATGTTTGCCACGTGCTTCCGTTGGTCGCAGTGGCAAACAAAGGTTAACACCTTTCCCAAATCGCTTCGCTGTCACCGCTCCGCCCGGGCTGTGAGTTCTCATTTCATTTCTCCATTCTCAAAAGAAGGGGAAACGCCCAAATAAAAATTGCCTTTATTTATTTTTCTCAATCACGTAATTTAACACTTTTGTCATCAAGTGCACGCGATCTTTTCCACTCACATTATGCGGGTGCATTGGGTACGGGAAGAAATCCATTTGAATGCCCAAATCCACAAAACGCTTTACCAACGCCAAGTTATGTTGCATCACCACCACGTCATCCACTGTTCCATGAATCAACAATAAATCATCTTTTAAGTTACCTGCTTTTTCCAATAAACTAGTTGCTTTGTATCCTTCTGGATTTTCCTCAGGACGATCCATGTATCGCTCACCGTACATGATTTCATAGAATTTCCAATCCGTCACCGGTCCACCTGCAACACCACATGTAAATGTTCCCGGATGGGTCAACAACAAATTCGTTGTCATAAAACCACCAAACGACCAACCGTGCACAGCTAAACGATTTCCGTCCACGTATGGCAAGGATTTCAAATACGCCACTCCAGCCATTTGATCTTCCATTTCTACCACGCCCAATTGTCTATGAATTTGCGACTCAAAAGCCACACCACGTCCTTCAGAACCTCTATTGTCTAGCGTATATACCAAATATCCTTGTTCCGCCATCCAGTACATCCACAGATTCGCTCCGTCTAACCAATTATTGGTGACCAATTGCGCATGCGGACCACCATATACATATATCAATACAGGATATTTTTTCGTCGCATCAAAATTGGACGGTTTGATCAATCGAGAATATAAAGTCGTTCCATCATTTGCTTTAAGGCTTCCGATTTCAGCCGTTCCAAGTAATGTGTTTTCTAAAGGATTTGTGGCTTTCAATGTTTCACGCACCATTTTTCCGTTTGCCAACAACAACTGTTCTACATTTGGTGTGCTGTGATTTGAATATGCATCATAAACATACTTACCATTCGAAGAAATCTCCGTTTTATGTGTTCCAGAAACCGCAGTAATCAAAGTTTGCTTTCCTTTCAAATCCACAGAATAAAGCATCGTGTTCAGCGGCGATTCGCCCGTTGCCTTAAAGAATATTTTCCCATCCGCGTAAGCTTCAATCGACTTTGCAACGAAATCGTTCTTCGTCAACTGACGAATTAATTTTCCTGAGAAATCGTAGTGGTACAAATTATTGAAACCATCACGTTCCGAAACCCAAACAAACTCATTATTTTTTCCTTCAAGGAAGAACGCAGGATGTTCTGGCTCCGTCCATTTATCGCTTTTTTCTTCAAATAGTGTACGTACAAACTTTCCAGTTTCCGCTTCAAAGACATTCAATCTCATGTGATTTTGATCCCTATTCACTTCTGCAATCACCACAAACTTCCCGTCTTCTGAAAAAGACAAATTCGTTAAATAATCTTCTGCTCCACCTGTCGAAACGATAAACGCTGTTTTACCTGTTTGCACATTGTAAACGCCCACTTTAACGTGCTCCGAAGGCTGTCCAGCCATTGGATATTTGATGGATTTCAATTTCCCAGGTGTTGGATTAATATCAAGTAGCGGATAATCTGCTACATTTTTTTCATCCTTTTGGTAAAAAGCAAGATAATTTCCCTCATTACTCCAAAACAAACCGCCGCTGATACCAAACTCACTTCTTGAAATGGCACTTCCTGAAACAATATTTGCCTCTTTATTCGCTGTAACCGCAATTTCTTTTCCATCCTTCGCTAAGAACACATTGTTTTCAACCGTAAAAGCAACCGCTTTTGACGGCAGGTTTATCAACGCATTTTCTCCGTTTATCTCAGCGTAAACATTTCCCGTTTTTTTGTTCACGTCGTACATCGCAAACTTAACCCCATCATTAACAGCAATTGTAGAAGCGTTGACCCAAGAATAATCTATTAGATATTTCAATGAAAGCCCTGTTGCTGCATTGATTTCCACTACGGTCGTCAATTGGGTTTGCTTTCCTGTTTTTGCATCCACCGACATTAAAGTTGAATAATTGTCAACGAAAGCATATTTATCTTCTCCTTTCACCCAACTTACCGCAAAAGAATGTTTAGGATAAAACCCACGATACTGCTCCATCACAGCCGTTTTTAAGGTCAGTTCTGTCTTCTGCGCGAAGCTAAATGTTGCCCCTAATAAGAAAAGGGATAAAATGATTTTTTTCATTACTCTATTTTGCGTTGATTAAACCTCTTATATATGTGAAAAACCTTCTTTCATCGCTAAAACTATCAAAATCTTCTGATTTAGCATCTAAATCTTAACATCAAATTCATTGAAAAAGTGTTTCTTGCCTGCGCTACAATAAGTATCTTTGTACAAATATTTATTATGAAGCACATTAGTTTATCCAGTATTGAGAAGGCAATTGAAAAAGTTGATAACCTTGATGAAAACGGATTAGAGAAGATATCAGAAACATTCGCATTGTCACAACCTTTGCTTTTAGGATACATCTTGTCCGCAGCTGAAGAGTATGAAAATGAAAACCTTGAAGGATTAATTATCTATTATTTCTGCTTGATCACAGAAGCATTCAACCAAGAAGGAGTCACCTTAAACGAAGTTTCTGAAGAAATTGTTGATGAGTTCGAAGAGCCTTTCTTCGATGCTTTAGATGCATACTTTGGTTCAGAAAGCGAAGAATCTGACGATCTATTGGCAGAGTTTTGCGACCAACCCGAATTGATTCAATTCATGGCGATGGAAGTTTCTACACCTGATGTTGATGGAACAGAGTTAGACGACGAAACAGCCACCCAATTGTTTATCGTCACTTCCGCAATGATCGGATTACTAGGACGCGCTATAAAAGCATAAACATGTCACCAACAGAAATTGTTCAATCCATGATGCAAACCGACCGTTTTTCACAATGGCTCGGCATTAAAGTGCTTACTGTAACCCCAGGCAGCTGTCAACTACACATGACCGTAACCAAAGACATGGTCAACGGAATGGGCAACACACACGGTGGCATTAGCTTTTCTTTCGCGGACTCCGCCTTGGCCTTCGCATCCAATTCACATGGAATCAAAGCCGTCAGCATTGAAACCTCAATTTCACACGTGCGCCCATCATCAATTGGCGATGAATTAACAGCAGTAGCACGTGAATTACATTGTGGCAGAACAATCGCAGTTTACGAAATAACCGTCACCAACCAACATCAAAAAGTAGTCGCCCTTTTCAAAGGAACCGTCCACCGAACCGATATAAATTGGTAACAAAATACAGAAAACCGTTTTCCTTAAAAAAGAAAGCGGTTTTTTATTTGGCAGCCAATTTGGTCTACACGCTAAAGGCTTTTTCCACAACGTTGTTTTGCATACAAGCCAACGAGCTTCTGTTAGTCGCTGTTACCTTGTAGCGTCACAAACGCCGTGATTCAAAGCGCTTCCGCGATCCGCCCAGGCTGAAAAACAGAGCGAAATCAGCTTACACAGCAACTTCTTTTCAAACATGAAAAGATTAACAATTAGCAGAAAAACAAGCTAAAGCACTCAAACCCTCTACTCCTCCACAAAACCACTTTTTCACAAAAATTAATTTCAAAATTACTATGCTTGCATAAATAATTTTTGTTATTTTAGCCTAAATCAAATTTAAAAAATCAAATTTATGTCGCAAGCCCCACCCGTACTATTTGATGTTCACATACGCAACATTTGGCACCGAGTGTATCGCTTATACAACCAAAAAGCAGCCGACCACGACATGACCATGTCCATTGGTTTCATTTTGATGAATGTAGATAAAGAAGGAACGCCAAGTACACAATTAGGTCCACGCATGGGAATGGAACCCACCTCTTTGTCGCGCACCTTAAAGACAATGGAAGAAAAAGGCCTTATCCTTCGCAAAGAAGATAAAATTGACAAACGTAAAGTATTGATTTTTTTAACACCTGAAGGCGTTGAAAAACGAAGAGAAGTTCGTAACTTTCTATACGACTTTAACACAAAGGTTTACAGCAAAATTGCACCGACAAAAATGAAAGCATTTGTAGAAGTCATGCAGAAAATTGACACCGCAATAGAATTAGAATTAAAGGAAATCACAAAAGGTAAATAACCTGATAAAATAACCCAAATTATGCAAAGAATTATTCGAAAAGTTGCCGTTTTAGGATCCGGAGTTATGGGTTCTAGAATAGCTTGCCACTTTGCCAACGTAGGTTGCGAAGTAGTATTGTTGGATATCGTTCCTCGGGAATTATCTGACGCCGAAAAAGCCAAAGGGCTATCCATGGAAAACAAAAACGTTAGAAACAGAATTGTAAACGAAGCCTTACAATTTGCTTTAACATCAAATCCGTCACCGATTTATAGAAAATCATTTGCAAAACGGATTACAACAGGTAACTTCGAAGACGATATGTCCAAAATCGCAGACTGTGACTGGGTAATCGAAGTAGTCATCGAACGCTTGGACATCAAACAACAAGTTTATACAAACGTTGAAAAATTCCGTAAACCAGGTACAATCATCTCCTCTAACACTTCTGGAATTCCAATCCACTTGATGCTTGAAGGAAGAAGCGAAGACTTCAAACAACATTTCTTAGGAACACACTTCTTTAATCCACCACGTTACCTTCAATTGTTGGAAATCATTCCAACACCAGACACAAAACAAGAAGTTGTTGATTTCTTAATGCACTTTGGCTCTAAAATCTTAGGAAAGAAAACTGTACTTTGTAAAGACACGCCCGCATTTATCGCAAACAGAATTGGTGTATTCTCTATCATGTCCCTTTTCCATTCAGTTAAAGAATTAGGATTAACAGTAGAAGAAATCGATAAAATCACAGGCCCAGTAATGGGACGTCCAAAATCCGCAACTTTCAGAACATGTGACGTTGTGGGAATGGACACCTTAGCTTTAGTAGCAAATGGAGTAAAAGACCATTGTCCAAATGACGAAGAAAATGCCTTGTTCGAATTGCCGGAATTTGTTTCGAAAATGCTTGAAAACAAATGGCTTGGTTCAAAATCAGGTCAAGGATTCTACAAAAAAGTAAAAAATACAGACGGTTCTAGCGAAATTCAAGTACTGGATTTAAACACATTAGAATACCGCTCACAAGAAAAAGTAAAGTTCCCTACATTAGAAATGGCGAAGCCTATCGACGACTTGAAACAACGCACAAAAATGTTGTTTATGGGGCAAGATAAAGCTGGTCAACTTTACCGTAAATCATTTGGAGCACTATTCGCTTACGTTTCAAATAGAGTTCCAGAAATCGCAAACGAATTCTACAAAATTGACGACGCCATTAAAGCTGGTTTCGGTTGGGAATTAGGCCCATTTGAAACATGGGATATCGTAGGTTTAGATCAAGGTTTAAAACTTATCGGCGATGTAAACAAAAAAGCCGCTCAGTGGATTGAAGACATGAAAGCCGCTGGCGTGAAATCATTCTACAAATTCGAAGGCGGTAAAAAGTATTACTACGACGTAAACGAGAAAAGCTATAAAGTTGTACCTGGTACAGAAAACCTAGTAATACTAGAATCATTACGCGCAGAGAACAAAGTTTGGGGTAACAGTGATGTTACATTAGTAAACCTTGGTGATGGTATATTGAACATTGAATTCCACACAAAAATGAACACCATTGGTGGTGGCGTAATTGAAGGAATCAATAAAGCAATAGACTTAGCAGAAAAAGAATACAAAGGATTAGTAGTATACAATGATGGTCAAAATTTTTCTGCAGGAGCTAACGTGGGAATGATTTTCATGATGGCTGCAGAACAGGATTTTGATGAATTAAACTTCTCTGTAAAAGCATTCCAAGACACGATGATGCGCGTACGTTACTGTAACGTTCCTGTTATTGTCGCTCCTCACAACATGGCACTAGGTGGTGGTTGTGAGCTTTCTATGCACGCAGACAAAGTTGTCGCTCATGGAGAACTTTATATGGGGCTAGTGGAATTCGGTGTTGGGCTTATCCCTGGTGGAGGCGGATCGAAAGAGTTTGCTAAACGCCTATCAGATGAATTAAAAGACGGCGATATCAAAATCAATAGATTAAGAGACCGCTTCCTGACTGTTGGTCAAGCGAAAGTATCCACTTCAGCTTATGAAGCATTTGATTTAGGATACCTACGTGAAGGAACAGATGAAGTAGTTGTGAGTCGCGAACACCAATTAACTCGAGCTAAAGCAGCAGCTTTAGAACTAGCTAACAGAGGATACATCGCTCCGAAAAGAGAGAAAAACATTACTGTTCTTGGTCAAGAAGGGTTAGGAATTGTATATGTAGGTGCCAATTCAATGTTGTCTGGAAACTATATGTCCGAACATGACAAAGTGATTTCAGAGAAACTAGGATTTGTATTGTGTGGTGGAGACTTGTCAGAAAACACTACCGTTTCAGAACAATACCTTTTGGATCTTGAACGCAAAGCGTTCTTGGAATTGTGTGCTGAACGCAAAACCCTTGAACGCCTTCAAAGCTTAGTGCAAAAAGGAAAAATCCTTCGTAACTAATTTTAATCATTTAAATTGAAGAAAATGTCACAAAACACAGCATATATCGTTACTGGATTCCGCTCTGCAATTGGAAAAGCAGGGAAAGGTGGTTTCCGCTTTCATAGACCAGATGATTTAGCAGCCGATGTCATCAAACATTTGATTAAATCTGTTCCGCAATTAGACGTTAATAAAATTGATGATGTAATCGTGGGAAATGCAACTCCTGAAGCAGAACAAGGATTGAACGTAGGTCGTCTTATTTCATTAATGGGATTAGGCACTGATAAAGTTCCTGGAATCACAGTAAACAGGTACTGCTCATCAGGCCTTGAAACCATCGCCATTGCAAAAGCAAAAATCGAGTCAGGAATGGCCGATTGCATCATCGCTGGTGGTGTAGAATCTATGTCAGTTATGGCAATGGGAGGATGGCGTATTGTTCCAAACCCTAAAGTAGGAAAAGAAAACCCAACTTGGTACTGGGGAATGGGATTAACTGCAGAAGCAGTTGCCAATGATTTCGGTGTCACACGAGCAGATCAAGATGCATTTGCATTGAAATCTCATCAAAAAGCAATTGCTGCAATCCAATCAGGTAAATTCAAAGAGGAAATCGTTCCAATCGAAATAGAACATATCTTTTTAGATGAAAACGAAAAACGCCAAGTAAAAAAATATGTGGTAGACACAGACGAAGGACCACGTGCTTCAACAGTTGAAGCGTTAGGGAAATTACGTCCTGTATTTGCTGCAAACGGATCAGTTACAGCAGGTAACTCCTCACAAACATCAGATGGAGCTGCATTCGTATTAGTAATGTCAGAGAAAATGGTGAACGAACTAGGGTTAAAACCAGTCGCAAAGCTATTATCCTATACAGTTGTTGGTGTAGAACCTCGCATCATGGGAATCGGTCCGGTTGACGCGATTCCAAAAGCGATTGCACAAGCAGGGTTGAAATTAGAAGACATTGACTTATTTGAGTTAAACGAAGCTTTCGCTTCTCAATCACTTGCCGTAATTCGTGAAGTAGGATTAGATGAAGAAAAAGTAAACGTTAATGGTGGTGCAATTGCACTTGGTCACCCACTTGGTTGCACGGGGGCAAAACTGACCGTACAAATCATCAATGAATTAAAAAGACGAAATGGAAAATACGGAGTGGTAACCATGTGCGTAGGTACAGGTCAAGGTGCTGCTGGTGTCATTGAGATTTTGTAATTATTTTATTTATATTTGCATGTTAACCCTTCGGAAATTTCGAGGGGTTAATTGTTTTCGAAAATAAAAAAGAGCCCACCCCACTCTAATGTCAGTTTAAAAAGTCATCGATATGTCTGATATGTTTACAACAGTAGAGAAAGCAACCAGCTACATACAATCCAACCAAACTGTGTTTTTACACGGAAGTGCTTGCACACCTACAATTATTCTGAATGAATTAATCCGCCAAAAAGACCGTTTAAGAAACGTGGAATTGGTGAGTATCACCCAACACGGTGTGGACATGAATTCACCAGAATTGAAAGGTCATATTTTCATGAATTCCCTTTTCGTTTCAGATGCAAACAGAAAAGCTGTCAATTCCGGAAATGGATCTTACACCCCAGTTTTTCTAAGTGAAATTCCAATGTTGTTTAGAAAAAACTTTATTCCTTTAGACGTTGCTGTACTTACCGTATCAAAACCGGACAAACACGGATATGTATCTCTAGGAACCTCTGTTGACATTGCAAAAGCAGCCTTCGAAACAGCTAAATTCAAAATTGCTATCGTAAACGAAAAAATGCCTCGTGTACACGGAGAGTTTGTTCGTTTAAGCGATTTCGACTGCGCTGTACATAGCAACGAAGATTTACCTACGATTTCGTATGCTGATGGTGCAAATGAAACCACAACTACGATTGGAAAAATCATCGCTGGACTCATAGAAGACGGTTCAACACTGCAATTAGGAATCGGAACCATTCCCGATCAAGTATTAAAAAATCTAGGGAATCACAAAAACTTAGGTTTACATACTGAGATGTTCTCCGATGGTGTTATTCCATTGATTAAAAGTGGTGTCATAAATAATAGCCAAAAGAAAATTGTGAACGGGTACAACCTTACATCGTTCATGATGGGTACAAAAGAACTATACGATTTCGTAGACGACAATCCCATTATCAAAGCCATGGACATTGCTTATGTAAATGATCCACGTGTACTTTGCTTAAACCCAAAAGTACATGCTATCAACAGTTGTATTGAAATCGACTTAACAGGTCAAGTTTGTTCGGATTCAATTGGAGCATATCAATACTCTGGAATCGGTGGCCAAATGGATTTCATTCGTGGAGCTGCACTCTCCGAAGGAGGGAAACCAATCATTGCTTTACCTTCACGCACAAACAAAGGGGTTTCTAGACTGGTTTCAACTTTGAAAGAAGGAGCTGGTGTCGTTACAACTCGTGGCCATACCCACTGGGTTGTCACTGAATATGGTGCTGTAAATTTATTTGGAATGAACATGGAACACCGTGCGAAAGCCTTAATCAGTATTGCTCACCCTGATGACAGGGAAATGTTAGAAAAAGCAGCCTACGAAAGATTTAAATATTAGCATTAGAGCCTCTACCAAAAATAGAGGCTTTTTTATGCAATATATGCTAAAGAACTTTCGTTTCATTAGAAACTCCTAAAAATTCAGATATGCGTCACTTCATCCTATTGTCTTTTGTCGTTATCAGTTGGACTTTAAGTGCAAAAGATAAAGTCTATGATAAACTCTCGTTATTGTATCAAAATGATCGTGAAAAATGCATGGAACTTTGTAAAAAGTACATCGCAAAAGATGAGAAAAATGCTATTCCTTATTATTTTCAATCCGTGATTTATTTTGAAAAAAGTAAAGAAGCAAGAACAGTGAAAGGAATGTATCAACAGATATATCGTTCTGTTTCATCTGCCATAAACTTTGAGAAAAAAGCAAACGATCAACAGCGCGAAAAAGTAGAATGGAATACACATGTCAATAATGTCTGGGAACGTTCATCTAAAATCGTTAACCGCCTTGAAAAGGATGGTGATAGCGATTTAGCGTTAGCATTAAACAAAAGACTCGACCTAGTTCCTTCCTATAGTGTACTGATGGATCAAAAATATAGTCTTGCTAACGACAATCTAAAAGAAGCATTAAACTTTGAAGGAACAAAGATTTACTTCGGGAAACCGACAGGTCAAGAATACATTGCCGCAGAAATTGTAGTGGAAAACAATTTATTGACCTTAATCAATCAACACAGAAGTAGACTTGGTCTACCTGCATTATTGTTAAACGAAAACTTAGCAGCAGCAGCAAGATACCACGCGTATGACCAAGCAACTGAAGGTTATTTTGACCACAACACCAAGGATTTCGTTGATGGGAAATGGGAAGACATTTGTGGAGCTTTTGATCGTATAGAAAAATTCGCCCCACAACAAGCCAACGGGGAAATCATTGCTGCAGGAAAAGCATCAGCTGAATCAACTTTAAAAACTTGGTTAGAAAGCAAAGATCACAAAGCAATAATTGAAAATCCGAACTCGGAATCCATTGGAATAGGTTTTCAAATGAACGAAAAAAGCCCCATGAAATACTATTGGGTAGTGGTAACAGGAAACTAATTCACATAAAAAAATATAATTTCTAAATTTCTTTCCAATTGGAACGAAGAAAAGGCAGGGCTTACACCCTGCTTTTTTTATACCTTTGAAAAATGAACGACAATTTAAACATTTTCCTAAAAAACGCTGGCATTCAAAAACTCAATGCGCTGCAAGAAGAAACCTTAAAAAAATTCCAGCAAAATACCCACCTTGCCATTTATGCTCCAACGGGTTCTGGAAAAACATTAAGCTTTCTATTACCACTTTTAAGCGTGTTACAAAAGAGCGCTAAAAAAGCGCTAATCCTTGCACCAACAAGAGAACTAGCTTTGCAAATTGAAAGCGTGTGGAAAAGTTTAAAAACATCAATCGGTTCAACCGTTTGTTACGGTGGTCACGCTGTGAAAATTGAAGTAAACAACTTACTGGCAAATCCACAATTAATTATTGGAACACCAGGTCGATTAGCCGACCATCTTCGTAGAGGAAATCTTACTTTAAACGATTGTGATTTCTTGATCATTGATGAATTTGACAAATGCCTAGAATTAGGTTTCAAAGAAGAAGTACAGTGGTTCTTACAGTTAACAACAAAAAGAGGGCATACCTTATTCACTTCTGCTACACAATTGACAGAAACGGAAATTGAGGTGCCTTGGGACGAATTCCAAACTTTGGATTTCACCAACGATAATTTGCAACCAGATTTGCACTATTACATCCTTCCTGAGCATCAAAATCGTATCTCACAACTTAAAGATTACCTTATTGCGACACAATTAGCACCAACAATTGTATTCTGCAACTTCCGTGAAGAAGTCGACGATATTGGCGCTTATTTAACAGAACTAGAAATCGCTCACACAACTTATCACGGTGGAATGGAACAATTTGAACGTGAACGATCGCTGTTGAAATTCTCTAACCTTAGCGCACCCGTTCTGGTTTGTACCGATCTTGGTTCAAGAGGCCTAGACATTCCAGATGTTGCGAATATCATTCATTATGGTTTTCCTTTAAATGAAGCATCTCACACGCATAGAAATGGGCGAACAGCACGGATGCAAAAATCAGGAAAAGTAGTATACTTCCACGCAGACGAAGAGAAAGTACAAATGGACATTCGCGAGCAAATGGAAATTTTACCTATAAAGAAAATGAGCTATATCGCTCCAAAAATCAACACACTATACTTTAGCGCTGGTAAAAAAGATAAAATAAACAAAGTCGACCTGATCGGATTTTTATGTCAAGTAGGAGGACTACCAAAAGACAAAGTGGGAAAAATTACGGTAATGGACCACGCGAGTTTTGTTGCCGTTGAAAAAGAAAATATCCTTGTATGGCTTAGAGATTTAAACCAAAATAAGATCAAATCAAAAAAAGTGAGAATAGGAATTTCTAAATAATTGCAAATTTTAATATGCGTGCATAGCTTTTGTTATTGTTTTTTTCTATCTTTAGGGAAGAGAATATCATTAAAAACAAAATAATATGTCAACAAAGTCAGCAATTAAAGGTGGTGAGTTCATCATTAAGGATACTTTACCAAGTGAAATTTTCACCCCTGAAGAATGGAATGAGGAACAAAAAATGATTGCACAGATGTGTGATGATTTTATTGCTCAAGAAATTACACCAAATCTAGATCGTATCGACAAGATGGAAGAAGGTTTAATGCCTTCTATTCTAGAAAAAGCAGGAGAACTAGGTCTTTTAGGTCTTTCGGTACCTGAAGAACTTGGCGGAATGGGCGTGGATTTCAAAACATCACTTTTAGCAACTGAACATTTGGGGGCTGGATATTCCTTCTCTGTTGCATACGGTGCACACACAGGAATCGGTTCTTTACCTTTATTGTACTACGGAAACGAAGAGCAAAAAGCTAAGTACAGCCCGAAATTAGCTTCTGGAGAATGGAAAGCAGCATATTGCTTAACAGAACCAGGTGCGGGATCTGATGCCAATTCAGGTAAAACAAAAGCCGTACTTTCAGAAGATGGAAAACACTACGTATTAAACGGTCAAAAAATGTGGATCACAAACGGTGGATTCGCAAATTTATTTACCGTTTTCGCGAAAATCGATAACGATGAAAAATTAACGGCATTCTTAGTAGAAGCAGATACAGAAGGAATTTCTTTAAACCCTGAAGAAAAGAAAATGGGAATCAAAGGTTCCTCAACGCGTCAAATTTTCTTCAACAACGTTAAAGTTCCAGTTGAAAACATGCTTTCAACAAGAGAAAACGGATTTAAAATTGCATTGAACATCTTAAATATTGGTCGTATTAAATTAGGAGCTGGTGTTTTAGGTGGAGCAAAATCTGCCATCAATGAATCCATCAAATACGCAAACGAACGCGAACAATTCGGACGTTCAATTTCTAAATACGGAGCAATCCGCTATAAAATCGCAGAACAAATCATCCGTACATTTGCTGCAGAATCCGCTTTATACAGAGCAGGACAAAACATCGACGACGCCATTGAAGCTTACATGGAAAAAGGAGAGTCAAAAGCAAATGCAACCCTAAAAGGAATTGAGCTTTTTGCTCCTGAATGTGCCATCATAAAAGTATGTGGCTCAGAAGCAATCGACTATGTTGTTGATGAAGCAGTACAAATCCAAGGAGGAATCGGATACTCGGCAGAATCGCAAGTTGAACGTGCTTACCGTGATTCTCGTATCAACCGAATTTTTGAAGGGACAAACGAAATCAACCGCATGTTGGTGGTAGATATGGTACTTCGTCGCGCGATGAAAGGCGAATTGGATTTAATGGGGCCTGCAATGGCTGTTGCTAACGAATTGATGTCTATCCCGTCATTCGACGATGCGCCACAAGGTGCCTTGGCTTCCGAAGCAGCGGCAATCAAAGGTTTCAAAAAAGTAATCTTAATGACGGCAGGTTCAGCAGTTCAAAAATTGATGGCAACATTGTCAAAAGAACAAGAAATCTTGATGAATATTTCTGACGTTGCGATTCTTACCTACCAAGCGGAATCAGTGTTATTACGTGTTCAAAAAATGATCGAAAAACAAGGTGAAGAAGCTTCTAAATTGCAAATCGCAATCGCTAAAACGTTCTTCTACGATGTGGCTGATCAAATCAATAAATTAGGGAAAGATGCCATCAACAGTTTTGCGGACGGAGACGAAGCGAAAATGATGTTAATGGGTCTAAAACGTTTCACGAAGTTAGAAAACATCAACCCGAAAGAATACCGCCAAATGATTGCCTTAGCTGCAATTGAAAACGGTTCTTACAACGTATAATCCTTGAATAAGGAAACAAAAAAAGCACCTCCAGTGAAAGCTGAGAGGTGCTTTTTCGTTTTATATCATTTTCTGAAAAATTTGGGCGCTCCCCTACGCTTGCAAAAGCCTTTGCTTGCATAGGGGCAGGCTATCCGTTACAAGTCCTCGCCCCTTCCTTCCTGCCCAAGTAAACTAGGGGAGGAAGGAAGGGGCTGTGGGCTTTTCACTATTATCCTTAGCGCGATATCCCGCTTACGAAATTGTTCACCATAAACAATAGTGTACAATACGTGTTCAGCCAGGACGTAGTGCGGCAGCTAAACGCACTGAAAAAAGTGTGAATGCGCCTTTGCGACTGCGACCAAAGGAAGCGCGTTGCAAAAAGCTAATGAACCATTTTTCAGTGCGTTTACTAAAGCATGCAGGCCGTTAAGGATGCCAAAAAAACTTATTCTTCGTCTATCGGCTTCTTGATTTTTATTCCATCTGCCTCAAAACTGAAAACAAATTCTGGTTTGTTAATCGCTGCAATTTCTTCTGGTGACTTTCCTTCGTACTCTGCGTATTCTCTAAGATCCTCCACAGAAACTTCTTCCCAATAAGCCAAGCCATGAACGTAGGCTCTTTGGTTCAACTCACTGTCAGTAGGAATGGTAAAATGGTCTTTGAATCGGATCATGAAATCACCGCCTTTGCCATCTTCTACGCTTACCCAACATCCAGCTTTAGCACAAACACCATTCAAGTTTCCGGCAAAAGTGAAGGTCATTGGTTCGGAACCGTCTTTAAATTTAGTCAACATATCTTGTACAGAAATGGTGTCTTTTAAATCCACTGTAACCGTTCCGTAATTTTCTAGTGTGTTTTCGTCAGTTGACGGTGTAGTATTTGAATTGCACGCCGCTAGAATTAACGTCGCCAATAACAGGTAGCTTAGCTTTTTCATAATTGTTTTTTTTCAAATGTAAAGTATAAACACAAAAAAAGCACCCTTATGAGTGCTTTAATCCATTTTTTTCTGCTTTTACTTCAAATAACCTTCGAAAAAAGCGTCTAAATCTAGCGTTTCACCTAAAACCTTCACAGTACGGATATCATTAGCGACTAAGAATCGACGAATTACACCTCGTGCACGCTCTGTGTTCTCGACCATAGAGATCGTTGTCTCCCCATCTGAAGGAGAATAAGCAACCGTAAAATACATCGTGTAATATTTTGCTTTATCTTGCACCTCTGAGGCGTTCAACCCAGCAGGTAAATAAAAAATGCCCTCCCCTTTTTCTTTAATCGCAGCGACATCTTGTGCTGATTTAACTTGCGCTACTTTTTCCTGAGAAAAACCTAGGTATGAAAGTAATACAACGAAAGAAACTAGAAATAACTTATTCATAATTCATGTTTTAATTCAAGGTCTGACCTTAAACAAATTATATACCAATATACTCATAAATGTATAAATTTCAATAATTTCGCTATTAATTATGTTAAAACAATTTCATTTACCTGACATTATTGAGGCCGGTTGCGATGAAGCTGGCCGTGGATGCCTTGCTGGACCTGTTGTTGCTGCGGCTGTCATCCTCCCTCCGGATTTTGAAAACGAGATTTTAAATGACAGTAAAAAGTTAACAGACAAAATCCGTTATGAATTGCGTCCTCTCATTGAAGAAAAGGCACTTGCTTGGGCTGTTGGGATAGTGGACAATGTGGAAATCGACCAAATAAATATTTTAAATGCCAGTTTTTTGGCCATGCATCGAGCGGTGGAGCAATTGACTATACTACCTGATCATCTATTAATTGATGGAAATCGTTTCAATCCGTATCCTGAAATCCCACATACGTGTATGATCAAAGGCGACGCACGTTTTCTGAGTATTGCTGCGGCATCAATCTTGGCAAAAACGTATCGTGACGACATGATGAAGGCATATCACGAACAATATCCGGTTTATGATTGGAAGAAAAACAATGGTTATCCAACAAAAAAGCACCGCGAAGCTATATTAACTCATGGTACTACTTCCCTTCACCGGCAAACGTTTCGCTTGCTAGCGGATGAACAATTAAAGCTGTTCTAAGTAAACAGAATGGTGTTGATTACTTGTAAGAAAGACTCCATTTTTAACGCAAGAGAAGTGTAAATTTGTTATATGATAGCTCGATTAATAATAAGTCTTCTAACTGTTATCAGTATTCTTTGGATTGCTGTTGCTTCTTATCTGCAAAACCAGCAAACTGTTCAATACAAAATGGAGCAGCTTTTTGGTCCCGAGGACAATACGCTAATTTTATTGAATCAAATAGGCGAATACACAGAAATAAAAGAAACAATTCCAGGGTATTTTGATTGGGACATGCTACTTACAGAGGAAGGGAAAATCTACGTTTCCAGAATTATTTATTCGCAAAGTCAAGCACATGCACTTCTTGAAACAAAAGACATTGTAACGGAAAAAAGATTACAAGAACTATTTCATGGTACACTAAAAGTTTCCAAAAACACTTTCGTTGGCCCTTCTTTTCAGGGGCATTTCAACCTGACAAAAATTTATATTTACAACAATCAAATTCCAGAAAACACAATCATTTGGCAGTTCCCCGCTTTAGATAAAAATGCTAGCGTAAACTTCCTAACCTTTACTGGGAAAGGCAATTTATCCGTAAAAGACTATTACCACAGACAAACTGGCAAACAAGATTTTGAAGTGTTTGACAACGCTTTATATAAAATGGAAGCGGTAAATGATGCTGAATTATTTTCCCATGTATTGCCTGTTCAAATAGAAGAATATCATTTTTACGCCAAACCACATCTTTTCGTGTACGATCCTACTTTAGCAAAACAATCTTGGTTAGACCTAGTTGAAAGTGGTGTAGTTATCACAAAAATAAAAGGGCAAACAGGAGTCTTTTTGGATGCTCGCCCCAACAGTGACATGTATCAACTTCAACAAAACAGTGCCGATAGAAACAGTCAAATCATTGCTTTCAAAACGAATCATCCGAGTACGGTACTATCCAACAATCAATTACTTTATATTGCCAATCTAGACGACCATTATGCTGTATCGGCGAACAAATCATTCTGTGAAGAAGCTTTGGCACAATATAAATTAGGGAATGTTTTGTCAAACAATTTGACAAAAATGGCTTCTATTTATGGGGCATTACCTCGTCGAGTGCACATAAGAACACAAGCAAAAACAGTTCAAAGTGCCGTGCGATTAGTTCCTCATTATGAATTGTCATTCAACAATCTTAGTATAAAGGCGAAAACAGAAGCTACAAGTGTTTCACAAGCCACTCAAAACGATCCTAAACATTTTAATATTGGTTCTTCTGTAAAAGCTGCTGATGTCGATGAGAGCGGTCGCATTTGGATACAAGACGAAGATCAAAACATACATTATTTCGGTATTAACGGAAAAATCACGCTTATCGAAAAAGCGAATCAGTTGATCATGGCTCCCCGTTTTATCTATCGTAATAACCAAGAACAATTACTTACTTTAGTGCATGCTGAAAACATTTCTATGTACACTGCAACGGGAACAATCGCTTTTAACTTAAACGCACCGAATGGCACAAAATTTAGCTCAGCTCCCACTTTTTCAAAGATTCGAGGTAAAGATTTCTTACTAGTGGGTGGAGAAGACGGAACAGTTTATTGGTTCAACGCCAGTTCTGGAAAGATGGAAAAACAATCGAAAGTAACAAATCGAATTCCAGTAACCGAAGTGTCTTTTTGGACAAGCGCTGGAAAACACTTTATTGGAGCGCAAGCACAAACTACTTTTTACATGTTAAATGCAGAAACGAATAAATTGTTTAGGAACTTCTCTTTAGGAAAAGTAAAAGGTTCACAAGTTGTGCAAAATGACTTCAAACAAATTGTACATGATGCTTCCTCTATAAAAATATTCAATCAAAAAGGCGGAAGTATTCAACTTCCCAAAACAAGTGGTATGGTAACTGTTCAAGTCCTTTCTCATCAGAAAGGATTGTACATTGCTTATGATGGTGGTCATCGCTTTGTGGTGTTTAACATTCATGGAGAAATTGTCAACGATAGATCATTCAATGAAATCAACTTTGATCAGTTCGCTGCAACATATGATGTCCATAAACAACAGGTAATAATTGCAACTCTTGATAACTTGAACAACCGTATTCGTTTACACAACTTGACAACCAATCAAAGTAACCTGTCATCCGAATTTAATGGAAGTCATAGGGTCTTACTTACTTCTAATGGAAAAACCGTATTTTTATACACACTTATTGACAACATCTTGATTCGTTATGACCAATAACATCCTCTTTAAAAGTTTAGAATCCAAACTATATAGATATTTATTCAGTATAATTTCTGGGTTATTACTGTTTATTAGCTTCCCTTACACGGGAAGTCAAACCTATTTGATTTTTATCGCACTTGTCCCCTTATTATTAGTGGAACATAGCATATTGATCAAACGCTACCGTGTTAGAAAAGTATATTTACATGCACTGATTACCTTTCTCATTTATAATTTTGGAGCGAGCTGGTGGATTTCTAAAGCAGATACTGCTGGTGCGTTAATGGCTTGTATATTGAACGCTATTTTGATGGCGTGTTTCTTTACACTTTACCATTATTTACGTAGACATTTAGGTAAAGCATTTGCCTTAATAAGCTTAATTGCCGCTTGGACTTGTTTCGAGTTTTTACATTATCATTGGGAATTATCTTGGCCATGGTTGAACTTTGGAAATGTATTCTCCATCCAAACAAAATGGGTTCAATGGTATTCTGTAACCGGAATTATTGGTGGTACAATCTGGATATTATTGTCAAACTTTTTATTTGCTCAATTGTTGATTCAATGGTCTCAAAAAACACTTCGTCCCAAATTTGTAGCGTTTCCAATCGTCACCATTTTATTTCCGATTGTTATTTCTTTATACATGTATGGTGCATATAAAGAAAAAGGGGAAATGGCAGAAGTCATTGTTGTTCAGCCAAACATTGACCCTTACTATGAAAAATTCTCAAGTTTAAGTCCAGCAGGGCAATTATACCGCATTTGCGATTTAGTGGACAGCGTAGTTTCTGAAAATACTAAAATGATTTTAGCTCCAGAAACGGCAATTCCATTTCCTTTTGACGAAGCTATTGCAGAATATGACCCAGGGGTAAACATCCTTTTCGAACGTTCAAAAAACTGGTATGGAGCCAATTTGTTAATTGGAGCTTCGACAGAAAAACGATTCCGTAAAAAGCGTTCCCGTGCATCTCGCTATGACAAAAATGGGAATGATTATTATGAATCTTATAATACTTCCGCATTATTTTCAGGTTCGGTAAAACCAGCATTTGTACATAAATCGAAATTAGTACTTGGTGCAGAAATCGTACCATTCACAACCATCATTCCACAATTAGAAGAACTTTCTTTAAACCTTGGTGGTTCTTTTGGAACTTTAGGAATAGAAGATCAACCAAAGATTTTTTCACACGGTGTTTTTCCTGTTACACCAACAATATGTTACGAATCCGTTTATGGAGAGCATACAGCGTTCCAAACACGATTAGGCGCACAATTAATTGCTGTCATCACAAACGATGGGTGGTGGGGAAATACAGCTGGGCATAAACAGCATTTCAGTTTTTCACGATTACGCGCTATCGAAAACCGTCGCGATGTCGCTCGAAGTGCAAACACAGGTATTAGCGGATTTATTGACCAAAAAGGAGATGTAATAAAATCAACAGCGTGGTGGACGATCGATGTAATGAAACACAACGTTCGTTTAAACACGGAGACAACGATTTACATGAGATTAGGAGATGCTCTTGGGAAAATTGCAAGCATCATGACTTTACTATTATTGGGATATGCGATTTATCGTAAACGTGTTGTAGAACCTAAGAAAGCTGTATAATTCTAATTAGAATTTTAGAACACCAAATTTTTCTTTACTCTTAAACGTGCTAAAGACAATCATTTCATTGTTTTTAAAGTCTGTACGAAAAAGTTTAGGCATCACAAACGCTCCAATTTCTTTTTGAGAAGTCAATTGTTCACGTGTATTAAGTCCACTAAACAAGTCTACTTTTACATGTGCTACGACATTGTATTTCTTTCCAAAACTGGCAACATTGTAGGTATTAGGGATGTACTTCCCGCCTTTGTCATAATTATCAATGTGGTCATTAAAAATGATATTTACATTTTGCTTGTCAATAAAAAAAGCATAAGAACTATACGGTCCTCCATCATTTGTTGACACTTGATTTTTAGGAATTTTATTGATCCACTCTACATCACCATCAGGATCCACCTTAAAGATGATTAAATCATTGTAATGATATGTATAATTCACCGTAGACATTCCTCTTGGATCATAATAGGATCTCACTTGAACATAGTATTGCTCCATCAAACCAATTAAAGAACCATCTGGTAGGATTTCAGATTGACGCATTTGATAATTATAGAGTGCTGGTGCATTTCCACCACTTTCTAATTTACGTTCCATTTTTGCAATTTCTTTTTCCGACCAATCCATAGTTATAAATTCACGATCAAAATTTTGATACCCTTCATCAATGATACTTGCATCCAAAAAATCCAACTTCATATAGAAAACACCGGTAATTCCAGGTTGTAAATCCGTTCCATAACATCCTGTTAAGGTAAACAAAGTACTGTCATCAGAACTGAGTGCCATTGCTTCAGGTCGTTTACCATTTGTAGGTATTTTATAATGTGTTAATCCTTCATCATCTACCTGATATAAATGCAAAGCTTTAAACGTATTCACACTGCTGTTTCTTACATTTTGCTCTACATCGAACTCTTTCAATAAGAAAAAGAAATGTCCTGTATTAGTCAATAAATGATTGGTTATTTGCACATTTCTACTTTCAAAAGGAATTTCAAATTCTCCTTTCTCAATGACGTTGTACTTTTTATCGAAAATTTTATATCCATAAGTGTCGTTGTCTTTTCGTTTTCCTACTAGCAACCATATAACAGCAAAATAATTATTGTCTTTAGATTGAATAATACGAATAGCATCCTTACTCTTCCCTTTTATTAAATCGTATGAAGCGATAAGCTTTGCTTCTCCACGAGGTTGAAGGTCGTATCCATATTGTTGAAGATAGATATTATCTTTTCCTTCTCTAACATTTGAAAGAATAACTGCTGGACGCTCGTCCACCATTATGACATCTTCGAAATTGGCAATATTTTGATTAACTGAAATTGATACTTTTTTGGTGAGTACCTCATTGAGTTCATCAAATTTAGTAAGGTGGTAAGCACCGAAAATACTACCACCTTGCCATCTTAGCGTATAAAAACTGGATGCATTTGAAGGCAGAATGTCAACTAAACTACCAGATTTGGACTTTTCTTGTCCCCAAGTGATTTGCATTTGACCAATTACAAAACTTACGTTAAGTAAAAGAAGTCCGCCTAAAAATATATCCTTAAATCTCATTATTTAACCAATTGTACACCCGTGTAATTATGTGGTGTGATTTTTTTCAATTCTTCTTTTAATTCAGAGGAAATGGTTAAAGTATCAACGAAAGCATGAACTGTTTGTTGCGTTACAGCTTCATTTTTTCGTGTCAATCCTTTAAGTGCTTCATAAGGTTTTTCAAAACCTTCTCTTCTTAAAACCGTTTGAATAGCTTCAGCAACTACCGCCCAATTGTTTTCCAAATCTCTTTCAAAAGCATTTTCATTTAACAATAATTTATCCAACCCAGTCAATGTTGCTTTAAAAGCAATAAAAGTATGTGCAAAAGGCATACCAAGAGTACGTAAAACCGTTGAATCCGTTAAATCTCTTTGTAGACGAGAAACAGGTAGTTTAGCTGCTAAATGTTCTAACAAAGCATTTGCAATCCCAATATTTCCTTCTGAATTTTCGAAATCAATTGGATTTACTTTATGTGGCATAGCAGAAGATCCAACTTCACCTTCTTTCAATTTTTGTTTGAAATACTCCATTGAAATGTACGTCCACATGTCACGGTTCAAATCCAGAATAATCGTATTAATACGTTTCATACCATCCATCATGGCAGCTAAATTGTCATAATGTTCAATCTGAGTAGTTGTTTGAGAGCGATCAAGACCTAGCGTATTGTTTACGAACTTATTCCCAAAAGCAACCCAATCCACTTCAGGATAAGAAACATGGTGCGCATTAAAATTCCCTGTTGCTCCTCCAAACTTTGCAGAGAAAGGTATTTGCTTCAACAACACAACTTGCTTTTCCAATCTTTCAGAAAACACTTGCAATTCTTTTCCTAAACGTGTTGGCGAAGCTGGCTGTCCATGCGTACGAGCTAACATAGGAATATCTTTCCACTCTGTTTTTAGTTCGTCAATTCGTGCAATCACTCTTTCTAATAACGGGAAGTACTGCTCCAACATAGCTTCTTTCATGGAAAGAGGAATGGCTGTGTTATTCACATCTTGAGAAGTTAATCCAAAATGGACGAACTCTAAATATTTTTCCAACCCTAAATCGGTTAACTTTTCTTTCAAGAAATATTCAACAGCCTTTACATCGTGATTCGTTACTTTTTCAGTATTCTTAATCCATGTAGCATCTTCTTCATTGAAGCTAATTGCAATTGTTTTTACTGCGTCGATTTTATCCTTTGGGAAATCTGAAAAAACAGCTAACCCTTGCTCTACCAATGCAATGAAATATTCTACCTCAACAATAACACGGTATTTTATGAGTCCGAATTCCGAGAAATAAGGAATTAATTCTGACGTTTTTGACGCATATCGTCCGTCAACTGGAGTGATCGCTGTTAAATTGCTCATTGTCCTGTTTTTAGTTTTCTAAATTAATCTCTTGATTTAATTCAAATGAGCCCACAAAGATATATATTTCCATACATAAACCGATATATTGAGCGTATTCATTAATTTTGGGTATGCGTTTTATTCAAGAGTTTTTATTGGGTTTAAAATCCTATTATCGAGCTTTACAATTTATTCGTGCTCATAAGCTGTGGTGGTTTGCATTAATCCCCGCAGTTTCCATGTTGATAATCTACTATTTGGGGTATTTATTACTCAACAGACAAGTGTCTTACGACTTTAGTAATATGAACGGAATCGTATGGTATTGTGTTATTTCTCTTTTCGAAATTTTGTTGGCATTAACACTCATGAAGTTCACTAAATACATCGTGGTCATCATGCTCTCCCCCCTGCTTTCTTTCCTTTCTCAAAAATGTGAAAGTATTGTCGGAACACCCAACATTTCTCTTTCTTGGAGTGATTTCAAAAATGACATTCTACGAAGTATTCGTCTAAGTGTTCGAAATATGTTCTGGGAGTACAGCATTTTTGTACTCATTCTTATCATCGCTACGCTGGGTTGGAGTGAACCTAAATCTTCTCCTATCTTTTTCCTATCTTTTATCATCAGTTTTTATTTCTATGGATTCTCTTTTTTAGATTACCACAACGAACGTATGAGAAGAACAGCTGAAGACTCAGTAGCTTACATACGCTACCACAATGGATTAGCGATGGGTATTGGAATGATTTACTCCATTTTAATTTTTATCCCGATCAATTTAGATTATTTATTTATCACAGATCCACAATCTTTTTCTACTTGGGAAAACTGGAAAAACTTCCTCATTCACTTTTGTTTATGGATTGCAGCATCTTTTGCTCCAATCTTAGCAATTGTTGCTGCAACACTTGCTTCTACTCAGTTGGAAAAGGAGATTGATAATAAAATGCTATTAGAAAACCATTCAACGCTTGATTAATTGAAAAAAAAACGTTTATTTGTAAGCATACTTAAAACTATTACAAACGTGAAGCTGACAACTACGCTAATATTTGCATGCATAGGAAGTGCCCTATTTGCAAAAACAACTTTCCTTGTTGGTCCCCCAGATTCAACAAGTAACATCATCGAGAAAACTTCGGCGCACTTTCAATTAGAAGAAGGGAAAAATCTTTATAATGAAGGAAAAACACGTGATGCACTAAATAAATTCCGTGAAGCAGCCACAAAAGATATTACCAACTCTAAAGCTCCTTTTTGGATTGCCCGTTGTCATTACGATTTAAACAACTACGGCTACGCTCTCCGTTACTCGCGTGAATCTATTCGTTTGAATAAAGGAAAGATTGAGAAAGAAATGTACGAAATTCTAGCAGAAACGTATCACCGAACAGGAATATTAGACACAGCGATCATTCATTATGAACATGCAATAAATGCTTTATCGAAAACAAGAGCAACAGAATTGCAACTTCACCTAAAGCTTGCGCAAGCAAGATATGCCCAGTCCGTTTTACAAGATAACACTGCCAACCTTAGAAAAAACTTAGGGCCTGATGTGAATAGCGGTTTCAATGATTACAGCCCTGTACTTTGTCATGACCACAAAGTAATGTACTTTACTGGACGAAGAAATAACACAACGGGTGGTAAAGTAAACCCCTACGATCAAAATTATTTTGAAGACATATATCGTGTAACTTGGAACGACGCTTCTCAACGTTGGGATAGCTTAACGAACCGTTTAGGAAGAATCAATGGAGATGGTTTTGAATCCATCTCTCATGTTTCCGAAGACGGCTCTATCGCATACATCACTATTAACAATGAAGCCGTTCAAAAAGCTAAAATAAAAACTGGAAGTTCAGACATTGCAGAGGTAAAATGGACCAACCAAAACCAATGGTCTGCACCGAAACTCATCCCAGCGTTAAACTCTTCTTTTTATGACGGGAACGCTACAGTAACTGCCGACGGAAATAGCGTGTACTTCATATCAGAGCGTAATGCAGAAAAATCAATGAGTGACATTTACTACGCTCAACGCCAAGGCAGAAACTGGAGTAGACCAGTCGCTTTACCAAAAGAAATCAACAGTAAAGGAAGAGAGACTACACCTTACATTACACCAGATGGTAGATATTTGTTCTTTAGCTCAAACGGCCGTGAAGATGGAATGGGTGCATACGACGTATATGTCGTGGAACGCTTAAGTCCAAACACATGGGGCCCAGTAAAAAACTTAGGTCCTGTTATCAATACAGTTAACGACGATTTTGGTTTTAAAATTTATACAAAAATCAACAAAGCTTACATCAACGGAATTGAAATTGTTGGAGATAAAGCCAGTATCGACATCTACGACTTTGACATTTCCCTCGAAGATCTTCTAAAAGACTTATAATAAGAAAACCTGGCACTGTCAGGTTTTTTTTATTTTTGCACCATGACGCAACGTTACTTTATGGAATGCGCCTATAATGGCAATGCTTATTTTGGATGGCAAATACAACCCAATCAAATTTCTGTGCAAGAAACCATAGAAAAGTATTTGTCACGTTTAAATTCCAATGCTCCCATTTCTATTGTAGGTTGTGGTCGTACTGACACTGGTGTACATGCTCACAGCGCCATATTTCATTTCGACATTGATCGAGAAATCGACCTTGAAGAATGGGTTTTCAAACTAAATAAAATGTTACCTGAGAGCATTGTTATCAAGAACAGCTATCCGGTAACACTCGACGATCATGCCCGTTTCTCCGCCAAAAAGAGAACATATCGCTATTATATACATCAGCAAAAAACACCATTTAAGTCACATTTATCCACATTTGTACCACACACACTGGATTTCTCAGTCATGAATACAGCGGCACAACAGCTACTTGGCGAACATGATTTCACCTCTTTTTCAAAAGCGAACACGGATGTCAAAACTCACATTTGTACCGTTTATACGGCAGAATGGGTTCGAGTTTCAGACGAAGAGGCCTATTTTGAATATACTGCTAATCGTTTTTTAAGAAATATGGTCCGCGCCACAGTGGGCACCTTATTCGCTGTTGGGACAAAAAAAATCACTCCTGAACAATTCACACAGATCCTAAAATCACAAGACCGTAGCTTAGCATTAGCCTCAGCACCTGCAGATGGCTTATATTTATGGGAAGTAAAATACACCCCTTAACTGATTGGATATCTTCACATTATTGTGTTAAAAAATTGGATATTAATTCTTTTTGTTTTATATTAACAAGGTTAATCACTTAAAACCCTTGTATTATGTGTTACGCGATAATTGGTTCCGAAGGAGATTTTTTCTTTCTAATCGAAAAACATCAAGACATAAAAATGGCTAACGAGCGCTCTCAGATTTACTTTAACGCCGCTTTTCAACCGCCATTCAACGATGCCTTGCTGGAAAATGAATTCAGTCGCATGACGCCTATCGGCGAGGGAGATTATCTCAGGAGAAGAGAACAAGAACAGTCTTCGATTTCGAATGAATTGGGAGAAGTAATTGTGGTCAAAGACTAATGTTCGATTTACAGAACACTTCTTCTTTAATTGAATGAGGCAGCCTTTTCGGTCTATTTGCTTTAGTAAACTCCTACAAAAGTGTTCACTAGCTGCTTGCCACTTGCTATCGCCAGTGGTAAGCTAGCGTTCACGACCTTTTTAGATCGTTTAGCTATCGCATACCGCCCGGGCTGAGAATCAAGTGTTAAAGTAAGTTCTCTTTCTTTTCATACCATCAAGAAAACAGATTTTCTTGTTCACGCAAAGCGATAGTTGACAATAGTAATTTTGCGCTAAGGATAGAAGTGGATAGCCCACAGGCTCTCCTCCCCAAGTAAACTTGGGGAGGAGAGGCGAGGACTATGAACGGATAGCCTGACCCAAGCCGATCCAATTTACTTGGAACGGAGAAGGGAAGCGCCCAAAATATTAAGAGGAAAACACATCTCTGTATTCAAAAACCTATAAAAAAAACAAACCCCTTCTTTTGGAAGGGGCGCGTTCTATAATTGGTTTTTCTATTCTACTATAAGAATATAATTGTTCTTTTTTCCTTTCCCTAAAAGTATGTATTTCCCATTGATCAAATGGTCTTCTGAGAACTCGAAATCCTCTCCTACTTTTTCTTTGTTTACCGAAATGGCATTTGCTTTTAGTTCACGTCGTGCTTCACCGTTTGAAGAAAGAAAGCCCGTTTTACCAGCCAGAGCATCTAACAATCCAATGGATTTATACTCCTCTTTAGAAATTACTGCTTGTGGTACGCCGTTAAATACTGCGAAAAAATCTTTTTCAGAAAGTACTTTTAGGTCTTCAGAAGTGGATTTCCCAAACAAAATATTTGCTGCGGCAATGGCCGTTTTCAATGCTTCTTCCCCGTGAACACGAATCGTCACGTCTTCGGCTACTTTTTTCTGTAAAATACGTAAGTGAGGGGCCTCGTTATGTGCTGCTTCTAGCGTTTCAATCTCCTCTTTTGGCAACATGGTAAAGATACGAATGAATCTTGAAACGTCAGCATCACTAGCGTTTAACCAAAATTGATAGAACTCATAAGCGGATGTTTTTTCTGGATCTAACCATACGTTTCCACCTTCTGTTTTACCAAATTTTGTGCCGTCAGCTTTTGTAATTAACGGACATGTCAAGGCGTAAGCTTTCCCTTGTTCAATTCTACGGATCATTTCTGTTCCTGTGGTAATATTTCCCCACTGATCAGACCCTCCCATTTGTAAAGTACATTGTTTTTCTCGGTACAAATGTAGGAAATCGTATCCTTGAACCAATTGATAGGTAAACTCCGTAAAAGACATTCCGTCGTTTGCTTCGCCTGTCAATCTTTTCTTTACGGAATCCTTTGCCATCATGTAGTTTACGGTGATGTGTTTTCCAACATCTCGAATAAACCCAAGGAAGGAGAAGGATTTCATCCAATCGTAATTGTTCACCAATTCAGCTGCATTTGGGGCGTCAGAATCAAAATCTAAGAATTTTTTCAACTGATTTTTTATTCCCTCAATGTTCGCCTGTAAAGTGGTTTCGTCTAGCAAATTTCTTTCGTCTGATTTCCCTGACGGATCGCCAATCATTCCTGTTGCACCACCAATCAAAGCGTAGGGTTTGTGCCCAGCAGCTTGAAAGTGTTTCAACATCATGACGCTCACTAAGTGTCCAATATGTAAAGAATCAGCGGTTGGATCGATCCCCACGTATGCTGAACGCATTTGCTCCAAAAGGTGCTCTTCCGTTCCAGGCATGGTATCGTGTAACATTCCTCTCCACGTTACTTCTTCTATAAAATTTTTAGCCACGTACTTTTAATTTAGGTAATTATTTACCGAACTTCGCTTTGTAATCAATTACGCTTTGTTCAAAGATTTTGATTGCTTCTGCTTTGTTCAAGAATCCTTTTACTTCCGTAGATTTTTTCTCTAATTTTTTGTAATCTTCAAAGAACACACGGATTTCGTCCAAGATATGAGGATTCAAATCAGCCAAATCATTGATATGGTTCCAGTTTTTGTCTCCTTTAGCAACAGCGATGATTTTATCATCCATCTCACCACCATCAATCATTTGCATTACACCAATGATTTTAGCTTCTACTAAGCACAGCGGAACGATTTCAACATCTGTCAACACCAAGATATCTAACGGGTCATTATCATCACAATATGTTTGAGGAATGAATCCATAATTTGCAGGATAAGACATTGGTGAAGCGATAACGCGATCCAAAATAATCATTCCTGTTTCTTTATCTAACTCATATTTAGCTCTGCTGTTTTTAGGGATTTCAATAATTCCTGTTACTACTTCTGGAGCATTTTCTCCAAAAGATACATCATGCCAAGCATTAAATTTCATCTTCTTAGATTTTTAAATTATTTGTATTTATCGGGGTGTAAAGATATAAATCTCTACTTTTTCTGTGTGGTTAATTCTTTAAACACTTCTTCTAACGAACGTTCTTCGAGTTTCAATGTTAAGGTTAACCAATTATTTTGAGCGGCATATTGAGAGACTACTCTTCTCAAATCAACCTCTTGTTTCGTTTCTAACAACCATCCATTTCTTACTTGTTCCATTTTATGGACATGTGGCATTGCGGACAATTGTTCTTTGGTGACTTTCTCTTCAAATTCAACATAAACGGTTTGAATTGCGCTAACCAATTGCAGTGCTCCTGCGGTATCATCGGCAACCAATTCTCCTTTATTAATGATAATTACACGGTCACAAATCGCTTCAACCTCTTGCATAATGTGCGTGGAGAGTAAAACGGTTTTACTTTTGCCAATGTTTTTAATCAATTCACGGATTTCAACCAATTGATTGGGATCTAGTCCTGAGGTTGGTTCATCGAGAATCAACACTTCTGGATCGTGAATAATAGCAGCTGCTAATCCCACACGTTGGCGGTATCCTTTAGAAAGCATACCTATTTTTTTGTTTTGCTCTACCTGCAATCCAACTGCTTGAATCATTTCTTCAATACGTGCATTCAAGTTTTTCACTTTGTAAATTTGTCCTACAAAACGTAAATACTCTCGTACATACATATCTAAGTACAACGGATTGTGCTCAGGTAAATATCCAATCTTTGCTTTTGTCTTCAAAGAATCAACATCTACGGGCATTCCACAGATTTCCACTTCTCCTTCCGAAGCTGATAAAAATCCAGTTAAAATCTTCATTGTCGTAGATTTACCAGCTCCATTTGGGCCTAAAAAACCTACAATTTCTCCTGATTGAATCTTAAAACTGATTCCATTCACAGCAGCTTGCTCTCCGTAAAATTTGTATAAATTCTTTACTTCAATGGACATACGTCAAATTTTGAATCTACGAAGATAATGAAATGCTTCACGTCAAAAGGATTAATGATCAAAAATTTCATGGTAAGAAACAAAAAGATGTTGTGTCCGAAAACCTTATCTTTGCATAGCCAACATATATAAATGGAGAAAGGAATAGTTATTAAATCGACTGGGAAATGGTACATCGTTGAACTAAATGACGGTTCATTGGTGAATTGTCGTATTCGTGGAAAAATTCGTTTAGAAGGTCTTCGCACAACAAATCCCATTACCGTAGGTGACCGTGTATCCCTCAATGCAGATTGCGATGAGGAAGGAAACCGTACAATCGTCGATTTTGATAAACGGGAAAACTACATCGTTCGTAAATCAACGAACCTCAGTAAACAAATGCAGATACTTGCGGCAAATATTGATCGCGCTTATCTTTTGGTTACACTCATTAATCCAGTTACACATCTTGCCTTTATCGATCGCTTTTTGGTGGCTGCAGAATCCTTCCGTATTCCCGTTACCCTTCTCATCAATAAAATTGATTTATACAACGAAGATGAAATGGAATATGCTCAAGCACTCCAATTTATGTACGAGAAAATTGGCTATCCCGTTCGTCTAATACAAGCTGAAAAACCAGAAACGATTGCTTTTCTACAAGGTGAAATAAAAGACCATCAAGTAATGATTTCTGGACATTCAGGTGTTGGGAAAAGTACATTGGTGAATGGACTCGACCCTTCTTTGGATCTGCGTACGGGTGAAATTTCAAAATCACACTTGCAAGGACAACACACAACAACATTTGCTGAAATGCACAAATTGCAATCAGGTGGTTATATCATTGATACACCTGGAATCCGTGCTTTTGGAATTACAGAAATAGATAAAGATCATATTTCTCATTATTTTCCGGAAATGCGAGCTTTACTGAACTCTTGTAAATTTCACAATTGTAAACACCTAAACGAGCCGCATTGCGCCGTAAAAGCAGCTGTTGAAGAAGGAAGTATTTTTGAAAGCAGGTATCAAACCTATTTTCAGTTGATGAACGAAGACGAAAATGAAGTTTACAGAAAAGCAGTTCTAGCATGAGGGTGGTTATACAACGTGCAAAACAAGCCTCTGTCACCATTGAAGGAAAAGTAAATGGCGCAATCGATCATGGTTTTGTAATCCTCATAGGAATTGAAACCGAAGACAATACCGAAGACGCAGATTGGTTGACACAAAAAATAAATGCTTTACGTATATTTTCTGATGAAGAGGATAAAATGAACTTAAGCATTCAAGAAGTGAAAGGTCAATTTTTGGTCATTAGCCAATTTACTTTACATGCATCAACAAAAAAAGGGAATCGTCCAAGCTATATCAAAGCTGCAAGACCTGAACACGCCATTCCACTTTACACCTACTTTATAGAAAACCTAAAACGCGTAAGTGGACTACCTGTTGCTACGGGTGAATTTGGAGCCGACATGAAAGTTCAACTTATAAACGATGGACCAGTAACCATTTGCATGGATACAAAAAATAAAGAATAATGACACTTCAAGAAGCACAAATTACCATTGACAAGTGGATTAAAGAATTTGGCGTTCGCTATTTTGATGAAATGACGAACACAGCCATCCTTATGGAAGAAGTGGGAGAAGTTGCTCGCATCATGGCGAGACGTTATGGGGAACAAAGTGAAAAAGAATCCGATAAAAACAAAGATCTAGGCGATGAACTAGCCGATGTACTCTTTGTCATTATGTGCCTGGCTAACCAAACCGGTATTGACCTTGAAGATGCCATGAAAAAGAATTTAGAGAAAAAGACAAAACGCGATTTTGATCGCCACAAAAACAATAAAAAATTAGAAGAATGAGTTTCAAAAAGATGAAAGAAGAAGTGGTTGAGGCATTGGAAATCATGGAAATCACAAAGTTAGAAGCATACAGTAAAGAATTGTTCTCTGCCATAAAATCTGGCCGTCCAATCTTTGCTACCGCTCCTAAAAATAGTGGAAAAACAACCGCTGCTTTAGTTGCCGTTTTCAACAAGGTAAATCAAGAAACAGAAGGTTCACCACGTGCAGTATTCATGTCTAGCACAGTTGACGAAGTAGAAGCACTAGGAAGAAAAACCTATCGTCCTGCTCGCCGTTTAGATGTAACCATCGATTTAGCTCACGACAAAGGAAGCATGCTACAACAAAGAAATGACATCTTCGACGGAACAGAAATTATTTTCGGAAGCCCAAAAAGAATGTGTGAGTTGTACTTGCAAAATGGGGTGAATTTCAAATTACTAGACCTGTTTATCGTTGATGATTTAGACGAATGCTTAGCGCAAAACAGAGCAGGTGACATTAAACGAATGATTGAAAGTTTAGAAGCAAAAACACAAGTAATTCTTTTGACAAACGCTTTTACACCACGTGTTGAAGCCTTTTTAGAATCTATTGACATCGCCTTTTTCGAAGTAGAAGCAGATTGCTAATCCTTTGGAATGGTTCTTGTTAAAGAACAAAAAACATTTAGAATGATGCAATTTGTAATGCTGTTGAGCGCACTGTGTATTAGTACGCTTACTTTTGCGCAACACCAAAAAGGTTTTCAAGACAATGAGGCAATTGAGCTCATCCAGATTTGCAACAGCTTTTCTGCCCTTGATTTATATGGAACAGACAAAGATTTCATTCCTAAAAACTACATCAAAATACATACGTCAAAAAGCGTTGGAATGGACAATGCCTTTCAAGTTTATGCCGACGAAAACAACAAAAAAGCCATCATTCACTTTCGTGGTTCCACCCAAAATAAAATCTCTTGGATGGAAAACTTCTACGCGACCCTCATTCCCGCCAACGATCAAATGACCATAGATGGTAAAAAGTTCAAATACAACCTTTCTAATGCCAACGACGCATTTGTACACGCTGGATACACTTTAGCCATATTTTACCTCGAAAACCCCATAATCAATCAAATCAAATCCTTAAATAAAAAAGGAATTTACACCATCTATTTAACGGGGCATTCACAAGGTGGCGCATTAGCACAAATATTTACCGCCTACCTCGACCTACTCCCGAATAAAGATCTGAAAGACAACCATTTTAAAACATACGCATTTGCCAACCCGATGATTGGAAACCACCAATTCGTAAAAGATTATAATATACGTTTTTGCGAAACAGGGCGTAGCTATTTGATTCACAACCCTAAAGACATGGTCGTAAAATTACCCTTAGCATACAACGACACCACTTTCCTTAAGGCAATGTTAGATGACTACAGCACAAACCCAGATTTCTCCGCGCAAGCCACTTTGATGCAAGGAATGATGTACATGATGAAAGACAAAATAAGTCAAATGGCCAATACCATGTTTGCCAATGTAGAAAAACAAATATTTAATGAATTAGGAACAATCGTGCTTCCGGAGAACAAACAGACCAAAGTACAATATTCACATACGGGAAACAAAGTACTTATTGAACCGGCCGATTATGAAGGCATAGAAATCCCTAAAAGCGACATGAAGATGCCGCAAGAAATGGAGAAAAACCCTATTGCATCCACTATGAAAAAAATGTTTGAAGAAACAGGTCTACAGCACAAATCCTACAATTACTATACAGGTTTACTGAAAAAATACCGCTCTACACAGTATCAAAATTTACAGGAGAAAGTTTTTATCCCTAAATAATATCACACCTATTTGGCAGCCTATTCGGTCTACGTGCTTTAGTAAATTTGTAGAAAATTGTTCATTAGCTATTTGCAACGCGCTTCCTTTGGTCGCAGTTGCAACTTAGCATTCACAACTTTTCTACTGCATTTAGCTATCACAACTCCGCCCGGGCTGAAATCTTCGTTTTCACAATTAACTCCGTTCAGATCTTTTCTTTCAACTCATCTATTGAGGTTCACTACAAAAAAAGACAAACCTCACGAACTAACCAAAGCGTTACACACTAAATATCAATGAATAAACTTTATTTCACTTTCCCTTAACGCTTGTTTTTTCGCTATTTATTTTTGTATATTCACTACAAAATACTAATTATGAAAAACTATTACTCAAAGAAAACGCTTCTATTTGGAGTGTTAATTGCATTATTCACACCTACAAATCCCATTTTTTCACAATGTCAAGACATTCAATTAAATGCTGACTTTGTTGCATCTGATGGTGACATATTAGGAGGAAATTATCAAATCAATGGAAATTTCACCATTCCAGCTGGAGTGACCATTAGCATACGCCCACATAGCGCTGATGGCTGCGGAACCTTACATGTTCGTGCAAATTCCATTTTTATTTACGGAACCATCAACGGTGATTTCGCTGGATATCAAGGAGGCAATGGAGCAGCTGGTGCTGAAGCGGTTTCTAGTCCAACTGGCAATGCAGCTTCATTAACATCGTGCTCCAACAAAGATAGATCAGGTCATATCATTATAGCGGGGGCAACGCCTGGAGCGATCGGGAATGGTCCAGGTGCTGGACAAGGAGGAAACGCTGGTACTTCGGGGTCTGGTCCAAAACAAGTGTGTGCAAGCAACGATGATTATTATGGAATGATCCCTGGCTCCGGTGGAAGCGGAGGTGGTGGAGGTGCCAGCTATGGAGGAAACGGTACTGCTGGAAATAAAGGAGGCGATGGAAGTGCGCAACACACAGGAGTTGGTGCTACTATTTCTAATGTACATCCAGTAGTTCAAGGAATTGGTGGTACCGGAGGTTCGTTTGGAGCAACTTATGGCACAACAGAAGAAGATGATATTTCAATCGGATCAGGAGGAGCTGGTGCTGGTGGTGGTGGCCGCAGCTATATGGTGGGAAATGACGGACAGAAAGGTGGAAACGGGGGCGGCTGTGTAATCCTTGACGCTATTGAAGATTTAGTAATAGAAGGCCATATCTCTGTCAACGGACAAAACGGAAGCATAGGTGGAAATGGAGGAAATGGTGGAGAAACACCAAGATGTTGTTCTGACACATGTGACAACTGTTCAGAAGCTACCTTTTCGTCGGGTGCTGGAGGAGGCGCTGGAGCGGGAGCAGGATCAGGTGGAGGTATTCTATTACGTTCCAATACAATTAACCTTAGCGGTACACTTTCAGCAAAGGGTGGTATTGGAGGAAATGGTGGTGCTGCTGGCACAGGAACCTCTTGTACCTACACAAATTTCTTTTGTGGCAATCAAACCATTACAACATCTGCAGGTATATTAGGTGAAAAAGGTGGCGACGCAAGTGGTGGAAGAATCAAGATTTTCACCTCATTATGTACACCACAAAACATTTCGGGAACACATGATGTAAGCGGTGGTGGAAATGCCGAATCAGGAACTTATCATACGGCTTGTGAAGGTTACTTAGGTATTGATAATATACACGTGAAATATACTGTATATCCCAACCCTACAGATGGAAAATTTAAGATTTTACTTTCTTCAACTGAAGCCCAATTACAATCTGTTCATTTAATGGATTTAAAAGGAGCAATTGTAGCAGAATTTACACCCGAAGATAATGGTGAACTAAACGCAGACATCTCTTTATTTAAGTCGGGATTATATGTTTTAGTTTTAGAAACAAATCAAGGAACAATAAGATCTAAAATTCAAAAGAAATAATCTATCATTTTGCAAGATCCAAGGGAACAACAATGACAGAGGAAGATATTGAAACAACTTTATTCTGCTAATGATATGAATAAGATAGAGTTTATTGTCACCTATTAAACTAATAAAACAAAGCCACCAAATAGGTGGCTTTGTCTCTTTGTTGCAAGTTTTCAATCTCTGCCATACACTTAGACATAGCAAGATCTTTGGATACATATTGATTTTATGTTTGGTCCATCCGAAAACTAAATTTATAAACCTCCCTATTTGGTGACCTTTTATCCTTAGCTTAAAAAGGATGCTTTTAACATTTCAACTACTTTTTTATCAATTGGAAAAGTTACATCGTTACTTGACAATTCTGTTATTGGTTGTAACCAAAACCGATGACCTTCTTTACCAACAAACTCTTTATTATTCGCAAAAATCAATTCAAAAGAACGACTCCAATCTACCTTGTAGTACACTGAAATAATTTGGTCTTCTTTTCTAAAGGCACTTTGTTGAAAGAAATCAGTAAAATAAAACGGATCTCCAACGGTTACATCTATCCCCCATTCTTCAATAAACTCACGGATTAAACAATCTTTTGTTCCTTCTCCCCATTCCAATCCTCCACCAGGAAATTTTGTAAATGCATATTCTGAATAGACCTCATCACTTAATACCACTTCATGTTTCGGAGAACAAACAACAGCATACACGCGGAGGTTAAATTTATTATCCATTAATCTTCAAGAATTGAAGCAATATTTGGCTTGAAATAAAGTGCAGATTTCATCACTTTACCATCTTCTCGATAGATAGGCTTTCCATTTTCATCCAGTTTACTCATATTGGATTGTTGAATTTCTTGAAATACCGCTTCGATTTTATGCTGCATACCATGTTTTAACATCGTTCCGCATAAAATATACAACATGTCACCCAAAGCATCTGCAACTTCAACAACGTCACCCGCTTGTGCTGCTTCTAAATACTCTTCATTTTCTTCCTGCATCAATCGGTGGCGTAAAGCGATTTGCTCAGCACCAATCTTCGCTATTGGCTGGTGATTGTTCTCAATCCCAAATGCGTTGTGAAAGGCTTCCACAGCTGCAATGACTTCTTTAAATTCCATTTTTAAATATACATTTAAATGGAGAGATTCGATCAGGAAAAAATTAAAAATCTAACTTAATCTTTATCCATACTAGGGTGGACAAATATTCCTATAAAAGATAATAAGACCATAACCATGCTAACAACGATACGTCGGAAGTATGATGTTTCAACAAAAATCCCTCCGCATAATCATCCCTTAAAGAGGGAAAAATGATTAAGAAAAATTAAATACTTCGTAAATAAAACCAATAAAAAAAAGAGAAATAAATGCCTCATATATAATTCTTGAAAACTAAACAACCTATTACAATTAGCTCGAGAATAGGGACTACCTTAGTTTGGATAATATTTATCACCGTTTTTCCATCTATAAAGAGTAAGAAAAATACGCCTTATGTACCTATAAAAAAGTAAGCTTGTTACCTGTTATAATAGAAAATAGCAAAATCATTTTGATTGAAACATTTTTTACGTATCTTTGCTATCCAAAATTTTAATTTAAATTAAGCTATATGTACGCAATTGTAGAGATAGCAGGGCAACAGTTCAAAGTAACTAAAGACCAAAAAGTGTATGTACACCGTTTGAATGCTGAAGCTGGATCGAAATTAACTTTCGATAAAGTTCTTTTAGTAGACAACGCAGGAGCAATCACTTTAGGCGCCCCAGCTATAAATGGAGCTAATGTAACTGCAGAAGTTATTGAGCACTTAAAAGGAGATAAAGTAATCGTTTTCAAGAAAAAAAGAAGAAAAGGATACAAAAAGAAAAACGGTCACCGTCAATCTTTAACAGCAATCTCCATTACTGGAATTAACGCTTAATTAATCACGATCTCGATTCGAGAGTAAAATTTTAAAAAAATGGCACATAAGAAAGGAGTTGGTAGTTCCAAAAACGGTCGTGAGTCACAAAGTAAACGACTAGGTGTTAAAATCTATGGAGGACAAGCTGCAATCGCAGGTAACATTATTATCCGCCAAAGAGGTACACAACACCACCCAGGTACAAATGTAGGAATCGGAAAAGATCACACATTGTATGCTTTAACAGACGGTGTAGTTGAATTCAACAAAAAGAAAAACAACCGTTCTTTCGTATCAGTAGTTCCTTTTGAAACAACTGAAGGATAAGACAACCTTATAACACTGTAAAGCCTCTCCAACCGAGAGGCTTTTTTTATTTCCTACATTAGAGTAAGAAACGCCAAAACTCAAGACTACTTTACGCATCTTTACTCGCCATGGGGCGTCCTACAAACGAAAACACAAACGGACTTTTAAGGAATTATTTCCCTAAAGGAACATATCTTTCAATCTACACAGATGTACAATTGAAAAAGATGCAACGAGAGCTTAATAAATGATTTAGAAAAGCACTCAATATATAATCTGCAGTAGAGGTTTTTAAGCAAATGATTCTTCAAAAAAATAAAATGCAAATTAAGTAGTATATGTATAGTGGCATTTTACTTAAACCTAGAAACCTCCATTTTACAACTAAACATAGAAATACTATGATCTTGCGCTAGGGCGGAGACGAATAGCTGTACAGAAAGGGGAATTAGTGAAAATAAAAAACAGGAGCGACCAAAGGAAGCTACCTGTTTTTTTTAGATTTACACTTATTTTCCTGATGGACACTAGCAGTCGCAGACCGTTAAAGCGCCCTAATTCAATTCTATAACGACTCTAAAGCCTACGTTATTTTGAGGAGAACCGTTAAAAGGCTGCTCGCTAAGGTTTCGGATATCGTAGCCAAAATCACTCCAAGAACCACCTAAGGCTTGAGGGAAATCACTCACCATTTCGGCTGCATTTCCGTTCATATTATACAGGCCCCAAGGGTTTGGATAATAAGTGTTTTTTTTAGTCAAAATAGCGGCCGTCATTGAGCTTGATTCCTGAACGGTATTTTGTTTTTCTATAAGTGGTGTTCCGTCATCTGCTCGCTTAATATTAACATTTGAAATGGTTAAAAAATTGGCCATCCATTGTCCATTTTTATTTTGAAGCTCATCAAATTCCCAAGCAAACATCTTTTCAGAATTTCCAGCTTGAGCGGCATAAATCCACTCTGCTTTTGTAGGTAACCTCATGATCAAGTTTTGGTTTCCGATAATTTCTTTATTTTTCTCTGTTGCCCAAACACAGAAGGCTTCAGCGCCCTCACGTGAAATATTGACTACGGGATAATCTCTAAATGAAGGGTGTCTAAAATAATAATTTTGCATGCCTTTATCCCCCCAATTAGTAGTGTCTGGAAGGTATTTTTGAGCTTCTTCCAATCGTCCTTGTCTTTCCAAATCCTGAATAAAAATTAAATACTCAAAATTATGAAGTTCATTTTTACTGAAATAAAAAGATTTAATGGTTGTTTTTTTATTATCCAAAAGGACTTCTCCTTCTGGAATCAATGCACACCAACTTTGAATACGCTTTTTGGTTTGATTTACCGTTTCTTGTTTTATCGCCTTTTCTTTTGATACAAAAGAGGTCACTCCAATTAAAAGTAGTGACGAAAAAATTACAATCCTTTTCATATTCATCTATTTGCCGTGAATATGCATAACGCAAATGTAATCAAAATGTTACAGATGGACCTCTATCTTTTTGAGATCCTGATAGAATGTAGGGTAACTCTTAGCTACTGAATCACTGCCTGTTAACTGGATTTCGATTTGAGAAACCATGGCAGCAATTGTCAAACACATGGCAATTCGATGGTCGTTATGGGCACTAAGCTTTGCGCTCTTTAATTTTGTTTTCCCTTTGATGATCATTTGGTCATCGCATAAATGAACATCGGCGCCCATTTTCTCTAATTCAGTTTGCAAGGTGAGTCCACGATTACTTTCCTTATTTGCCAACCGTTGAAGCCCAGAGATTTTATGTTCCCCAGGAGTCAGCGCAGCATAAACAGCCAATGCGGGAAATAAATCAGGGCAATGCGTTGCGTCAAAATGTAGTGTTTGTCGCTGTTTCCCATCGAAATACATGCCATGCTCCGAATTGAAAAATCGGCAACCTGCTTGCATCAAAGCTGAAACCAACATTTTATCTGCTTGCTTCGATTGCATAGAGAGCCCCTTGATTTTTATATCCAAACCTAAAGCAGAAGCAACCAAAAGGCAGGAGGCGGAACTCCAATCTCCGTCGATGGTGTAACTTTCTACATATGGTATTTGTTTCCCTGATATGACAAAAGTATTTCGTTCGGGTTCTAAAATTTGTATTCCAAAAGCGTGGAGTGTGTGCAAGGTCATGTCTACATAAGGTCTAGAATTTAAGTCCTTCACTTGTAGTTTTGTTGTTCCATCAACTTGTGAAAAAGCGATGAGTAAACCTGAAATATATTGGGATGATTGTGCACCATCCACTATGTAATTACCCGGCTGCAATGGTCCTTCAATCTGGAAAGGTAGTTTATTGCTATTTGAAATGAAAGTCCCCCCCATTTGAGGTAATGTTTCTCCGAAAAACCGGTGCTCTCTTTGCAAGAGTGATCCCTGTCCTTCGATCTGTATTTCTGTTGATTTTGTTGCCAAAATAGCAGTCATGAGTCGCAAGCCTAGTCCACTTTCACTTACGTTATATTTAGTTGAAAATTGCGAATTAACTCTTTTTTTGACGAATAATTTGTTCCCTTCTTGCTCCATTTCGCATCCCATGAGAAGCACATTTTCTATCATTGCTTGTTCATCATTACTGCTTCCATAGTTAACTAATTGTACACTTTTATTGCTTAAAGAAGCAATTAACAAAGCTCTTTGCGCATCACTTTTTGAAGCAGGGATGTGAATGATACCTTTGTATAATTTAGGTAGGAAATGCATATTTATTGGTTCATTATTTTGATTTGATGTCGGATAGATTCTTGATGAATGGCATCCATTATTTCACGAATAAATTCGTTTGACAATTCATAATCTTTGGCATGAGCCAATCTATTTTCAATGATTTTTCGCCAGTGTTCTTCTTGCAAGATTGTAATGTTATTTTTCTGCTTAAACGCCCCTACCTCATTTGAAATGTGCATACGTTCTTTCAATAGTTGGAAAATTCTATCGTCAAGGTCACTGGTTTTCGCTCTAAAGGTAGACAACTCCGTCAGAAGATCTGAACTGAATTCTTTGTCTCTTAGAATTAATTTTTGGAGTATTGTATTTAAACCGTCCGCTGTAACTTGTTGGGCAGCATCAGACCAAGCTTCTTCTGGTGTTGGGTGTGTTTCGATAATTAGCCCATCGAAATTCAGATCCATTGCTTTTTGAGAAACATCAAGTAATAAGTTTCTGTTTCCTGTGATGTGACTAGGATCACAAATAATGGGAATGTGCGGCAATCTTTCTTTGAGAGCTATCGGCAAATCCCAATTAGGAACATTTCTGTATTTTTCGTGTTTATAAGTTGAGAAACCACGGTGAATGGCTATAAGGTCAGTTATTCCCGCTTGCTGCAATCTTTCAAACGCGCCGATCCATAATTCCAAATCAGGATTTACAGGATTTTTGATCATTACTGGAATTCGTTTTCCTTTAAGCGCATCGGCAATTTCTTGTACAGCGAATGGGTTCACGGTTGTTCTGGCACCAATCCAAAGCACGTCTACACCAGCCGCAATTGCTTCTTCTACGTGCGTACGATTGGCAATCTCCACACAGCAGGGCAACCCTACTTCTTTACAAGCATTAACCAACCACGGTAAGCCAATAGAACCAATTCCTTCAAAAGAATTTGGTCGTGTTCTTGGCTTCCAAATTCCAGCGCGAATCATTTTCACCATTGGATTTTTAGCTAAATCCTTGACAATCGTTTGAATTTGTTGGGGAGTTTCTGCACTACAAGGACCAGCAATAACGAAAGGTCTTTGTGTATTTTTTATGCATGATTGAAGTTCCATAATGGACAAAATTAATAAAGGGCAGTCGCAAACCACCCTTTAACAAATATACTGAAGATTGTGCGCACATCGCAAAAGAAACGAAAGAGAATTCTCCTCTATTTCTTTTGAGTGCTGAAAAATTCTTTTAAATAAAAGGGTTCAAAGTAAGCAACATCTTCAAATTTTTGAGTTTTAAAAAACTCATTTCCTTTTTGATACATTCCTGTTACCGAACTCTTGATTTCAAGATCAAAGATAAACCCTCGTTCATTCCAAATATCTTGACATTTTGTTGCTCCATCACCAACAACGACTAATTCTTTAAATTCAGCATAGCTGTGTTCATCTAGCACATCTGCTGAAATAGGTTTAAGTTCATTATTATTTGCATCGTAAATTGCCGAGAACACTTCCATTCTACGCGCATCTATCATGGCACAAATATTTTTCTCTGGATGTTTCTGTGTTGCTTGAACACCTAGGCTATATAAGGCATCAATGGCGATTAAGGGAATATCTAATCCATAACAAATTCCTTTTGCAGTAGAAGCACCTATTCTAAGACCTGTATAAGAACCAGGACCACTTGTGATACAAACGGCACTTAATTCTTTCATTTCAAGATTCGCTTCTTTTAAGCAATCTTGTATCAACAGGGTTATTTTCTCACCGTGTTCAAACTGTTCATCCCCCGTTTCCTTTAAAGCAACCTGATTACCATTTTTAGTAATCCCAACAGAACAGATTTTTGTAGATGTATCAATAAATAATAAGACTGTATTCATGTTATTCTTCAATCTCCAATTTGAATCCTATACCGTGGACGTTATTAATGGAGATGCTTTCGTCTTCTTTTAGATATTTTCTCAATTTAGTAATGAAAACATCTAAGCTACGTCCAACGAAATAATCGTCATGTCCCCAAACGCCGTTTAGAATTAATTCTCGAGGAGTTACTTGATTTTTAAATTTATATAGAATGCGTAAGATTTGTGCTTCTTTTTTGGTGAGCACTTTTTCAAAATCTTTGTGTTTTAAACTGTAGTTTTCTACATCAAACTCATATTGACCGAGTTGAATCACCTTCTCATTTTCTGATTCGGTAACGATATTCACCCTTTTTAAGAGCGCTTTAACTCTTAACTGAAACTCTTCAATGGAGAAAGGTTTTGTAAGGTAGTCGTCACCTCCCGCTTTAAACCCTTCCACTTTGTCTTCTGTCATTGACTTTGCAGTCAAGAACAAAATGGGAACTTCTGTGTTTAATTTTCTGATTTCTTTTGCAAGCGTAAAGCCATCTTTTTTAGGAAGCATTACATCAAAAATGCAGAGGTGAAATGTATCTTCATTGAAAACTTTAAATGCTTCAGCACCATCCGTACATAGTGTAACTTTATAGCCATCACTTCTAAGTTGATCAGAAACTACTAATCCTAGATTGATATCATCTTCGACAAGCAAAATTTTTGTATGCATAGGTATGTTCGTTTTTGATAAAGTTAATAGAAAAACGAGTGAAAATCACATAAAAGAGGAGTTTATTTACGTTTAGTTTAAATAAACAAGAGCCCCAAGTATAAACTTGGAGCTCTCATTACACTAATCAACCTAACCTACTACTACTGAGACAAAGTTATATGAAAAAATGAGATTCAAGCTAATATTTTTATTGTTCTAAAAAAATAAAAAAATGTTAGGAAATAAATTATAGTGGTGTTTTTTTAACACTTCACTCATCTGGCAAACACATTAGAATAACAAAGCTTCACATCAGTCAAAAAACAATACATATTAAATATAATCACCGTCTACACCACCCCTCAATTTCGCCCATTAGGATTCCAATAATAAAAAGATTTTTTAATTATTTAGAGCTAAATTTTTGGTTAATTCAACATCTATGAGAGTACTTATTGTTGACGACGAGGAGGACATCCGCACGCTTTTAGACTACAATCTAAGAAAAGAGGGATATGAAGTTTTTGAAGCTTCAACTGGAGACCAAGCCTTACAGATGGCAAAGGAATTAATTCCAGATTTAATCCTATTAGACATAATGCTTCCTGGTGTTGATGGAATAGAACTATGTGAAACTATGCGCCAAATTCCTGAATTAAACCAAACCTTAATCTGCTTCTTAACTGCTAGAAATGAAGATTATAGTCAAATAGCTGGTTTAAATGCTGGTGCAGATGATTTTGTAACAAAACCCATTAAACCTAAAGTGTTAATCTCAAGAATACAAGCTCTGTTACGCCGCAAACCTGCAAATGCTGAAACAAACAACGGGTTAGTCATTGACCGTGAGCGTTATGTTGTGGTAAAAGATGGAGAGATCATCAATCTTCCGAGAAAGGAATTTGAATTATTATCTCTTTTGGCCTCTAAACCGGATTACGTTTTTGAACGCGAATTGATTTTGAATTCAGTTTGGGGAACAGATATTATTGTGGGGGACCGAACCATTGATGTTCATATTCGCAAACTACGTGAAAAAATCGGAGCTGAATATATTGTTACCGTAAAAGGGATTGGATATAAATTTTCAGAACAATAAAAAAGAGGTTGCCCGTTGGCAACCTCTTTCCTTTTCCATTTACCTAAACCTTCTATTACTAGAAACTATAAGCGGCCTTTATCGACAATGCCACTGAAGGTCTGATTGACGAAAATATTTGATTGGTTGCTCCAAAGTTTTTGTACAACTCCTCTTTGCGATCATTTAATAAGTTATTCGCTTTGAATACAATGTTCCATTGTTCTTTCTCTCCCCATTTGTATCCTGCAGTAAAATTCAAGCTATGAAAAGGTTTTGTATAAACATCTGGACGATCCACCATTCCTACATATACAAGAGTGCTTCCTTGAACATTGTAGAACAATCCTAAATCCAACCCTTTAACTTTATCTTTTCCTGAAAAAGTAAAACCAGCATTTACTACAACTGGGGCTTGCCCTGCCATTTGTCTGTAATTTTTGACCGTTTCACCTTCACGTGCATAAAGGATTCTACTTTCTAACTCCGTTTCACTTATTTTGATTTTTGAATATGAATACGTGAAGTTGGCAATAAAAGTAAACCCTTCTAGTTTTGACCAAATCGGCTTCAATCCAAGCTGCACTTCTACTTCCGCACCTAACAAATCTCCATCACCTACATTTCGAGGTTGGAAAGATCCTTGTTGGGTGGCATACTGAACAATTTCAATTGGATTTAAGAATTTTTTATAGAATGCTCCAACAGAAATCACCTGATTTAAAGTTGGATACAACTCCCATCTTACATCAGCATTATGAATGTTTGTACTTCTTAGATTTCCATCCCAATACACTTTACCTGTCGCAACATCTTTATCTTGGAACATCCCTCCGATATAAGTACGACCTGTTAATGGATCTGCAATTTCAGCAAAAGACATTTCTTTAAATGTAGGTCTTACCGTTGTTTTACCGTATGAAAATCGTAAATTTTGTTTTTCTGTAATTGCAAAAGTAAAATTCGCAGTTGGGAACAACCCTATCTCATCAATTACCTTTTCATCTCTAAGTACATTTGTACCCAATTGATCTTGTCCGGTGTAATGCTGTTGATAATACTCTGTACGCAGTCCCAAAGTAGCCTTCAGTCTTTTTGCTGGCTGGAAATACAAAGAGGCATATCCACCGAAGCTATTTACATTCGATTGAAACTGATTTGGATTTACAGGCAAGAAATTCGCTTCCACCGTAGTTCCCTTTGTTGGATTCCCATTGTATGGCCAAAGGTTTTCTTGCGCAAAAAGTTCATCTGGATTTCCTGTCAAATCGATCCCTCTTACATTCACCATAAACATTCTAACTTGGTAATCTCTTGCTTTATAGAGGTGACTTGCACCAAATTTCACTTCTCCTTCACGACCAAACCAATTTAATTTGCGTTTTACATTCAATTTTGAAGTCATATTGATTTCATTCAAATCTCTCCAAATTCTTTGTGGGAAACCAGATTCAGTACTGATAGACAAAAAGCTGCCTCTGTCTTCATAACGTGTCATTCGAACATCTGGATCTTTAATCATGGAATAGGTTGGTGCCAATACATAATCCAAAGACCATTTTTCATTTTTCCCTAGTTCATTTTTCCCTAAAAACTGCACTGTACTAATGGATCGTTGACTGTATTCAAGGTTGTGTTGAAATCCTGAGAAGTTAGAGCCTAAGTCAGAACTTTTATAATTAAAAATCCCTGCTTTAGATTCGCCATTCTGAACATGTAATAAAATTAAAGATTGAGAAGAGCGTTTAGACGACCGTCCAAACATAGCCATTCCATTCCATTGTACATTGTTAATTCCTACTTCTCCTTTTTGTTCAATTCTTTGAATCAGTTCTTTTTCAGTCTTATCTGCACTTCTTCCGAAACGATTATATTTAACATCTGAATAAAACTCCGTGCTATTTGAATAACCCAATTGAACTTGATAGCCTAACGTTCTTTTTTCATTTTTAAATGCATCGCCATAATTCACACTAAATCCACCATCCATTCCAGACATGGCACGTTGAGCGCCCATCGTTGGATTAAATGCTTTTAAAGCTGCTTTATATTCAGCCGCTTGAGCACCATTAGGATTTCCAATTACTTGTGCAAAATAAGGCAATGTTTCAACCGGAATTTTTCTGCTACTATTTCCAAAACCTAAAAAATCGGTTGATGCCCCTTTATAGGTCAAGTAATTTTTATTGAAGTGCATTCCAGGGGTAAACCCTAAACTAACACTCACGCTCCCTCCTTTATTGTTTGGAATAGTTTTGGAACGGATATCCACTACCCCACCAGCAAAGTCTGCAGGATGTTCTGCTAAAAATGATTTATTTACAATAATATTCTCAACGATTCCAACCGGAAATAAATCCATTTGTACGGCATTCTTATCAGGATCTAAGCCTGGTATTTCTGCTCCATTTAACAATGTTTTATTGTATCTGTCTCCAATTCCGCGTACATAAATGTATTTCCCATTCGCAATTGAAACTCCTGTAATTCTAGACATGGCTTGAGCGGCATCACTGTCACCCGTTTTTTTCAATTGAGAAGAAGATATACCATCAACGGCATTTGCAGCATTCAACTTCAAAGCATTTACTGCTGCAACATTGTCTACTTTCCGCACAGCACTAATAACTACCTCATCCACTTCTTTGGCAGCTGATTCACCTAGGACTATGTTTCCTAAATTTTTATTTTCCTTTAATACCACGTTAGATAGTACTAACGTATCGGTATAAGAAGTGTAAATTTTTACGGTATAATTCCCTGAATTTAACTCCAGTTTAAAATCCCCATCTGAAGAACAGATTGCTCTATGAGCTCCTGGTTGAACCAAGATTCTTGCTCCTACAAAAGGCTCGTTCGTTTCATGATCAATTACTTTACCTGACAACACATGTTGTCCAAAAGCAAAAGAAGAAAGTATCATAACAAAAAGTACTATGACTTGTTTCATATCAATTTAGTAAATAGAAAATAAATGGAAAATGGAAAAAATCGTTCAGCGGCATTACCGCTGAACGATAAATATTATGGTATTAATTAAAATTGGCTCAACTCTCCGGCAACTGACGCCCAAGTCCAACCTGCGAATACTGATTTATTTGCTCCGACAGTGTTTGCTCCTTGTGCTACTGCTGTTGCGTGTGCATCAGTACCATCTCTAAATGTAGTTACTAAGGTTGCACCCGTTGCTAATGTTACTTGTAGATTTTCAAATTTCAACACTCCACTTGCATAGTTATCAAGTGTTTTTTGTCCACTCAAAGAAAGATCTCCACGTCCATTCACTGCTGGATCAGGGAATCCGAAGAAGTATAGGTTTTTAAACGTACCTCTTGCTCCGTCTCTAAAATCTCCTAACTCTGCTACTGTTGATCCTTTGATTGAACCATTCATTAACGTATGTGCAGCTAAATAAGCGCCTTCCGGACCATCAATTTCTAAAGTATGATCGGTCTCAGCTCCTGCGATTACGATAAAGTTGTCTACCGTTCCAGCCCATGCTTGATCTGTATCTACTCCATCATCTCCTGGATTCCAAACTAAAAGGTTTTTCACGTTTACCGTACCTCCAAAGAATTCAATCCCATCATCTTGATTAGCGATGATTTCAATGTTTTCAATTACAGTTCCGTTTCCTACTCCTCCAAGTGTCAACCCATTGATCTCGTTCCCTTCACCAATATTCGCTCCACCGTGACGGATAGAAAGATATTTTAAAACTCCTGAATTATCATTTTCAACCGTTCCTCCATACATTCCATTTGGATCTGATGCAGGAATTCCTTCAATTTGCATTGTAGGGTTTGTAGCTGAAATAGGTGCATTTCCTAACACGATTAATCCTCCCCATAAACCATTCATATCTGTGTCTAAATTCGGTGAAGCAATTTGTCCAGATTTGATTTCATCAGCAATCGTTGTAAAAATGATTGGTTTAGTAGCTGTGCCTTCTGCCATTAACTTTGCGCCTCTTGCAATAATCAATGCTGTTGCATTAGCTCCTGTTCCTGCTTCACCTTTAATAACCGTTCCAGGCTCAATGGTTAATGTTGCACCGTTAGTTACCGCAACGCGACTTGTCAAAATGTACGTTTTATCACTTGTCCAAGTTGTGTTTGCGGTGATATTATCTCTTACATAAATTGTTGCTGCATCTGCTTGATCAGCGAATTTACAAGACCCATCATCTTTCTTAGCTGATGTACTGTAATTCAAAGCTTTGCTATCTGTACATCCTTCTTTTTTACAAGATGTTGCTCCTAGCACTACAAACGCTCCTAATAATAAGGCTCCAATTTTAATTTTTGTTGTTTTCATTCAATTCGATTTTGATGATGCAAATTTCATTCAACTAAACCGATTTTCTATTCGGATAAAATTAAAGGATTATCAACGATATGTAAACAGAAATTAATATGCAGTTAACATTGGTTTGAAAAAGTAGATACCTGAAAATCTTTCCTTCTGTTTTCCGCAAAAGTTCAACAATACCCATTACTTTTACGTTAAATATTCAGACAATGATCTTTCTAAGACTGTTCTTTTTGATGACATTTTTATCTCTTTTTTCTGCCGTATTCGGACAGAAAGAGGTAGCCTTTAGCCATTTTTCGAAGCACGATATCCCTTTTTTAGCAACCCAAGCATTCGACGATCAGGATTATTTGGTCTGGAGCTTAGATTACGAAGCATATCAAGAAGCAATCAACGATAAGGCACATCTTACCATACGCTACAAAACACCTAAAGACATCAATTGGACAATTGTCGACTCCGTTTCTGTCCATGCCACAAAATTCCGTTTACAACTCCCTTCCACCAATGACACCTATGCCATTCAAATAGGAATTACTGAAAATGGGAACACCGTTTACAGGGAAGCCATCGCTTACACCAATAGGGATAATTGGGGGATTTTTCAATGGTTGAAACTTATTGGAGCCCTAGGTCTTTTGATCTACGGAATGAAAGTCCTCAGTGACAGCACCCAACAATTATCAGGCTCTAAACTTCGAAACTTATTAGAATCACTCACCTCTAACTCATTTAAAAGTATCTTAACCGGTCTTGGAATTACGGCACTCATTCAGGCATCTGCTATTACTGTCATCATGACCTCCTCATTTACAAGTGCTGGATTAATTTCACTACGACAAGCTGCCGGTGTCATTATGGGGGCCAACATAGGTACTACCATCAAAGGCTGGTTGATTTCCATGCTTGGATTTGATTTAAACCTCTATCAATATGCACTCATTCTCTTCGCACTTTCGTTTCCATTCTTGTTTCTAAACAAAAGTAACTTTCGTTCAATCGGTAATTTAATCATCGGATTGGCCTTATTATTACTCGGATTAGACTTCATCAAAAACACTGTTCCCAGTTTAACAACTGAAACACCTTGGGTTAATTTCTTTATGAATTATCAGGACATACCTGTTTTGACCACCTTACTTTTTGTGGCACTCGGAATTGTCATTTCATTTATCATCCAGTCTTCGTCAGCTGCATTAATTCTCTCTATGGCCTTGATCAGTAATGGGGTCCTCAGTTTTGAAGCAGGTGTTGCAATGATTTTAGGAGAAAACATTGGAACGACGTTCACATGTGAAATTGCCGCTATGATTGGGAACACAAATGCCAAAAGGACAGTTCGTATACACACTTTATTCAATTTAATTGGAAATCTTTGGGCCATTCTCGCTCTCCCCGTTTTGATGGAAATCATTGCACATTCAATGGTTTATTTGGGCTGGGGAAATCCAATTACCGACTCTTCTAACGCTGGTGCAATTGGTTTAGCCTTCTTCCACACTTTATTTAACGTAGTAAACACCTTATTACTGGTCGGATTCATCCCACAACTGATTGACCTTGCCAAAAGTACCGTTCGCAAAAAGCATACGCAGAAAAAACAAACCGATTTACAATTTATTGGATCTGGCTTGGTCAGTAATCCCGCTTTATCTCTATCAGAAGCTAGAAAATCCATCTATAAACTAGCAAATACAACTTTAAACATGTCGCATTTGGCATCTCAATTAGTGACCGAAAAAGACAGTAAAGTGCAAGAACTAAAAATCAATCAACTGCAAAAACTAGAAGACGAATCGGATGCCCAAGAAAAGTCCATTTTGCGTTACCTCAACTCTATTTCTGAAGGCGAACTCAGTCCCGCAACAGCAAAACAGATTCACATTCTCAGTGTGGTTGCTCATGATTTTGAACGCATTGGAGACACGTATGACCGAATCGGTAAAATTTTACACAAGCGCCTAAATGACAAAATATGGCTGACTCCAAATCAACGTTCTAACATCCTTTCCTTGTTTAATGAGGTAAACAAAGGTTTTGAGCTTTTGATGGAAAACATTCAAACGGATAAAATAAATTTACAAGAAGCCATTCGCATTGAAGACTCCATTAACTCGCTCAGAAATAGGTTTAGAAAAGAGTATTTTCAGGCCTTGGACGAGAGCGACCAAAACATAAAAGGTGGTTTACTTTACAGTGAATTATTTACCTTATTGGAAAAAATAGGCGATCATATTTTAAAAATCACTCATCACGCTAAAGACTTAGGTTAAGTCTAAAAGAAGGCAGCCTTAACGGTTTACACGCTATAGTAAACGCTCAAAAAAGGATTCACTTGCCGTTTCCCAAGGGCTTCCGTTGGTCGCCTTGTTCTCCTGGCGTGAATGTTCCTTTTTCGATTTGTTTAGCTGTCGCGCTCCACCCTAGCTGTTGAAATATGGGAAAACACTATCGTTTGTTTTGAACAACCAAATATTTACCTTTCTAAACAAAAAAACATTTTTAGTCTCCACTTTTGGAATGAGAAACTTGGAATTTCAATGTATATTTTGGTGTGAAAATAGATCTCCGCGGCAGGGATGCTAGCGGTTAGCCCACAGTTCCCTCAAGTCATCTTGGGGGACGAGGACTAGTAGCGGACAGCCCGGTGCACAAGTAACACTTGGGGAGCCGCCCAAGAAAAAAAATTGATTTAACTAGATCTACAGCTTTGACACGGCAGCATCCTTTCCCTTTTCAATTTCCTTTTGAGAAGAATACATGCATTCCCGATCGGGCTCAATATGGATGAGAATGTCTTTTATCTCCAGGTTATCTTCCATCACAACGTCCTTCACTCGGTGAGCAATTTCGTGACCTTTCAACACCGTAATATCTGCTTTAACCTGTAAGTGCATGTCTACGAAATAATGCAATCCGGACTTTCTAATGTACATTTTTTCGATTTCCGAAACGCCTTCAATCTTTAGGGCATTTTGTTCAATTTCTCTTTCTAATTCGGGGTAGGTATTTTGATCCAAAATCTCACCAAGAATAGGAATAAACATGCGATAAGCGTTGTATAAAATCACCAAACAGCCCAATAACGCTGCCCAACTGTCGGCAACGGCATATTTTTCTCCTCCTAGAACGGCAATAGTCACACCGATTAAAGCGGCCAAAGAAGTAATGGCATCCGTTCTATGGTGCCAAGCATCCGCCAACATCGCGCTACTGTTCAATTTTCTGGCTTTCCGAATGACATATTGGTACATTGCCTCTTTATAAATAATGATTCCTGTCAAGAAATAAAGCGTAAAGGTCTCGGGTACGGTTTGTTCATTTGTAACGATTCCGATAATGCTGTGGTAGGCAATTAAAACAGCTGCTCCAACTAGGAATATCACAACCAAAAAACTGGTTAAAGGCTCTATTTTTCCGTGTCCATAAGGATATTTATGATCTGCAGGCTTCTGGGAATAACGTAAAGCGAGTATTAACAAGAAAGTCGAAATGGCATCACCACAAGATTCTATGGCATCTGTTAATACCGCATCGGACTTTCCGAAAATTCCTACAGATAGTTTAATGACAACCAAAACAATGGTTCCGAATAAACTGAACAACAAGGTAGAAGATGCTTCATCCCTTCGATTACTTTTCACTTTCTCAGAAGCCATACTTTCATTTTTTTACGAAAGTAAGGTCAAATCTTTTAAATTAAAAATTAACTTGTGCTTGAATTCTAATACTGTGTCCAAACTGTCGATTATCTTGTTTTTGGTGATCGATATATGTGCGATCGGAATAGGAATACTGTGCTACAAGTTCAAAGTTTTTGAAAGGTTGCCATTCCAAGCCAGCATTCACTTCGTTTACAATATAACTTCTTGCATCTCTTTCGTATTTTTTTCCTCCATCGTAGTAATGGTATTTAACGAAAGGAATCAACAATTGCTTTTTGATTTTCACTTGATAATTCGCGAGGATATATCCGCCATGTAAATTTCGTGTTTCAATAGAATCAGTAACCACATTATATTGTGGTCCTTTCCCAATATTGTATTCCGCTTGGATTCCGAATGGTTTTGGATACCACACAAAGTGTGCACCTGCCCTTTGGTCAAGATATTCTTTTGTTGGGTTGTATTTTACCCCCTGAGAAATGTCTTTTCCCATCATTTGGTACACGCCAGAATAAGCCCATACGCCAGCTTCAAAAATTTGATCTTTGATATAAAATGGATAGGCAAAACGGGTAATGATATGTTTATTCTTGTTTAACTCGCGTGTGTTTGTGGGTTGTCCATTTGAAAACCCAAAGGCAAACATTCCAAAGTCACCTGTTCCTTTAAGACCATCATCCACAATTTTTTTGAACAATTCTTTTTTCGATTTGGGCGACCACATGAAATAGACTCCTAAATCTCTTTCATTCACGAAAGTACTGTTAGTTGCATCGTTTCTATCGAGTGTTAATCGACTTCCAGAAGATTGTAAATTTTCAAAGCTTGATGGTACTTTACTTTGCCCGATACGTATACGGTAAACATTTTCTTTGTCTATTCCCAAATCAAAGAAAGCATCTCGTATTTGTCCGAAGTACATTTTTTCATCATTAAATGAACTTGCGAAATCCGGTTGAAAATAAAAATAAATTCGTGGGTGTACCTGTCCTGAAAAAACCAAGCGAGCTCTGCGCAATGACAAAGAAGAACCGTTTCCCCATTCTTTATCACATTGATCACAAGACAAGTTTGGATTACTTTCGTATAATCCGTTATATCTGATTTGAAAATATCCCTTTATAGAGAAGTTTTCATACCATTTTTTTTTATCTGTGCTTTCCTTTTCTTCTTCTTGAGCAAAAGAAGTTACAGAAAACATCAACAAGGTAAGAATGAGTGTTAAGTGCTTCACAACTATTAATTTATTGGGGACAAACTTCCGAAATACTCTTTAAATATAATCCGTTATATGATATTGTTAACTTTAATTTAATTCTGTTTTTACATAATATTAATCTAGTAACTCTTTCAAAATAGGCTGATTCCATCTTAAAGTTTCACTTTTACTAAACCGTTTAACAAGACTTGTTCTTAACAATGCCTTAACATTGAACCCGGCTTTTGCTCTTTCCTCTGTTTTTAGTTAACGTAAGCATAAATTTAACTTCACCTATATCGGTAGTACAAGTATTAATTTTGTAATAAATAAACGTAAAAATTTAATTATGCAATCAAGCTATACCATATTATTGGTCGATGATGAAAATGATTTAGTTGAGATGTTGCGGTACAATCTGGAAAAAGAGGGGTACAAAATAATCACAGCAAATGATGGATCGGAAGCTGTTCAAAGGGTACAGCAATTTCATCCAGATGTCATTCTAATGGACGTCATGATGCCCAACATGGATGGGATTGAAGCGTGTCAAGAAATTAGGAATCTTCCCTTACAGAAACAACCAATCATTGCCTTTTTAACCTCTCGAGCAGAGGATTACTCTCAAATCGCCGGTTTCCAAGCGGGTGGTGATGACTACATTCCTAAGCCAATCCGTCCAAAAGTATTGGTTTCTCGTTTAGAAGCTCTGACACGAAGATTAGAGCAGAACATGACAAATGAAGAAGGTCCAGCCTCTAACATCGTCATAAACAGAGAGAAATTTTTAGTGGAAGTAGAGGGAAAAACGATGAGTTTTCCGAAAAAAGAATTTGAATTACTTGAATTTCTTGCCAAATCTCCAGGCAAAGTCTTTACTAGAGATCAATTACTTTTCACCATATGGGGCACAGATACGATTGTTGGTGAACGAACAGTTGATGTTCACATTCGAAAATTACGTGAGAAATTAGGAAATGACTATATTCGAACCATTAAAGGTATCGGCTATACATTTAACGAGTTTTGAGAAAATTAAGTCCCTTCCAACTTCTGACGCTGTCAGCAATTATTATTGTGGTTATATCTTACTCTATTTTGAGTTTGCTAAACCACAATGGCGTACCTATTCCTTTTAGATACCGTATTATTCTACCACTATCTTTAGGAGTAACGGCTTATTTGTTGATGTATGTATTAATCAAAGCTTTTGTAGACAGGAGGTTAAAAGTCCTTTACCGTACTATCCGCAAGGGGAAAATTAATGCCGAAAATGAATTTCGTTTTAGCATATCAGAAGATGTTATTTCAAATGCGGAAAAGGAGACAAGAATTTGGACAGAGGACCAAGAGGCACAAATCTCCAAGCTTCAGGATCAAGCGAAATTTAAGCGTGAGTTTTTAGGGAATCTTGCACATGAATTAAAAACACCTGTTTTCGCAATTCAAGGTTATCTATTAACATTATTAGAAGGCGGTTTAGATGATCCAAAAGTCAACACCCTTTTTCTAGATCGAGCAGCTAAAGCCACAGATAGAATGGTGAATTTATTAGAAGATTTGGATCAAATCACCAAGCTAGAAGGTCAACACTTACCCATCCAGAAAAAGAAATTTGACATCGTTCATTTGGTCAAAGAGGTTTTTGAAGCATTAGATTCAAAAGCGAAAGACAAAAAAATTCAATTAAAATTTGATGAGTCTTACGAATCGATTTATGTCAATGCTGATAAAGCAAAAATAGAACAAGTACTCACGAATTTAATTTCCAATTCCATTTCTTATGGAAATGAAAAGGGAACAACAGAAGTACGTTTTTACGATCTAGATGACACCTTAACGATTGAAGTTTCTGATAATGGTCCTGGTATTCCTGCAGACTCAGTCAACCGAGTATTTGAACGTTTTTACCGAATAGAAAAAAGTAGAAACAGAAACGAGGGCGGTTCAGGTCTGGGATTGTCAATTGTCAAACACATTGTTGAAGGTCACGGACATTCTATTTACATACGTAGTACAGAAGGCATAGGTACAACTTTTATCTTTACACTAGATTTAGCGCGTTAATGTGACATACAGTTACACGGAGCGTCCATTTTCATTTTCACACCAGGTAGCATTTCTTTAATTGCCTTTTGTTCATGGGCATTTAAACTAACACCTGTGAAATCTATTCGCTTTAAACCATACATCAATTGCATTTCTTTAGGCACCGACAAAATCATGGTTCCATACAAATCAAGCACTTCTAGATTCTTTAGGTATTGAATTTCTTTTGGTAGACTTTCTATTTCATTTCTACTCAAAATCAATTCTTTTAATTCCGTTAATTGTATAATTTCAATTGGAAAATGAACCATTTTAATTTTATCAATATTCAGATATTGGAGCTGTTGCATCCCCTCTATTCCTTTCATTGATTCAATTGGATTTCTGCTCAAGTTTAGGTGTGTAACATTTTTATATTCAGTCAACTCTTGAGGAAAAGCTTTCCATTTATTTTTAGATGCATCAATAGCATACACGCTATCTTTAGGGTATCTACCTAAATCTGAGTAAAGGATATATTTTTGACTGTATCCATTTACTGTTAGTAGTAAAAAGAAGCTAGTCCAAACGAGCGCGTACTTCCAATTCATCTTTTTTCATTTGTTCAATCAACAATTCAATATTGTCAAAAATTATTTGCGGACGTATAAAATCTAATATATCTAAACGTAAATTTTCATCATAAATTGCCTTGTCGAAATCCAATATATATACTTCTATCGTTCTTTTGTTATTTTGGCCAATAGTTGGATTTGTTCCTATACTCAACAAGCCATCATACGCCGTATGATTGTAATATACTTTCACCTGATAAATTCCATCTGTAGGAATCAGTTTAACTTCTGAGTTAGTATTAATATTCGCTGTTGGGAAACCGAATTTTCGACCGAATCCATTTCCTTTAACAACAGTTCCATTAATTTGGAAAGGTTCTCCTAGGTATTCATTCGCCGTCTTCACATCACCTGTTTGCAACGCGCGTCTAATTTTTGTTGAACTGACATTTACAGCATTAACTTCTTCTGCTCCAATCTCTGTTACTCCGAATCCATAAACTTCGGCTAATTCTTTTAAGAAAGTAATATTCCCTTCCCTATTTTTCCCAAATTGATGATCGTATCCAATAACAATTTCCTTTACACCTAATTTATTCACGAGAATATCTCTTACAAACTCTGTTGCTGTTAGTCTTGAAAAATCCTTTGAAAAAGGATAAAGAATTACATTTTGCACACCATAACGTTCCAACTTCTGCATTTTCTCCTCATTGGTTTGAATCAATTCTACTCCATGTGCATCAGGATAAAGAACCATTCTTGGATGCGGGTGAAACGTAAATATTACTGTAGATCCATTTACTTTACCTGCTTTTTCTTGAAGCATTTTGATTATTTTTTGATGTCCTACATGTACACCGTCAAAAGTTCCAATCGTTAAGACGGGAACGTGGATTTCTCCTGCTTCTTGAATATTATGAAAAATTTTCATGCACTAAAATTGTTGAACAAAAATAAAGATAAGTTTTGGTCTTCTTTCCTAGTTTTCCAAGAATTGTATTGTAATCCTATGTTAGAAGCCATTCTATTAGCCATTCTAGAACTATACATCGTTAAGAAAAATTAATTATCCCTTAAAGGTTGTGCATATACCATAAAAGTGGTATTTTTGCCTTGAAAATTCGGATTATTTATACTTAATCTAAATAACCAATGGTAACAGTTACAGAAAACGCTAAGAATCAAGCCATCCGTTTGATGAGCGAAGAAGGGAAAGACGGATTTTTTATCCGAGTAGGTGTTGAAGGCGGCGGGTGTTCCGGTTTACGCTATCAATTAACCTTTGATAATACGTTAAAAGAGGACGATAAAGTCTTTGAAGACAATGGCATGAAAGTGGTTGTTGATAAGAAAAGTTATTTATACTTGATTGGAACGACCTTAGATTTTTCAGGAGGATTAAATGGGAAAGGATTTGTTTTCTCTAATCCTAATGCTGAAAGAACGTGTGGATGTGGAGAGTCCTTTTCTCTATAAAATTAAATAATAAAGCTCTGTGGGTTTCAACCCCAAATCATAAATCATGGCTTATACCGAGAATGAATTAGCGCAAGACTTAGAAAACCAGGAGTACAAATTCGGGTTTACGACCAATATTGAGTCAGACAAAGCGCCAAATGGATTGAACGAAGATATCATTCGTTTTATCTCTAGTAAAAAGAATGAACCTGAATGGTTATTGGAATACCGTCTGAATGCATTCCGTATTTGGAGTGAAATGACGGAACCTACTTGGCCACATGTTAGCTATACAAAACCAGATTTCCAGGCAATCTCTTATTATTCAGCTCCTAAACAGACGAAGAAATATGAATCTTGGGACGATGTTGATCCTGAGATGAAAGAAACCATGAAAAAATTAGGGATTTCTTTAGAGGAGCAAAAAAGATTAACAGGTGTTGCAGTGGATTTTGTAATGGATTCTGTTTCTGTGGCGACTTCATTTAAGTCAAAATTAGCTGAATTAGGTATTATTTTCTGTTCCTTCTCTGAAGCAGTACAAGAGCATCCTGAGTTAGTTAGAAAATATATGGGAACAGTTGTACCAACGACCGACAACTTTTATGCGGCTTTAAATTCAGCCGTATTTACAGACGGTTCATTCTGTTACATTCCTAAAGGCGTGAAATGTCCGATGGAGCTTTCCACTTACTTTAGAATTAACGAAAGTGGCACTGGGCAATTTGAACGCACCTTAGTTGTTGCAGATCAAGGAGCATACGTTTCTTATTTAGAAGGTTGTACTGCACCACAAAGAGATGAGAATCAATTGCACGCTGCTGTAGTTGAATTGATTGCTTTAGATGATGCAGAAATAAAATATTCTACTGTACAAAACTGGTACCCTGGAGACAAAGAAGGTAAAGGTGGTGTATTTAACTTTGTTACAAAAAGAGGTTTGTGTGAGAGAAATGCAAAGATTTCTTGGACACAAGTAGAAACGGGGTCTGCAGTTACATGGAAGTACCCTTCTTGTATTTTAAAAGGTGATTATTCAATTGGAGAGTTCTATTCTGTTGCAGTAACTAATAACTTACAACAAGCAGATACAGGTACTAAGATGATTCACTTAGGGAAACACACGAAAAGTACTATCATTTCAAAAGGAATTTCTGCAGGTAAATCACAAAACTCTTACCGTGGATTGGTTCAAATCCATAAAGGAGCGGAGAATGCTAGAAATTTCTCTCAATGTGATTCTTTGTTGATGACTGACCAATGTGGCGCACATACATTCCCTTATATTGAATGTAAAAACAGTTCTGCAAAAATTGAACATGAAGCGACTACTTCAAAAATTGGAGAAGACCAAATTTTCTATTGTTTACAAAGAGGTATTTCAGAAGAGAAAGCAATTGGTCTCATTGTAAATGGATACTGTAAAGATGTCTTGAATCAATTGCCAATGGAGTTTGCTGTGGAAGCACAAAAACTTTTAGCAATTAGTTTAGAAAATTCTGTTGGATAATATATGTTGAATTTGGCAATGCCCAATACAAAGAAAGATGATTAAAATTGAAAATTTACATGCCTCAATTGAAGGTAAAGAAATATTAAAAGGTTTAAACCTAGAAGTAAAAGCTGGAGAAGTTCATGCTATTATGGGGCCGAATGGAGCTGGGAAATCAACATTAGCTTCCGTACTTGCTGGACGTGAGGAGTATGAAATCACAGAAGGAAGCGTCGATTTTGATGGTCAAGATTTACTTGAACTATCCACAGAAGATCGCGCGCGAGAAGGTTTATTTTTAGCGTTTCAATATCCGGTAGAAATCCCAGGCGTTTCTAACGTAAACTTTTTACGTACGGCAATGAATGAAATTCGTGAACATAAAGGTCAAGACCCTATTTCGGCAAAAGAATTTTTAGCCTTGGTAAAAGAAAAATCTGCTTTGGTGGAATTGGACAGTAAATTGGCAAACCGATCAGTAAACGAAGGTTTTTCTGGTGGTGAAAAGAAAAGAAATGAGATTTTCCAAATGGCGATGTTAAACCCAAAACTGGCTATTTTGGATGAAACCGATTCTGGATTAGACATTGATGCATTGCGAATTGTTGCTGGTGGCGTTAATAAATTAAAAAGTGAAGAAAATGCAACAATTGTAATTACCCACTACCAAAGATTACTTGATTATATCGTTCCGGATTTTGTTCATGTATTATACAATGGTCGCATTGTAAAAACAGGTCCTAAAGAATTAGCTTTAGAATTAGAGGAGAAAGGATACGATTGGATTAAAGCTGAAGTGGACGCTCAAAACGCTTAATCCCCAAATAAATTTGTAGAAATGAGTACAATTATAGAGGAATCAAAAGTACAAGCTTTTATCAAGGGGTTAACAAAAACAGCATTACCTATTGCTGCGGAACAACTTGTTTTAGCGGAGAAAGCGTTGGCAACTTTGGATTTTCCAACCACGCGTATCGAGGATTGGAAATATACACGTGTTACAAAAATCACGAATAAAACATTTCATTCAGAAGAAAGTAAAATTGATTGTTTACCTGTATTGCCTTTAAAAGACGAGGTAATTAACATCGTATTTATCAATGGTTTTTACTCTCCTGAATGGTCAACGGTGGATTTCCCTGCTGGATTGTCTATTCAAATAGGAAAAGAAATTAATTCTTCTGTTTTAGGAACATTTGCGTCTACAGAACGAAGTGTGTTCAGTGCAATGAACTTACTTTATGCAACTGATGCCGTTCATGTTCAAATTGAAGATAAAGCTGTCATTGAAACGCCGATTCAAGTCGTGCATATTGCGAAAGGAACACAGGTAATTTCCAATTCAAAAGTATTGATTACGGCGGGTGCTTTTTCAAAAGCACATGTTACTCAAGTTTATTTGTCAGAAGATGCAAGTGAGTGTTTTACAAATGTAACAACAGAAGTTGCTGTTGGTGCGAATGCTTATTTGAAAATAGACAAGTTACAAAATGAGAAAGAGGACAATTTTGCACTTCATCAAGACCATGTGAAACAGGCAAAAGACTCTAACTTCACCATTAATACGATTACGTTAAATGGTGGATTAGTTCGAAACAATCTAAATATTGATGTTGAAGGGCAGAATGTAGAAACTCACCTTAACGGTGCATTTGTTTTGAAAGGGAATCAGCATGTGGATAACCATACGTGTGTGGATCATTTGGTGTCGAATTGTGAATCGAATGAATTGTACAAAGGTGTAATGGATGAATCATCAACAGCTGTATTTAACGGTAAAGTTTTTGTTCGTAAGGATGCACAAAAGATTAATGCTTATCAATCTAATGGAAACGTATTGCTTTCTGATAACGCAAGTGTAAATACGAAGCCAGAATTAGAGATTTATGCTGATGATGTAAAATGTTCGCATGGTACAACAACTGGTCAATTAGATGAAGAAGCCATTTATTACTTACGTGCTCGTGGAATTTCTGAAAAATCTGCGAAAGCACTCATGGTAACGGCTTTCATTGGTGATGTCATTGAAAAAATTGAAAATGAAGAACTAATTAATTATGTTCATGCATGTTTACATGAACGTTTTGGTTGGGATTTCTAGTCTTAAATACTAAAGGTGGTCTGCGGATCACCTTTTTTGCTTAAAAGTGGTAAGGTTTTTGAAACTTGTCTACCTTAGAACAAAAAAACAATCCTTTAACAAAGAATATATCAGTTATGAAAAATAGTGCACTCATCGTATTGTTTACACTTTGCACTTGGATGGCAAAAGCTAGTGAACTTTTTCTAAGAATGGAAATCCCTGCGGTTTATACTGTAAGTATCGGCGATCAATCGATTACTAACTCAACAGGAAGATTCCGTTTTTTTGATCTTCCAGAGGGAAATCATCGCATTTATGTGTTTAATGGTATGACAAGTACGATCATTACAACGCAGGATGTCTATTTAGCAAATAATGTACGTACGATCTTATTCATGAATAATTCGGGTCTTATTACAACGCAAGGGAACTATTCACTTGGAGTTAGAGATTGGTTTGATACATATTTAGTGGGTACTCCAATGCCGAATGGGAATGGCGGGGTGATCCAACCACAACCTTCAAATCCTAATGCGGATTTGAATCGTAATTTCGTCGACTTTATTAAGTATTTACAGGATACTCATACGGATCAAAAGAAGTTGGAAAAGGCGAAGGAGTTTATTTCTCATTCGAAATTAACTGCGGAACATGTAGAAATCATTTTACGTACATTTAGCTTTGATACCTATCGTACACAATTTGCTATTTACGCTTATGATTATTTGACGGATCAGCACAACTATTTTATTTGGAAAGGTTGTTTTGACTTCAAGAGCAATTATGATAAAGTAGAGCAATCTATTAAGGCCAAGAAAAAGTAGTGTTCAGCCCGGATGGAACGCGGCAGCTAAATGAACTGTAAAGGGCGTGAGCGTTTGCTTTCCACTGCGACCATAGGAAGCACGTGGAAAGTAAACAGTGAACCCATTTGCGGGAATTTACTAAAGCGTGTAGACCGAAATGGCTGCCAAATAAAAATGAAAAAGCCCCATAACTCAATGTTACGGGGCTTCTTTTTTTTGTATGAATTATTTCAATTCGCAAACGATACTTGTTGTATTCCCTCCAGAATTCAAAGAGATTTCTCGTGCGTCGCAAAGCGCTTGTGCATTTTCTTTAGTGTCTTTAAACGTCTCTGTTGGGTGGTTGAAGTTCACCAATGTGCTTGAGCAAGAACATGTATAATCTTTCGTACATGAAGCCAAAGTCAACACGGATAATCCTGCGATAAATAATACCTTTTTCATAAAAAACTGTTTTTAGTTGTTGATATATTCAAATTTAAGGAAATTATCCTTCAATTTCGTCATCTGCATTTTTAATAAAGCTAGCGATTTCCGAAATAATAACTGCTTTTTTGATATCCATTTTTGGTTCTGCCTCCATAAATTCTTTCAAATGCCATTGTGCTTCGAGTAGATGGTGCTCTTCAGGATCGTTTACTGTGTTTTCGAGTATGGTCAAGCAATCTAATGCAATTAGGTAGTCCCCTTCACATGCCCACAACACGAAATCGGCCAAATATGGTGAATAATCCAAGTTTGTACTCCAAATCGTACTTAGTACCAATTGTTTTACGCTTTCGTTTTCTTCTTCACGCAGTACTTCAATGATTTCGGCAGGTGCGCTTGTGTCTTTCAGGGAAGACAAGAGTTCCACCACAAGAGCTACCACTTGATCGGTCCCTGTTTCTAAAAGGTTAATCATTAACGGTATGAAGGTGGCGTCGCCGTCTGCTTCGATTTCATTTAGGGCTTTAATCACGACAGCGTCATCCGAAGATGCAAGTGCTGCCATCATTTCCTTTTTCTTTTTTTCATTTGCCATACTGCAAAATTAATCTAAAGATGCGAAGTGTAAAATGTAAACCGTAATTTTAAGCTCAAATTATTGTTGTAATGATACGTTTATCTTTTTTCTCTTTGTTTATTTTGCTTTTTGCGACACTTTTTTCGTGTGGTAATCCTTCCTTGGGTAAGCGTAAATCAAAAGAAATTACTTTAGCTATTTTAGGTGATGAGAAAGGTACTCCACAATTTTGGCAGTACTTTGAACAAAACAAAAAGGTAAAAGTAATACCAGTTTATTTAACGGTAGACGCGTTTATGGCACAGGTGGATTCACATAGGTATAATTCTTCTTTTGATGTAATTTACTGTCCTTCGGTGTTAACGCTCAAGGAATTAAAAAAACGTTTATCCCTACAACGAGTTCTAGATTTAAAGAACGGTAATTATGAAGATGGTTCTGATGCTAGTAAAAGTTGGTTTGTACTGGGTTATGATCCATATGTACTACAAAAGTCGGATCATATAAAAACATATTCGGATTTAAAAAATGGTGTGAGCTGGACGTTTAATGGTTCTGTTGAGCAGAAAAACTATTTTTTTAGGTTTGCAGCGATGCACTTCAATGATACGTCCAAATTCCGTGTTTGGGAAACGGCAATGCTCGCTCATCAATTGGAGGTTGCTCCGACACTTTTGGATAGTAATAGACAGGTAGCTAATAAGCATTTGTCGGTTTTTTCGAAAGTTAATCAAGAAGTCATTTTCCCTAATCAAGAAGGGGCGGGCATGTTTTATGATTTTTCTAGCTTGGGGATATTTCCGCATACTCGAAATTACGAGGCCGCAAAGTCATTTATGGATTGGATGTTGCATCCAAAGAACATTGTCAGCGTAACAAACCGTTTACACTTGATACCTGCGAATTATGCGGACATTCATTTATACAAGCAGGTTTTGTTCCATCGTGCGTCTCCTGAAATGCTTTTGAGAAACCTTTGATGTTCGATTATACGGGGGGAAAATTCGATTAAAGTAGTAATAAATTAATTTTAACGATTTCCTTAAATTAAGTTTAGTTAGTTTGCGAAACTAATTGCAACAATGAAACTCATGTTACCAAATACTACTACTATGGATCAAATGATTCAATCTAAACATGGTTACGTTTTATTCATTCGTAACGTTATTCTTACGCTGTCGTGTCTTGGCTATTTGTCAATTATTTACTTTTTGATTTTATTTCCTGTTACTTGGTTTGTCCTTTTATTTTTAGGGATAGTTGGATGTATATTTTTGGCATTTGTTCAACAAATGTATCGTTCATGGGGCTCATGCTATTTACGTTCTGAGATGCTGATCATAAAGAAACTAAACAGGAAAGCAATGGTGGTCCCTGACTATTGTGTGAAGCGTTTGCGTACACGTTCTTTTATCTTTTTTAGTATGACACGTGTTGATTTTCTTTTAGATGGTCGTTATCAAACTGCACGCATTATTCATGAGAAGAAAGCTTAAAAAAAGGCAAATCTATAAGCCGGGTTCTGTATTCTCATAGGAGAATGTCTATCATTTATCTACTCCATAGTTCACACTATGGCTCTATCAACCTACCCTCCAAGATCGGGCGAGCCACCCTTATTTCTCCGAAAAGAAAACCTTGGTTTACATGGTCTTTCAACGCGTAAGGTTTACCAAGCTACATACCATCACTGGCTGCACGGTGCGCTCTTACCACACCTTTTCACTATGACCCCAATGTTTCCATCGGGGCTACCTATTCTCTGTTGCACTTTCTGTCCCCTTTCGAGGCCTTCCCGTTAGGAAGTACGCTGCTCTCTGTTGCCCGGACTTTCCTCTCTCCATAAAACTGGACAGCGATAGACCGATTTGCCTCGTACAAAAATAGACATTTATAATTTAACGAACTTCTGGATTTTTGAGATTCCATTGCTGATTGCAGTAATAAAATACGCTCCTTTTTCAAGTTCAACAATATCAACTACTTGATGAACGCCAACAGAAGAAACACTTTTTACAATTTTTCCATTCAGATCAGAAATGATGAGTTGATCTATTGCTAGATCACTAGCAATTGTTAGTATTTCACGGGCAGGATTTGGATAGAATTGGAAAGACATCGCTTCAAGTTGTGATGTACTTAAAAGTTGATCTGTTAAATAAGTAACACTATTGACTACTTCTACACCAGCTACTATTCGTGTTGTAATTCTAAGTACGGGTTCTTTCTTAGCTGTTGCTAACCATTCATAATGCCGTACATCAGGCTGTGCAAACCCCATCCATGTACCCGTAAGGTTAAACGAATCTTGCTCAGAAACCGAATGTTTAATGCGGATAGCATCAAATGTCCCGAAAGGTGTTGTAACCTTACCATATCCATCAACGACACTCCCTATTTGGCGATATTGTTTCATTTCGGCAGCGAAAATAGGTTCTAAATTGAGTTTGGTAAATCCTCTTGAGGTATAATTTGTTCCAAAAGTTAAAGGGAAAATATATTTTGTTTCAATCGTATCGGATTTTACAGGTATTTTTTGTCCGTTTACTTCAAGGGAATATCCTACAGTCGTGATTTTATTAGCGTCTTTTTTATAAAATTGACTGATTTCTCCTAGTGTTATAGGAAGGGTAACAGGGATATTACTAAGGTCAAAATCAACGGCATTGGAGCGATAGCTTGCGGCATAATTTCCTGTTTGTGGTCCAAAAGTAAAGTTAACTAACATACCTGCCGACGCAACCGTCTGATATTTTTTTACATTTTGGTTTTGTGCTGTAAGTTGACTGTAGTCCCAAACTTTATTAGCACCAGTAGTTGTAAAATCAACGCTAAGGTTAGTCGCATTGTTTACTAAATATTGCTGATCTGCAGCAGGAAAATCATTCTGATTGATTGTGATTTGTCCAAAAGCGAGAGGACAAACTGCCGCGCAAGTAAACAAAATAGATTGGATAGTAGTTTTCATAAAGAAATGAGTTGATAATTATTTTGTAATATTAAATAAAAAACACATCCAAGAAACAATTCAAGATGAAAAAAATAATTCTTATTCGGCATGCAGACGCTGGGCATAACCAATTGACAGACAAGGCACGTAGACTCTCATCTTATGGTAAAGAACAAATTCACATTTTAGAAGAGAAAATAGTCCAGCTTTCTTTACCCGATTCGACCTGTGTAATGGTTTCGGATGCAAGGCGTACATTGGAAACATTTAATGCCATTCGTTCCTTTTTTAAGACAGAACATGTGATTATTTCAGACCAACTCTATCTTGCTGACAAAAACCAATTGTTATCCGCTATACAATCTACAAATAACTCCTTTTCCCACTTAGTGATTATAGCCCATAATCCTGGTCTTGAAGATTTGGTTTATACATTGACTAATAAAGAAATCATATTTACAACTGCCGATATCCAAATTCTAGCTATACCTTCTGAGGATTGGAAGCATATTGATGCACATCTAGACATTTGCTTACAAAGGAACTAATCGTTGAAAAATTGCTAATTTTGCAGAAAGAAAAAAAGATGGAAGAAATAAGAAATAAGGTAAATGAAAGTGGCTTGATACAAATGGATCTGGCTAAATACAAGCCTAAACAAGATTTGCTTGGCATTGACATTTCGGAACAACTTTTAGAAGGTCTTTTACTTCGCGAAAAGATTTTTAGAAACTGGATAAAAGAAAATGATTGGTCTGTCTACACAGGGAAATCAGTTTACATATATTGCAGTACGGATGCTGTTGTTCCTGCATGGGCATACATGTTAATTGTTTCGAAATTAAAAGAAATAGATTGCAAAGCCATAGTTGGAACAGAAACAGAACTAGAAAAATTTTTGATTTACGAAGCCATTCACGCAGAGGACTTAACCCCATTTGTTGATGGTAAAATCATTGTAAAAGGTTGTTCTGACATTCATTCTATTGCATTTGCAATGTCCACATTTGTCAGTCATTTTCAAACGGTAGCCAGCTCTATCATGTTTGGAGAACCCTGTTCAACTGTTCCCGTTTATAAGCGTCCTAAAGCACCGAAAATGTAAAACCTTTTTGCTTTAACAAATGGATGACAGGAACTAAGGTTGCTTTTAGATTTTTCTCAGCCTTTACATTATCATGAAATACAAGAATATCTCCAGGTCGAATTTTAGTAGCGGCTTGGAGTATTTTTTTTGGGGATACCGTTGTGTCATAATCTTTTGACAACCATGTCCACATTACAATTTCAGCCTGTGTTCTAACTTTTTGATCCAATGTTCTTCTCATTCTACCATAAGGAGGCCGGAACAAATTGGATCCAACAATCTCTTGTCCTTTTAAAAACGATTTATAATAATTAACCCTTGGTGTTTTGAAGCCGTTCTCATGCTTCATCATATGATTTCCTACGCGATGTCCTTCAGCTTTAATCCGTGTAAAAAGGGCTGGATAACGCAAGACATTTTCTCCAACACAAAAAAAGGTGGCGCTAACGCTCTCCACCTTTAAAACCTCTAGTATCCATTCTGTTAAATCGGGACATGGTCCATCGTCAAAGGTTAGGAAAACCGTATTCTTTGAAGATTTAAACCACGTCCGATTCGAATAGTACTTTTGTATTATTTTAATTGCTCTATGCATTATTGCAACACAGAATCTTGTTTATTTTGTTCGTTAATCATTTGATTAAAGTCCATACTAGAACCTCCAGAAGAAACTCCTTTTTGTCCTTCAATCAAATTATAATCCGCAGCCAATACTTGAATATAATCTTTCAACGTATATATCTGCCATTGATATTTCTCGCGATTGCTTCCTGCATCTGCTGCAGCTTGTTCTAATCTAGCAATCATTTTTGGCAACAACTGATCCATCAACTGATCGATAAAATTCATTGTTCTTTTTGCCAATGCTCCATTGGGATTACCATTTTCCTCATTTGCAGCAGCTGCCAATTGGAAATACTGATCTAATGCAGCGTAAAAATCAGGGTGATTTCCTTCGTTTAACGCCACTTTTACAGGAGCATTCAAGAAGAATTTAATCGCTTGTTCGTAGTGTCCTGCCAATACATTACCCAGTTTCTCTGCTTCTTTAACAGCGTTTACATCATAGTAAAGTTGTACATAATCTGTTAAGACACCAGATCCATATCTTGGGTATTGTCCTTCTGCTGTTTTGATACCTCCAATTTGATTTGCTTCACCTCCATCTAATACGATTTCAGCAGGCATCACAGCAAGTGATTTATTCAATAAAGCAACCACTTTTTTGTTTGCTTCCGCAACAATATTAGCGTTATTATTTCTCATATCCATGATACGATTGTAGTTTACCAAATCACCTGAAGCTTTTAAGGAAGTTAAATACTCTTCTGGATAAGTCATACTACGGTTAGAAATCTCAGCAGTTTGTACATAGTAACGTGCCAATGAAGCAAATTGAGATCTGAATTGAACCGTATGTCTTCGCGCATAATAATCTGTCAACACTTTAGGGTTGCTCATATTTCCAAAGTGAGAACGATTCATCATTACATCATAGAATTCTTCTACATCGTAAGGTGCGTCTGAATTCACAGGAGAGAATACATAATTAGACCCTACTTGTTTTACAGCTCCTGCATCATATAATGCTCTAGAAACTTTCGCTCCATAAGGATTGGAGAAATAAATTCCTCGTTTGAAATCTGAATTGATGGTCACATCCAACATTACAATCTCTTCGCGTGTAAGATAAGATACAGCAAGATCGATGTCGATGAAGTCTTTCATACGAGACCTGTCTTTTTCTTTCACTACACCCGATTTAATTGCATTGTCTTTATTTACTTGTATACGTAAAGCGTTTGATGGAATAATACGATACAATCCAGAAGAATTTTCTTGCTTAATACGGTTATTGTCATTGTACATAAACTGTAACGCATCTTTTGCATCAATAATTTCCCATCCTCCATTAAGTGCATCAAAAGCTCCTTGTATAACATCAATTGTTTCTTTGCTTGCTTCAATTGTTCTACCTTGTATTCCAGAAACGATTTCTTTCAGCGCCGTAAAACGTTTATGAATGTCATTCGTTAAATCCTTTGTATCTACAGGACGAATTGCCATATCAACGATTTGAGCCACTTTACCTTGCATAACTGGATTAGTCGCTTTAATCATTTGAAGTCCACTTCCGTACTGACCGATTAACTTATTCACAGCTGTTACTGCACCGTCACGGTTTAATTTCAAACGTAAATCAATGATTTTTTTATATACATCAGCAGGGACTCCTGAGCTATAATACAAATCTGAGAGTGAAGAAATCATTACTTGATCGGTACCTCCAGAATACATTAATATTTGATCAGGCGTCAATCCAATTGGTAAGGGTTCTGATGTATATGTTTTACGCATCATTTGTGCCGTATACCAATCCGTTTGTAACAAAGATGTATTTACCACACGTACATCCGAACGGAATTTTTCCACCTCTTGGATGTACCATAATGGGAATGTATCGTTATCTCCATTAGTGAAAATAACACTATTAGGCGCTAGATTTACCAAGTAATTGTAAGCTACGTCATGCGCCGTTGTTTTTCCATGACGGTTATGATCGTCCCAACCTTGCATCCCTAAAATTAACGGTGCAGAAAGCCCTAATAAAGTAGCAACGCTCGCTCCTGCTACTTCTGACTTGGTAACCTTATTCAACACTTTCATTAAGAAAATAGCGGCGATACTAACACCTGCAATCCAAATCCAAGAGAATGTTTTTGTCATCGCTTCTCCACCAAAAAGATCAGAGATTAAGAATACCAGCAATCCGGCACCTGCAATCATACCAATTTGTTTGGTATTTTGTTTGGTCATTCCTTTAAAAGCTTGGTATAAAGCAAACACCCCAATTCCTAACCAAATCATTAGGAAATAGAAAGAACCTGCATATGCATAATCACGTTCACGTGGTTCAAATGTACGTTGATTCAAATAAATTAAAATCGCAAATCCTGTTAATAAGAATCCTAAAAATACCACAAAAGCATCTTTTGGAGATTTGTAAGCATGATAGATCAATCCAATCAAGGTTAATATCAATGGAATGAAGAAAAAACTATTGTTCGCAGGGTTGTTTGTTGTGTAAAAAGGAGCTTCACTTTGATCTCCTAAACGTGGGGTATCAATGAAAGAAAGTCCTGACTTCCAGTTTCCACGCATATCATCTCCATGACCTTGAATGTCATTTTGACGCCCAACCAAGTTCCACATCAAATACCTTGAATACATCCAATTAACTTGATAGTTTAAGAAGTAAGTGATGTTCTCTCCAAAGGAAGGTAAAGCCAACTTATCTGAACCTTTTTCTCCTTCTTTATTTGGATCGTATCCAGACCAATTCTTATAACCTTCAATTTTCTGTGGTACATCACTATCAAACATACGTGGGAAAATAGTCGTTTGTGCATAGGTGGCAACAGCCTGTTTACGGATGTCCGCATTCACTTCATAGAACTTCTCACTTACATCGCCATTATTTGTTTTTGCAAATGCTTGCGCATCTTTTTCGGTTAAGTAAGTTCCAATAACTTGGTCATTTTTGGTAACAATAAATCTTCTAACCCATTGTGCTTTGCGGTCTTTCCAATTCGATTTATCTGCATAATAGATCCATCTACCTTGTTGATCAAAACGTCCACCATTCTCCATCGAGTTCCAATAAGGTCCACTAACAATTGGTGTAGAACCATACTGTTCACGTGTCAAATAGGTGTGTAAATTCACCAAGTTTTCTGGATTATTCTGATCCATTGGTGTATTTGCATTAGAACGAATAACGATTACCGCAAACGATCCATATCCAATGAACAATAAAATCAATCCAAAAATAGCATTGTAAACAATCGTTTTCCCTTTTTTTCCTGCCCAACGAAGTCCAAAAATTAGCGCGGAAATCAAAGCTAAAAAGAAGAATACAGTACCTACATTGAAAGGCAAACCAATTGAATTTCGGAAGAAAACTTCAAAAGAAGAGGCCATTGAAATCGTTCCTGGAATGATCATATCTTGAATGACAGACAAAACCACTATCGAAATAATTCCTGTTAGCAAAAAGTTTTTCCAATTGATTTCTTTTGTTGTCCTAAAGAAAATCATATAGGCAATCGCGGGTACCAATAGAATACCTAATAGGTGAACTCCAATTGCCAATCCGATTAAGAACATGATTAATAACAACCATCTATTTGGTAATACTTGACTTGAAAGCTGCCCATTTTGCAACAGCGCCATTTCCTCATCCCATTTCAAGATTGCCCAGAAAACGATAGCTGTAAACAAGGATGCCATCGCGTAAACCTCGCCCTCAACTGCTGAGAACCAAAATGTTTCAGAAAACGTGTAGGCCAAAGACCCAACAATTCCGCTACCTAAAATAGCAACTGTTTCACCCGCAGATAACTGCTCCAAAGGCTTCCCTTTTAACACCATCTTTTTCAATAGCGCAGTGATAGACCAGAACATAAAAAGAATCGTAAATGAAGACGATAATCCCGACATTCTATTGATCCATACCGCCACATCTGCTTCCGCAGCAAAGAAGGTAAACATACGTCCAATGAGCATAAAAAGCGGTGCGCCCGGAGGGTGACCTACCTCTAATTTATAGGATGCCATTATGTATTCACCGCAGTCCCATAAACTTACGGTGCTTTCCAACGTTAAAAAATAAACGATTGTCGCTATGGCAAAAACAATCCAACCAATAATGTTGTTTAAGCGAGTATACTTCATAAATAATTAAAATACGTATCCCTAATCAAGTTTAGGATTATGCGAATTTATAAATATAAAGATAAATATCAGATGTTATCAAAAAAAATAACCGTTACCAAATGGTTGAAAACAACAAGCTATGAAATAAAACCATTCGCTTTTGGAGTAAAACTCAGCATCAAATTACTAAAAACCAACATAAAACCCGGCCTAACAATTGTTCCACTTGAGCCTAAATGTAAAACAGAGATAATACGTCTCCACTCCATTCATCCCGCTATTGCATTGATATTGAATGCAGTCTATATAAAATACCTTTCTATAAAAGACATGAAATAATTTAATCAATTATTTTCCGCCATTTCTTTTGCAATAATAAAATATATGGCTAAATTTGCACCCATTATTGGCCCATGGTGTAACTGGCAACACGTCGGTTTTTGGTACCGAAGAGTCTAGGTTCGAGCCCTAGTGGGCCAACATTCAAAGCCTCTCATTCATTTGAGGGGCTTTTTTATTTCTCTTTTTTTGGCAGCTTTAACGGTTTACGGGCTTTAGTAAACTCCGGTAAACCTGTTCACTTGCTGCGTGCCACTGGCTTCCTTTGGTCGCCGAGGCTCACAAGCGTTCACAAGATTTACCGCTCGTTTAGCTATCCCCTCCATCCTAGCTGAAGTAGATCTGTTTTTACAATGCTTTTTTTTGATTACCCCCAAGTATTTTGCGTTTAAACCAAAAGCCACTGTAAGTTTTGAAGAAGATTTGCGACAAAGAAAGGATTTACCTCCTCATCTGTGATCAAAATGCGTTAGGGATAATAGAGGAAAGCTTTTTTGAGCAGCAAAAAACTTGGAACGAATAGCCCGACCTTCTTTTCCTCTCTAAAAGTTTACTTGGAGAGGAAAAGAAAGGAAACGCCCAAAAAACAATCGGAAAAATTTTAATCGGAAATAGCTTTATTTAAGGGCTAAGAAATGTATTTTTTAGCAAATTCCCAAAGCACAACTCCTGCGCAAACAGACACATTCAAACTGTGTTTAGTGCCAAATTGAGGAATCTCAACAATAGCATTGGAAGTGTCAATCACCGCTTGGTCAACACCATTCACTTCATTGCCAAAAACAAGGGCGTAAGTCTCGGCGTTTAACTCAGAAATGTTTTGCAACAAGGTCGTTTTTTCAGCCTGCTCCACACTCGCCACCAAAACTCCCTCGGCCTGCAACTCTTTCACCAATTGAACACAGTTCTCGCGGTATTCCCACGCGACGGTCTCTTCCGCACCGAGCGCGGTTTTATGAATGTCTTTATGCGGCGGAACAGCCGTAATGCCACACAAATAAATCTTTGAAACATTGAACGCATCAGCTGTTCTGAAAAATGTTCCGATGTTATTCAAGCTTCGTATGTCGTTCAAAATAACAATCAAAGGAAACTTCTGTTGCTCCTTAAACTCCTCTTCGGATACGCGATCCAACTCCCACAGTTTTAACTTCTTATTCATATTGTTGATAACATCTAAGTTCTGATTTTCGCCTAATCGTGATTAAAATCCTTATTTTTATCTTCAAAAATCCAAAAAACGTACGACTTGGCGAAGAAAAAACAAGAAAAAAGCGCGACCGAGACTCCATTGATGCGTCAATATAATCAAATAAAGGCAAAACATCCTGGAGCACTTTTACTTTTTCGAGTGGGAGATTTTTACGAAACCTTTGGCGAAGATGCCATCAAGGCTTCTAAGATCTTAGGCATTGTTCTTACCAAAAGAGGTGCGGGCTCTGCAAATGAAACGGCGTTAGCTGGATTCCCACATCACTCCATGGACACCTATCTGCCCAAATTGGTGCGTGCAGGTGAACGTGTGGCGATTTGTGATCAACTAGAAGATCCAAAAATGGTAAAAGGAATTGTGAAAAGAGGTGTTACGGAATTGGTGACTCCCGGTATTTCGTTTTCCGACCAAGTGCTTGAGCAAAAGAAAAATAATTTTTTATGTGCCATTCACTTTGATAAAAGCCAACATGGAATTGCATTAATTGACATCTCAACGGGAGAATTTTTAGCTGCCGAAGGAGATTTAGAATATATTGAGAAAATTGTTCAAGGGTTTGAGCCCAAAGAGATCATTTATCAAAAGAATAAATCAAAGGAATTTGATGAGTTATTCGGGAAACGGTACTACAACTTTCGCTTAGACGATTGGGTGTTCACTGCTGATTTTGCAACCGAAAGTCTGAACCGTCATTTTGGAACAAAATCCTTAAAAGGATTCGGGGTAGATGCTCTTTCCATCGGAACTGTTGCGGCGGGCGCCATCTTACATTACCTATCCGAAACGCAGAATGACAAATTAGGGCACGTTACAGCGCTCTCACGCATTGAAGAAGATAAATACGTTTGGCTCGATCGTTTCACCATTCGTAATCTGGAATTATTGCATTCCCCGCATGAAAATGCGACCACATTGGTTGATGTTTTAGACCAAACCTATACGCCAATGGGTGGTCGATTAATGAAAAGATGGATTGTACTTCCGCTCAAACACCAATCGGTAATTGTCGATCGGCACATTGCTGTGGAAGCCTTGTATAAACAAGAAGATACAGCTTATCAATTGAGTTTATTCTTACGCGATATAGGCGATATGGAACGCTTAATTTCAAAAGTTGCCGTTGGGAAAGCAAATCCAAAGGAAGTGGTACAGCTGAAGCGCACCTTGCAATTAATGACTCCAATAAAAGAATTAATCGAACCTATTTCTGACGGTTTATTAAAAACCATTTCGGAGCGCTTAGACCCAAGTAAAGGATTGATCGATTTGGTAGAAAAAATGCTAGACGATGAACCTTCTGTTCAAATTGGAAAAGGTCGCGTGATTCGCACCGGCGTACACGAGGAGTTAGATGATTTACGTGCCATCTCCAATGATGGAAAACAATATTTAGAAGATTTACAAAATCGAGAAAGTGCAAGAACGGGAATTCCTTCCTTGAAAGTAGCCTTCAACAACGTTTTTGGATACTACATCGAAGTTAGAAACACGCATAAAGATAAAGTTCCTGAAGAATGGATTCGTAAACAAACGTTGGTGAACGCCGAGCGATACATCACCGAAGAATTAAAAGAATACGAAGCTAAAATCTTAGGTGCAGAAGATAAGATTCACGCCATAGAAAGCCGTTTGTACCAAGATGTACTGTACCAACTTTCAGACTACATTCCTTCTACACAGCTCAACGCACATTTCATTGCCCAATTAGATTGTTTGTTGAGCTTTGCTTCCATTGCACGTCAATTCAATTACAACCGCCCTGAAATAAATGAAGGTTTTGGCATTGAGATTAAAGAAGGACGCCACCCCGTTATTGAACAAAAATTGGCCATTGGCGAAAGCTACATCCCCAATGATGTTTATTTGGACAACGACAGCCAGCAAATCATTATGATAACAGGCCCCAACATGTCCGGTAAATCGGCTATTTTAAGACAAACAGCGTTGATTGTTCTCATGGCACAAATGGGATCTTTTGTTCCGGCTCAAAGTGCTGTTCTTGGATTAATTGATAAAGTATTTACCCGTGTGGGCGCTTCCGATAACATTTCAAGTGGAGAATCAACCTTTATGGTGGAAATGAACGAAACGGCGAGTATCTTGAACAATTTAAGCAATCGAAGTTTGATTCTTTTAGACGAAATTGGCCGTGGAACGAGTACGTATGACGGAATTTCTATAGCTTGGTCCATAGCTGAGTTTATCCACGAACACCCAAAATTCAAGGCAAAAACCCTATTTGCTACACATTACCACGAATTGAATGATATGCAAAAGCACTTCAATCGCATCAACAACTACAATGTAGCGGTAAAGGAAACTGGTAGCAAGATATTATTCTTACGCAAATTGGTTAAAGGCGGTTCAGAACACTCATTTGGTATTCATGTAGCGAAGTTGGCGGGAATGCCCAAACAGGTTGTACAGCGCGCAGGCGAAATTTTACACACCTTAGAAAAGGCAAACAAAATGGACGAAACAACAGCCTTAAATTTGGATGTAAAACCCATTTCGACCAGTACCGATTCCATGCAGTTGAGTTTTTTCCAATTGAACGACCCTGTTTTGGAACAAATCCACGAACAGCTGATAAGCATTGATATCAACACACTTACACCGGTAGAGGCATTGATGAAATTAAATGAAATAAAAAAATTAACAGGCGGATAGAAAAAAAAGTAAAAATTCGCTTGTCAGAATAAATAAAGTGCTTATCTTTGTCCCCGCAACAGCAAACGAGTTGTTGAATAACAAATAAAAGCGAGAATAGCTCAGTTGGTAGAGCACGACCTTGCCAAGGTCGGGGTCGCGGGTTCGAATCCCGTTTCTCGCTCAGAGGGACGAAGATCGAATCGTCAACTATTGAAATATTAAATTTATCAGTCTGATAAATTTGCTCGAGTGGTGGAATTGGTAGACACGCCGGACTTAAAATCCTGTGCTCTCATGGGCGTGCGGGTTCAAGTCCCGCCTCGAGTACAAGAACCCTGTCAGAAATGGCGGGGTTTTTCTTTTTAAAAATGCTTACAGTGGGGCTTCCACCCTTTGTTTGTAGAATTGCCTGGCTTTTTGGTCAGGCTTTTTTGTTTTTATTCGATTCTTCTATAAGTTTTCTTGGCAGCCTAAACGGTTTACGTGCTTTAGTAAAGTGGTGAAAAAGCAGGCAACTGCTGCTGGTCACGTGCTTCCGTTGGTCGCAGTGTCCAACTAGCGTTTTCTTGCCTTTTCACGGCCTTTAGCTACCGCCACTCCTCCCGGGCTGAAGATCTTTCTACGAACAACAAAATTCCATTTAAAACAATATGCGCATATTCAGATATTGCTTCCTCGATTGGGAAGTCTGGAAAGGGAAATTACAGGTAAACCATCCTGTTTTGGTTTGAAAACCGTTTCGCGTTAGGGATACGAGTGGAAAGCTTTGCCGACAAATGCTTGTCGGCAAACTTGAAACGGATAGCCCGACCCAACCAAGAATTTGGTTGGGAAACGCCCAAAATAAAAAAAGAAAGCTAGCTGCTCTGACCGAGGATTTCTATCGTATTCTTCGCGTCTATTTTGTTTGCAATAAAACTGGTAATTATCAGCTGGATGGCGTGATACAGCATAATGGGCAGCAACATAATGGCCGCATCAGCAGGATTTGTGAACAAAACACTGGACATAACCGTTCCGTGCACCAACGATTTTTTAGAAGAACAGAAGATCAAGGTTATGCGATCGGCGGTATTGAAACGGCACTTTTTTCCCAACCATTGGGTGAAAAAGTAAACAGTGAAGAACAAAAGAATTACGCAAAAAATAAGCGAAATCAAGGTAAGAAATGACAATCCATCGAAGAGATTTGCGGTAAAAGAATGGCTAAATGAAGCATAAACGATCAATAAAATAATGGACTGATCGAGGTGTTTAAGACTGGATTTGTTTTTACGTGCCCACGCTCCCCAATAACGGTTTCCGAGAATCCCCAAGGTAATAGGTAGCAGCACTTGCAAGGATAATTTATAAAAAATAGAACTGAAATCGACATCCGCATCGAGGCCTGTCAAGAAAATACTCATCCAAAGTGGCGTAAAAAGGACACCCAGTAAACTGGAAATACTGGCGTTAAAAATAGCCGAGGGAACGTTGCCACCCGCTATAGAAACCATCACAACAGAAGAGGAAACGGTAGATGGCAAGCAAGCCAAAAAGAAAAAGGCTAACCATAAAAGTTCAAACTGCGTTCCAGCAGCTAAGGGATAAAAACAAAGAATAAGTAAAGGAAACAACAAGAAAACGACCAACTGTGTCAAAAGATGAAGTTTCCAATTGGATAGATCTTTTCGAAGAGCGGAAAGGTCGAGTTTTAGACCGTAGAAGAAAAAAATCAATCCCACACCGACATCTGTTATCTGGTTGAGCGAAACAGGCTTTTGTATATCTGCTAATTGAGGGAAATAATAACTCACAATCACCATCAATAAGATTCCTATAACAAAGGGTTCAAGTCCGATTTTTGACAATAATTTTTTCATGCTATTTGCGCTCCGTTTTTTTGATGCTTTACGAAGATAAAACAAAAATGCCATTCGTTTAGAACGAATGGCATTTGACCTAAATGATTAGATTAATTAGTGTGTGTGTTTAATGATTGTGTGAGGTTCTTCAAATGTAGATTATTTCCCTTTAAAAGCACAAAAAACGACCGTGACAAAAGCGTGGCAATTTAACACGATAAACATAATCATCTATATATCAACGATTAACATCGCAAGAGTTTCATCATCCTTTATACCATATTTTTTACGAATTCTGTATTTATACGTACGAATACTATCGAATGAGATACCTAATATGGCGGCAATCTCCTTGCTGGACAGTTCCAATTTACGTAAAATAATGTATCGCAATTCTGCTTGAGTAAGCGTTGGCATGCGCAAGGTTAATCGTTCCATATAAGCTCCATGAACGGCTTCAAATGCTCTTTTGAAATTGATCCAATCTTCATCGGTAATAATGGCTAATGACATTAAGTGATTCAAACGGTTTGCGCGTTCGATCAAAATTTCATCTTTGGTATTACTTTCTTCGATGGTTTTAATTTCCTTTCTAAAATCTTCGACTTGTTTATTTTTTAATAACAAGGAAGCAGTCATACCCATCAACTCTCTTTGAGCATTTTGAAGTTCTTCCCCGATTCTATTTTTTTCTAATTCTATCTCCCTTTCCTTCTCTTTGTGTTTTATATTTTGCTTTTTTAGCAAAACAAACGCTAAAACGGAAAGTAACAATATGATTACAATTGTTCCAAATAAAATAATGACACGTGTTCTTTTGATGTGTTCTAACTCGATTTGTTGATGGAAGTATTTATCGATTTGATCTTTATCATCTAACTGTTTAACGAGTTCAATGGTTTTCAAACGATTGCTTTCGTCTACTTTTGCGAGTGTTTTTTCCATCCATTGAAAAGCGTCATCAAAATGCCCTCGTTTTCCTTCTTCGTAAGCAAAAAGATGAAGAACAGCAGCTGGAATACGATCTTCATTGGTTTGTCCGAACATGTCTTTCAATTCTTTGATGATCTGAAGCACTTTATCTTGTTCTTGAAGCTTGATGTAATTCAATGCCAATAATTGTTTTCTACGCACGGTTATATCGAAATCGATATGCTCATCACGAATTACAAACGGCGCAGCCTGCATCACTTCAAGGGCTTTATCATATCGTTTTAATCTCATGTAAACATCCCCAAGATTATTCTGCGCGATACGAAACCAAATGGCGTTCTTGCCGAGTTCTGCCTGTTTATAAAGTGTATTGAAATAATTAAGTGTTTCCCTCTCCTTTCCTTGTGCTTTATAGATTAATCCTTGCGTATGAATGATGTTTAATTGTAAGTTGTCATAATATGTCCTTTTTACTGATTGCGCAATCTCCAGGTATTTTAGGGCCATATTATTGTAGCCCACCGTATAGTATACATATGCAATATTGTAAATCAATTCTTGTTTATCGGGAAGTTCTTGCTCGGACAACTTAAGAATGTAAGCGTAGGATTCTTCTAAATAATCAATCGCTTTTGCATAATTCATGTCTTCAAAAAAATAATGAAGACCAATCGCATGCCTCGCTCTTGCTTGTAACTGTCTAATCTTTGACGCATCAAGTTTAGCGATGAACCTTTTCATTTCCTTTTTGTAATTAGCGTAATTACGTGAGGAATAAAAGTTGAAAAACATAAATTCTGTTTCAAATAACAGTTCTTTGTCATTGGCCTTTTCAGCTGTCTTTTTTAGCAAGTTAACCTCTGTAAAGAAAGAGATGGAGTCGTTTAATAAAGGATTAGAATAAAAATCTCTTACTAATAAGTTTTGGCGTTCAGCATAATCCTTATTCAAATAATAATCATACACCTGTGCATTAGCTAAAAAGGAAATGCAGGTTATCAATCCAGAAAAAAGAAAAGTATTCAAGTTTACAAGTAATCAAAAAGTGATTTTTTCTGGGGTTCCATTTTCATAAATAAATCCCTGAAAAAGATTAACCCTAAAAATGCGTAAGAATAAATTGATATGCCTTTCCGACAAAATCAGCAGTGTGCGCTGCATTCCATCCTGAATGCCCTTCTCCTGGATACAAGGTCGATTCGTGAGTAATATTATGTCTCAAAAGCGCGCTATCTAGTAAATGTACTTGAGTGGATGGGATCAAATGATCTTGATCTCCATAAAAAGAAATCGTTGGAGGAGTAGAACTTTTTACATATTCAACAGGACTAACAGCTTTCCATTTATTGGGATACGATTGATACGTGAATGGTCCGATCAAATAAGACAATCCGTATAACATACTCGGGTTATTGGTATAAGACGGATCTGTAAAATCTGCTGGTCCGACTATGTTACATACTCCTTTTACACGTTCAGCTGTATCGTGACGATAAGCATACATCATAGATAAATGTGCACCAGCACTAGCCCCTACCATAAACAGATCACTTCCAAGTCCATATTTAGCTTTCGAAATTTCATCTATAGCGCTTTGAATGTCATTGATTTGCATATCGTACCCTGGCTGCTGCAAAGTGCCTAATCGGTAATTGATATTGATAATTGCGTGTGTTGGAAATACTTGTTTCAACCAATTATAACTGTCAGCAAAATCATTTTTATCACCTGCATTCCATCCACCACCGTGTATCATCACGAAAATCTTTGTCTGCTCTGAACGATTTGCGGGTAAATAAACATCCATAACATTACGCGAATGTTTGCCATAACTAATATCTTTCAAAACATGAGAAATAGCGGTATCGTAACTAACTTGATCGATTTCTGGCTTTTCTTTTTTACAAGCAAAAAGAAAAGAAACAAGGAATACGAAGGATAAAATTCGAGTGAAGTACATTTTCTTTTATTTAGGTTGACGTAGAATTTCTAAGGAAAATTACAAATTACTTTTTAGAAATTGAAGTATTTCGTTATCAATTATTTGATTTGTTTCTGGTTGAAAATCAAAATGATCTTCGGCAGAAAAAAACAAATAACGATTCGGAACATTAAACTGCGTGAGCTTTTGCTCTAATCGTTCTCCTTGTAAATATGGAACAAGATTGTCTCTTCCAGTATAAACCGCAAGAACAGCTGGTGTTGACGAATTAACATAGGTAATTGGACTACGTGCCACATATAATTCAGGGTCTTGGGCGTATGTTTTATCACCAAATACATTTTGCAGAAAATTAGATGTAATAGAAGAAGTTTGATAATTTGGAATTGTAAAATCTGCATGTCCCAATAAATTAACCACCGACTTTATGTTTTGATTATTTAGATTTCTAAACGCATAAAACATCGACAAATGAGCGCCAGAACTATAACCAACAAAATGTATGTTCCCCACCCATTCAGGATACCTACTTTTAAAGTGTTGTATCGCTAACCCGATGTCTTCTTGTTGTTGTTCAATTATGGGTTCTCCAGGAATGCATAAACGATAGTCCATATTCAACAATGCAAGCTGCGGTAAACTATCGTTAACTAATTTCACATAACTGCCCATAGTGTATTTCTCACCGTGAGACCATCCACCGCCATGAACAAATATAACTAACGGCGTATGAATATCCATCTCACTTGGATGATAAACATCCATTACTTGCAACTCATTATTTCCATAAGAAACATAATTTTCCCAGTGTGGTTCTAAGTCAACATCTTCAATAGGATCCGTCACAACTGGCGGAGCAATTTTCTCTTTTTTACAAGACGAAATAATAAAAATGAACAATATTATATTGATCGTAAATAAGCTCTTCATAACCTATTAAAAATAAACATAATTTGACAATTACTCTAATGTGATGTTAAAATCTGAATCCAATAACAGCTTTCCTTGCCTATCTTCTGTTGCTCCGGGGAGCTTAAACCCTTTGATTACGCCTGTTTTTCCTTTTGTAACCAATTGGATCATTTGTGCGTCTGTTAATTTTTTGTCCATCAACACAAAAGGTATTTTAAACCCACATTGCTTAAAGTTCAAACAACCCACCGCAGTATTTCCACGTTTTAGTTTTGCTCCTTTACATTTAGGGCAATCCAAGGTTTCAATATCTACTTTTTCTACTTTTTTTCGTGGTGCCTTTGGTTTTTCTTCTACAACAGAATAGCGTTGTACTAAATCATCAAAAAGCGATTGCCCAGAAGGTGTATTAAAAATCACTTCATCGGTCAAGGTACGCACCATTGCAAAGAGTTCTTGTTTAAAAACCTCCAATTTGTACTCTCCTTTTTCAATCATGCGAAGCTTCTTCTCCCAGTCTCCGGTCAACTCTGCAGACTTCAAAATATCATTTTGAATCGTATCGATCAAAGCAATTCCGGTTGGTGTTGCAATAATATTTTTCTTTCTCTTCTCAATATATTTACGCCTGAAAAGAGTTTCAATAATATTTGCTCGCGTAGATGGCCGTCCAATACCATTGTCTTTCATTAACTCGCGCATTTCCTCATCTTCTACCTGTTTACCTGCCGTTTCCATTGCACGCAACAAGGTGGCCTCTGTGTAATATTTTGGTGGTGAAGTCTTTCCGTGATGCATAAAAGGAGCATGAGGTCCTGATTCACCCTCGGTAAACAAAGGCATCAACTTTTCTTCCTCCGCCTCTTTTTTTACTTTTTGATCGGCATAAACTTCACGCCAACCTGGTTCAATAATCTGCTTACCAGTAGCCTTAAACACCAATTGATCCACTTTACCTAATACTGTAGTATTGGAGACTTTACATTCAGGATAAAAAGCACTGATGAAACGACGAGTTACCAAATCATAGACACGCTGCTCTTCCGGAGAAATACCTGAAGGCTGAACTCCCGTAGGAATGATAGCGTGGTGATCCGTTACTTTCTTGTCGTCGAATACTTGTTTAGATTTAGGAATTGGCTGTCCCAACAAACGCTCCGTAAAACGGGAATAATATTGCAAGCTCTTTAAAATCCCAGGGATTTTTGGGTGCAAATCTTCCGAAAGATAAGTAGTATCAACCCTAGGATAAGTCACTACCTTCTTTTCGTACAAACTTTGAATATGTTTAAGGGTTTCATCTGCTGAATACCCATACTTTTTATTTGCTTCTACCTGCAAAGAGGTCAAGTCGAACATTCGTGGATTACCTTCTTTACCATCTTTTTGCTCAAAATTGGTGATTTCAAATGGTTTGTCCAAAAGGTATTCCACTCCTTTGATGGCTTTATCTTCGGAACGTAAACGATCAATCTGACACAAGAATTCTGTTTCTCTATAGATCGTTTTCAGTTCCCAATATTCTTCTGATCGAAAAGCGTCTACTTCTTTATGGCGTTGAACAATCATAGCCAACGTAGGTGTTTGCACACGACCAATTGAAAGGGTTGATTTTCGCCCTCCAAATTTCACAGTAAACAAACGTGTCGCATTCATACCCAGCATCCAATCACCGATCGCACGTGCACTACCAGCAGCATAAAGGTTATCGTATTGACTGCCTTCACGCAATTTTTCAAACCCTTCACGAATGGCTTCTTCGGTCAATGACGAAATCCAAAGCCTTCGGATGGGAACTTTACACTTTGCTTTCAATAAAACCCAACGCTGAATCAATTCTCCTTCTTGCCCAGCATCCCCGCAATTGATAACCTCTGAACAATTTGCGACCAGACGTTCAATTGTTGCGAATTGTTTCTTTACCCCATTGTCTTCAATCACCTTGACTCCAAAGTTCTGTGGAATCATTGGTAAATCTTCCAACCGCCAATACTTCCAAGATTCTTTATAGTCTTGTGGTTCTTTTAAGGTACACAGATGGCCAAAAGTCCAAGAAACCTGATATCCATTCCCCTCGTAGTAACCGTCAAATCGTTGTTTGGCGCCTAATACCTCGGCAATGTCCTTGGCTACAGAAGGTTTCTCAGCAATACACAGTTTCATGAATAAGGTGGTCTTTTACTTTTTCTTTAATGCTTGTAAATATAAACGATACGTAATAATGGATGGAATTCCAATCAAAATACAAATCGCTAATGCCCAACCTGTTTTGGTGAAGTAAAAAGCAGATACATTATCTAAATCACCCTCATTTAAACCCATCCCAAAGAAATAAGAAAGACTTAAGGGTGCCTCAATCTGCATGGATGTTCCACCTACATTAGTTACAATAACTCCTGGGAAAAAGTTAATTGGAAAGAGGCTCAGTGGAATACAAATAAGTAAAAAACTGACAAGAAAAATGAGTATGTATTTACTTTTCATGGTTTACAATTGGTCTGTGAAATTAGCGATAAAAAGGCGATTGATAACCAATAAAACTATAAATTTAGCGTATTAAGTCTTGAGATGAATCTGTATTCGAATAAACAAAAGTGGAAAATTGGATTGCTTGGCGTAGCGATATTACTCATCGGTGCTTCCTTATATGTGTCCAATAGAATTGTGCAGCAAGTAGCCCAACAAGAGAGTCAACGTGCCAAACAATGGGCCGAAGCCATTCGCAAAAAAGTAGAGCTAATTGACTTAACAACAGAAACATTCACCAAATTAAGGGAAAGGGAAAAAGAAAAAATTCAATTGTGGATTGAAGCTTCAAAAGAGATCGCTGAACAAAGTTCTTTTCTCAGCATTCCTGATTTCCCGATGCGAATCGTAAAACGAAACACAGACATTCCTGTGATTTTGTTGGATAGTAAAAATAATATTTCAGGACATAGAAACATCGATTTTGAACCGCAAGATTTAGCATTAGAAGGTGAAAAAATATCAGATCAACAATTAAACAACCGCTTTGATGATTCCTTAAAAATACTAGCGACCATTTGGCAAAATAAAAACCCAAAATTTACGGTCGAAGTTTACAAAGGTCTTTTTATGACCTATGTGTACAACGATTCAAAGGAAATTATTCGCCTAGAAAAAGACCGTGACAGCCTCTTACACTCGTTCAACCAAGAATTAATTGAAAACGAAGGTTTAATTCCCGTATTACTTATAAATAAAGACGACCGTTCCATTATTGGAACCAATCTATCGAAAGAAAAACTTAATGAAAAATCGTTACCAACCTTGGTTCGCGAATTATCGGTAGCCAACGATTCCTTGGTGATTCAATTTAAAGATGAATCTGCAAACGTACTTTATTTCGACCGCTCCGACGCATTAAAACAACTTAATTATTTCCCTTACATTCAATTTATTATCATCGGAATGTTCGTGTTCATTGCCTATATTTTATTCTCTACATTCCGGAAAGCCGAGCAAAATCAAGTATGGGCGGGAATGGCAAAGGAAACCGCACACCAATTAGGAACACCACTTTCATCCTTAATGGCATGGAATCAATTACTCGAAGGAATGGACGTTGACCCTATGATTGTTAAAGAAATCGGAAAGGACATTCAGCGCTTGGAAATTGTCACAGATCGATTCTCTAAAATTGGAAGCATTCCAAAAATGGAGGCTTTATCTTTGTCCGATACGACACAAGAGATCATCAATTATTTACAACCCCGCACGCCCAAACAAATCGTCATTACCTCATCCATTGAGCCAAATATTATCGCAATTCATTCCTCTTCGCTGATCACTTGGGTACTTGAAAACATCACCAAAAATGCCATGGACGCCATGGAAGGTAAGGGAAAGTTGGACATTCAATTGACAGCCACGAATAATTGGGCACAAATTCTTGTACAAGACACTGGAAAAGGAATGACCCAAAAGCAAATTCGCAATATATTTAAACCCGGTTTTACGACCAAAAAACGAGGCTGGGGATTAGGATTATCGCTTTCTAAACGGATTGTGGAGGAATATCATAACGGAAAAATCTCAGTCTTAGAATCAAAAGTTGGGCAAGGAACAGTATTTAAGATCGAATTACCGCTTTAATTTAGTTTTCTTGAAACAAGGGAAAGAAAAAATTTATCTTTTGGCAGCTTTAACGGTCTACGTGCTTTAGTAAAGTTGTGTAAACGTGTTCACTTGCTGCTTGCCACGTGCTTCCTTCGGTTGCAGTGGCAACCTAGCGTTCACAACGTCTACCCTTCCTTTAGCTATCGCGCTCTGCCCTAGCTGTAAGATCGGTGTTTACAAACATCATCTAGGCTAATATCAATATGCACATATTCAGATAAAGCCAGATTTGTTCACGGATATATCTGATTGAAAACAGATTCCCGCGCTAAGGATAGCAGTGGATAGCTCGCTCAACCGAATGGATGAGCGACTATGAACGAATAGCCTGGTTTTTCTTCCGCAGGGAGAAAAAAGTGCCCAAAAAATGCTTGAAATATAGGTGCTTTTCTTTGTACGGAATTTAACGCATAATGGCCTGACTAAATGAAATCATAAGCGAAATCAAGGCTTCAGCTTTGTCGAAACTCAATTCGTTGTATGTGTCAAAAATGTCGTGATAGTGCGAATTATGTCCTTCGGTGTATATGAAAAAACTCTTCACTCCCGCCTCCGTAAAGAAGTAATGATCGGAGTTCGCTGCTTTTCCTCGCGCTTTGACCAAGGGCAAAAAATCCCCCTCCTTATTCAAGTTTTTCAACAAATCAAATGCTTCGGTAAACACACTCCCATTGACCACCGTAATGCCTTTTTCGCCGCTTCCAAAAATATCTACGTTCAACAAAAAATCCATTTTTTTGAGTGGAAAAATCGGATTTTTCACAAAATATTCAGAGCCTAAAAGTCCGGCTTCTTCTCCTGCAAAAGCGATCAACAAAACATTGAAATCTGCTGGGTTTTCCTTGAAATATTTCCCTAATGCCAACAGAGCAGCCGTTCCACTTGCGTTGTCATTTGCTCCAGGAAAATAAACCTTTTTCCCGATAGAGCCCAAATGATCGTAATGGGCAGTAAACACAAAGGTTTTTTTACTTTTTTTCTTCGCTGGAAGATAGGCAACGACATTTTGTGTGTTGTGTTTTGGCTTAAAAACGGGGCTAACTTCTAGATGCAGATCTTTGGTGAAAACAACATTTTCTTTGACGCGAACGATCGGGAACTTCAGTTGATTGCTAGCCACAGACCAATTCCATTTGCTATCGTCTTGTATGAAAACGCAGGAATAATTGGCTAATTCTTTACTCAATTGCTCCAGAACGGCCTTGTCCTTTTTTTGCAGTTCCGTGTACTTCGTTTTGAATAAGAAAGCGTTGAATGTTTTGCTTTGCAACACTTCTTTTACTTGTTCCATAATTGGGTCCCATTCTTGTCCAGGCACAATTTCCACTTCAAAAACGTGAAGTTTTCCTTTGAAAGATCCAGATTCAGGCTCCATCAAAAAGTCGATACCCACTTTATATTCTAAGCCCTGATCTTGAAGAATAACTTCGTTCGGAAAAGTATTTACGGGAAAAGAAAACGATTGATAGTAGTTCTTTTTCAAAGGTTGGATACCTTCTTTTTTCCATTCTTTACGAATGAAATCTGCTGCGAGGGAATCTCCTCCAAAAGTATAACCTCGACCTGCAAATTCTTCAGAGGTCAAAATCTTTGTTGCTTTTCGTATATATTCGATTTGCCCATTTCCCGTAAAGGAAACAAATAAGAGTAGTAGAAGGAAATAAGGTTTATGCATAGCGTCTACAAAGTTTTTGCATGAATTCGGTAACAGTTGAACTATCGATATCCCACAGATGATTATTTGCATAATCCATGATTAATGGGGAAACGGCGTGCAAGTCTGATTTATTGTCCAATGCTTTGATTGCGTCAGAGAAGGAATCACTTGATCCACCAAACAGTTCATTGATGTATAACAGGCGTTCGTTCAAACCAAAAGATCCGATTAATGTCTCCAATGGCGTCACTCCAAATTGCTTGCTTAACTCGGTGTTTACTTCTAATAATTTTGTGTTAAATGCAGAAACTACTTGTTCTTGATAGCTTTCTCTTACTACGGGCTGCACGTCTTCAAAAACAGTTGGTTCTTCTACAAAATACTCTTCTTCGATGGGAGCGATTATTTCTTCTTCCTGTTGGTACGTATTTTCTTGTTCATACGTTTCTTCAACAATTGGCATTTGTGGAACTTCTTCCTTTACTGTACGTGTTTCTTCCACTGCGAAAGCACTTCCAAAAAGATCAAATTCAATTTCAGCTTCTTCTTGTTTTTCCTCAACTACCATTTCTTGAACGGGCGTTTGCTTTGGTGTTTCTACGTAAGTTACGGGTTCTTGAACTGGTGTTATATCTTCTTCAACAGGCGCAGTAGCTTCCACTCTTCCAGGAACAATTGCCTCTAAAGCTTTGTACTTTAGGATAACAGTTCGCTCATATAATTCTCGAATCAATGCCAAATGACTTTCCATCTCTTCGATGTCCATTTCACCCTGCTGCAAACGATTTACATTTTTTTTAATCGTCTCAATCAATTCATTTAAAGCTAAATACATTATCCTTTTATTTTATTGTTCGTTTCTTTACAAATGTGTTTTTCAATTCGTATAAAAATACCGAATTTTACATGTAGTAAAAGTACAATGTTTCCTGCTTAGTAAACAAAAAGGTACTTATATTTATTGTAATAGATTTGTTAATAACTGAACAAGATTAAAGATGTTTTTGGAGCAATTCCCGGAGAGCGGGCAAAAAATGGGTTGGATAGAAGTGATTTGTGGATCCATGTTTTCGGGAAAAACGGAAGAATTAATCCGCCGATTAAAACGAGCTGAATTTGCAAATCAAAAGATCATTTTATTTAAACCAAAAATTGATGACCGTTACAGCGAAGAGCTAGTGGTGAGTCACAAAGGTTCCAACTTCAATGCTGTTGTCATTGAAAAAGCAACTGATATTCGCGCATACATTACTTCTCAAAATGTAGTTGCTATTGATGAAGCACAATTTTTTGACCCTGCAATTGTAGACATTTGTAACGAACTGGCAGACAATGGAGCGCGTGTAATCTTAGCTGGTTTAGACATGGATTTTCAAGGAAAACCTTTTGGTCCAATGCCAAATCTACTTGCAATTGCAGAATACATCACAAAAGTACACGCAATCTGTGTAGAATGTGGTAACTTAGCACAGAATTCACACCGAACCGTACGTGGAAACGAACAAGTTATGGTTGGAGCCGTTGAAAAATACAAACCACTTTGTCGTTCTTGTTTCAATAAAGCACACTTTTGAATCAATCATTAAACATAGAGAAAATCAGGGAACTGATTGCATGCACATCGCATATAGGAGATATTAATTCTCCCCAAATCATTCATCAATTTTATACCGATACACGAAAAATAAGAACCTCAAAAGGAACATTGTTTGTGGCCTTAAAAGGAATGCAAGAAAAAGGGGATAAATTTGTTCCTACAGCCTATGATTTAGGAATCCGTTTTTTCATTGTCTCCGAACAACCCACTGACACTTTTCCAGAAGCTGTTTTCCTTTTGGTAGAAGATACGTTTACAGCTTTGGCAGAACTTGCAAAATGGAAAAGAAATCAGTTTCAAGGTAAACTCGTTGCGATTTCAGGCAGGATTGGAAAAACAACAGTCAAAGAATGGATGTACCATTTGCTAACTCCTGAACTAACAGTAACTCGAAGTCCTAAAAGCTATAATTCTCAATTGGGTGTCATCACTTCTATTTTGGAAATGAAACTTGATGCAAAGATTGCCTTAATAGAAATAAAGCCACATAAAGAACTCGATCCGAAATTTATTAACCGCATTATTCAACCGAATATCGCTGTTTTAACAAGTTCTGACGGTCTTTCCTACTTTTTTCCGGATTCCTATTATGAAACTCTTTTTCAAGGAGCTTCTTTGCTTTTACATGTTTCATCAACGCGCAGCTTCACACATTTTGCCGGAGAGAAAATAAAAGTATCTGCCTTATCCAGTGAATTGTATCCAAGAGAAAATGCGACAGATGCTCAATTACTAAATGCCAACCTCTCACTTCATTGCGCCTATGCGCTATCGGTAAAAAAAGAAACCTTGGAAAAGAAATTATCCAATTTACCGGACTTAGCCTTGCGCATGGATACATTTGAAGGCATTCAAGATAACTTTATTATTAATGACCTTTACAACTTAGATGAAGAGGCACTGAAAAACGCCTTGGAATTTCAAAAAACCATTGCGAAAAACAAGAAACGTGTGGTTATTCTGAACACAGAGGCATTGGCAGAAGAAACCTTACTTCTATTCAGAAATGTTATCTCTTCGTTTGCTGTAGATCAAATTATTGAAGTGCCAACAGCTGAAATTCATATTGATGAAATTAGAGATGCTGTTATTTTATTGAAAGGTAAAAAAAGTGCGTTGTTCAATCGTTTGATTAACCAATTAAAGTTAAAAAAACATTTAACGCATGTCCGCATCGATTTAAAAGCGCTTCGAAGAAATATTGTAGCCCATAAAAAATATGTGCCGGCAACGACGAAGATGTTGTTAATGATAAAAGCGAGTGGTTACGGCTCGGAAATTGACAAAATGGTACATTCTACACAAAGCTTCGGTATCGATTATTACGGCGTTGCTTTTGTTGACGAAGGTATTGCAATTCGAAAAACAGGATGCAAGTTACCCGTAATGATCATGAACGTCGAAGAAGGGAATTACCAAGCGTGTATAGAATGGAAGTTAGAACCTGCTATATACGATTTTCAACAACTCGATGATTTTATATCTGAATGCATATATCAAGGAGTTGAGAATTATCCCATACATATAAAATTAGACACCGGAATGAAACGGTTGGGTTTTGAAGCGCATCAAATTCCCCAATTGATTGAATCCTTAAAAGCACAACCTGAAATCCGTGTGAAAAGTGTTTATTCTCACCTTGCAGAAGCAGAGAATTCATTCGACCGAAGATTCAGTGAAATGCAAATTTTACAATTCAAGAAATCCGTAAATAAATTAGCGGCTGAACTAAATGACGATTTTGATACCCACATACAAAACACTTCTGGCATCGTTCAATTTGGAGATATAGGATGCTCCATGATCAGATTGGGAATTGGTATGTACGGCATCGCTAACGTAGCTAAAATAAAACCAATGTTAGAACCTGTGCTTTCATGGCACTCAGCTATTTGTCAGATAAAAACAGTAGAAAAAGGTCAGACAATTGGTTATAATAGAACATTTATTGCAAATGAACGACTTCATATCGCAACAATTCCAGTTGGATATGCAGATGGCCTTCGACGTTCCCTAAGCAATGGAGTTGGTTCATTGTTTGTCAACGGAGTAGCTTGTCCAATTGTTGGTCGCATCAACATGGACATGGTTATGATCGACATCACCAAAGCAAATGCTAAACTTGGTGATGAAGTAGAAATAATTGGTCCACATCAATCAGTAGAAACCCTTGCCAAACAGATGGATACTATTCCCTACGAAGTAATGACATCGATTGCTCCGAGAGTACATCGTTTATACGTTGAAAAATAATTATAATGAAAGAAATTAAAAACACCTTCGCACCCTTTCTTAAACTACTCCTTTTTTGGTTAGTCTTAATTGATGCGATGCGTTTGGGATTTATTGCACTCAACTTTTCAAAATTCACAGAACATCCATTCACGGAAATTATCCAAGCATTTTTCTATTCTTTACGTTTAGACATAGCCACGATCGCCTATATAGGTGGAATTGGGTTTTTATTGCTGACTTTAGCCAGCATTTGGAACAGCAAAACGTTGTTCAATGCAATGCGTTGGTACACCTTTATTATTTCAATTCCCGTTATTTGTATACATGTAGGAGAAGCCGTTGCATACAGTGAATGGAACCACAAACTGTCCTCTCGTGTTTTTACACATCTCTTCAATCCTGACGAAATTGTAAAAACCGCAGATGCCACTATGTCCATTAAATTTGGTGTCGCTGCACTGATCTACATTCTATTATCTTTCTTCTTATCAAAAAAATTATTGACTTACTCCGAAAAAAAGGAACAGACTTTAATTCGTAAATCACTAAAAACATTAATCCTATTCCCATTTGCTGGCGCATTGACCTTTGCTGTAGCTAGAGGCGGTGTACAACAAATCCCCATTAATACAAATGCGGCTTATTACAGCTCAAACTATGTGTTAAATGACCTTTCTATAAATAGCACTTACTTTTTTGGACGAAGCTACTTACTCTACAAACGTGGGAATTTGGAAAAATATCTTCCAGAAATTTCAACAGAAGAACGAACAGAAATAGAAGAACTCTGGTTTAATTATCCTTTTGAACACGATCAAAAAATATTTACAACCGAAAAACCGAACATTGTTTACATTATTCTTGAGAGTTGGTCAGCAAATGCAATTCACTCCATAACAGGAATGAATAACGCCACTCCAAAATTCGATGAGTTGACAAAAGAAGGCTTACTCTTCGACAATCTTTATTCTGTATCAACAACATCCGAAGTAGGAAATACAGCAATTTTAAGTGGTTATCCCGCTATTCCAGAAATTTTCATTTCACAACAGCCGGAAAAAGCACGTAAATTACCAAGCCTTCCAAAAGAACTTAAAGCAAAAGGATATACCACCCAATACCTTTTCAGTGGTGACCTAAAATATGGAAACATAGAAGCTTATTTAACGGATCAAGGCTTCGATTTAATGGAGGATGAAAAGGACTTCCCTTCTTCTTTACCAAAAGGGAAACTAAACTATAGTGACGAAGCGCTTTTCACACTCGGTGAGAAAAGATTAGATGAATTAAAAGAGCCTTTCCTACAATGTTTCTTTACAGGTTCTACACACTCTCCCTACGATTTTCCTGGTCACGAAAAATACAACAATTTCAGTGGTCCCGAAGGGAAATTCATGAACTCCATGCTATACGCAGATGGTGTTCTTCACTCTTTCTTACAAAAAATGAAAGAAAAAACTTGGTTTGACAACACCATTTTTGTCTTAATTGCCGATCACGGACATGCCGTTAACCAAGTACAAAATCCATCTTCAACGGATTTCTTTAAAATCCCATGTTTGATTTGGGGTAAACCCCTGAAAAAAGAATTTCAAGGAAAACGCATCAACAAACTTGGTTCACAAGCGGACATCGTTAGAACCTTAAGTTATCAACTAAATGGTGACTACAAGAATTATATCTACAGCACCGATTTATTAAATCCAAACGCTCCAGAATTTGCCATGCATGGCATTGCAAGAGGATATGGCTTCATTAACAAAACAGGAAGTTTCACCTATGAAATGCTTTCAAACATTGTCATTGAGAATAAAATGAATACGGCAGATTATGAAAAATATGCCAACTATACGCATCGTTTGATTTCTATGATTTACAGTGATTATAAAAAGCTTTAACACCAATTCCATTACCTTTGTCACGTGAAGATATTAATCGTACGTTTTAGTTCCATTGGAGACATTGTTCTAACTACCCCCGTTATTCGTGCTATTCATGAACAACGGCCAGACATTGAAGTCCATTATTTGACCAAGTCCGCATACAAAGGGATACTGGAAAACGACAAGCGTATTCACACCTTGCATACCATCGACAAAAAAATCGAAGAAATTGTCTCTCAGCTGAAAGCTGAACAATACGATCATATCTTCGATTTACACAATAACATACGCACCCTAAAACTTAAAAAAAAACTTGGCGTTCCTGCTACAGCTTTTAAGAAGATGAACATCGGAAAATGGCTGTTGGTGCATTTCAAAATACAATTAAAAGAAAACCATGTAGTCAACCGCTATTTTGATGCTGTGCAAAAGCTAGGAATACAAAACGACCACAAAAACGGAGCTGTTGAATTACCACACTCTTTTGCCATTGAGTCCATGGGGTTAATCGAAAAACAGTATGTTGCAGTGGCAATAGGTGCTCAGTTTGCAACAAAAGTAGCTCCTGTTTCGGTTCTTGCTGAAATCATAAACCACATCGACGCACCTCTTGTTTTATTAGGTGGACCCGAAGATGAAGATCGCGCTAAGGAATTAATGAATCAATTGACTTCTACCCAAGTTGTCAATGCCGTGAATCGTTGTAAACTAATGGATTCGGTTGAAATTGTACGCCAAGCCAAAGTCGCTCTTACGCACGACACAGGTTTGATGCATTTTGCAGCAAGTTTTTCTGTTCCTATTGTAAGCATCTGGGGAAATACAGTACCTGAATTAGGTTTTGCTCCCTATTATCCAAACCACCCTGAAAACTTCTCTATCCATCAAGTTGAAAACCTATCTTGTCGTCCATGTTCCAAAATTGGCTATCACACTTGTCCTAAGAAACATTTCAATTGCATGCAACTGCAAAACAAAAAAGCGATTGCTCAAGATGTGAACAACCGCTTTAATGCTTAATCATTTTCGATTACTTCTTTAACAAGTAACGCATATTTACTTTCTTATCGATGTACGCATGTAAATCTACAATTGCTATACGCTCTTGCAACATCGTATCGCGATCACGAACCGTAACCGTATTGTCTTCTAATGTTTGGTGATCCACCATGACAGAATAAGGCGTTCCAATCGCATCTTGACGACGGTAACGTTTTCCAGGAGAATCTTTTTCATCATATTGACAGTTGAAATCCAACGTCAAATCTCTTAGAATCTCTTGTGCTTTTTCAGGCAAACCATCCTTCTTTGTCAAAGGCATAATCGCAACTTTGTAAGGTGCGATAGCAGGAGGCAATGATAAAACCGTACGCTCAGAACCATCTTCTAATACCTCTTCTTTATACGAAGCGCTTAATACAGCCAAGAACAAACGGTCTAAACCAACAGATGTTTCTACCACGTAAGGAACATAATTTTGATTTAATTCCGGATCAAAATACTGTAATTTCTTACCCGAAAACTGCTCATGTTGTTTTAAATCGAAATCCGTACGCGAGTGAATCCCTTCCAATTCCTTGAACCCCATTGGGAAATTGAATTCAATATCCGCAGCAGCATTTGCATAATGCGCCAATTTAATATGATCGTGGAAACGGTAATTCCCTTCACCTAATCCTAAAGCCAAGTGCCAGTTAATACGCATATCTTTCCAGTAATCATACCATTTCATTTCCTCACCCGGACGAACGAAAAACTGCATTTCCATTTGTTCAAACTCACGCATACGGAAGATGAACTGACGCGCAATGATTTCATTACGGAAAGCCTTACCGATTTGTGCAATCCCAAAAGGAATTTTCATACGTCCTGATTTTTGAACATTCAAGAAATTCACAAAAATTCCTTGTGCTGTCTCTGGACGTAAGTATATTTTTGAAGCGTCACCCGCAACAGAACCCAATTCTGTAGAGAACATCAAGTTAAATTGACGAACTTCCGTCCAGTTTTTAGATCCTGAAATAGGACAAACGATTTCTAAGTCAACAATTAAATTGTAAACCCCTTCTAAATCTTCATTCTCCAATGCCGTACGCATGCGATCTTCAATCTCCTTAATTTTCGCCTTGTTACGCAACACATTTGGATTCGTTTCCAAGAATTGAGCCTCATCAAAAGCATCGCCGAATTTCTTCTTCGCTTTTTCCACCTCTTTTCCATTCTTTTGAACATACTTCTCGATGTGCTCCTCGATCAATACATCCGCACGGTAACGTTTTTTTGAATCCTTATTGTCGATAAGCGGATCATTGAAGGCATCCACATGTCCAGAAGCTTTCCAAGTCGTTGGATGCATAAAAATGGACGCATCAATTCCCACAATATTGTCATGCATTTGCACCATGGATTTCCACCAATATTGTTTCAAATTATTTTTCAACTCAGATCCCAATTGACCGTAGTCGTATGCAGCCGCCAATCCATCATAAATCTCAGAAGACGGGAACACAAATCCGTATTCTTTGGCATGCGCAATAACCTCTTTTAGCTTATCTTCTCTTTGTTCCATAGTGCAAATATACAAGTTAGATGCAATTTAGTCACCATTCAAACAGGAATTATCCGCTTCTTGATTAAACTCACTAAAAAGACAAATTATCTACCGCATTTTTGGGCGTTCCCCTTCCTCAAATTTCTTTGAGAAAGGGTCGGGCTATCCGTTTTATCCCCTCCCATTGCATGGAAGGGGGATGCCACTTCTATCCCTAACGCAAGTTCATAGTAACTACAAGAATGTACTTTTCAAATCAATCATACATTTCAAGAAAAGAAAACTCTTTCTCGTTCTGTTTAAATAATAAAACATATCTTACACACTTATATAATATACACTTCATGTTCAAGTACATACTGTTCTTCATTGTTATATGCTTCCATTTTAATAGCAAAAGCCAAAACACTCCGTTTACATACACAAAATTTGAAATAGGTAAAGCAGAAAACCTCATTGAATTTTTGGTCTGCGGTGATTTATCTGAAACAAAACCGATACTTATTTTCCTACAAGGCTCACTACCGGTTCCTTTAGTTCATCAATTCAATGATGGCGGTACTTATTCCTTTTTACAAAACTTTGATATAAAAAACATCACTAAAAAATATCACTTGGTGGCCATTGCCTCTCCCTTCACTCCTCTTTTAGCAACAGAAGACCAAATAAATGAAGATCACATTTATGTACCAGACCCATCAAAACCAAATCAATTTTCATTAGATTATTTACAAAACGATTACATCGAAAAATATGTGGAACGTGCCTCCAAAGTGATACATTATCTCAAAAAACAAAAGTGGGTAAAAGTCAAAGAGATTCATGTTGCCGGCCATTCGCAAGGTGCTCGTGTAGCTACCAGCTTAACCTTTGAGAACAAAAATGTAAAATCTATCGGACTTTTTGGCTACAATCCATTTGGACGAATAGAACAATTTGTAAGAGATGCTAGAAAACAAGCAGAAGCTGGATTGATAACCTGGGAAAAAGCAGATTCCATTACCGCAGATCAAGTCGCATTTATGCGTTCTATACAAAATGCAGATACGCTTTCTAAATATCCTCAATATAAATCATGGCAATCTTTCTCTAAAAGCACCTTTCCTATATTGATGAAAATTGAGCAACCTATTTATATCGCCTATGGAAGTGACGACATTGTAGCTGACCAATGCGATATGCTCCCCTTGTCTTTTATTGAACATGGGAAGGAAAATTTTTCGGTTATCAGATATCCCGATTTAGAACATAATTTTTTTCCTATAAAAGAGGATGGAACAATTGATAGAAGGAACGGAAAATGGAAGGAAGTAATGAACGCTTATCTTCTCTGGATAGCTTCCATAAAATAAAAAACCAGTCCTTTTGGACCGGTTTTATTAAATAATCAATCAAAATGTAAGGAGCAACATGCTTTAAATTTTGCTTAATTTCATTTTTTGGGAATTGGTATAGGTTACGACAACTGTACCACTTGCTCCATCATGAGTCGTATAAGTATCTTTGATGTAAGAACTCAAATTCATTTTATTTTTCTCCCATTCCATATTAAACGTCCAAACCTCATCATCTTGAGGATTACCACTTATGTCTTTAAATGTAATCGTTAATGTTTTTTCGGAATTTTTATAGGTCATTGGAGAGACAACGCCCTGGAAATTAAACACCCCTGTTCCATCTTCATTAAATTGAATCGTTCCAGCATTTTGTATATAATTCTCTGCATTATCACTTGCAAAGTAAGTAGACGTTTCTTTCTGGTCAAACACATCAATGTTCCATGACCCGCCATTTTTCCAAAGGTTTTTTTCAATTTGGGCGTCTTTTTTACAAGCTACAAGCGCCAAAGTAGCAAACAATACAAATAAGATTTTTTTCATAAAAAATAGTTTAGTTCACACCTATTTAGGTGATTATCGATTAATAATAACTGTCGTGCTTGAGTGTTTTCGGTCTTCCGAGAACTTCATACCGTGAACACGACAAAACTGTTTCACGGCAGTTTCATCTAGTTTACCCGCTTTCACTAATCCTTCGGAAAGAATATATTGGGCCAATTGTTTTTTCATTCCTACAATACGTATTTCACATTTATCCATGTCGGTATTAAAAAAGGTAATATCAAAATAGCCGATTCTACCTTGCGGATTTCCCGCTGTAACTTGCTTGGAATCGGAATAAAAATGTGCAATGAAAACGGCTAGTTTTTCCTTTTCTAGATTGTAAAGGGTATACGCATCAGGATAAGTGGTTGAAGCGAGTGTAAAAACGAGTTGGCCGTTCACACTTACCAAATCTTTTTTGACAGTAACTTTTTGTTCTTGTGAAAAGAGCGTACAGACATAAAAACAGAAAAGTAAAATAAGTATTGCTTGCGATTTCATAAGTGGTTTTTTCTTTTTCTGAAATTGTCTATACACTATTTGTAAAATGTTCCTTCATCTCAACAAGAGGAGAAATACTTAAATTCTAAACAGAAATTATTCATGTAAATATACATTAATATTATTTACCTCAAAAAGCAAACAATAAAATTAACAAACTATAAAACAATACATTACACAAGCAACTAATCACTATATATAAGTATGGCTAATAACACATTTTTATATCCTAGGTTTTTCAGCCCGGGTGTAAGGTGTTAGCTAAATGAATGAGAAAAGCTGTGAACGCGTATTTGCCACTGCGACCAACGGAAGCACGTGGTAAAAAGCTGGTGAACGCTTTTGGCAGAATTTACTATAACCTGTAGACCGAAATGGCTGCCAAAGGAAAACTTTAGCAAAAAAAAATCCACTCTTACGAACGGATTCTTATGTTATTCTTTGCTTTTATAAAGTCGATGGACAAACGAAGTTAGTTTTCGGAATGCCTGTATTTTTGATGGCTCCGTATCCTCCTGCGACATCGATCAAGTTCGTGTATCCGTTTTGCATTAACAAGGAAATGGCGATTACTGAACGATAACCTCCTGCGCAATGAATGTGATAGGTTTTGTCCTTTTCAAGTTTGGCTAAATCGTCGTTCATGTAATCCAATGCGTAGTGCATAGCTCCCTCGATGTGTTCTGCCTGCCATTCACCAGGTTTACGTACGTCAACGATGTTACATGTTGGTGCTTCTGCCTCTAATTGTTCGGCGGAAATGGAAGTTATGGTTTGCAAGTCTCCGTCATAAGCGGTTACTCCTCCTTCTAAAAAACCTACCGTTCCGTCATAGCCAACGCGTGCTAAACGGGTAACAGCTTCTGCGGCCTTCCCTTCTGGAACGATTAAAACGATGGGTTGCTTGATGTCTTGAATCACAGCTCCTACCCACATTGCAAATTGGCCATTTAGCCCAATAAATAAGGAGTTTGGAATGAATCCTTGAATAAATTCAGCTTGCGAACGTACGTCCAAGATCAAAGCTCCTGCTGCTACTTCATTTTTGAAAGCGTCTAAGTTTAAGGCGCGCGTTCCTTTAGCAATTACCTCATCGATAGAATCGTAACCTAATTTATTCATCATCACATTTTTAGGGAAATACTGTGGTGGAGGTAAGATACCTTCAGTTACTTCCTTGATGAATTCCTCTTTAGTCATATCAGGTCGCAAAGCGTAGTTGGTTGCTTTTTGGTTCCCCAGAGTGTCCACAGTGTCGGTGCTCATATTTTTTCCACAAGCAGAACCTGCTCCGTGTGCTGGATACACCAATAAATCATCGGCTAAAGGCATGATGCGATTGCGTAAAGAATCGAACAACATAGCAGCAAGTTTTTCTTGTGTCAGTTCTTCGTTTAACTTTTGTGCTAAATCTGGTCGACCTACATCACCTAAAAACAGGGTGTCTCCTGTAAATATGGCGTGTTCTTTTCCTGTTTCGTCAATTAATAAATAAGCAACAGATTCAGGTGTATGTCCTGGCGTGTGTAATACTTTTATGGTCAAATCTCCCACTTTGAACAGTTGGTTGTCCTCCGCTACGATACAATCAAAAGCGGGTTGTGCGGTTGGTCCGTAGACAATTTCCGCTCCTGTTTTACGGGCTAAGTCTATGTGTCCTGAAACAAAATCGGCATGAAAATGCGTTTCAAAAATATATTTAATTGTGGCATTTGCTTCTTTCGCCATTTGGATGTATTGGTCTACTTCTCTTAATGGGTCAATGACAACCGCTTCACCTTTGCTTGCGATAAAATAAGCACCTTGTGCCAAACACTTTGTGTACAATTGCTCTATTTTCATACTCTTTATTTTTTAGCGTCTTTGTACGCTTGATTTATACTTCCTATGTAGTTCAACAATTTTTCTTTTCCGAAATTGCTTTCAGCCGAAGTGGTAAAAACGGGTGGTAATTCCGCCCAGAATTTCAACATTTCTTTTTTGTATTTTGCTAAATTCTTTTGTAATTGCGAAGAACTCAGTTTATCGATTTTAGTGAACACCATAGAGAAAGGGATGTTTTTTTCACCACACCAGTTCATGAATTCTAAATCTATTTTTTGAGGTTCAAGTCGAGAATCAAGCAGTACGAATACATTGGTCAATTGTTCTCTTTTAGTTAGGTAATCGACGATGAATTTTTCGAATGAGTTACGTTGTACTTTTGACACTTTTGCAAATCCATAACCAGGTAAATCGACAAGGAACCAATCTTTATTGATTAAAAAGTGATTGATTAACTGCGTTTTTCCAGGTCTTCCTGAAGTTTTAGCTAATTTTTTGTTGTTGGTCAACATATTGATCAAAGAAGATTTACCAACGTTTGACCTTCCGATAAATGCGTATTCGGGAATTTGGTCGGTAGGACACTTTGTATATTCTGTGTTTGAAATGACAAACGTTGCTTCTTTTATCTCCATGTTGTAAATTTTAACAAAGATACGGTTTTCTCCCCACTTTTATCTGTGCTTTACCTATATCAATTTGTCATTATTACACAGTTTTTAACATTTAAAAAGCAATATACTAGATTTTTATTGGTTAATTTTGAATGTTGCGTAAACCTGATAGTGCTATGAGAAAAATATTTGTTTTTACATTAATTGGTTTTTTGGCTTCTTGCCAACAAGAATCACCATCTGTTAATGCTAATGAGGTAAAGTCAACTCAAACGGACGGTAATGATTTACAAAACAAAGCAGCTTCAGTTGTTCCAACACATCAAATAGAAATTCCTGTTTCTGGAATGAGTTGTGAAATGGCTTGTGGAGGTGCAATTCGTAAAGAACTTTTAGGGACGCAAGCTGTGAATCGTGTTCAATTTGATTTTCAGATGGCACGTGACACCAATATTGCGATTGTGAAATTCAACGCAAAAGAAATCAGTCAAGAGAAAATCGTTGATCTTATTCAACACATCAATCAAGGACAATTTACAACGGGAAAAATTCAAATTAAAGAGTTGGATCATGTTTCTGAAGTGGAGAAAGGAAATGTACAAAGTCAAGGTTCTTTGCTTTTGCCTACGGAGTTTCCAAAAGTAGAAATCCCATCTATCATTGATATTCTACGATCTATCATCATTCACTAAATTTTTACTTTGTACCTTTGTCCAGCTAAAATAAAGGTATGAAATTACATTTTCGAGAAATAGGCGAAGGCCAACCGTTGGTTATCTTACACGGTCTTTTTGGTTATTCTGACAATTGGCAAACTCATGGAAAAAAACTCAGTGAGTATTTCCGTGTGATTATGGTAGACTTACGAAATCATGGGCATTCCGATTGGTCAGACGAATTTTCATACGCATTAATGGTAGAAGATGTAAAAACTTTATTTAGTGATTTAGGGCTTGAAAATGCTATACTTATGGGGCATTCCATGGGCGGGAAAACCGCGATGCTTTTTGCGCAGACTTATCCTGAGTTATTAGATAAACTTATTATAGTGGACATGGGGATAAAATCCTACCCTCCTCATCATCAACAGATATTGGAAGGCTTGAACACTTTAGATCTTTCTCAACTAGAAAACCGTTCAGAAGCAGATGCACATTTGTCTAAATACATCGATGCAGTAGGTGTTCGTCAATTTCTTCTCAAAAACATTTATTGGAAAGAAAAAGGAGTGATGGCATGGCGCATGAACATTCCTGTATTGGAACGTGAAATGGCTCAAATCCTAGGTGCTTTACCAGAAACTGAATGTATGATTCAAACGTTGTTCATTCGTGGAGCATTATCCAACTATATTTTAGATGAAGATTTTCCAGCTATTCAAGATTTGTTTCCTGATTCAGATTTGATCACTATCGAAAATGCTGGTCACTGGGTGCATGCGGAACAGCCAGAAGAATTTGTCGAGCGTATTCTTGAATTCTGCCTACTTTAGCATTCTTTTGCTTACCTTACTGCTAAACAATAACATGCGATTGCTATTTTTCTTCTTCTTGCTGTTCAGTTCTTTTGGGTTTTCTCAAATGGAATTTAGCACCTTACATCATGACTTTGGCCAACTGGAAAGTTACGCCGATCGGTACATAGATATTGTGGTGACCAACAAAGGACAAAAGGAAGGTTATATTCTCTCTGTCCGTAAACCTAGCGAAGTGGTGTATATTCAATCTCGTGCTCTGGTGCAAAAAGACAGCAGTTTAATTCTACGCTTTCAGGTTAATCCACGTCAAAAAGGGAAATTCAACTACACGGTTGATATATTCACTTCTGATAAAAACGAATCACATCAGATAAAATTGAGTGGGAATCTATTACAATTAGCATCTCAAAATACAACCAGCTTAACCGCTTGTCCAGACTTTAACACGATTCCTTCCCGCCAAAACCAAAAGTCTTTTGACTTGACGGTTATCACCATTGATAAAGAAACGCGTCAACCACTTATACAAACAGAAGTACGTTTGATACAAGAAGGGTTTCAAGTTTGGAAGCTGAACAGTGATAAATTAGGGAAAATCATTCAGAAAAATACACCTGGAATGATTTACCTTTTTGCGCAACATCCAGGCTATCTTCCAGAGGAAAAAGGTGCTTTTATCACTCCAGAACGTGGACAAGTTGTGGTAGAGATGCGGAAAGACCCATCCTACCGCCCTCATACTGAAGACACCCCTCAATTGATAGCAACAACGGAAACCATTGAAAAACCAACAAAAGTAAAAAATGATCCACTTCAAGAAATAGAACTCGTTGTGGCACCGTCAGTCGAAGAACAATCCACTAGCTGGAATATCAATTGGCCTAAGAAAAAGCAAAAAGAAGAAACACAACTCCTTACAGAGCCTATTGTTTCACATACACCTATTGACTTTGATACATTACCGAAGTCGAATTTTGACAAGGCCTATTTTAAACCTATTAACGTCACCTTTGTTTTGGACATCTCCTCTTCTATGGCACAAAACAACCGCATGGATTTAATGAAATTTGCATTAAATGAATTGGGGGATATGATTAGAGAAACAGATAAGATTTCTTTGGTAACGTATGCAACAGATGCACGCGTTTTACTTGCTCCAACTAATGGAATGAATAAAGAAGCTTTACATGAACAAGTTAAAAAGCTAAAAGCTTCAGGGATGACTGCAGGGGGCGCTGGAATAAAACTAGGTTTTGAACAGGTGAACAAATCCTATATTTCAAATGGCGTCAATCATGTGTTTGTATTAACGGATGGTGGTTTCAATCGTCAAACCGAGGATATTCAGAAAATCATTAAGAAATATAGATCAAAAGGAATACAATTATCAGTTGTAGGAATAGTGAATCAACCGAGAGATGAAGAGAATATGCGCTCCGTTGCAAAAATGGCAAATGGGGAATATATTCCCATCTTCAAATTAGAAGATGCTAGTAATAACATTCCCCAGTTGCTCCGTAAATTAGCTTTTATTCCGTAGCGCGTGGAATATCATTTGCTACGTACACTTTATCATGATCTATTACATCTCGTAACTGAAAGAAAAAGTTATTCTTTTGATCTTCCGCTATGCAATTAAGCGGGAAGTTTAACTGTAAATCATCGATGTATTCAAAATACAAAGAGTCTTGTTGTTTTTCTATTCTTCTCAGTCCTGAAAAATAAATAACGTTGACATCTCTGTCTGCAACTAAAATTGCTTTAGAAGTCATTCCAACACGGAACTTCTTTCCTAGTGTTCCAACAATGGAAAAGATGATATTGTCTAATGTACAGAACAATAGCGCAATTAATGGCATCCAGGCTAAAGAAGTCAATTTGTAAAGTGCAATACCAACGGCAGCCATTACGACAGCCTCTAACATATTGTAGGTCCAGATGCGTTGAATACGCTCTTTATTTACAATTTGATTCCATCGGTATTCACTTACCTTACCCACCAAAATCACTCCCATCCAACGACGGATAGATCTACGAATATTCACAAAAGCCATAATCAAGCCTAACACAATAAAGATTGCTTCACTGTAAGGGAATATAGCACCTGATGTATTTAATATCGTAAGAGGTAAATCGAACCCTACATAGATCGCGAAGAACATAGTAGGGATCGATAAAAACAATAATAATGCGTTATAGAATCTATTCATTTGGAATCATCTTGATCTTCTGCTTAATTACAGAAATTTCATTTCTTGCGCGGTCAATTTTCTTCTCCACTTCTTTTTTCAAAGCATCAGCACCTTTTGAATTTGCAAAGAACCCAAGATTATTTTCGAATTGAATAATATCATGTTCCAAGGTTTCAATTTTTTTACGTAGCTCTACTTTTTCACGATAGAATAAGTTTCTGGCGTCTGATGCCGCTGCCATTGTATCCAATTTAGCTTGGAATAAGATTTTTGTTTTTTCTTCATCTTCTAATTGTAAAGCACTGTACAATTTATCAAGAATCGATTTATAACCTTTATAGATTTCATCTTTTTCCTTCAAAGGCACATGTCCTATTTCATTGAAGCGAGCGGTAAAGCTTTTAAGATCAGCAATTGCTTGATGTTTATCCGCTTGTAGCTGATACTCTTGCATTTCAAGAATAAGTGCTTTTTTCGCTTCTAAATTTCCTGCTAAACTTGCTTCTTGATTTTCAAAATGCTTGTCTCTACTGTTAAAAAAGATATCGCAAGCACCTCTAAACTGTTTCCATAAACGTTGTTCGTGTCTAGGCCCAGCCGTTCCAAGTGACTTCCATTGCTTTTGCAATTGCACCAATTTATTAGATGTACCTTTAAAATCGGTAGAATCTTTCAGATCCAATGCTTTTTGAACCAATGCTTTTTTCTTTTCAGCCACTCCGTCATACTGCGAATGGATACCTGAGAAAAATTCTTTCTTCGCATCGAAAAAACGATCACACTGTGCTCTAAAGGCTACCCAAATTTCCTCGTTTTCTTTACGGGGTCCGAATCCAATTTTCTTCCATTCTTCTTGAAGAGCAAGAATGTCATTGGTAGCTGTATCCCAGAATTTCATGTTTCTTTCTTCTGGTAATTCATCAATATAAGCCGTGATTTTTGCTAACAAAGCATTCTTTTTTTCAAGGTTTTCATGAAGAAGAGTTCTTCTTTCCTCGTAATGCGCATTGATTTTTTCGTAGATAGCACGAACTGCAGTCCAATAATTTTCTTTTAGGATTTCCCAATCCTCATTCCTTACTGGTCCGATGTCTTCCCATTCATTTTGAAAGGCTTTCAATTGCGCTTCAACTTCTTTGATAGACTCGACAGAGGCCAAAGTGGTCAATTTCTCAATCACCTCGTCTTTCAATTGTTTATTTCTATGAAAATCGTGATCTTTAAGCTCTTTATAGATTTTTATGTTGTAGTTGAACTCCTCAATCAAGTGCGAAAATTCTGTTTGGACATCATTCCTTTTATCACGAGGAATATCCCCAACTTCTTTCCACGCTTCTAAAATCTCTTTAAAAGAAGAATATGCAGCACCAATATTCTCTTCCTTTAGTGTATCACGTAAACGTTCAATTAAGCTTCTTTTTCGTGCTAAATTTGCACTTTCTAAAACTTTTTTGGAATCTTCTTGTACCTTTCTTTGAGAGCGGTATTCACGTAAAACCGTTTTAAATTCCTCTTTAACTTGTTGCAATTGGTCGTTTTCAGGAATCTCCTCCCCTTTATCCTGTGCTTCTAGTTGAGCAATTTGTAGTTTACGCTCCTCTTCGATCACAAAATCCTCAAATTTCGCGCTCAGCTCATTCACTTCTCGACCAACTGAAATCAAATCTTCTTGCGAAGTAAGTGCTTTCAATCCTTCTAAAAATGCAGTACTTTCCATAATTTTTCCGTTTTAAAAAGTTTGTTATTTTCAGATTGACAAATTCATATCAAAATCTGTCAATTTAATGAATTTTTGAATTCTTCCTGCTAAATCCTCATTATTGATATTTAACAACTGCTCTGTACCGAATTTTTCTACACAGAAAGAAGCAACTGCTGAACCAGCAATAATTGCACGTTTCATGTTTTCGAAAGACACATCATCTGTAGAAGCTAAGTATCCCATAAATCCACCTGCAAATGAATCACCTGCTCCTGTTGGATCAAACACATCTTCTAATGGCAATGCTGGAGCAAAGAATACATCTTCTCCGTGGAATAATAAAGCACCATGTTCACCTTTCTTAATGATCAAATATTTAGGCCCCATTGCGCGAATTACTTTAGATGCTTTAACCAATGAATACTCACCCGACAATTGACGTGCTTCTTCATCATTGATGATTAGTACATCAATCATTGTCAATGTTTTTTTCAATTCGTCAAGCATAATGTCCATCCAGAAATTCATGGTATCCATTGCGATTAGCTTTGGACGCTTTTCTAATCTCTCAACTACTTGACGTTGAACGATTGGAGACAAGTTACCTAACAATAAATAATCTGTATTTTGGTATGAGGTCGGAATGATTGGGTCGAAGTTCTCTAACACGTTTAATTCAGTAATTAACGTATCTCTAGAGTTCATGTCGTTGTGATAACGTCCAGACCAGAAGAACGTCTTCTCCCCTTGCTTAATTTGCAACCCTTCTAAATCAACATTTTTTGATTTTAATACATCTAACATTTCTTGTGGAAAATCTTCTCCTACTACAGAAACAATTTTTTGATTTTGCTCAAAAAAAGAAGCTGCTAAAGCAATAAATGTTCCTGCTCCTCCAATAATCTTATCTGTTTTTCCAAATGGTGTTTCAATTGCATCAAACGCAACACTTCCAACCGTCAATAAACTCATTCTTTCAAATTTAAAGGACAAAGATAAATCATACCTTTGTGAAAATCATCTAAAGTACGGTTTTCTTTATTGCATTTTGCGTTAAATTGTTGTGTTGTCTCTATTAATTTTAAATAAAAGGCACATTTAAGCGTTGAAAACTAAATAACGCTGCTAATAATCTACCTCCTTTTTCAGTATAAATTTGATACTTGTAATGAAAATCAATTGGAAAAAAATAATTGCCTGGTGTTTTGGTAGCCTTTTAGGTATTTCCATATTGCTGTCGGGTGGCTTGTTTATTTTTAAAGATAAAATTATCAGTGTCGTGGTCGAAGCCATTAATGAGCACCTGAACGCGAAAGTTAAAGTTCAAAAAATCGACCTTACTTTTTGGAAAACCTTTCCTAATCTGTCCATTGATTTCGACCATCTTTTTATTCAGGACGCCTACGAAAACGCAAGTGATATAGACACCCTTTTTTATACAGAGAAGTTGCGTTTGAGAATGAATCCATTAAAGGCTTTACGTAAAGAATATACGGTAGATCGCGTGGACATTTACCCAGGAACCTTACAGTTAAAAGTAGATGAAAATGGATTTGAGAACTACAACATCATAAAACCAAGTTCAGACACAACAAAAAGCAAATTCGATGTAGATCTAAAAAAAATTAACATCAAGAATTTACGTTTCAAATACGACAACAAGTCCATTAATCAATGTTATGCAACAGACTTATTGGACACCAAGCTAAAAGGGAATTTTTCAACATCTGTATTTACAGTTCATGCCATATCTACACAAATCGTTCGCGAAGTACGTGTAGGAAAAATGAATATTGTTCATGACAAGAAGGCTAAAATGGATATAGCTGTGAAGGTCAATCAAGAAAACGGTTCTTTAGAGATTCCAAAAAGTCTAATTCACGTTTCTAACCTCCCTTTTTACTTAGAAGGATTTGTTCGTCCAGACTCCCTTCAATTTAAAATAAACGCACAAGATTTATCCTTAGTAGATGTTGCACAAAACGTTAACTTAAAAGAAGTTGAAAAAGTTAAAGAATACAAAGGAAAAGGGAAGGTTTCTTTTCATTTTTTAATTGAGGATAACCGCGAAAATAAAGAAGCACCTGTCATTGAATGTGATTTTGGAGTGGTTAATGGCGCCTTGTTTGAACCCAGTCAAAAACTACAAATAAACGACATCCAAATCCAGGGACGATTTTCAAACCGTGGCGGAACAAAAAAAGAACACTTAACACTAGAACGATTTCAAATGCAAAGTCCTTCAGGACCATTTAGTGGGAACCTGAAAATTACCGAATTTGATGCACCAAGGTATATAGGGAAAATCCATGGTGTAATCGCTCTTCAGATGTTACAGAGCATTTATCCAATTGCTCATGTTGAACAACTAAAAGGCGACATGGATATTGACAGTCAGTTTGATATCAAGACAAAAATAGACTCCAAAGGGAAATGGACGTTTACGCCCAATTTACTTATGATTCAAAGCGTCATTAAGAATGGCTCTATTAAATTGTATCAGGACGAACGTGTTTATGAAGACATCAATGGTGCGTTTGACCTTAATTCTACACGAGCAAATGTGCGTGATCTTTCTGTAAGAGTAAAACACTCCGACCTTAAAGTAAACGGAACCGCTTCCAATTTTATTGAATTTATTAACAATCAAGGAGATTTAGATATTGCTATGAATTTGAGTAGTAACAAACTCAACTTTTTAGATTTTTACACTGAAGCAGCTGTTCAATCTCAAACGACAACAAGCCCAACAAAAAACAATTCACCTAGACAATACATCTTTCCACATAATATGAAAGGAAACATTTTAATTAATATTGGAACGGTAGATTTTCAAGGTCATTTATTCGATCATATCAGTGGAAATATGCGCTTAAACAATCGTGTTTTGGACTTTAACAATATTCAATTTAAAACAAGTGGAGCGCACATCAATGGCAGTCTAAAAATCGAAGAACGTTCCCCTGAGTTCTTTTTTAGCAACATACAGTTTTCAGGCATAAATATAGATTTAAGTCGCTTGCTAAAGGATTGGAATAATTTCGACCAGCAAATTGTTCGTGCAGAGCATATTAGTGGAAATGCAGCTGTTAACCTAAAATTAAATGCACCTTTCGATATGCGAAACGGCATCAACTATAAAAACATTCAATCCACCGTTAGCTTAAAAGTGAATGATGGACGATTAAAAGGGGTTGAGGCTTTTAATGAAATCACTAACAACTTAAAAACACCTGCCGCGCAATTGGTCATTGGAAAGAAAAACGTACAAGACATTGGTAACCGTTTACAAGACATTCGATTCAAAACCTTAGAAAACACTATTGAGATCTCCAATGGAATTGTGAATTTCCCAAACATGTCTTTAGAATCGAGTTTGTTGAATGTAAAACTTAGTGGACAACATGATTTTGATAACAATATCGACTATCGTTTTGGCTTCCGTTTTCGTGATTTAAAACGCGATCAAACATCCGAATTTGGCAATATTATAGATGACGGAACAGGTCTTTTGGTATTCTTACGCATGTATGGAAACCTCAGCAATCCAAAATTTGAATGGGACAAAGAAGCCAAAAAACAAAACCAAAAGGAATACAATCAACAAGAGAAAGAAAGCATAAAGTCAATGCTTAAATCCGATCTAGGATTGTTTAAAAAAGATACAACTGTCAAAAGAGTTCAACAACAAATGGTTCCACGAGAAACCATTAGCATTGATAACGGTGAAGACAGCCATCCAGAAAAGAAAAAAAAGGAAGGAAAAGTCAGTAAATTCCTAGAGAAAATGAAAAATGAAGGAAAAGAAGAAAAGAATGTAACTTTTGATTAAAACCGTTTTTTTCATTAATTCGTCCACAATCCTTTTTCTCTGCTCAACAATCTGTAACTTTGCAGCCACATGGTAAAAATTCGCGACATAGAATTGGGAGATTTCCCACTGCTTTTAGCTCCAATGGAGGACGTTAGTGACCCGCCATTTCGTGCGTTATGCAAGGAAAATGGAGCTGACTTGATGTACACCGAATTCATTTCTTCAGAAGGATTGATTCGTGACGCAGCAAAAAGCGTTCAGAAGATGGATATTTTTGAATATGAACGTCCAATTGGCATTCAAATCTTTGGCTCTGAAATAGAATCCATGCGCCAATGTGCCGAAATCATTGAACGCGCGCAGCCTGACATCATAGACATCAACTACGGATGTCCCGTTAAAAAAGTAGCCTGTAAAGGTGCTGGAGCTGGTATTCTACAAGATGTACCAAAGATGGTTGCTATGACCAAAGCTATTGTTGATCAAGTGAAATTACCCGTTACTGTAAAAACGCGATTGGGCTGGGATGACGACACAAAATATGTGGTAGAAGTTGCAGAACGCTTACAAGACATTGGTATCGAAGCTATTTCAATTCACGGTCGTACACGCAAACAAATGTACAAAGGTGAAGCAGACTGGACCTTAATTGGGGACGTTAAAAACAATCCTCGCATGCACATTCCTGTTTTTGGAAACGGAGACATTGACACTCCCGAAAAAGCAGTAGAATACAAGAATCGATATGGAGTTGACGGCGTTATGATTGGGCGAGCAAGCATCGGTTACCCATGGATTTTTAACGAAATCAAACATTATATTGCAACAGGTCAGCACATGGATAAACCTGGAGTGATGGAGCGAGTAGCCGCAGCCAAAAGACATTTAGAAATGAGTGTAAAATGGAAAGGTGAAGCGCTAGGTGTAACAGAAATGAAACGTCACTACACCAATTATTTCAAAGGTATTTCTCATTTCAAAGATTACCGCATGAAATTAGTTACCTCTTTTGATCTGAATGAAATCATGGATATTTTAGCAGAAATAGAAGGGAAAGCAGATCAATTTTCCTTCGCTCAAAAGAACGACATTCAATTATAAATCATTAAAAAAAGGCTTCCAAATATGAAGCCTTTTTTTAATGACGTACATTTCTTTTCTATTAAATTACTCTTCTTTTGATGGTAATCCAGCTAAAATAAGACTCACTCCGGGAAGAAAAAATAACCAAACGGAAAGCCCTGCATCGCGCAATCTTCTCATTCCAACACTAATAAAAGGTAACATCATCGCACAGCGAAAAATAGTTGTGTATAGATCTCATCCATTCATTTTTATTTCAACATATTGGATACCTAGAGATAAAATAAGACAAACCAAGAAGAAATACCAAAACTCTTTGATTGATGCTTTTCCTTGGAAATTAAATGTGTTTTTTAACACGCGAAAGTAATAGTTCATAGTGCAATCATGTTTTCTAATAAAGTACACATTTTCCATGATTTACACACTATAAATCCACAAAAAACAGAGTTGCGTTAGGGATAGCAGCGGCATCCTTTTGTGCGACGCAGTAAAACAAAAGATACAGCGAAAAGCCCGACCTTTTCACTAACTAGACTTAGGGAAAGAAATACCTAAAGAAAACAATAACACCGAGTTAAAATAAGTTAAAAAAACCGTTAAACTCTTTATACATAATATAATATCATAAATTAATCTTAGTTAATGTCAGTCATATTCTATTTTTAAGAATAATATTGAACATTTGACAAAACTATTAAACACGTTAAAGATGAAAACACTACACTATCACCTATTTATCTTTATTTCCCTCATCTCCTTCACTGCTTTAGCTGATGGAATTTGTAGAAATAGTAACATCTGTTGGTTGCCAGTCAACAATAATCCATGGTGGAAATACAAAGCAACAGCTAGAGTTAATTATTTAATGCTTCCAAGACAAGATGTAGGCCTTGCCTGCCCAGGCATGGGTACAGGAGGTTATGCTCATGCCCAAATAATGAATAATTGTGCTTGGCAGATAGCAACCAATAATTTTGGGAAATGGTACTTCTCAGGAAGCGTATTTAAAAATAAAAGAATATGTGGTAGAGGTAATTCATATTCCGATTTATATCAAAAATATGTTACGGATAAATATGTTAATGAAACAGATAATGGAGAAGAAAAATCTACAATTAATGTATCTGAAACAATTTTTTTAGCTGAACGCGTACAAATCAACTCAGTAAAAGGAGAATTATCTCTCAATGATGATGCATTATTCAGTTCATTCGAGATTGTTATGTGGCTTCCTTCATCTTCAGAAGATAGTATTTGGACAGAAAAGAATACTTTTTATAATGGCAAAATTCACTTTACGAAAGGAGTAATTAGTACATCAGGTGATTTTCCAAAAAATGCATTTCAACTAATTGAAGACAACCAAGGAAATATAAAATGCCTATTTGACTTAAAAATCACGACCGAGTTACCGAAAGGAGTAAATGGTTTAACTGATTTAATTGAGGTTGTTGGTATTAGCGATGCAGGAGCATCTGTTGATGTAATGTTTGAAGAAGGATTCTCTATATTTTGCAATATTTATCCTAATCCAACTACTCGTATTATAAACATAAAACTGAATACAACGAATTCTTTGAATGAGATAGTAATATATGATAAAGATGGAAATTTGTTAAAAAGCTTAACTCCTGAAATAAACAATTCAACTAAGACCTATTCTATAAGCATTGAAAATTCTCTTCCTCAAAAAAATCAATACATATTATACTTAAACACATTACAAGGGATATTAATTCGTAAAATAGAAATAGAGTAACTTTCATTTATTTTATTAAGTAACAATTTACAAAACTAAAACTTATGAAAAGACTATTATTCACTCTTTTACTCGTAGTCGGTTCGATACCTGTAAAAGCGCAATCTAAATTTAGCTATGCGCTTAGTGTAAATGCAAATACAACTTTTCTCAATGGTACTCGTGGAGTTGAAGATCCGTTGGGTTTTTCTGGAAAAACACTGAATTTAGGATTTGGTATTGGTGGATTGATGCATTGGAAAATGGCAACTCAATTTGACTTAGCTGCAGGGCTACAATTCGACTATTCAGGAATAGGATACAAATATTACAATACATTTAAGAAATATAGAGCTGGATATTTCCATATTCCTATTTCTGTTAAATTCAATATTCCATCTAAAACAAAGAATAATTTTTATATTGAATTGGGTACAAACATTCTTCTTTCATTGTCAAATGCGACCTCCTATTCAAAGAATTTAGAGTCTAGTAAGTACATTCCTGAATTTGAATCTCACTCTCGTACACGAGCAGGAATTACTCCGCAGTTATTAGTCGGTATAGGCTGGCGTTGCACCACTTTTAAGGGGCGAGTACTTGCATATAGTTTTATTTTTAATAACGGTTTTGTCCCCGTTACCCAAGTGGAAGTGATGAATAAAACTGAAAACATAAGAAGCGTATTCAATTCTAATAACACACAATTAAAATTTCAATTTAATTGGTTCTTTAAAGACAAAGTAAAAGCGCAATCTTAACGAAAGATTTTACGCATAAGTTTAGTGCATGATAAGATTGTAGAAGTGAGAGTGTCAATTTTAGATAATGTTCTTTTGGTTAAAAAATGCTCTTTTTTGTTCCTTCGTCGTAACAAAAAGTAGCATTTCATTATTAGTTTGTACATTTAGGCAATTCAATCAAAAAAATTATGCAACGTTATCAAAACTATGTTCAAGGTCAATGGATTGACGGAGAAGGTGTAGAAACGAATTTATACAACGCTATTACTGGCGAGCAATTTGGGACATGTTCTTCCAAAGGCTTGGACTTTGAAGGCATTTTAAACTACGGTCGTAAAACGGGTGGAGCTATCTTGCGCAAAATGACATTCCAAGAAAGAGGTCGTATGCTAAAAGCGTTGGCGATGCACTTGATGGAACGCAAGGAAAAGTACTATCAGGTTTCGGCATGGTCTGGCGCTACTCGTGTAGATTCTTGGATCGATATCGAAGGTGGAATCGGGAATTTATTTGCCAATGCATCTTTACGTCGTCAATTCCCTGATTTACCATTTTATGTAGATGGGGCAACAGTTCCCTTATCAAAAGGAGGTTCGTTTATTGGCCACCACATCATGGTTCCCAAAGATGGTGTTGCCGTACATATCAATGCCTTTAACTTCCCGGTTTGGGGAATGCTAGAAAAAATTGGAGTGAACTTAATGGCGGGTGTCCCAGCCGTAGTTAAGCCTTCGGAATACACCTGTTATTTAACAGAAGTAGTAGTACGTGACATCATTGAATCAAAAATTTTACCAGAAGGCGCTTTGCAATTGGTGGTAGGTCTAGGTCGAGGAATCATTGACCATGTGCAACACTCGGATATTGTAACCTTTACGGGTTCCGCTCACACAGGAAATACGCTACGCACAAACCCCAGAATTCTTTCTGAAAACGTGATGTTCAACTTAGAAGCAGATTCATTAAACGCTTCTATCTTAGGAGAAAAAGCTCTTCCTGGCACTGCTGAATTTGACCTTTTTATTAAAGAAGTTACCAAAGAAATCACGATAAAATCAGGACAAAAATGTACGTCAGTTCGTCGTGTCATTGTTCCTGAAAACTTAATTGACGAAGTACAAACAGCCCTTTCAAAGCGTTTGGCTTCAACAGTTATTGGAGATCCATCAGTTGAAGGCGTGCGCATGGGTGCGTTGGCTACACAAATGCAAGTAGATCGGGTAAAGGAAAACATTGCTTTATTACAACAATCGCAACACATTGTTTACGGTGATGTAAATGAATTTGAAGTGGTTGGAGCATGCAAAGAAAAAGGAGCGTTTATTTCTCCTATTTTATTCCGTAATGATGATCCTTTCCACAAGACAGCTGTACATGAAATAGAATGTTTTGGTCCTGTATCGACCATTATGCCTTATAAAAACTTAGAGGATGCCATTGAGTTAGCAAGAATGGGTAAAGGTTCATTGGTTTCTTCTATCGTTACCCCTTGTGACAAAGAAGCAACAGATTACGTACTTGGTGCGGCAACAATGCATGGCCGTATCTTGGTGCTGAACGAACAATGTGCGAAAGAAAACACAGGTCATGGTTCTCCTATGCCTTTGTTAACACATGGTGGTCCGGGCCGTGCTGGTGGCGGTGAAGAAATGGGGGGTAAACGAGGAATCATGCACTACTTACAACGTACAGCCATTCAAGGTCACCCCACAACGATTACAGCCATTACCCAACAATTCCAAGTTGGTGCAGCACAACCAGAGGCAGACCCTCATTTATTCCGTCAACATTTTGAAGATTTAGTTGTCGGCCATACGGTTTTCACCCATAAACACACGGTTTCCGAAGCGGACATCATTAACTTCGCTAATGTTTCTGGAGATAACTTCTATGCTCACGTAGATGCCACTTCTTTGGAAGGAACACTATTCGAAAGAAGAGTGGCGCACGGTTACTTTGTTCTCTCGAAAGCTGCCGGTATGTTTGTTGACCCTAAAAAAGGCCCCGTTCTCTTGAATTATGGTATTGACGAAGCACGCTTCACAAAACCTGTCTATCCAGGATCAACAATTGGCGTACGCTTCACTGTTAAAGAAAAAATCGACCAAGAAAAACGAAACGACGAAGACATCGCGAAAGGAATCGTTAAATTCTTAGTTGACATTTATGATGAAACAGGAGAAACGGTTGGAATCGCTACCATTTTAACGATGGTAAAGAAAAGAAATCAAGATTAATACATTAGTTAAAAGCCACCTCTGGGTGGCTTTTAACTTTATACTGGTGCTACTTTCATCTCCCGCCATTTCTCGTATCTATTCTTCAAGGCTGGTGCCAACAACACAAACAAAATCATTCCACCACTGGTTATCATCATGTATTCGTAATAATCCATATTACTTCGGATTTGCGTTTGCTTTACCACAGTTTGATACAAATTTTTGACGCTTGCTTTTTGCACATTTGCCATCATACCGCGATCCGAAAACACCTGACTACGCAGTGCTAGCTGCTGCCTAACAACAGGATTGTCGGCCGTCAGGTGGTCACGGAACACTTGAAAATGTTCACTTTTATGTCCCAATTCAAAATAATTAATAATCGCAATGGAAGAAACAAACCCTAAGAATCGTATGCCCAAACAAAAGGCGGCAGCCGAAATGCTAAAATGTTCTTTTACTGTAGAGATGACAAACAAAATAGTAGGAACCATTAACAACCCTACACCAACGCCGTGAGCAATTAACGGGATCCAAAATACTTGCCTGTTTCCATAATTCTCAAAACGATAGAACATCATACTGTGAAATAAAAGCAAGCTGGAAAATCCACAAATCCAGATGTATTTAATGGGTACATTTCGCAAAGTCCAACGTGCAGCTATGCTCACTCCTATAATGATTCCGACAATGTTTACCACATTCCAATAAGACAGGTGTTCTGGATCTAACCCAAAGACACTGGTAAAATGCTGCTGGGTAAGTTGAATGGAGAAACGTTCAATGTACAAAACAAACAAAACGGTTATTCCTATCCAATATCTTTTACTTTTAAAAACATCTAGATGTAAATAAACGCGTTTTAAGTGTTTTTGTCGCCATTTAAAAAGTAGAAATGCTACAAGTGCAATTGTGAAACACATGCTGATTCTAAAAGAAGTAAACCAATAATTTTCTTGACCAAATACAGCAGCATAACCTATGCTAACAAAAATAGCACTAAAGAAAATAAAACTCCCCCAATCGATAGCTCGTAAAGGATAAGGACGTTCATGTCTTACGTTTTTCATTAAAAACACAATAAGTATAAGTCCGGGGATGAAGCTAAACGCCGCAAAAGCATAAAGCATTTGAAAATTAATATCGTCTAGAAAAGAAGAGAAAATCAAATTGTTAAAAGGTGAACTAACCAACAGTAAACCAAAAAAAACTGAATATCCGCTTACTTTTGCCTTCGACGACTCCATTCGAGAAAAAATCATGGACATCGATAAGTTCACTGCGCTGGCAAACAGCATCCCTTGAATAAATCGCAAAGGAAAAACCCAAGTAACATCTGTTATTCCATACATCAATATACAATTGAACATCTGCAAGGCATGAAATAAAATGTAATAGGTTTTTATTGGAAAAAAGCGAAAAAAGCGCCTTTCTAGAATATATGAACCTACAAATCTTGCATAAAAGAGCACAATCAGAAATTGGGCATCATTAGGTTGACAACCATAAAATCCTGCTGTAGCTTGTAAATTAATTCCAGGCAAGAAAAACAACATCATGCTGGGCATCAAACAACTGAACAAGGTCGCGCGAATCAGCCACTCTGGCACCCATGACTGAAAGGATTTCGAAAGCTCGTTCATCTTATTTTTTGGGAATCCAAACGTTGACATTCATTCCTGAACGCAACAATAATTTTGCTTCTTGATCTACTAATTCTATACGGACAGGAATCCTTTGTACAATTTTCACATAGTTTCCTGTGGCGTTATCTGGAGGAAGTAAACTAAACGCAGATCCCGTTGCCGGTGCTAAGGAAATAACTTTTCCCGTAAACGTACGGTCTGGAAAAGCATCTGCTACAATTTCCACCTTATCATTCACTTGAATATTTCGCACTTGCGTTTCTTTATAGTTAGCAATAACCCATGTAGGGGTCTCATCATTTACGAGAAAACCTAATACCTCACCAGCATTTATCATCTGTCCGACTTCAATGTTTCGTTTTCCCATTCGCCCGGTGTATGGTGCAAGAATTACCGTGTAATCCACATCTAAATTTCTTCTTCCGATAACCGCTGAAAGACGTTCTTTTTCGGCATTGAACACTCCTTTTTTCACTTCTAAATCTTCATATAAAGCTTTGCCTGCTTGTAGTTCTCTCTCCAACGCAAGTAAATCATTTTTCATAACCTCAAGCTCTGCCAATACTTCTTCCATTTTTTGAGAAGTAGATGATTGTTGTTCATACAATTTTTTATAACGATCAAATTCCAACCCTTGCTTCCATACTTTTGCTTTTTGGGCATTTATTTTTTGTTCGAGCACCTCATTTGAAAACGTCTGTACTTTTTTCTGACTTTCTAACACCTGAATATTTGCCTTTTCGCGGTTCATTGCTGCTAATTGCTGCGCTTCTTCAAACTGATATTCCTGCGCATCAATAACCAAAAGTGTGTCGCCTTTATGCACAACCTGGTTGTCTACAAAATGTACACCCACAATATAACCGCCTACTCTAGCAATGACTGGGTTGATATAAGCAGTTACCTGCGCATCATTCGTGTATTCATAATTGATGTTTTCCACCGATTTTTTGATTCCCCAAATCGCTAAAATGATCACAATAACAAGTGCAAATCCGTTGGTGATACGTGTAATCGTACGGTCACTCATTTTCCATTTCACCTTCCATTTCATAGCGTTCCTTTTAAATATTCAATTTGATAATAATGATGTTGTTGATTGATCTTTGTTGCTTCCCACTCAAATTTGCTTTTCAATACTTGCATATTGGCGTCTAACAAATCAGTAATTAAAGCAGCAGATTGGAAATAATTGTCTTTAATAATTCGCAAATTCTCTTGGCTTAACAGTATGTTCTTTTTACAAATCACCTCTTTTTCTTTCGCTTCCTGATAATCCAACTGCGCAGCTAACAACTGATTGCGGAGGTCATCGGTTTCGAACAAATGTTTCTCCTCTTCTTTTAAAATCTCCACCTTTCCCTTTTCAACCTCCGCTTTGCGCAAGTACCAATTTGAAATCGGAACTTTCAACTTCAATCCCGCAAGTCCTAATGTGTACCACGCATTGTTGTAGGGATATAAAAAAATCTGTGGATTAGCAAATGTGAAGTTTCCTTCTAAACTCAATTGAGGTAATTGTGAAGCACGTGTTTTTCTTAATTCCGCCTCGGCAATACGTTTACCAAACGCTGTCCTCTTTAGATCAAACGCCTGTGTGTGAAGGGTTTCAAAATTAGCAGCAAAAGACGACACACTTTGCTGAACTAGCGAAGCTGAAGGTCGAATAATCACTTGAGGATCTTTACCAGTTAATAGTGCAATTTGTTGACTGTATTTAACGATTGCATTATTCATTTCCACCAAAGCAAACTCACGCTTTGACAACTCTAATTCAACCCGTAACACATCGCTATGTAACACAACTCCGTTATCAAACAAATCTTTTATTTCCTTTAATTGTTTATTTTGATCTTCTACATCCTCTAGCAATACAGTTTTCAGAATATAAGTTTGTTGTAAATCAAGAAAAGCAAAACACACTTCTAACTTGGTTTTGGAAAGCGTTTGTTGAACGTTAAGCATCCCCAATTCCTTCTTGATTTGCGCTTCCTTTATATTCCATGCATTCCAACTTCCCTTATAGAGGTTCAAATAGAAATCTGCCCCTGTATTATATAACAAATGAATGACTTCATGTTGCGACGGTTGTTGAAAAAGTCCATTGTCAAAAATGGACATATTTGTAGCGTAATCTATACTTCCACGCGCAGACAACTCCGGCAACCTTTCCAGTTTAGCAGTCTGTACGTCAGCCTCATTCATACGCAAGTTTAATTGTGCTAATTTTACTTGTCTACTATTACCCTCAACTGCTTGTAAAAGGGTGCTTAAATCGACTGTTAAAGAATCTTGTGCATGGCAAAACGATGCGGTAGAAAGCAACGTTAGCACAAAAACCCCTCTTATTAATTTACTTTTCATTTTACATTAAAAACCAGAGAACAAAAGTACAGCGCCATCAAGAAAAGATATTTTGTTTAATTAGTCAATGTTTTATTCAATCCAGCCAAATTGTGTATTTTTGCGTATGAGTTTAACATTGCATCTACCCGATATTGAAGAAGAAGAGAACGGTATTTACGTCATTCATGAAAAATTCGAACGGTTTATAGATTGGCACACTCACAGCAAAGGTCAATTGAGCTATATTGATGGAGGAATTGCATACATCACTGTTGAGAGCACCACTCTGGTTGTCCCATCGCATTTTTTCTTTTGGATTCCAGCCGGATTACCCCATGTGTTACGTGTCAGTCAGAATGCAACACATATCCGCTCCATCTATTTCTCTCAGGAATTGACGGCTAAGGATTCTTTTTTTCAGGAAATTGGAATTTTCCCAGCGAGTGAGCTAATCATTCAAATGATTCAATATACAGAACAATGGAGCGAAACCATGCGCTTACCCAATGACCCTTCTTACTTATATTTACAGGCTTTATTACAAGTGTTAATGCCACAATCGCACAAGAATGTACCCATTATTCTACCCATATCTGATCATGAAAAATTAAAGAATGTATTGGATTATTTAGAGAAGCATTTAGATGAGATTCACACTCTAAAATCGGTGAGTAATCGCTTCAATACCAGCGAAAGAACCTTATCACGCGTTTTTCAGTCTGAATTGAAAATGTCATTTTTACAATATTTGAAACATCTACGCATGATTCACGCCATTGAATTGTTACAGAAAACAGATTTATCATTATCCGAAATTGCAGATCGTGTGGGATACTTGACATTAGGTGCATTTAGCAATACCTTTTTCGAGATGACCAGTAAACGTCCATCGGAAATGCGCAAGTTGTTTTATGGGAAAGAAAAAAGGTGAACCTTTCGATTCACCTCTAAAACTACTCTAATTTTAACTACTTCTTGTCTTACACTTATGAAGATAGATAAATACTTTCCCTCACATGTACAGAATGACCAAAAGCCATAAATGAATTACCCAAACGCACTTTTAAATGAAAATATAAATATAATCACCCTCATTATTTTGCTCGACATTGACTAAAGTGTATTCAAACCTACTTTAAATGTACTTATATCAATTTATTCGGTTTTTAACAAAAGTAGAAATAAGGGAAATTTATAGTTACTCACCACCACCTTTGCATTTCCTTTATCTCGCGTTAGGGATAGCAGCGACATCCTTTTGTTGAGCGCAGTGAAACAAAAGATACAGCGGATAGCCCGACGCCTTCCCATTTTTTCTTGGGGAGGAGGAACGCCCAGATAATTGTTTTTTTCAAGGTAAATAAACAGGCAGCCTTTTCGGTATTCGCGTTTAGTCGGCTACTAAAAAAGAGTTCGTAAGCTGTTTGCCACGTGCTTCCTTTGGTCGCAGTGGCAATCACGCACTCCCTTCTTTTTCACCACGCCTCGCTGTCACGCTACTCCCGGGCTGAAAAAAAGGGATCACATTTGATACAATTACACCATCTGGATCTTGTTTACAATAAATGGAATGGGGAATCATATAAAAAACGAAAAGGACGTAAACCGTCCTTTCCTTACCTAACTTGCCTAACAATTGAAACTACTGCTTATTAAAGCATTGTTCTCACTTACGTGAATATGTATACCAACAAATTAAATAGGGAAATCCTTTTTTTTTCAGTAATTAGTTGGCTTTCTTTTTCTTTTATCTCCACCAAATATACGCCTTCACTTTGAATTAGACAATTATTTATTTGCTAATTAATGTTAAAAACACTGAACACCACTCTATTTCTCAAAGCGAAAAAAACTGAAAATAAACTACATATCCTTATACACTAGAGGGAAATTACTCATTTTTTGCACATTTATTTTTCTACCTCCGTTGGGCGTAAATTTTCACCAGTTGCATATAAAAATGTAACTTTGCTTGAGAAGAAAGATACAATGGAAGAAATAAAGAATTTGGAGGATTTAGGCGAATTTGGTCTAATTGAACATTTAAGTAAGGCTTTTGAAACGAAACGGAATGAGAGCACAATCCTTGGAATTGGAGATGACGCCGCGCTGATTCACATCAATGAGGAAGAAGTTATGGTGGTTTCTACCGATATATTAATGGAAGGTATTCATTTTAATTTAATGTATACTCCGTTGAAGCATTTGGG